>JBDHXL010000063.1:0-3452 GCA_039810685.1 Pedobacter sp. | reverse complement strand
TCAATATAATGGCCAAATCAGCGGTTGAGGCGCCGGTTACCATGTTTCGGGTGTATTGAATGTGTCCGGGGGTATCAGCTATGATAAACTTGGTTTTTGCGGTTTGGAAATATTTATAGGCTACGTCGATGGTTATGCCTTGCTCACGCTCTGCACGTAAGCCATCGGTTAATATAGCCAAATCAATAGTTCCATCGGTATTGGTTCGGTTGGCAGATTTTATGGCTTCCAATTGGTCGGCCAATATCGAATCGGTATCGTGTAGCAAACGTCCAATCAGTGTGCTTTTACCATCATCAACACTACCAGCAGTAAAAAATTTCAATATGTTCATCTTTATCTCCTTGCTTAAAATGTTAAAAATACCCCCCCTTTTTGCGATCTTCCATTGCGGCTTCACTCACTTTATCGTCCATTCTGGCTCCACGCTCTGATATTTTAGATTGACTAATTTCGTGTATAATGGCATCAATGGTATCGGCTTCCGACTCGATGGCTGCCGTGCAGGAAATATCGCCTACTGTGCGGAAACGAACCGTTTTGCGCTGCACAACATCTTCGCTATCCATGTTTAAGAAAGCAGATGCCGCCATCAACTGGCCGTTGCGCACAATACAATCGCGTTGGTGTGAGAAATAAATACTGGGCAGTTCAATATTTTCGCGTTTGATGTAGTTCCAAACATCCAACTCGGTCCAGTTAGAAATTGGGAAAACCCTCACATTCTCCCCTTTGTGTATTTTCCCGTTGTAAATATTCCATAGTTCGGGCCTTTGACGCTTGGGATCCCATTGGCCAAACTCATCACGTACCGAAAAGATACGTTCTTTAGCTCTGGCTTTCTCTTCATCTCTGCGGGCACCACCTATGCAAGCATCAAATTGGTGCAAGGCAATGGTATCTAGCAGGGTTACGGTTTGCAGGGGGTTTCTGCTGGCGTTTTTCCCTTTTTGTTCAATAACCTTACCCTCATTAATACTTTGTTGTACAGAGCCCACAATTAAACGCTCATTTAAACGCTCAACCATTTTATCTCTATAAATGATGGTTTCATCAAAATTGTGCCCCGTATCGATATGCACCAAGGGGAAAGGGAATTTACCGGGCCTAAAAGCTTTTTCGGCCAAGCGAACCAAGGTTATCGAATCTTTACCACCCGAAAACAAAAGTGCGGGTCGTTCAAACTGCCCGGCTACTTCCCTCAATATATGGATAGCCTCGGCTTCTAGTTCGTCCAGATAATCAAAATTATAGGTATTATTCATTTTCTAGATGTTATTCAATGTTATTTACTGCTGTGCAAACCGCACTCTTTTTTAGATTTGTCTTCCCACCACCAGCGTCCAGCCCTGAAATCCTCACCTTCTTTAATAGCTCTTGTACATGGCGCACAGCCAATACTTACAAATCCCTTATCGTGCAAGGGATTATATACAATATTATTTGCTTTTACAAAATCTTTAACCTGTTGCAAAGTCCAATCAAACAAGGGATGAAATTTAATAATCCGGTTGCCCTCGTCCCACTCTAGCTGCTCCATGTGCTGCCTGTTCTCGCTTTGCTCGGCACGTATGCCCGTAACCCAAATTTCGTTACCAGACAATGCTCGTTTTAAAGGCTCAATTTTACGAATAAAACAGCATTCTTTTCGGTTTTCTACCGATTCATAAAAACTATTTGGGCCTTTACTGCTTACCAAATTTTCTACAGCTTCGGTATTGGGGTAATAAGCATGGATAGGTTTTCCGTAAATCTCCAAAGTGCGTGTCCAAACATAATAGGTTTCGTTGAACAAACGACCGGTATCCAGTGTAAACACCTTGATGGGGATGTCGTTACTGAAAATCAGGTGGCTAATTACTTGATCTTCCCAACCGAAACTGGTCGAAAACACAATTTTATCAAGGTAATTGTCTGCCAAGTAGCGAAGACGCTCTACCAAGTTTCGATCTTTCAATTCTCTATTTAACTCACTCAACATAGTCCTTACAAGTTGTTAATCAACAAAAAAATATTTCTTAAACTGGTTATCATCACAATAATAGCTACCAGCAACATGATGGTTTTGGCCGATATTTTATTGGAGACCTTTGCTGCAATTGGAGCTGCCAAGGCACTACCCAGCACTAAACCTAAAACTGCTTCCCAATGCTTGGTGCCCAACATCAAGAAAAAAGTTAAAGAACTTAATGTGGCAATAAAGAAGCGGCTAATTTTAACCGTACCCAAAGAGAAGAGCGGATGTCTGCCGCCTGCAATAAGATTGGATAGCACAATAGAACCCCATCCCCCGCCAAATGCTGCATCAATAAAACCACCAAAAAAACCCAATATGCCAATACGACGTATTTTCTTCTGGCCTCTCTTGCGTTTCAGATTTAAGGCTTTTAAAAAGATAACCGCACCCAAAAAGAAGGTATAAAGTCCAATAATTGGTTTTACATAATGGCTGTATTCTTCTGCTGATGACAGCAAAAAAGCACCTAAAATAGCCCCTACAATTGCGGGTACAATCAGTATTCTGAACAATTTCCAGTTGATATTGCCCATCTTGTAGTGCATCCACCCGGCAATACCGTTGCTAAGCACTTCAGAAATATGAATACCCATGCTGGCTGTTGCTGGCGACAAACCCATTGCCAAAGAAAAGGATGCCGAAGTAACGCCATAAGACATACCTATTGCACCATCAATCATTGCAAACACAAATCCCGCTACAAAAAACCAATAGAAAAAGAAATCGATATCAGTTAAAAACGAGCGAAAAGCCGGTTCGGTATCCCAAAGTGTGATGCCAACGGCAAACAAAAACAAAACAGCAACCGACCAAATCAACCATTTAATATTGCGTTCTAAAAAACTTTTCTTGGGGTAGATGAGACTGGCTGTAACTTTGTTGAGCTCGCTGACTTTTTTCTCAAAATCGCCATTTAAAGTCTGGCGCAGTGAATGCAGGTGTTGCAAACTGAGGTTGAGCTCATCGGGCAATCCCCCGTCCATAATTTCTTTTAAGCGCTTGGCCATGGTGGGCGATTTACCATTGGTAGAAATGGCTATTTTCAAATCGCCTTTTCTAACGATAGAACCTAGGTAAAAATCGCACAAATCTGGCTTATCGGCTACATTAATCAACAAACCTTTTTGGTGGCACTCCTCAACCAATTGCTCGTTGAGTGTGGCGTTGTTTGTTGCCGAAAACACAATATCAACCTTATCCAAATCTTTGGACTCAAAACTTTTCTCTTGCAGTTGCACAGTAGGGTAATGGGCTGCCAACTTTCGCATGGCATCACTAAACTCGAGTGCTACTACCGTAATTTTAGCTTCTGGGCAATTTTCTACAATAGCCGATAGCTTTTCGGTTCCTACTTTGCCAGCACCTACCAAAAGTGTCCTCAGCTTGTTCAGCTTAACAAATACCGGAAACAGCTGGTTTTCTGCCAACTGCCTCG
>JBDHXL010000062.1:0-3559 GCA_039810685.1 Pedobacter sp. | reverse complement strand
TTGATATCATATTGGGTGCCAAATTTTAGATTAATTCCGTAAATACTGTTTTTAGTTTGGTTCCTAGAGTTAATGGCTCCAGGGTCATTCTGATACTCGGTAGAGTTACTCTGAATAAGATTGCCGAAAAGGTACTCGGCATTGGCTCCAACCCTGAAATAGTCACCAAATTGAATACCATATCCTAAATAGGCTTTAGAAAGGCCTCCTTCCCCGTTGTATAAAAAATGAGCAGTTTTAGTATTGTTGGCATTGGTACCTATATTAAGGCTGGTCATAAAATTGTAGCCCAATTCAGAGTAGGGGAGTAAACCAGCACTTAGAGCAGATTTTCTGCTCACCGGAAAAGCCATCACCAAATGGTTGAGTGATGAGTTGAAATTTTTTTCGGTTAAGCCTCCGGATTGGATACTGCTAAAAGTACCATACATACCAATGTCAAGCGTAGTAAGGTGTACGGATGCGTATGCTGCCGGGTTTTGGGTGTTGATATTGTCGATATAACTTGTTCTGGAAATGCCAGTTGAGATACCTCCCATAGCTCTTAATTGTGGTAGTGCAGGTCCTTTCAAATTACCAAGCCCAAATTTCGAGTAAGGAGATTGTACCGTGGTTTGTGCCAAGATAGGGCTGCTCATAAAAGTCAGCAAGGCCAAGGCAATATATTTTAAAGTTTGCTTATTCATTAGCTATGTTAATGGCTTCGTTAAGTCCTATTAAAACCAGATGTGGTTCGTGCACTATCTGGGGCGCAAATATGCTATTTTTAAATTGTTTAGTCAAAAAAATAGAGTCACCTCCGGTAAAAACAATGTTAGTATTGGGGAATAAATTGTTTTGCTGGTGTATGTAGCCCTCTATTTCTTGAAGTACACCTCTGTAAACCCCGCTGCCTAGAGCACTTTCGGTATTGGTACCCAGTTGTGGCCATTCTTTAGTGTGCTCGGTGTGTAGTAGTGGTAGGCGTCCGGTAAATTGATGTAAGGCCTGAAAACGCATCTCGATACCCGGACTGATGTTGCCTCCCATAAACTCGTTTTGGTTGTTTAAAAAATCGTAAGTTATACAGGTGCCTGCATCAATGATAAGGGTATTTTTTTCAGGATACAAAACACTGCAAGCTAATACACTGGCCCAGCGGTCTAAACCTAATGTATTTTGACTGGTGTAATAGCTTTTAACTTTACCGAGAATACCCGTATGGAATTTGTAAAACTGGCTTTTTTGCTGTAGGAAATTTGCTAGCTCATGCTCATCTTGTGCCACACTAGAGATCATGCTTTTTTTGATACTGTAACGCTCTAGAAGCATATCTATAGCATCCAAACTCAGCGTGTTTGAGCTTTCTGAATAAATCAGTGTGTTTTGGTCGAAAACTGCAACTTTCGTTCGTGTATTACCGATGTCTATTACCAAATTGCTCATGTGTTCAGGTATAAGCCGAGTGCGCTCCGAGTATCAGCACTTTTATGTGCCAACAAAGCTACCGTTCTTTGCTAAGTTTCTAAGTGTTAATTTGTTAAAAAAAGTTAAACGAACAAAAAGTATTGGATGCACAAAACCAATACAATAAAGATACTTTCGTACACCCATTTCTTTTTAGCGTAGGCAAAGTAAAAAGCTAGTAATACAGCCCCCGGAGCTACACCAAGTATAAAATGAGTAATGCTTACATTAGTTTTGGTGTAAAAACTACAAAGGTTGATAACAAACATTAGCAATAAAAGTTGGAATGCTTTTCGGGTGCTTATGAATGTGCTGTAGAAACGCTCTCTTAACGATAGCAGAGCCAAAATCAGCACAATGCCCAATGGTATGAGTACCAGATAATCGTTGATGTCTATGCGGAGCGAGTTAGTAAAATTGTTGGCCAAAGGTCGCCAAAAGGCTATAAAGTTGGGTAATAAATCGTTCCAATAAAAATAAGTCAGAACAAAAATGAATATAGTTAAAAAGCCTAAAATTCCTGCCAACCACTCTCGCCAATAAAAAGGACGATAAAGTAGTAAACTAATCCAAAGAAGTAGCAAAAGAAGAATAAAAGGGAAATAAATGAGAGTGCCCAAAGCAATAAGCAAACCACAATCATACATGATAGACATAGCACTAGCTGATTTGGCAAGGCGTAACAGTTTATCAATAATGAAAATCAGCAAGAAATTGGCTATAAGCGGAGCGCTAAGCTCAAAAAAAGGTAGAAATAAACTTGCTCCGGTTACATACATCAAAGCAGGCAAATAGCTGGCCTTTGCTAGCAAACTGTGCCTATTTATGACAAAATTAAATAACAATGCTTGTAGGTAAACCAAAAACAAATTCAAGAGTATATTGGTTAATGGTGTTAAGTTTTGTATAGGTAGTTGTATGATTTCGAGCGTGAAAGGTTCGATGATTTTGTTGTCGAGCTGTTGGGGTAACTGAAAGAAAACAGCTATACGCATCACGAAAGTATAGGCCAACAACAGCAATAAGTTCAACGGATTTTGTGTTCTAAAAAGCCCTATCATTTGTATAAATATGCTGCAATTTAGTGAAAATTATTTGGCAAAGTTGCGTACCACATTGGTAACGATTTCTTCGGTCTCATCCGGAAAATCAAAAGCATGTGACTGCGGAGTTGCAAGAAAACTTTTAATGCTGGGTTGCCAATTGCTGTTGCTGCCCCAAATTACCGGAATGCCAAATTGTTTGAGCGCATAGGCATTACATTGCTGTTCGTATTGATAGCGCATAGGAGCAACCAACAATTTTTTGCCCAGGTACAATGCTTCGGCCGGCCCTTCAAAACCGCCGCCAGTGAGCAAACCCTCGCAGGTGGCCAAGCTCTTGTTAAACAATTCGTTGTTGATGGGTTGAACGCTTACGTTGCCGGCTTTGAATGCTTGTGTACTGTGCTTAGAAAACACTTTCCACTCTACATTTTTGAATGTTTGAAGCAGCGGAACGAGGTGTTTTTCGGCTAGTGCCGGCAAATAAACGGTGTAGTGCCCCAAGTTTTGTACGGGTAGTTGGCGTATATCAGAGCGGATGATGGGGGTATGGATAAAATCGTCGTAACGAGCAAAATGAAAGCCTATGTGATGGCTGCTGGGGGCATAGCGCTCAAGGATAATCTTTCCCCAATCTAGTGTTTTGGGGCGTGGTACTTTTGCTGATTTGAATGCTGCTTGATGGCCTAGCGAAACACTATTTAGTTTTTGTAGCTTACAAGCCCAAGCTGTTACAGGTTCAAAATCATTAATTATAAGCTGGTAATCTTTCAGCGGAAGAGATTTCATATCGCTATAAAAACGAAACAAATCCATGTTTTGCCAGGTTTTCCAGTGATGAACGCCCCCGTTGCGACCAAAGATGAAGCTAAAACCATGCAAGCGGTATTTAACCGGATATCCGATATCCAAATCAACCTGAGTACCCGATAGCAGTAAATCTAAGTCGCCATGTTTTTGTAGATACGGAATAATTTCCTTAGCCCGACTTACGTGTCCGTTTCCTGTACCTTGTATAGCATATAAAATTTTCATTCGGTCGCTAATATCTGTATTTTTTCGGATTTTGG
>JBDHXL010000061.1:0-6509 GCA_039810685.1 Pedobacter sp. | reverse complement strand
CCGAGAGCAATACCTTTTTGGGTAATGGCAGCGATGAAGCTATCGATTTGCTTATCCGAGCATTTTGCAATCCCGGCAAAGACAACATCATCATCTTACCACCCACATACGGTATGTATGAAGTATCTGCAAACATCAACGATGTTGAAGTACGGAAAGTAAATTTATTACCCAATTTTCAACTGGATTTGGATAAAATTGCCGAAACCATAGATGAAAACACCAAAATCATTTTTATCTGCTCGCCCAATAACCCAACGGGCAATTCCATTATCCGCAGCGATATCGAAACCGTATTGGTCAATTTTAATGGCCTAGTCGTGGTTGATGAGGCCTATATCAATTTCTCTAAACAAAAAACATTTATTCAAGAACTACAAGAGTACGAAAACCTGGTTGTATTGCAAACCTTCTCTAAAGCTTGGGGCTTGGCTGCATTACGTTTAGGACTGGCCTTTGCTTCTAAGGAGGTAATAGACATCCTTAACAAGGTAAAACCTCCGTACAATATCAACAAAGCCACACAAGATTTGGCATTAGCCGCCCTAAAAAACATACAACAAGTCAACGATTGGATAAAGGAGGCTGTTGCAGAAAGAGAACGTTTAAGTACAGCACTTGCTACAACCAAAAACATCAAAAAGGTTTACCCTTCTGATGCAAATTTTATACTAGCCGAATTGAATGATCCACAAAAAGCCTACACACAATTGGTAGAGCAAGGTATCATTGTTCGTGACCGCTCTAAAGTAACGTTATGCGAAGGCTGCTTACGCATTACCATTGGCACAGCCCAAGAAAACGACCTATTAATCAAAGCTATTGAGGCGCTAGAAATTTAAGATTATGCCAAACGAAAATATCAAAAAACGAGTATTGTTCATCGACCGTGATGGCACACTAATATTGGAACCCGAAGACGAACAAGTGGACAGTTTTGCAAAGCTAGAGTTTTACCCTAGAGCGCTGTATTACCTCTCCAAAATAGCTCAAGAACTTGATTACCAATTGGTCATGGTTACCAACCAAGACGGCTTGGGAACCAGCTCGCATCCTGAAGAGAATTTTTGGCCGGTGCAAAACTTTGTAGTTAGCACCTACGCCAACGAGGGAGTTGTTTTTGAAGATATTGTAATTGACCGCACTTTTGCAAAAGACAATGCCCCTACCCGAAAACCTGGCACAGCCCTATTGACCAAGTACTTTGGCGAAGACTATGATTTAGCAAATTCATACGTAATTGGCGACCGATTGAATGATGTGATTTTGGCCAAGAACCTTGGGGCAAAAGCCATATATCTACGCCACAACGACCAATTGGGCAATAACGAAAACCTAGAGCGCTACGAAAACCTAGAAACAACAATAGCCCTAGAAACGACCAAATGGGAGGATATTTACGCTTTTTTAAGAGCCGGAAATCGTAAAGCGCAGGTACATCGCCAAACCAACGAAACAAACATCAAGATAAGTCTTGATTTAGATGGTACGGGAAAGGCCCAGATTGACACTGGTTTAAATTTTTTCAACCACATGCTAGATCAAATTGCCCGACACGGCGGCATAAACCTAGCTATACAATGCAAAGGCGATTTACATATAGATGAGCACCACTCGGTTGAGGATACCGGAATTGCATTGGGCGAAGCCTTTGCACAAGCCATTGGCAACAAATTGGGTATAGAACGATATGGCTTTTGCTTACCCATGGACGATTGCTTAGCCCAAGTAGCGATAGATTTTGGTGGACGCAACTGGTTAGTTTGGGAGGCTAGTTTTAAGCGTGAAAAAATTGGGGATGTACCAACAGAACTCTTTTCGCATTTCTTTAAATCTTTTAGTGATGCGGCCAAGTGCAACCTCAACATCAAAGCAGAAGGCGAAAATGAGCACCATAAAATCGAGGCAATTTTCAAAGCTTTTGCAAAAGCCATAAAAATGGCCATAAAACGAGATCCCGAAAAAATGGTTTTGCCCAGTACAAAAGGATTACTATAAGTCAATATGAGTAGCAAAAACACCATAGGCATCATCAATTACGGAGCAGGAAATATTTTTTCGCTCTGTGCCGCCCTCGACAGGCAGCAAATCAGCTACGAGATGGTCAACCAGCAAAGTGATTTGTCAGGACACAGCCATTTCATTATACCCGGAGTTGGACACGCCGGAACCGCTATGCAAAAACTTCAAGCCAGCGGAATGGCAGAAGCCATAAAAGAACTTAAAAAACCCGTGTTGGGTATCTGTGTTGGCATGCAATTGCTCAGTGCTCACTCTGAAGAAGGAAACAGCGACTTATTAAACATAGTACCCGTTAAAACCCGCTTGTTCGACCATCAATTGGGCATTAAAATACCACACATGGGTTGGAATAGGGTACATTTTGCTCCCAATCCACTATTTGATGGAATTGCTGACCAATCAAGGTTTTACTTTGTACATTCGTATTTTTTAGAATATAACCCTAATTTTGACCTCGCCACTTGCCAGTATGGCCTTCGTTTTTCGGCTGCCGTACACAAGGATAATTTTTATGGTGTACAGTTTCATCCCGAAAAATCGGGTAAAGCTGGCGAAATATTATTAAAGAATTTTACAACTATTTAAACTAAAGAAGATGTACATTATTCCTGCAATTGATATTTTAGACGGTAAAGTAGTACGGCTTAGAGAAGGTGATTACGAGCAAAAAACCGAATACGATATCACTATCGAAGACATGATAGCCCAATACCGCTCAAACGGCACCGATTTTATCCATATCATTGACCTAAACGGTGCTAAAGGCGATTTTAGCAATCAAGCAACCTTGTTCAACATCATCAAAAAAACCGACATGAAGGTGCAATACGGTGGAGGTATCCGTACCATTGAACAAGTACACCAGCTTTTAGATGCCGGTATCCACCGTGTGATTGTTGGCACACAGGCTATAAAAAACCCTGATTTTTTGCCACAACTTAGCGAAACCTTTGCCAAAAAAGACGATTATGCCAACCGCATTGTAGTAGCAATTGATGTATTGGACGAAGTCATTAAATATTCGGGATGGATGGAAAGCTCGCCTATAAAATTGATGGATTATGTGGACAAATGCCTAGCCTTGGGCTTTTTCAGGTTTTTGTGTACCGACATCAACAAAGATGGCAAATTGGGTGGCACTGCTATTGATTTGTACAAAAAGCTTCTGGACCACTCCCCTATGATTAAGCTCATTGCCTCTGGCGGAGTAAGCTCTATGCAAGACATTGAGGAATTGGCCAAATTACCCATTCGCAGTGTTGTTGTTGGCAAGGCCATCTACGAAAAAAGAATAGCAATTGATGAGATAAAACGTTGGAATCTTCAACAACTAAGTACAATATAGATTTTTGAACAAGAACGAGCTTGAACACTACTGAAAATACAACAAAAACAGAGGGCTTGGCCAAGCGCATCATTCCCTGCCTCGATGTAAAAGACGGGCGTACTGTAAAAGGGGTCAACTTTGTAGATTTGCGTGATGCCGGAGACCCTGTAGAATTAGCTGCCCAATACGCCGAACAAGGTGCCGATGAGTTGGTATTTTTAGATATTACCGCAACACACGAACGCCGCAAAACAGTAGTTGAAATGGTGAAATCTGTAGCCAGACAGCTCAACATTCCCTTTACTATTGGAGGTGGAATTAGCGAAATAGCCGATGCCGAACTTTTATTGAATGCCGGTGCCGACAAAATTAGCATCAATTCTGCAGCAGTTAGAAACCCGCAGCTTATCGAGGATTTGGCCAAAGCCTTCGGGGTGCAATTTGTGGTAGTAGCGGTAGATACCAAACACGTTGAGGGTAAAAACTGGGTACATCTCAATGGCGGCAGACTCATGACCACTTTAGAAACCGAAAACTGGATAAAACAAGCCGAACAATTGGGCGCTGGAGAAATTTTATTGACCTCTATGGATCATGATGGTACAAAAAATGGATTCGATTGTAGCTTGCTTAGTAAAATAAATGCCAGCATCAACATACCGCTAATTGCTTCGGGAGGCGCCGGAAATATGGCTCATTTTGCAGAAGTATTTGAAAAAGCCCAAGTAGATGCCGCTCTGGCAGCATCAGTTTTCCACTACGGCGAAATCTTAATTCCCGAACTCAAACAAGAACTGCACAAAAAGCGTATTCCGGTACGTTTGTAGCACAATTTTTAAAAAATGAAACAGAAATTTGCCCTATCCGATATCGATTTTGAAAAATCAGGCGGACTAATTCCGGTAATTGTACAAGATGCCAATAGCCTAGAGGTATTGATGTTGGGCTATATGAATACCGAAGCGCTCACAAAAACACTAAACGAAGGAAGAGTAACATTTTATTCGAGAAGTAAAGGACGCTTGTGGACCAAAGGCGAAGAGAGTGGCAATTTTCTTTTGGTGCAAGACCTGGCCATAGACTGCGACAAAGACACCCTATTGGTAAGCGCAAAACCCGTAGGACCAACCTGCCACACCGGCTCCAGGTCTTGCTTTGCAACAGCCTACAACCAAAATTTTATTTTTGAACTTGAGCAAATCATCAGCGAACGCTACGAAAATCCGCGAGAAAACTCGTATATCAACAAAATGCGTCAAAAGGGGCTAAACAAGATTGCTCAAAAAGTAGGCGAAGAAGGTGTTGAAACGGTTATTGCTGCCCTAGCCGAAAGTAAAGAAGATTTGGTAAACGAAGCCTCTGATTTGGTATTTCACCTGTTGTTTTTGCTTAAAGAAAAAGGACTAAGCATCAAGGACATTGCACTCAATCTCGAAAAAAGGCATCAAAATAGTTAATACAAAGTTTGTGATTGATTTTTCATCACCAAAAGGTACAACTGATATTAACTACGACCAAGGTTCTTTTAAGCTCTTGTATTAGGAAAAGTGGTTATAGAACGAATAAAAGGAATTTAGATTAGACCCCTCTAAAAATAAAAAGATTATTTTTGCGGCAAATTAACAAAATGCAATCACAAGAAATGGAAGACGAACATAAAAAATACCGAATTTCTACTTGGGCTGGTTTTTCGGGATGTAAATGTCCGCGTTGTAGGGTAGGAAATGTTTTTGTAGGACGCACTTATAGCCTAAAACCCCAAAAGATGATTGAATATTGTTCACATTGCAATTTGCGTTACGAGCGAGAACCGGGCTATTTCTACGTTGCCATGTATGTGAGCTATGCACTCAGTATTGCAGAAATAGTTACGGTATGTACGGCCTCTTATATTTTAGGGCTCGATATGGATCACAAAAACCTCTATGCTTATATGGGCATTGTAATACTTACCTCTGTATTACTAGCTCCATTCAACTACCGTTACTCACGTATGATTTTATTGTACTGGTTATCGCCAGGTTTGGGCTATGAGCAATGGCGTAGCAAACCCAAAACACCAAAAAAAGACCATCCTTCTACTGTTTAAGAAGGATGGCAAAAAAAACTATTGTTTCAGGTACTTTTAGGCAATAGCCCTAAACATTACGGCAGCTACCGTTAAATTGGTACGGCTATCAATAATTATGGCCGAGCCACTGGCTTTGTTGTCTTGGTAAAAGTCAACCGGAAGCTCTTCGGCGGTTTTGAGTACTACCCTACCAATATCGTTCAGCTTAAATTCATCCACCTCATGCTTATCTAAGGTGTTGATATCTACCCGATAAAGCAGCTCATTGATTTTGCAACGCACCAAACGGCTGTTGTGCTGTATCAGATAGGTAAGCGATGGATCAAGTGGGCGGTTATCCATCCAACAAATGTCGGCTTCTATTCGGTTACTTTGTTGGGGTTTGGCTGCTGTATTTACCAAAGTATCGCCACGGCTAATATCCACATCATCAGCCAAGTGTATTACCACCGACTGCCCGGCATTGGCTTGCAACAAATCTTTATCAAAAAACTCTATTTTACTGATGGATGATTGGGTGCCTGATGGCAGCACGGTTATATTATCACCCACCCGAAATACGCCACTGGCTACCCTACCTGCATAGCCTCGGTAATCATGCAGCTCGTCGGTTTGTGGCCGTATAATCCATTGTACCGGAAAACGGGCTTGGGTGCTCAGCTCTTCCTTTACGTTGTTCACATTTTCAAGCAAAGCTAAAAGGCTCTCACCGTTGTACCACAGGGTTCTTTGTGAAGGGTTAACGATATTGTCACCCTTTAGGGCACTCACCGGAATAAATTTCACATCTTTTAGCTTCAGTTCGGTAGCCAAAGCCTTATATTTAGCTACAATAGCCTCAAATACTGTTTCGCTATAATCAACCATATCCATTTTGTTGATGGCAACGACTACATGTTTTATACCTAGTAGCGACACCAAGTACGAGTGGCGTATGGTTTGCTCTACTACACCATTTCGGGCATCAATCAATATAATGGCCAAATCAGCGGTTGAGGCGCCGGTTACCATGTTTCGGGTGTATTGAATGTGTCCGGGGGTATCAGCTATGATAAACTTGGTTTTTGCGGTTTGGAAATATTTATAGGC
>JBDHXL010000060.1:0-6747 GCA_039810685.1 Pedobacter sp. | reverse complement strand
CTTCTAGTTTTCCGTAACGATAATACGTTTTAACTTGTTGCCCATCAGGCTTTATCCGTATCCACTCGCCATGTTTGTGGCCTTTGCTGTAATAACCTCTCTCAATAAGCTTGCCTTGCTCGTAGCGAGTATAGGGCCCCTCACGCACATCTAAATTTGCATTGGCGTAACTGATACATTCTTGTATGATACCTTTTTTATCGAAGAAGCTCAATTGCCAAAAATTCCCCTCTCGGTGCAGTTCTGGTCTCCATTTGGCTCGCAGCGGATCCTTGTTTATCCTAATACTGGTAAACACCTCGGTAGTGTCTTGCTGGGCAAAAGCCCAACTTGTAGCCAATAAAACAAGTAATATGCAAAAAAATGATCGCTTCATCTGCTGTTGGTTAATGGGCTTCGAGCCAGTTTGCCCCTTCACCTATTTCTATCTCAATAGGTACTTGGGTTTTTATTGCGTTTTTCATCCGCTGGGTGATGATGGTTTTCAGTTCATCAATTTCACTGATTAAGGCATCAAAAACCAATTCGTCATGCACTTGCATCGTCATTTTAGATTGCATGTTACGGGCTTTCATGTCTTGATGTATGTGTATCATGGCCAGCTTTATTAAATCAGCTGCTGAGCCTTGTATGGGGGCGTTGATGGCATTGCGTTCGGCAAAGCTACGCACCGTGGCATTGGCCGAGTTGATGTCTCTCAGGTAGCGTCGGCGTCCCATAATGGTGGCTACATAGCCGTGTTGGCGAGCAAATTCTATGGTACTGCTCATGTATTTTTTTATACCGGGATACTGCTGAAAATATTGTGCTATGATATCTGCTGCTTCTTTGCGGGGTATGCCCAAATTTTGCGATAGGCCAAAGGCCGATTGCCCGTAAATGATTCCGAAATTTACAGCCTTGGCATTGCGCCGTTGTGTGGGGCTTACTTCTGCTAGATCTATGCCGTAAACACGAGCCGCGGTTGCTGCGTGTATATCTTGCCCTTGCTCAAAAGCTTTGAGCATGTTCTCTTCACCGCTAATCTCGGCTATTATACGCAGTTCAATTTGCGAATAATCAGCAGAAAGAATGCGGTATTGCTCGTTACGGGCAATAAAAGCCCTACGCACTTCGCGGCCACGTTCGGTACGGATAGGTATGTTTTGCAAATTGGGATTATTAGAGCTCAAACGGCCGGTTGCAGCTACAGCTTGGTTGTAGCTGGTGTGTACACGTCCGCTTCGAGGGTTAACTAAGCTAGGTAGTGCATCAACATAGGTCGATTTCAATTTCTGCATTTGCCTAAACTCCAAAATGTCTTGTACAATATCGCTTTTACCGGCAAGGGCTTGTAATACATCTTCTCCGGTTTGGTATTGTCCGGTTTTGGTTTTTTTGGCCTTAGGGTCTAGTTTTAGATGGTCAAAAAGCACTTCGCCCAGTTGTTTCGGCGAAGCCAGATTGAAGCGCAAACCTGCTTTGCTATAAACGTTCTCTTCTGCAATTTTTATTTCTTGCTCAAGTTGTATGGTATATTTCTTCAGGATGTCACTGTCTAGCTGTACCCCTTCCATTTCCATATCAGCCAAAACATAAATTAGCGGATTTTCAATCTCTAGGGCTAGTTGATCTGCCTTTTTATCAACCAACAAGGGTTCAAACACTTGGGCCAATTGCAAGGTAATGTCAGCATCTTCGGCTGCGTATTCGGCCACTTGTTCTTGAGGTACATCGGCCATGTTGAGTTGGTTTTTGCCTTTAGCTCCAATAAGCTGGCTAATGGGTATGGGGCTGTAAGACAAATAATTTTCTGCCAATACATCCATGCCGTGCCTGCTGTCGGGGTCTATGAGGTAATGCGCCAACATGGTATCGAAAAGTCGACCTTTGAGCTGAAAGCCATACCATTTTAGTATCAGCAAATCGTATTTGATGTTCTGCCCAACTTTTACTAGCTGTTCGTTCTCAAAAAAATCTCGAAACTCTTCTAATATGGCAATACATGCTTCACGTTGCTGGGGCAGGGGTACATAATAAGCCTCGCCTGCTTTGAAACAGAAAGACATTCC
Source organism: Pedobacter sp. (assembly GCA_039810685.1). GTDB lineage: Bacteria > Bacteroidota > Bacteroidia > Sphingobacteriales > Sphingobacteriaceae > Pedobacter. The sequence continues at coordinate 4,696 of JBDHXL010000060.1, read as the reverse complement.
AACTAAATTGGCAGTGTTGGCATCGGTGCCGGTGGTTTCTGTATCGAAACTGACCTGTTTTTGGGAAAGCAATTTTGCAATTAGCTCTTTTCTGGCCTGTGCATCGTTTAGCAGCAAATAGCTGTGTACTTGGGTATTGATATTTTTGTAGATTAGGTTGGTTTCGCTTTCCAATACCTCGCTTTGGGGCTTATGGTCACTTGTGTTTAATGCGCTAAACAAATCGGGTTGTTGATTGCTTTTGGCTTCAACTACATTGAATTGTTCTCCAAAAATCCTTTTCCCCAGCGTTCTGAACTCTAGTTCGGCAAACAGCGGCTCAAGTAGTTCTTTGTTGGCGGGTTCAACTCGTAAATTGGTTTCGTTAAACTCAATGGGCACATCCAAGATAATGGTGGCCAACTTTTTAGAAACCAATCCTTGTTCCTGAAAATTCTCGATATTTTCTCTTTGTTTGCCTTTTAGTTCGTGGCTGTGGGCAAAGATATTTTCCATGCTGCCATAGGTTTGTATGAGGCTCTTAGCCGTTTTCTCTCCTATGCCGGGTATGCCGGGTATGTTGTCAACAGCATCGCCCCACAAACCCAATATATCAATTACTTGCTCTACGTGTTGTATCTCCCATTTCTCCAGTACTTCTTTTACTCCCAAAATCTCAACTCCGTTGCCCATTCGAGCCGGTTTGTAGATAAATATATTTTCGGATACCAATTGTGCAAAATCTTTGTCGGGGGTCATACAAAAGACCTTAAATCCTTGGCGTTCGCCTTCTTTGGCCAGGGTGCCAATGATATCGTCGGCCTCGTAACCATCTTTGGTGATAACTGGAATGTTAAAACCTTCGATAAGTTTGAAGATGTAGGGAATAGCCGCCGAAAGATCCTCGGGCATAGCTTGCCGCTGAGCTTTGTAGCCCTCAAATTCGATATGTCTTTCGGTTGGAGCAGCGGTGTCAAAAACCACAGCAATATGGCTAGGGCTTTCTTTTTTCAAAACTTCTAACAGCGTGTTAGCAAAGCCCATTATCGCCGAGGTGTTTAAACCCGTAGAAGTAAAACGAGGGTTTTTACTGAGTGCAAAATGTGCCCTGTAAATGAGCGCCATCCCGTCCAAAAGAAATAGTTTCTTGTCGTTCATGTTGTGTTATCCGTTCAGCACTCGACATCGAGCACTAAACAAGGAATACAAATTTGTGAAAATTTGTGTGAAATCGAAATTATCCCTTTATTTGTCAGTATGCACCAATTGTAGGACGACACTGTAGTAAACGAACAAAGACGATAAATGAAGTATAAAAACATACGAGAAGAAGAACTAAAAAACAAAGTCGGTGCAGATTGGTTCAAATCATTCGATACCACCGAAATAATAGGTAACATTGACTTTTCAGTTTTCCCTAAACAGGCCGACATTTTCGGACGAACACCACTGCTTTGGGCAGAAGCAAAAACAGGCAATTATGACGTGCCTACAATGTTCGTGCAACTTATTTTAACAATCGGTAAGGCACGGACTTTTGACAAAACTTTGCCACCAGCGTTTTTAGGTGCGTTTGACTTTCAAAAATTTGCTTTTGTTCCTTACATCAGCGTTCAGGACATTTTCTATCTCAACGACTTTAATTGGAACGTAACACCAAGTAACCACGACACCAAAGAGTTCAAACTAATCAAAGAGAGAATTGAAGCCAATCTTAAAAAGAACAGCTACGTTTACGACTACATAAAAGACGAAAAAGAGCTTAAACACTTCATTTCAAACAACATTGCCAAAGCAACCGAAACAAGCAAAATAAAAATTGACAAGAACAATTTTATTCCGATTTACCTGCGTTGGCTCGACATAGTGAAGCCAATTATTGACGTAAATTGGGATGAGCTGAAAAAAGCCAACATTTTAGACAGTGACTTTTATTTGGCTGATTTGTTTGTGGACGACAGAGATACGCAGCAAATTTCGGATGATGCATCAATCAGAGATAACCTATTTGTGATTTTTCAAAATCAAGGCTACAAAATTGCCAAAGAGAACATCAGGCAAATGTTTGATGCCACCATCAATATCCGCAACAAAGACACCTACCAGCATTTTTGGAAACGATACAAACGGCCACCAATAAAGGAGTTTCAAAACTACATTATTGAACGTAGGGACTTACTTGTTCCGCAAGACATCAGAGAGCGCAAAGGAGCATTTTTTACCCCAAGACAATGGGTGGAGCTTTCGCAAAAGTATTTGACCGACTATTTAGGCGAAAACTGGCAAGACGATTATTATGTTTGGGACTGTGCCGCAGGCACAGGCAATCTTCTTGCTGGCTTAACCAACAAATACAACATTTGGGCAAGCACCTTAGACCAAGCCGATGTAAACGTAATGCACGACCGTATTACTCACGGTGCCAATCTTTTAGAAAGTCACGTTTTTCAGTTCGATTTTTTGAATGACGATTTTACCAAACTCCCACAAGGTTTGCAAGAAATTATCAATGATGAAGAGAAACGCAAAAAATTAGTGATTTATATTAATCCACCTTATGCGGAGGCTGGAAATTCAAAGCAAAGAACAGGGACAGGAGAAAATAAAGGAGGAACTGCTACTCAAAACAATACTTATGAAAAATATAAAAACTTGTTAGGTAAAGCTTCGAATGAATTATTTACCCAGTTTTTGATTAGAATTAATAAAGAAATTCCAGCTTGCAAGATTGCAAATTTTTCAAAGTTGAAAAATTTGCAATCTTCAAACTTCAAAGATTTTCGCAATTCCTTTAAAGCGAAGCTCGAAAAAATGTTTTTAGTTCCTGCAAATACTTTTGATAATGTAAAGGGAAGTTTTCCAATTGGTTTTTTTATTTGGGATTGTTTTCAATCCGAGCAATTTAAAGAAATAGATGGAGATGTATATATTTTAGGAAAAAATGAACCAGTATTTATTGGCAAAAAAAATGTCAGCTCTTATGATGACACAACAGGAAAAATAAACAATTGGCTTAAAAATAATTCAAAAAATGTTGATATTATTACGAAAGTTGGAGATCTGCATTCAAATGGAAATGATTTTCAACATCAAAATGATTGTTTTATTGATTTCGAAAAAAATGGAAAAACATTTGGTGGATTGCATTTACCAATAGACAATTCAAATTTAATTATTGTAGCAATTGGATTAACTGTTCGCAAAGTAATTCCAGCTACTTGGCTCAACGACCGTGACCAATTTTTATTTCCAAATGATGATTGGAAAAATGATACCGAATTTCAAAACGATTGCTTGGCATTTACTTTGTTTGATAATTCCAACAATATCCAATCAAAATTTGGCATCAACCATTGGATTCCTTTTACAGAAGCAGAAGTGAATGCCAAAGAAAAGTTTGAAAGCAACTTTATGACAGATTTCATCAATGGGAAATTGAAAACTGAAAATTTGGGTAACTTGTTTAGCAACGAAACAACGAGCAATAAAGCGTTACAATTTTCGCAAGAAGCCACAGACGTTTTTAATGCCGGTCGTGAACTTTGGACATATTATCATTCGCAAAAAGACATTAACGTAAATGCAAGTTTGTATGACATCAAATTACATTTTCAAGGTCGCAACGACAAAGGGCGAATGAACGCAAAAAGCACAGACGAAAAATATACGGAGTTAATCAGCAACTTGCGACAAACACTGAGCATTCTTGCCAGCAAAATAACCCCGAAAGTTTACGAATACGAATTTTTAAAACAATAACGAGAAAAAAACAACTGGTGCAAACGGCGTTTTGGTGTAAACTGTAAGAGCGCATCAGCCGAGGAATAAGTACCGTATAATTAATTTGATTGCGTTTCGTTTATATGAACATGAAAAGTTTCAAGGATTTTCTTCTTTTACTGGTTTTTTTAGGCCTTTCGCAGGTTCTTTGGGCACAAGATGCGGTGGTGATTGGCGAGGGTGATTTTGTGCGGGGCGAGATAAAAGGCACCAATTTCGAATCGGTATTTATTGAAATAGAGGGGCAGGGCTTAAAAGAGTACAAAGCTAAAGATGTGCGCTCATTTTTATGGAATGGCGATACCTATGAGAGTAAGCCCATTATTTTGGGTAAACGCCCCACGATAAAATTTTTTAAACTGCTAGAAGGGGGTACGGTTAACCTTTATAGCATTGGGAGCACCTCTGAGGTAGAGCCTAGTGTATATAAAGCCCCAACAAAGGTTAAGCCAAAAGTAGGCCTGTCGGTAGGCATGGGTAGCGGCATGGGTAGTGGCCTAGGGATAAGCATAGGCGGTGGTCAGCAGCCCGAGCAAATACCGCAAAGACGTGAACAAGCAAAGGTTTATTATTTTATAGAAAAACCCGGTACAGGCCCCATACAAGAACTTGCTGCCGATGGCACTAAGACCTCGGCCACCAAAGCCTTATTACTCAACAAACTAAGTGGCGATGAAGGACTTGCCGAAACCATCAAGAACAGCAACTATTTTGATGAGAAAGTACTGCTGGCATTGGTAAAATCCTACAACGAATCAATGAAAGCAAAAGATAGCAGCAACTAAGATCATAATGTTTCGGGCATTGCACAAAATTATCGTATTTTTGCCAGCCCAAGCAGGAGAAGTGTCCGAGTGGTCGAAGGAGCACGCCTGGAAAGTGTGTATACTCCAAAAGGGTATCGAGGGTTCGAATCCCTCCTTCTCCGCAGCAAAAA
>JBDHXL010000059.1:0-6800 GCA_039810685.1 Pedobacter sp. | reverse complement strand
CAAATAACCAAAGTACTTTTTAAAAGCTGAAGTAAAATGTGTAGCGTGTTTATAGCCCGATTTTTCGGCCACCTCGGTAATTTTGTAGGCACCTGATAGCAGCATATTTTTGGCTTTTTCCTGTCTTCCGCACTTTTTAGTTTCAGAGTTGAAAACAATTCATAAAGCACACAATATTAACACATTACAAATCTATGATTGTTAATTTTGGGTGTCCCGGGGTATTGTTTTATACTTTTGCTCAATGTTTGTGAGACAAAAGAAAAATAAAAGTGGTGTAATTAGTGTTCAGGTTATTGACAAAAGTTCCGGGAAGTATAAAGTTATAAAAACCATTGGTAGTAGTGCCAATACAGCTGAAATAGAGGTTTTTCTTGTCAAAGCACACGATTTTATTAAAGAATATACTGGATTACAAGAATTTGATTTTTCGAATTCAGATGCAATAGTACAGACCATTTTAAACAATATCACTTCTCATAAACTTGCCGGTATTGAACTGGTTTTAGGTAAAATATTCGATCAAATTGGGTTTAATAAAATCCAGGACGAACTGTTTCGGGATTTAGTTCTGTATCGACTGGTTTATCCTAAAAGCAAACTAAAAACGACAGAATATCTGTATCGATATGCTGGGAAGGATTATTCAGAAGACGATATTTACCGGTATTTAGATAAGCTTTATCAATCTCACAAAGAGCAAGTTCAACGAATCAGTTTCTGCCATACACAAATGTTGTTAGGCGATGAAATAAGTGTTGTTTTCTATGATGTAACAACAGTTTATTTTGAAATTGATAATGAGGATGAATTACGAAGAACAGGTTTCTCCAAAGAAGGCAGACACCAGAATCCTCAGATTGTCTTAGGCTTACTGGTCAGTAAAGGCGGCTATCCCTTAGCATACGATATTTTTGAAGGCAACAAATTTGAAGGACAAACGATGCTTCCAATTATCGATTCCTTTAAATCTAAATATGGTTTGAAAAACCTAGTTATCGTAGCCGATTCGGGCTTACTATCCAGCCAAAACATAGAAGAACTTCAATCCAAAGGTTATGAATTTATTCTTGGAGCCAGAATCAAGAATGAATCGCAATCAATCAAACACAAAATCCTTTCATTATCATTAAAAAACGGTGAAAGTAGAATTATAGACAAAGACAATTTAAAGTTGATTATCACCTATTCAGACAACCGGGCAAAGAAAGATAAGCACAACAGAGAACGGGGGCTAGCAAAGCTCGAGAAACGTATTAAATCAGGAAAACTAACAAAATCCAATATCAATAACAGAGGTTATAATAAGTATCTAAAATTAGACGGAGAAATAAGCATAACTATTGACAAGGGAAAATTCCAAAAAGAGGCAAAATGGGATGGACTGAAAGGGTATATCACCAATGCAAAACTGGATAAAGAGGAGATTTTGGCGAATTATGCTCATTTGTGGCAAATTGAAAAGGCCTTCCGAATTACTAAGACCGATTTGAAAATCAGACCGATTTTTCATAGAAAACAAAAACGAATCGAGGCACATATTTGCCTTAACTTTGTTGCCTATAAGGTTTACAAAGAGTTAGAACGACAGCTTAAAGAGAAGAAATCAGTGCTGTCACCAGAAAAAGTAATTGACATCTTGCAAAGCATATATCAAATTGAAATCCGCAACCCATACAATACAGAGACTATTAAACAAACCATACTTCTTACTGAAGAACATCGAAAACTCCAAAATTTATTCGATTTTTAATTTTGGGTGTCCCAGTGCGGAAAACAGGAGCTGAAGTAAAATGTGTAGCGTGTTTATAGCCCGATTTTTCGGCCACCTCGGTAATTTTGTAGGCACCTGATAGCAGCATATTTTTGGCTTTTTCCATTTTGCAAGAGGTAATGTAACCAAATACAGTATGACCAAAAAGTGTTTTAAAGTGTTTTTTGAGGTATTGTTCGTTGGTGCCTGCAGTTCTGGCCAATAGGGCAATTGTAGGGTTTTGGTCGAGGTTTTCCTCAATCAGTCTTTTAACCAATTGCATTTTTTCTATTTCTTTAGGCTTGAGACAAGTGAGGGTTTTTTCTTCCTCGTGCTGGGCTAAGAGTAAGGCTAGCAGTTCGATAATTTTTGCTTTGGTATAGAGGGTCTTTAAATGCCCTTCAAATTTGCATTGATCTATTGTTGTGAGTAAAGCATCTAATTTAGGGCAAAGATGTAGTTTTTTTGCAAAAATTGGTGTAATACTGTCTTTATTTGCTGCTGGGAGGTATTGCGCAGGTAAGTATTTGTATAGAAAATCTTTTTCAAGCACAATTAATGTGCATGCCGAGTATTGACCAGTGCTTTTAATCAGCCAGTTGTCGGTTTTGCATAGCAGCAAATTGGCTTCTGCACTTTGTAGGTCAAACTGTTGGGTTTGCGATAAATTCTGTATTCTGCATAATCCTTTATGACTGAAGCACATCAACACTTGGTCTTTATCAAAGCTAAAGGAGTACTGCTCTTTTGTGTTAGAACTAAGGCAATGCAAGTAAAAGCCATTTTGCAACAGTTGTGCTTGGTAGTTGTTTGATGTGCTGTTGGTCGGGTAATAATCGGTGCCATTTATTGAGCTGGTACTAATTTTTTCTTTTTGCGTTGCTGAATTTTCTGATGTGGTCATGTCTTATACGAAAGCTAAGCTTACTTTTGTCGCAAACTTACGTTTATTTAGACTTTTTCTAAATAGAAATTGAAAAATTAAGATGATTAGATATATTTTTTACACACTGCTGTTAGTATTGGGCTTGGGTTTGTCGGTTAGGGCGCAGTACGGAAGCATATCGGGCAAAGCTACAAATGAGCGAAACGAGCCGGTTGTTGGTGGTGTGGTAACAATAAAATCTATAAATAAACATACCATTACGGATGAGGCGGGTAATTATACACTTAAACAGGTGCCTTTTGGTCAATACTTCGTAGAGCTGAGTGCTATGGATGTAGCGGCCAAACCTCAACTAATAAAACTGGATAAGACAACACTTTCGCTTGATTTTAAGGCTAAGTCTAAGGATAGCAGAAAATTGAAGGAGGTAGGGGTAGCTGCCAAATCAGCGAAAAAAAAGATGGAGACTTCTGGGTTTGCTGTTAATGTAATTGCCACAAAGGATGCTGCCAGTCGTAATCTGCAAACCAACGAATTGTTAGACAGAACAGTAGGGGTTAGGGTGCTCCAAAGCGGTGGTTTGGGCTCGGAGGTGCGCTATAACCTCAATGGTATGTCGGGTAGATCGATAGGTATTTTTATTGATGGTATAGAGCTTTCTACCTACGGTACTTCTTTCAACCTAAATAGTATTCCTCCGGCTTTGATAGAGCGTATAGAGGTTTACAAAGGGGTACTTCCGGCTCATTTGTCGGGCGATTTACTGGGAGGTGCCATCAATATTATCTTGAATAAAGGCGCTGCCACAAATCACCTTAGCCTATCTAGCTCATACGGTTCTTTTAACACCAGCCAGTCCACCCTCAACGGGATGTATCGCAATGCTAAAAATGGCTTTACTTTGAAGGGTTCTGGTTTTCATACTTTTACAAATAATGATTATGAAGTTTGGGGCAAGTTCTCAAAATATATCGAACCCAATGGGGTAGTGAACAGAAATTTTAGGGCAAAACGTTTTTGGGACGATTATAGAGCAGTTGGTGCCCGACTTGAGGCCGGCTTTACTGGAGTAAAATGGGCTGATGCGCTTTTGCTGGCCTATAATATTTCGGATGATTACAAACAAATACAGCACGGACAAACTATGGGCACCCCTTATATGGGACGCTTTAGAGAAACTAATGCGCATGTGCTGAACCTGCAATACTCCAAACGTCACCTATTTACCCGAGGTTTGGACCTCTCTTTCAACGGGGTGTATAGCGATCGCAATACTTACTTACAAGATACCGTAAGTTATGCATACAATTGGGATGGGCAGGTGCGTAGGGATTTGAATGGTAAATTGTTAAAGACCAAAGATGGTGCACAACAAGGTGCGCCAACCATGAGCACTATTGATAGGCAAATTGGCAATATGCGGACTAACCTGTCTTACGAACCCTTGCGAGGACACAAAATCTCTGTAAACCATGTGTATTATACGGTAAAAAGAGAAGATACTGATTTGCTTAAACTTGTTCAACAAAACGCAGTTAAGGCTAATAATGAATTATCTAAACATGTTTTTGCGTTTAATTATGAAGCGCTAAGCCTCAAAAAAAGGCTAATTAGCAATGCTTTTCTGAAATACTACCAACAAAATACCGGCAAAAACACACCAATAGTAAGCAATGTAAACGGGCAATCGGTGTTGCAGATGCAACATCAGCAAAATAAAGCTACAACATGGGGTTACGGTTTGGCATTGTCTTATGCGCTTAGTCCTCGTATTATGCTCATGAGCTCGGCCGAGCGAGCTGTGCGTATGCCCGATGGGAACGAAATTTTTGGAGATCCGGCAGAGAATATTTTGGCTAATGCTGGTTTGAAGCCCGAAATTAGCGACAACCTGAACATAGGTGTTAAGCTCGGCAATTTTGATTGGGATCAACATCGGATTTCGCTATCAACCAATCTTTTTTGGCGTAACACTAAAGACAAAATATTGCGCCGCGTTAACCAATTGCTGAATGATTCGGAAACCGAAGTAGCCCCCTACGTCAATTTGGGATTGGCACAGTCTTTAGGTTTTGAAGGCGAATTGTCTTACAGCTATCGCAAAAACCTACAGGTTATGCTTAACTTCTCTAAGTTCAATTCACTGTTCAAAGAGCGTTACGACCCCATTACCGGACAACAATACACCTACTATAATCAGCAAATACCCAATGAGCCCTATTTTACCGTCAATGGTAATATCCAATACGGTATTCAAAATGCTTTGCAAAAGGGCTCGACCCTCAACTTGTTTTATACTTTGGGCTACGTTGGCCAGTTCAAAACAATTTGGCCCGAGTCAGAGTGGTTTATTACTCCGTCACAACTTGCTCAAAATTTGGGCTTGAGCTATGTTTTCCCGAATAGGCGGCTTACAACCAGTTTTGATCTGAAAAATATCTTCAATGCCGAGATATATGATAATTACGGCGTACAAAAACCCGGTAGAGCTATGTATTTTAAATTAAACTATACCATTAATAAATTTTAAAAATAATCAACATGAAAAACAAATTTCATCGTCCTATTGTCTGCGGAGCATTATTGGCTGCTTTAGCCATAGGCGGATGTAAAAAAGATTCAAAAACAGAAGTATTACAACAAGCCGATCGTTGGATTACGATATCAGGAGCTTTGATGAAGGACGCTGCTGGTGATGGTGATGGCGGAACAATGGTGTACAGTGTTTCTGTAGAGGACGCTAAAAATCCTAATGTTAGTATCAACGTTTTTGACAATGGTATGCACGTAAAATCGTCACGTACCGCTCGCCTACAAGCTTCTGCCGATGGCAAATACCTCTATAATATTCAATACACAGGTGATGATGGCGGTATTTTCAATAAGTACGTAGTAAAGGGGGGTAAAAATTTTGTAATTGATGGTCCAGAAGTAGCTACTGCCGATTACGTGAGTACAGCACCTCGCTGGTTAAAAGCGGCTGAAGGTATTGGTGTAGCGGTTAGGGCAACGGCCAATGCAGTAACTTACTCGGGTACCAGTCCCAATTTTGTTTTCGAAAAACGTGATGCTAAAATAGATGTCATCTCTTTGGACTTGAATAATCCGAAGATCACCAAAAATACTTCGTTTAATTTGGGACTTACTACTCAAGAAATGAGTGAGGGCTATTATGTAAGTCGTATCGATGTGCCCGTAATCAACAAAGCAGGTGATAAGGTTTATATTGGTGCAGCTATTAGCAAGCATAAACCTAATTCGTTTACTATCGGTACTGACGGTTTGCCTACTTTTGCCAATGACAACAGCGTGAAAAGCTGGGCCAAAACTTTGGTGTTGGATTATCCTAGCCTAAGCAACCCTAAGGTCATCACTTCTTCGCAAACCCGTGCCAATACCAACGGATACCGTAGCACCCAGCAATATGTTGGTACTGATGGGCATGTTTATCAAATAGCCTCTGGGCAAGTTGCCAGTACTGGCGGCTCAAAAATTCTTCGAATAAACGCTGCTACCAATGATTATGATGATTATGTATTTAGTCTTGATGCCGCATTGGGTCTAACAGATAGCTATATCGAAACTTGGAAATATGCAGGTAACGGAATTGCTTTCGTGGTATATGCTTTAGGTGGCTCGGGTAAAGGGGGGTATATTGCCCGTGTAGATTTGAACAATAAAACAGCTACCAAATACAACTTGCCAAACGAAGAGTCGTTGAATTTCCGTCAGATACAAAATATTACCCAACACGGAGATGAGGTGTTTGTAGCTGTTGCACCGGTTGGCCAAGATGGTAACATCTACGTGTTTAACAAAACTACTGGAGCAATGACAGTAGGAGCCAAATTGATTAACAAAGTAGGGAACCAATATATTGGGGCTTACTAATTGCTAAATTTCACATAGAGAATGCGCTTTAGTATCTTAACTTTTTGGATACTGGAGCGCATTTTTATTTACCGAAGACTTATTGTTTAAGCTTTTACTCTTTGTTCTGACTGTCTATGATTATGGTGACGGGGCCATCGTTAAGCAAACTAATTTTCATATCGGCACCAAAAACACCGCACTGTACTTCCTTGCCAATTAAGGTGCTTAGACGCTTTTTCATTTCCTCATACATCGGGATGGCTTTTTCGGGACGGGCTGCACGGGTAA
>JBDHXL010000058.1:0-6958 GCA_039810685.1 Pedobacter sp. | reverse complement strand
AGGAAACACCAAGGAATCGGAAATATAAAACCAGAAAAATTGTATAAAACCAAAAAAGAAAATTATCTTAGCGTAGCTTAATAGTGGTACTAACATTGGGGTACACTATAATAATCGGTCTTATTCAGAGCATGCTGCTTACCAATATTCGATAGATTTTGCTAAAAGAAATAATTACCACCAGTCTTCAATTAAATTCTATATAGCTCAACAAAGATTATTTAACTATAGCGCTTCTTATAATTATAAACTAATTCCAGGGTTTAAATAAAGCATATGAAAAAATTAAATTTTTGTTTTCTGATATTGATTACATCTTCACTTATAAGTTGCGGACAAACTATTAATGAAAAAATTGAAATATCTTTTTTAAGATATGAAACAAATCCAAACAGCCCAAATAGCCACTATCTTTTCTTTTGTCTTGAAAATAATAGCTCAGATACTTTGTATGTTTCTGAAAATCAAATATCGATAGTTGTAACCAATAAAAATTTAATAGTTAAAGAAAATATTTCTTTTGGCGGATTTCCTCCACCCATAAATGACAAACGATTTTTACCTAATGAATGTCGCGATGATGAAAAGACATTAAAAATGGAAGAAAAAATGAAAATTAAATTCGGAATAAACCTATTGAAAAAGACTTTTTCAGAAAATCGTCTATCCAAGCAAGAAAAAGAAAATGCGATACAGATGATTAAAGCTAGTTGCATTGTTTTATTGCCAAAATCTAAAACAAGTTTTCAACGTTTTTTTATGAGTAAAAATTTTGAGAAGTTTTATAAAGTAAAGGCGACTTTAATCGAAGATAAAGAGTTTTGTTCTTTCTATGATAAAAAGGGGAACTTACTTAAAATTTTTAATAATCCCTAATAGTACAGGTTGGGAAGGCTTAATTAGTTTACCCTAACTGGTTTAAGTGTTCACACTATGATAACTTAATCATAATTTATAGTGAAATTATCATTGGTTTACAAACCCCGTCAGGGCTTATGAGTAACAAGTATATTATTAAAGAAAGTGAATAAACTCACACAAACAAATGATTGATGGTTTCATTACCAATGGTTTTATTACCGTTTAAAACAAACTTTATACGTGTATGAAAAATATATTCTACTTTTTATTAGTGTCTCTTTTATTGAAGATGACACCAGTTTTTGCCCCTGCTGGCGCACGCGTGCCGCGTGTGAAATAAGAGAAGATAACAAATTATAAAATGGTTATTTGTTTAGATAGTAGATAAAATATGAGCCGTAAATACAAGTTCCATAACAAAGAAGGGCTTTACTTTGTAAGCTTTGCGGTGGTAAACTGGATAGATGTATTTGTAAGGTCTTTGTACAACGATATACTGTTGGATAGCTTGAACTACTGCAAGGCAAATTTGGGTATGGAGCTGTTTTGTTGGTGCATTATGCCCAGCCATGTGCATTTGATATTTAGGACACATGGAAGCAGTCCAGAAGTGGTTTTGGGCAGGTTCAAAGAGTACACTTCAAAGGCTTTGATAAAGACAATTAGCGAGAATATGCAAGAGAGCAGGAGAGAATGGATGCTGTGGATGTTTGCAAGGGCGGGGGCAAAGAGCAGCAACGTAAGCAGGAACCAGTTTTGGCAACACGATAACCACCCTATAGAACTGTGGAGTGCCGAAGTAATGGAACAGAAAGCAGATTATCTACATAACAACCCTGTTGTGGCAGGTTTTGTAAGCGAGCCGCACGAATGGCGTTACAGTAGTGCTATAGATTACAGTGGAGGGAAAGGACTGATAGAAATATCATATTTATGATTTATTTAAAAGAAAAACATGGAATATGGAAAGATTTATGCACACGCCACAGGCGTGCGCCAGCGAGGGCGGTTTGGTGCTAAACGACAGTAACAAGCTTACCCTTGCCGAGTGGAGGCATTTGTACAACTCGCTGTTTACAAAAACTTCATTTGCCGTTTGTACACAACTTGCTTATATTTAAATAATTAAATCTTATTGTTATGAAAACGCTTAAACCAACCCTATTTCTCTTTGCGCTATGTGCTATGCTATTAACTGGCATGAAATGCAAAAAAGAAAACCTCACTAAAGACGATTTACCTCCTGTTACACAAGAGGGGAAAAAAACATTTGGTTGCATAGTTAATGGACTAATATTAATTCCACGTACATCAAGTTCCTCTCCACCCTTGACAGCAGAAAAAGGTATTAACTCTTATTCTATAAAAGTAAGCAGTAATTTGTCAAATCCCGGTAAACAACGCTTATATTTATCATTTAAAAAAAATGCATCTAACCAAATAATATTGGATTGTATAACTTACTATTATGAAAAATATAATGGGGGAACAGATTATAAGATATGCCAACCCTTTAACTACGAACTAAACGTTAACAGGCTCGATTATGTTAACCTGATATTTTCGGGAACTTTTTCTGTTGATGTTCCTGCAACTTCCAATAGTCCTGCATTCAAAATAACCGATGGCAGGTTTGATGTTAAATTTCCTTATTAAAACCTAATAAAAAACACTATGAAGAAACATCTACTCTTTTTATTGTTGCTGTTAGTAACAATACACAGCTATGGGCAAGATACCCCCAATGCCTTTGCCGACCGCATTAATCATATTTTTCAATATGTAGATAAAAGCCAAGTACCCACAGGCATATTGCAGGAGTATGGTATAGATTTTACCAACGTAAACAACTACAGCGGTTTGGTACTAAATGACAGTAACAAGCTTACCCTTGCCGAGTGGCGGCATTTGTACAACTCACTGTATAGTGCGCAAATAAACAATACCGCCAATATGCCCATGCCCGACACCATAAAGGCAAACATGAAAAACTCTGCTTCCCACAGCCTAATGGTAATGCATTACAATTTTAACACGCTTAAACCCGATGCTTTAACCAACAACCTGTTTACTGTAAGTAACGACCAACTGTATGATGTAAGCGGTCGCCCACAAAGCCCTTACCAGCAACAAACGGCATTAGAGTAGCTGGGATAGCTGGGGGAGATGTGGCCAATGGTAATAGCGGTGTTACGTTATTTGCCCTAAAAGTTTTTAGTGGTTCGAGTGGAGGTACAACAAGACCCTCAGGTTCTAGTTCCGCTTCGGCTACGCCTGCGCTACACTCTGCCCTGAACGAAATATTAACGAATTAAAAGAAAATGAATAAAATATTCTACTTTTGAATTGTACTAAAAATGGGAAGCCTTCAACCGAGGTTCTACGGTAATGGATGCGAGTGATATTTGCCACTGCCTTGAAAGCAACAGCTACAAGCGTAATCGTAAGCCACAATCACCCCAGTGGAAACTTACAGCCATCAAGTGAAGATATTAGGTTGACGAAGAAATTGAAAGAAGCAGGGAAGCTGTTAGAAATTGAAGTACATGACCATCTGATTGTAACTGAAAACAGCTTTTACAGTATGGCAGAGGAAGGTTTGATGTAATAAACTACGGGGACAAACATAACTTCTTACAAGCTAACATAGGGACAAAATGAGGGACAATAGGGGCAAAGTGAAGTGAGAATGGTGTGAGAACCGTATATTTGAATGATATAATTAACAGAGTAAATAACAAGCTGTCACAAGCAAATCCCTCTTAATGGCGTCATCAGGCATTTGGTTTTACTCATAAAAAAGAAAAGAGACAATCCATCCAGACTTGTCTCTCTTTCTAACCAAATATAAACCTGTATGAACGGGTATCTTTTATTATGTTCTCTCCAACTAGAGAGGATAATTGTCTTTTGTTTATTTCCTTAACGATACAAAGGTACAAATTGTTTTAAATAGTGTATTATTTACACTTTGAAATGACAGTTTTGTGACAATTGTAGTTTTTTTATGTTGTTTTGTAAGTTGTTGATATTTAGGAGGTAATAAATTTTTAACTTAATTACAAACGTTTGAAATTTATTTGGATAAGAAAAAAATGGTCTCGATTTTTTTTCGAGACCATTGTAAAAATACGATTGTTATAGCTTAGATATTGCTGTAATATTCAACAAATTTAGCTAGAGCAGAAGAGTAGCCCCACTCGTTGTCGTACCATGAAACTACCTTCACAAAATTATCGTTCAGTGCAATTCCGGCATCGGCATCAAAAATAGAGGCGTGGTCATCACCAATAAAATCGCTAGACACTACGGCATCTTCTGTGTAGCCTAATACGCCTTTTAGGTCTCCGCTTTCCGAAGCAGCTTTCATTGCAGCTTTAATTTCTTCGTAGCTAGCCGGTTTTTCCAAACGTACGGTCAAATCTACAACAGAAACATCACTAACGGGTACACGGAAAGCCATACCGGTTAGTTTACCTTTTAATTCGGGAATTACTTTGGTAACGGCTTTTGCTGCTCCTGTAGATGAAGGGATAATGTTGCTGAATCCGCCTCTACCACCTCTCCAGTCTTTAACAGAGGGGCCGTCAACAGTTTTTTGTGTTGCGGTAACGGCGTGTACGGTACTCATCAAACCTTCGGCAATACCCCAATTGTCGTGCAATACTTTGGCAATAGGAGCCAAGCAGTTAGTGGTGCATGAGGCGTTAGAAACGATGGTTTGGTCGGCGGTAAGCTGGCCGTGGTTTACGCCCATTACGTATGTAGGGATGTCGGCATCTTTGGCAGGAGCAGAGAATACTACTTTTTTGGCGCCGGCAGCTAGGTGTTTCTCGGCATCGGCACGGGTCAAGAATAATCCGGTCGATTCGATTACGATATCCACACCCACTTCGTTCCATTTTAGGTTGGCAGGGTCTTTTTCTGCGGTGATACGGATGGTTTTTCCGTTTACGACCAAGTTTCCGCCTACTACTTCAATAGTGCCGTCAAATTTTCCGTGCACCGTGTCGTATTTCAACATGTAAGCCATGTAATCTGGCTCAATCAAATCGTTGATAGCTACTATGTCTAATCCTCTTTTTAAAGCAGCTCTAAAAACCAATCGGCCAATACGGCCAAATCCGTTTATACCAATTTTACTCATCTTTATTTAATTTATGTAATAATTTAAAATGTTATGCAAAGGTTCTTTGATGATAGAGATAATTTCTATCTGTTGGCGCTGGGCAGCAGCCCTGAGACGGTCGGGGAAAAGCCCGGCTACCGAGCCTACAAAATGCACATCTTGATTGGGGTGCTGTTTAGTTAAGGGCACAATATAGGTGCTGATGTAGGCGTCAAATCCTTGATCAACTACTTTTTGTACATATTTATGCTCTCGGTTTTCGATAAAAAAATCTAAAAATGAGCTTAAATAGCTCTGTGCATTGGGTCGTCTGTAAATTCGTTCAAGTATGTTGGCTCGCTCCAAGCCGTATTTTTCTTTTGCTTTTTGCCGTAGGTCATCGGGTAGGTTTTCTTCCAAGTAATCTTTGAGCAACATACGTCCCAAGTAATTGGCAGAGCCTTCATCACCCAAAATATATCCCAGCCCATAATTGTTGGGTTTTGGTTTTTTACCGTTATAGTAGGCGCAATTGGCTCCGCTACCCAAAATACCCACGATACCACATTTGTCATCGCAAGCGGCCAATGCTGCTCCGTGTACATCGTCTTTGACCTTTATTTTGCTATTTATAAAAAATTGTTTGAGTGCTTGTGCCAGCGCTATCTGCTTTTCGGTAGAGGCTGCTCCGGCAGCAAAAACATAAATCTTTTTTATATTCTCGGCCTGATGGATAAGGTGGATGTTTTTGTTCAGTAGCTGGTTTATTTGTTTTGCATCGTTGAAACATGGATTGATACCCACAGTAGCGGTTTCTGCTACAATTTTGCCTTCATGTTCTATTTTCCAGAAAGCACTTTTTGATCCGCTGTACACTACTGCTACCATATTACTTGCTTATATCGACAAAACATTGGTCATTTCCAATAAATCATCCTCTAACTTATAACCGGCTTTACCGCTCAACGCTTCGTCTAACGAGGTCAATTCGATGTTATTTCCTTTTAGGCCAACCATTTTTTTGGTTTCGCCGGCTAAAAGTGCTTTAACTGCTGCGTATCCCAATCGGCTACCTAAAATACGATCGTATGCCGTAGGCGAACCACCTCTTTGCATGTGGCCAAGTACGGTAACTTTGGTGTCGTAGAAATTAAATTTACGTTTTACGGCATTAGCAATATCATAGGCTGAACCGTATTTGTTACCCTCGGATACGATAACGATACTGGATGATTTTTTGGTCGAAGCACCTTCTTTTAGCTTGGTTATCAAATCACGAAGTGAGGTTTCTTTTTCGGGTAGTAGCACGGCCTCAGCTCCGCTAGATATGGCACTACGTAGGGCAATACAGCCCGAGTCTCTACCCATTACTTCAATAAAGAACAAGCGGTCGTGCGAGTCGGCAGTATCTCTTATTTTATCTACGGCATCAATTACCGTGTTGATAGCCGTGTCGAAACCCAAGGTGAAATCGCTACCGTATAAATCATTGTCTATTGTGCCGGGTACTCCCATAACACGGATACCGTAGCGTTCGGCAAAAAGCTTGGCCCCGGTAAAACTGCCATCGCCCCCAATCACAACCAAACCATCAATATCATTTTTTTGGAGGTTTTTGAAAGCAGTTTCCATTCCTTCGGGAGTTTTGAAGGCCATACAGCGTGCGGTTTTAAGCATAGTACCGCCCAAATGTAAAATATTGCTCACCGAACGGGCGTTCATGGGTATAATATTGTCATCTATTAAACCCTGATAGCCTTGTTTTATACCAAAAATGTTTTTACCATGATAAATCCCAGTCCGAACAACAGCCCTGATACAGGCGTTCATGCCAGGTGCGTCACCGCCAGAAGTAAGTACAGCTATGTTTTTTACAGTATTTTCCATTTTAATTCTACGAATATAGCGTGTATTTTTTACACTAAGTAATTTTTTTTCAAAATTATTAGGATTTAACGAAATAAGTGTCTTTATTTTGTCCATATTTTT
>JBDHXL010000057.1:0-8121 GCA_039810685.1 Pedobacter sp. | reverse complement strand
CAATTTTCTACAATAGCCGATAGCTTTTCGGTTCCTACTTTGCCAGCACCTACCAAAAGTGTCCTCAGCTTGTTCAGCTTAACAAATACCGGAAACAGCTGGTTTTCTGCCAACTGCCTCGGTAATACTTCAGCATTTGCGTTTTCATTATATGAGTACGGCATTGCTTTGATTGGTTAACTGAAACTTAGGGTGAAGGGCAACTACTTCTCCAAAAATGAGTAGTACCGGCCCTGTAATTTGTTCGTGTTCTAATTGACGCATGGCCTCATCTGCCCGGGTTAGAATAACTTTCTCTTTAGGGGTCGATCCGTTTTCTATTATAGCCAGTGGTGTGCTAGCTTTCCCCGCTTCGATATATAAAGCAGTAATCTCGGCCAGTTTTTTATAGCCCATCAATACAATTAGGGTTGCATTGCAGCGAACAGCCTTCGCCAAATCATCAGACAATTTGCCGTTTGCCTGGGTTGCGGTCATTATCATAAAACCCTGACTGCAACTTCTGTGGGTCAAAGGTATGCCCTGCAAGGGGCCTAAACTGGTCGAGCTTGAAATTCCGGGTATATATTGGATGGGTATTTGGTACTGCCCGGCATAGAGTAACTCTTCGTATCCACGGCCAAACACAAAGGGATCACCACCTTTTAAACGCACCACATGCCCAAACTGTTGTGCCGAATCTACCATCAGTTGGTTGATGTCTTGCTGCAAAAGCGCATGTTTTCCGGCACGCTTACCCACAAAAATTTTTAATGCACTTTTGGGTGCATAGTCCAACAAAGTTTCGTCAATAAGAGCATCGTACAACACCACATCTGCACTTTGTAGTGCCTTTAGTCCTTTTAGTGTAATCAATTCCGGATCGCCGGGACCGGCACCTACCAAACTAATTCTGGGAACGATATTTTCTGTACTTCCTATCATTAGCCTACTTTTTCTAATTCTTTATATGCCAATAATTGCTCGACAAAAGTTTTGGCTTGCAACAAGAATTTTTCGGCAAATTCTTTACTGGGTGCTTGCTTATTGATTTGCAAGACCATTTCGGTAAAATTTGTTATGCCAAATTCAGCTGCAAATTGCTCATCAAAAGCCTGAATAATACCTATTTGGGTACTTTGGTTCACCCCTTTATCCAAGAGTATAGCTTTTGCCCCACTTACTAGGGTGCTATAGGTATTGTAAATAGAATCTGACCACATTTCTTGCTCAAATGCTTGGTAAGCCCAAGCCAATTTTTCTTCGGTTTCAAAGAGTAAGGTTGCTACCAAATCTATCACCACCCCGGCACACTCGCCAACACCTATTGCCCTCACAAATTCGTGTTCTTGTCCCCAATCTACAAACTCACTATCCAGTACAGTTTCGGTATCGGCCAATGGTTTCAGCAGTTGGTAAAAATAGTCTTTGCCCAAGTCATCATAATAGTGGTGAAATGATTGGTATTGGTGCTCTTTTGCTGCAAAATCGTTCAAAACAGTTCTTACCACATCGGGAGCACGCTTGGAGGGTACTTTAATAATTTTTTCGGCTGCTCTACCTTCGCCATTTCCGGTAGCACCGCCCCCCAACAATACTTGCACAGTAGGCATAATTTTGCCGTTCACCTTCATCGAGCTTCCGTGAAAACCCAAATGGGCAATACCGTGCTGGCCGCAACTGTTCATGCAGCCACTTATTTTTATTTTTATCTCGCGGTTTTGCACAAAATCAGCAAACTCCTCATAAACTAGCTGTTCCAAAACTCTAGAAAGTTCCATCGAGTTAGATATACCCAAATTGCAGGTATCTGTTCCGGGGCAAGTAGTTACATCGGCTGTGCTATCGTGCCCACTTGCGGCCAAACCCAATTCGTCCAAAGCTAAAAATAGTGCTGGCAAGGCCGATTCTCGAACAAACTTCAGCAATAAACCCTGATTCATGGTAATCCGAATTTCATCAGCGGCATAAGGTCTTATGGCTTCAACAAATTTCCTCACCGTGTCGGTGCTCATGTCGCCGGTGCGTACCTTCACAAAAACACCGTAAAAAGCTTCTTGCTTCTGCTTAAATATATTAGTGGCCAACCAAAGCTCATAGGCCATTCTTTTTGCAGCCGGAATTTCAACAGCTACCGTCTCCCCTGCCGGAATATTGGGCAAGCTTAACGTATCCAAAGCTATGGGGTAAGACTGTACTTTGGTAGCAATTTGTTCTTGTTCCACCAATTTCAAAAACTCATCAAAACTAAGCTTGTTCAACAAGAACTTTAAACGGGCTTTGTTTCTGTTGGTTCGCTCGCCAAAACGATCAAAAACACGCAACACCGCTTCAGAAAAAGGAATAATTTGATCTTCGGGCATAAAATCGCTCACGGTTTGGCCAATATAAGGTTGTGCGCCCAAACTACCACCCAACACTACCTTAAAACCTCTTAGCTCTTTACCGTCCTGGTACTTAATTTTGGGTACAAAGCCGATATCGTGGATAAAAGACAATGCCGTATCTTCTTCGCTAGACGAAAAACCAAACTTAAACTTGCGCCCCAAATCCATACTTACCGCATTGCCCAAAAAATACCTGAAAAATGCATAGGCATAGGGCGATACATCAAAAGGCTCTTTGGGGTCTATGCCGGCAATAGCCGATGCGGTAACGTTACGAACCGTATTGCTGCAAGCCTCGCGAATAGTGATTTGATCTTCGGCCAATTTAGCCCAAAGCTCGGGCGTTCTGTCTAAACTCACAAAGTGGATTTGAATATCTTGCCTGGTTGTAAAGTGCAGGTTAGAAGAAGCATACTCATCAGACAAATCAGCAATTTTTAAAAGCTGTTTAAAACTAATTTTACCAAAGGGGATTTTTATGCGTACCATTTGCACACCCGGCTGACGTTGGCCGTAAATACCACGAGCCAGTCTTAAACTTCTAAACTTTTCATCGTGTATTTTTCCATCCCTATAAGCCCTAATCTGTTTCTCTAGTGCTATAATTTCTTCGGGTACAACGGGATTTTCTAGTTCTGATCTAAAACTTAACATACACTTCTGTTTTACGGGGTGTTTTAAAAAACTGATTTATTAAAAATGAGACGATAAATACCTTGTTGTTTTGCTTAAAATTTCGACAAATATACAAAGTATATAGATTTAGTAGTTTTTATTTTTAATTTTATTTATTGGCTACATGCAGAAGTACCGAAACCAACTACTATATCATTGATTACATAATAGTTACAGCATTTATCTTAGAATAGATTAGCTAATAAAAAGAGTACTAGAACACTGTAAAATGAGATAGTTTAAAGAAACTAGACAAGAAAACACCCTAATTCAACAGCCTAATTGGGTTGTGTTTAAGAGCAGTAATTGTTTTGTCAATTAGTTAAAAAAAGGTATGCAATAGTATGGGATGTAAACCTGCTAAGCAGTTTCATTTCAGTGCTAACTACTCACTCCTTTAGCTAAAAAGCATCACAGATTTTCTATCAGCAGTACATTTTCTTTTTCTATGATATCGGCAATACTGGTTTCACCAAGTATTTTCAATGTGGCATCGCGTACCTCGATAAAAGCTTTTCGAATACCACAGGTTTTTTCATCAGTACACTCCTCACATTTGTGATAAAAATTAAGGCTGGCACATGGCAACATAGCCACTGGTCCGTCTGTTAAGCGCAACACCTGAACCAAAAAAATTTCTTCAGGCTTTTTGTTCAAACTATAACCACCACCTGCTCCTTTCTTACTGTACAAAAGCCCGGCATTACGCAAATCGAGCAAAATCTGCTCAAGAAATTTTTTGGGAATACGTTCTTCTTCGGCAATTTTGGAAATTTGCATGGGAGGCTTATCAAGGTTTCGGCCCAGCGCTACAAGTGCTTTTATTGCGTATTTGGTCTTTTTAGATAGCATTTAGCACAAATATAAAAATTAAAAGCAATAGAACTAAACAAAATATGGAACGCAAATTAATATCTTTGTCCTATGACAAGATTATCCGTAAACGTCAACAAAATTGCCACATTACGCAATAGTAGAGGCGGCAATAATCCCAACCTGATACAAGTAGCGCTTGACTGCGAACGCCTAGGTGCACAAGGCATTACTGTACACCCCCGCCCCGACGAAAGGCACATCCGATACGAAGACGTGTACCAATTAAAACAAGCTATACGTACCGAGTTTAATATTGAAGGAAATTGCCGTGAGCAGAAATTTATTGATTTGGTGCTGGCCAATAGGCCTACACAAGTAACCCTTGTGCCCGATGAGTTAGGCCAAATCACATCAAACCACGGTTGGGATACCAAAAAAAATAAAGAGTACTTGAGCGAGATGGTTAGTGTTTTTAAGGCTGCCGGTATTCGAGTATCTATTTTTGTAGATCCTAATGTAGAGATGATAGAAGCAGCTGTTGAAACCGGCACAGACCGTATAGAGCTTTATACCGAGGCATATGCCAAAAATTTCCACGAGTCGCCCGAGTTGGCAATAGCACCCTATGTTAAAGCTGCAATAAGAGCGCAAGAACTAGGGCTTGGCCTCAATGCTGGTCACGACCTCGATTTGGACAATCTGGCCTATTTCAAACAGCACATTCCTGGCCTATTAGAGGTGTCTATTGGGCATGCCCTTATTTGCGATGCGCTGTACTTTGGACTAGAGAACACCATACAACTGTATTTAAGGCAATTGAATTAGCAAGCCGCCAAAATGTGGAAAGCAACATTTTTAGTACTGTTGGGTGCTGGTAGTTTTGGTGTGTTATCTACTTTCGTAAAACTGGCCTATGGGGCAGGCTACACCTTAGGCGAGATTACGGGTACACAAGCGCTTTTTGGTGCTGCTTTTTTGTGGCTTTTCTATTGGCTAAGCAAGCCTAAAAGAAAAAAACAAGTCCATATATCGCCAACCAAGCCTTGGAAAATAATGTTGGGAGGCGTTTCAACAGGTGCAGTTAGTGTAGTCTATTACCAATGTGTACATTTGGTGCCCGCTTCTCTTGCCATCATATTACTGATGCAGTTTGTGTGGATGAGTATGGTCTTAGAGTTTTTGTTTTATCGTCAAAAACCAAGCAAAACACAATTATTTGCTACAGCAATGGTATTGCTGGGTACGCTTGCTGCCAGTGGTTTTTTAGAAAACCAACTCAAGGACGTTTCTGTCGAAGGTATTGCTTATGGTCTGTTGGCTGCTCTATGCTACGCCATATTTTTACTGGTAAACAACCGAATAGGTATCGACTACCATCCCCTCCATAAAAGTGCCTTGATGATTAGTGGGGCTTGCCTGTTCATATTCATAGTTTTGCCCCCATATTTTATTTTACAGCCCGAAAAGTGGATGGGCTTATCCAAATGGGCTTTAGTTTTAGCAATATTTGGCACGGTCATTCCGCCTATTTGTTTTGCAAAAGGTTTTCCGAAAACCGGTATTGGGCTCGGCTCTATACTAAGCTCGGTAGAGCTACCAGTAGCTGTTGCCATGTCGGCTCTGGTGCTAAAAGAGCAGGTAAGTTTGTGGCAGTGGCTGGGGGTTGTAGTGCTTTTAGCTGCTATTGTGCTACCAAAAATCCTTACATTGACGGGATCAAAAAGAGGCTAAATTAGTTCCCATTTTTTGTAGTAATTTGGCTTACCCCACCGCTAACAATCAATTTCATGGCTTCGGCAGCACTCATTTTAAGTGGCTTTATCTTTTCTTTTTTTACCACATAAACCTGTCCGGCAAAAGAATAAGAAAAGGGAAAATAAACCAAGGCCTCACCAGGCATTCCCAATTCTTCCAAATCATCTTGGGTAAGAAAACCGATGCGTTTCATTTCGCCTTCTACCTCTACCGTCACCGGAATGTTAAACTTTTTTTCATCACCAACAAAAGCCTCTGTTAGGTCTTTAATAGAGGTATAGATGAAATTAAAAAGAGGAATTTTGGCAATCCATTTATGGAAACGGTTGTACATAGATTCTGTGGCAAAATAGGTAACAAAAACCCCTGCTGCCATCACAATAAGCAATACCAATACCAGTCCTAAGCCCGGAATGTTTCGACTTTGCCCGGTTTTAGCATCCACCCCCAAAATATTATTGACATTCAGCCAGCTATCTACTGTGCTTACCCCCCACACCAAGATAATGATGGTAAGTGCCGTAGGTATAACCACCAACAATCCTTTTATCAAGTAATTGAGCAGGGCGTTTCCAATCTTGTTCATAAATGCAAAATTAGGAAATAAACGACTTATTCATAAAAATATACACGTTTTACACGTTGAGAAATACTGGTAAGCAACTCATAAGGTATTGTCCCGATATGTGCGGCCAGTTCATCCACCCTCAACTGTTCATTAAAAACAAACACCTCATCGCCTACCTGCACATCAAGTCCGCTGACATCCAACATACACATATCCATACAAATAGACCCGACAGTGTGTACCCGTTTATTCTGTATCAACATCTGCCCTTTGCCGTTGCCAAAAGCCCTGCTGTAACCATCAGCATAGCCTATTTTTACCGTGGCCAGTTTTCCTCCCTTGGGCAGCATCCCTCGCCTACCGTAGCCCACCGTTTCGTTGGCAGCCAATTCTTTTATTTGAGTTATGCTGGTACGTAATGTTGCTATAGGTTTAAGCAAAGTTGATGTTGCGGGTATGGCACTATCAAAACCTTGCAAACCCAATCCGAGCCTCACCATATCGTATTGATAAGCACCCCATCTTGTGATACCCGATGTGTTTAGTAGATGCCGTAGTGGCTGATAGCCCAATATGCTACTTATTTGCTGATAGGCTGTTTCAAAAACACGCACCTGTACTAGTGTAAACTCGTCTTGCTGTGCATCTTCAGAGGCGACCAAATGACTAAAAATAGATTTGATTTTTATCCTGTTATCTTGCACCAACCGCTCGGCCAGTACTGCCCAATGTTGGGCTTCAAACCCTAAACGGTGCATTCCTGTATCAATTTTTAGATGAATAGGGAAATCAATAGTATCAGCAGGTAGTACAGATAAAAATTCTTGAAGCAGCTCCAAACTGTAGATTTCGGGCTCGAGCCGATAAGCCAACATGGCCTCAAAAGCCGAAGGTTCGGGGCTCATTACCATTATAGGTAGTTCTATACCTGCCTTTCGCAAATCCAAACCTTCATCGGCATAGGCCACGGCTAAATAATCTACCTTATGGTATTGCAACACATTGGCAATTTCATAACTGCCACTACCGTAAGAAAAAGCTTTGACCATAGCCATAATTTTGGTGTCGGGCTTCAACTGCGATCGGTAATATTGCAAATTATCAAGCAAAGCGTTGAGGTTAATCTCTAAAACTGTTTCATGTGCTTTTGCACTGAGCTTTTCCACAATTTGTTCAAATGCAAATTTCCTTGCTCCTTTTACCAAAATAGTTTCATCGTGTAGTCCCAATTGGGGTAGTGCAGCTATCAAATCACTGGTTTTAGCAAAAAAATAGGTTTCTAAATCAAACAGATGCTGATGAGCTAGAAGCTGTTCGCCTACACCAATTAACTTATTTAGCTGCTTCTCTTTCAGCAATTGGGCTATCTCTGCGTAGAGCTGACCCTCTTCCTTGCCGGTCTCTACCAAATCAGACAAGATTAAGCAGCGTTTATGGTATTGATTTTGCTGGTTTAAAAAATCGAGCGCCATGGTCAATGAGGCCAAATCTGCACTGTAGCTATCATCTATCAAAGAGCAACGATTTATCCCGTTTACCAATTGCAGACGCATCTCTATTTTTGACAAATGCTTAATCCGATTAAGAATATCAGTCAAATCATATCCCAACACCAACATTACAGCGGTACAGCTTAGTGCATTTTGTATAGCTGCCATATCCATATAATCAAACTGCATGTTAGCATTTTGCTGGTTATAATTTAGTTTAACAACGGTGCCTTGCTCCTTTTGCTGTATTACAGCACACAAATCGGCATCAGCTTGCTTGCCCCAAGTAAATATCTTAGCTTTCAGTTTAGATTTAAGCAAATCACCTAGCTCATAAGGGCAAACTACAAATTCAGTATGTTTAAAGAGCTTAATTTTTTCATCAAGCTTAGCCCATTTACTTTCAAAACCTTCGTTGTGTGCTTCGCCAATATTGGTTAGCACTCCAATT
>JBDHXL010000056.1:0-9408 GCA_039810685.1 Pedobacter sp. | reverse complement strand
CCATAAATAGTTTTGATATTGAATTTTTTGATGAGCCAGATGGACAGCATACCCACGGCAATAGCGCTGCCAATAATACCATACATGTGGAACGATTGCATTCGAAACATCTCTTGTATCCGAAACCAACTGATGACCTCGGCTTTTACAAAAACAATCCCGAATACGATACCTACCACCAAGTATTTGATGTTGTGGTACCATTTGTGTTCCAATTCGCTTTCGTTGAGGCATATCGCATCGAGGCTACGCAAATCCTCGTTATTGGGTAGTTTATTATTCATGTTGTTAGAGGGATAAAATGAGTGGAAGAATAAAGTTGGCCATCAAAAAACCACCCACCATAAAACAGACTGTTGCGATGATGGAAGGGATTTGTAGGTTGGAAATGCCTGTAATGGAGTGCCCACTGGTGCAACCACCGGCGTAGCGTGTACCAAAACCAACCAAGAAGCCGCCAACTACCATCAGCACAAAACCTTTAAGCGTAAAAAGTGAATGCCAATTTAGCAGCTCGTTGGGAACCAGACTGTGGTAATTGCTTATGCCGTAAGCAGCTAATTCAGTTTTTAGCTTAGGATTAAGCACAATTTCTTGTGGATTTTGTAGGTAGTGGGCAGCTAAAAATCCCCCAATTAATATGCCCAATACAAATACCAAGTTCCAGACCTCTTTTTTCCAGTTGTAGTTAAAAAAGGGGACTTTGCTGGGTAAGCAAGCAGCACACAGATGACGCAAAGAAGAACTGATACCGAAGGCTTTATTGCCTAAAATAAGTAATGCCGGAACGGTAAGGCCAATTAGTGGTCCGGCAACGTACCAGGGCCAAGGTTTTTGTAGTATTTCTAACATCTCACGCTATAAAAATTGAAGGCAAAGTTACTACTTATTTTACTATTCACTGCGATTGAGGTATAGGAGTGGAGTTTTATATAAGACTAAACACTCTCTTATTCAGTTGCTTGCGATTATAATGTTGATTTATAGCAATTTGAAATTTGTTGTTTAAAAGTAAAAAAGTACTGAAATACTTTTATAGATGAAATTATTGCTAAATTTGTCTCATTAATTCAGATTTAACAAAGGAAATAATTATGCAAACTGCTAACGAAACCATTATTAACGTTCAGGAAATTGAACCCCGATTGAGACATGCCACAATTTTTGAGGTATTTGACGAGCTGCAAGAAGGAGAGAGCCTAGTCATTCACAACAATCATGATCCGGTACCTGTTTATTATCAGCTACGTCAAATTCGAGGCGATGTCTTTACTTGGGAGTATTTGCAGCAAGGCCCCGAGTGGTGGGATATTCGTGTTACCAAACGTAAAAGCACAGCAGTTGTAAATAACGGTAGCGAAATTATAGTTAATGTACCCGAGATAGAGCCTCGTTTAAAACACGCCACAATTTTTGAGGTATTTGATAGTTTAAATGCAGGCGAAAAAATGATCATCCACAACGATCACGATCCTCGTCCGCTTTATTACCAGTTGGTGAGCCAAAGAGGTGAGATTTTTACTTGGGAGTATTTGCAAGAAGGCCCCGAGTGGTGGGACATTCGTATCACTATTTTAGGAGCCGAGGCCGAAGATAGTACAGAAATACCCGGAATAAAAGAAGGCGAACCTGTAGTGAATGTACCTGCATTGGAACCCCGTTTGAAACACCTGACAATTTTTGATGTTTTTGACCATTTGCAACCTGGCGAGAGCATGATTATCCACAACGATCACGACCCCAAACCGGTATATTATCAATTGCAAGGTGAGCGGGGTGATATTTTTACATGGCAATATTTGCAAGAAGGACCGGAGTGGTGGGATATCCGGGTAAGCAAAAAGCCGCTCGAGAACGAAGCAACCATAGGCGAAATAGCTGCAAAAGATTTGCGTAAGGCCGAGGTATTCAAAAAATTTGGTATTGATTTTTGCTGTGGTGGTAAGAAAACTGTGCGTCAGGTTTGTGCAGAAAAAGGTATTGACTACAATGCTGTAGAAAGTGCTCTGCAACAGATTGGCAACGATAGTGTAACCGGAAACACCAATTACAACGAGTGGAACATTGATTTCTTGGCCGATTATGTAGTAAATACCCATCATAGCTATGTACGAAAATATTTGCCCGAGATTAAAGGCTTTGCAACTAAAATAGCAGCGGTACATGGCCCTCACCACCCAGAGTTGTTGACAATTAAAGAACTGGTAGAGGAGATCCATGACGAAATGTTTGAACACATGGAAATTGAAGAAAAAGAGGTTTTCCCGATTGTGAAGAAGATTGTTCAGGCCAAAAATAGTAACACACCTTTAGCGTTAGAAGGTGGGCAAAGTATTGCGGCCATGGTTTTAGATATGGAACACGATCACGACCACGTAGGCAGAGCCTTGGAAAAAATACGTGAACTGAGCAATAATTTTGCCATTCCGGCAGATGCTTGCACTAGTTACCGCTTAACTTTTAAGATGATTGAAGAGTTTGAGAGCGATTTGTTCATCCACATCCATTTAGAGAACAATATTATGTTCCCCAAAGCAGTAGAAATGGCAAAAACATTGGCCTAAGCTGTGGTAAAACCATAAACCTCCAAAGCCTTAGCTTTGGAGGTTTATAAAACAAAATATAAGTATTGAGATAGTTTAAGGTTTTAGCCTGCCAAGTATTGGCGGTTTGTAAGTAATGTTTTTAACTCTTAAAAAACCAACTATCATGGAAATGAAAGAAACCTTTCGCAACGAACACTTTAAGGTGTTGGATGTGAGCCTTAACCTAGGCGAGTCGATGCCCTTGCACGAAGCCTCTTCAGATGCTTATGTGATTAATAAAAAAGGTAAGGGCAAAATCAGCTTCTCGGATCGGGAAGTGATTATTGCCGAAGGCGAAAGTGTGCATATCAAAGCGCATGAGCCGCATCGTCTCGAAATTTTGGAAGATTTTAGATCGTCTATTATTCTCGAACCCGATGCCAAAATTGAATTTGTACACTAAGCTATAATGAAGTTTTGCCCATATTTGGAACTCAGCTTTGGCCGAGCACCAGATGTGGGCTTTTTAAAGTATTTATGCAAATAAACGAACAAACAAAGATTTCGGCTTTGTTGAAACACCATGCCGATGCACTAGAGGCCATTGTAAGCTTGAGCCCCGATTTCAAGAAGTTACGCAATCCTATTTTGCGTAAGCTCATGGCCGGGCGCACCAGCATTGCCATGGCTGCCAAAGTAGGCAAATGCTCGGTTGATGATTTTTTTCGGGTATTGCAACCACTAGGTTTTGAGGTAACACCCACTACGGCAAACACCAAAGTCCAAACCGATGCAGGTGTTAGCTCAACTTTGCCTGATTTTTTGAAAAATATAGATCAAAACAGCATTCAGGTTTTTGATGTGAGAGAGCTACTAGCCTCGGGTACCGACCCTTTAAAAGCGATACAGCAAAAGGTAAAACAATTGCGTAGCGGCGAGGTGCTAAATATCATTAATACATTTAAGCCGGTACCACTCATCAGCCTTTTGGCTAAGCAGGGTTTTCAGGCTTATGTAAAGCAAGATGGTGATGATTATTTTGAAACCTACTTCTTTAAAACAGCAACAAGTACTCCTTCCATCTCGACAGAAAAACCTCAAGAAGCTATGGACTGGGAGCAGCTATTGAAACAGTTTGAGCAGAAATTGGTGCATTTGGATGTACGCCACTTGGAAATGCCTATGCCTATGATGACCATTCTTGAATCGTTAGATAAATTGGCAGTAGATGAAGCCCTGTATGTACATCATAAGCGTATTCCGGTATTTTTGCTTACCGAATTGAAAGATCGCCAATTTGATTATCGCATAAAAGAGCAAGGAGAAGGGGACGTATATTTGTTGATATTTAAAAATAAAATTTAAATGATAGGTCCAATAGCCGGATTGCAGCAAACAAGTTCGTATAAGGTAGTTTTACCTTTTTACCTCTACGCAGGTATTTCATACTTAATAGCTACAGTCTTACTTTTTTTGCATAGCGATGCTGGCCAGTCGCACTATTTTCATCCGCACACTTTGGCTATCACTCATACTATGGCCTTGGGTTGGGGCACTATGATAATTATGGGTGCATCGCACCAATTGCTGCCTGTAATTATTGAAGGGAAGCTAGATAGCAATCCGATGGCCTATTTAAGCTTTGTTTTTACCGCTTTAGGTATCCCCGTGCTGGTGTATAGTTTTTATCGTTTTAATACCGGTTGGCTTATGCAGTTGGGTGCGGCCTTAGTAAACTTTGGTGTGTTTTGCTATGTAATGAATGTGGTAACCAGTATTATACAAAGTAAAAAATACGAAATACATGCTTGGTATATGGGTGCGGCATCGGTATGGCTTTTCTGTACCACCTTTGTAGGCATGTTGTTGGTGTTTAATTTTAGTAAGCCTTTGCTGCCTTCAGATTCGGTCGAGTACCTGTCACTACATGCACATTTGGGACTAATAGGTTGGTTCTTGCTCTTGGTAATTGGTGTGGCCTCTCGTTTGGTGCCACTTTTCTTAATATCAAAATATACCAACAACCAATTGTTGAAAGTGATATTTGTACTAATAAATGTCAGCTTATTAAGTGTTGTTGTTTTTCAGCTTATGCGATTTAGCACTTATTACTACTATATTTCTTTGATTTTGGCTTTGGTAGGTATATTGCTTTTTGTAGTTTTTGTTTACAAAGCCTACAAGGTGCGTATCCGCAAAGGGATAGACGAACAAATGAAAATTTCTATACTTGCTGTAGGCCAAATGTTGTTGCCCCTATTGGTGCTGTTGGGAGTATTGTTGCTAATGCCTACCGGAGAAAAACCTTATCTGTCACTGCTATACGGATTTAGTATATTTTTTGGATGGCTTACCGCGATAATTTTGGGCATGACCTTTAAAACACTTCCCTTTATCGTTTGGAACAAAGTATATCACGATAGGGCACATGGCAATAAAACACCGGCACCCAAAGCACTTTTTAGTGAACCACTATTTAAGTGGATGAGCATTGCCTATCTGCTCGGATTTGTATTATTTAGTATCGGGATAGTAACGAATCAAAGCTTACTTTTGAAATCTGGTGCTGCGGCTTTGCTACTATCAGCGATATTGTATGTAGCCAATACCACTAAAGTTTTTTTACATAAAGCACAACAAGGATGAATGTAGAAACTAACGACCAAACACGATGCGCTATTGCATTAGAAGGATTGTATGAGGTGATAGACCCCGAAATAGGTTTAAACGTGGTTGATTTGGGGCTTATTTACCGTGTTAATTTCGAGGAAGAGTCGAAAAAAATTGTAATTGGTATGACCCTCACCACTCAGTTTTGCCCAATGGGTGAGAGTATAACTACAGATGTGAATAAATCTTTGTGCCATTCTTTTCCCGATTGGGAGATAAAAGTAGATTTAACGTTTAATCCTCCCTGGAACTATTCGCGTATATCGGCAAAGGGGAATGAATTTTTAGGAAGATAATTTATGCTTAGTCTAACTTGTAAAACTGCCATCAAAGCTGTTATTTATTTGGCAGGCAAAAGTGCCGATGGCGATAAAGTAGGTATCAAAGAAATAGCCGAGCATATACAAGCCAGTGAGCATACCATTGGGAAAACCCTACAATTGTTGGTAAGGCACGGACTTATAAATAGTTTGAAAGGACCTACTGGAGGCTTCTATCTTACCGAAGAACAACAAGAGTTGCCAATTTATAATATTGTGGAAACCATAGAAGGTAAAAGTGTTTTTCAAGAATGCGGATTGGGGCTCAACCGTTGTTCGGCAAATCATCCTTGCCCCATACACAACGAGTATAAGGTAGCTCGTGAGTTGGTAGAACGTATTTTTAGAGAAAAAAAGGTGAGAGATCTTTGTGATCCGGTAACCAACGGTTTGGCTTATTTGGCAGATTAACAAAGTTTTCTTAACTTGTTGCTAAATTGGTGCAGCAATGGAAAACAAAACAAACGAGGCCACACCACTAAGGCCTTTGGGCGATCGGACTCTCAATGCCCATCTAGTAGATGCCGACTTGAATAAGTTGATTGTTCAGTTAAAGAACGAGAGTACTTGGCAAGAAAACGGGCGAAACTCAATTACCCTTTTTAAGTCAGAAAAACTGCGTATTGTGCTGGTAGGCCTACATGCCGAAGCCGAACTGAGAGAGCACAGTACCAGTGCTATGCTAAGCGTACAAGTTGTGTCGGGTAAGATACATTTTAGGAGCGAGACGAATAACTTGCCCTTAGAAAGTGGGCAAATGGTAGTTTTACATGAAAATATAGCCCATTATGTACTAGCAGAAAAAGAAAGTTTCTTTTTGCTCACCTTGGTAAAATAACCAAATTACTTGCAGACCAACAATTCCTAATGCTCGTATAAGGCTTGTACTAATTTTGTTCGCATGCATTTGTTGCGGTGTAGAACTATCCTTATCATCATTTACCGATAAAATGGGGGAGTTCACCGAGATTCATAATCACTTAGGCGGTAAGTACTTGGCATAAAAACCAAACACACTTACCTTTGTTGCATACAATTTTATCATCATGCAACATATTAATGAAAAACATCGTTTTAGTCGTTCAAGCAGCTCAACCTTGGGCTTAATAATAATTTTTGTTGGCTTGGCACTTTTAGTGGACAATCTGGGTATTTTGCCTGATTGGGTTTTTAGGTGGTCAACCGTATTGATTTTAGTTGGACTTTACTTAGGGTCTCGCCACCAGTATAAATCTACCGGGTGGATTATTATCGTGATGATAGGAGTTTATTTTACATTGGAGGCGGCACTTCCATCAATAGACTTGTCAAAAGTAATTATTCCGGTAATGCTGTTGCTTTTAGGTGCAATTCTGATAGCTAGACCTAAACATATCCCGTTATTTCCAAGGGGGTATAATTTTCGTAAAAATAAAGTACAAAGCCCGACTGATGAGCCTGCAACATCTGGTGAAGAACAAGCCGATAGCACAACGAGTCAAGGTGCTTATCAAAGTGCCGATTATGTGAGTGCCATCAATATTTTTGGAGCTAGCCAGCAAGTCATATACAGTAAAACCTTACAGGGGGGTGAGCTAACTTCGGTATTTGGCGGTGGCGATATCAATTTTGTGCAGGCTGATTTTGAGAATGAATTGGTGCTCAATGTTACTGCAGTATTTGGAGGGATCAAAATCATTGTGCCTCCCCATTGGCAGGTAAAATCAGAAGTGAGTGCAGTATTTGGCGGAGTAGAAGATAAAAGAGGTTTGTTGCCGATAGAGCAGATAACTCCTAAAATTTTGGTACTTAGGGGTATGGTGATGTTTGGTGGTTTGGAAATTAAAAGTTTCTAATCCACAATACTCTTAGCTATAAAAACTAAACAAACTAAACAAACTAAACAATATATACGTGACGGCTACACCATTATCCAAACCGCAAATAAGAGGCATAGCACTGGTGGTATTGCTTATGTGGAGCATTGGCCATGCCGCAATATTATATTTTGACCAAGGTTTTGCATGGCAAATTGCATTGGCCGATAGTGTGCTGACCAATGTAATATTGGCAATAACTTGCGCTGCTGTTAGTAATATGCTTAGCTATTACCTGCCCGCCCAGCAAAAGGCTTACTATGTGTTGTTGATTGCTTTGGTCTTGAGTTTAATCGTTACTCTTTTAACACAGTGGATATTATCGAGTTTGGTGTTTGCCCATAACAAGGCTTACATAAACTTTTTGGATACTGCCATATGGATAAAATTTGCCTTGGCATTTATATGTTTACTCTGGTGTGGGGTGGCCAATGCATTGTGGTATAAAGTAGCCGAGCAGTCAGAGATAAGCGAGCGGATGCTGATCACCCAAAACCTTGCCAAGGAGGCCGAGTTGAACAAACTTCGTCACCAATTGCAACCTCATTTCTTGTTCAACAGCCTCAACTCTGTCTATGCGCTAACTATTACCAATGCTTCCGAGGCAGGTAATATGATTATGAAACTTTCTACCTTTTTAAGGGGTACACTGAAGCGTGATGATGAGGTTTGGGTAAGCCTTGCCGAAGAAATGGAGTACATACAACTTTATTTAGATATAGAAAAGGTAAGGTTTAGTCACAGGCTTTCGGTAGCCATCAATATTGCCGAAGAGGCCAAGGCTATGCAGTTGCCGGGTACCTTCTTGCAGCCTATTGTAGAAAATGCTATCAAATTTGGGCTGTACAATACTGCACGTGAGATAACCATTAGTCTGGATGTTAGCACCACAGCGCAAGGCTTGTGTATAGAAGTACGCAACCCCTTCGATCCTGAAATGAAAAGCACAGAGGGTACAGGTTTTGGCTTGTCGGCCATTCGTAGGCGACTTTACCTTTTGTTTGCAGATAGTCAATTGCTGCAAACCCGAACAGAAGAGAATAATTTGTATATTACCACGCTCATTATTCCGCAAAAGAATGGTTAAAACGATACTCATAGATGATGAATCGCTGGCTCGTGAGGTGGTAAAACACTACTTAAAAGATTTTCCTGATATAGAAGTTGTAGCCGAATGTGCCGATGGTTTCGAAGCCCTCAAAGCTATTGCTATCCATAAACCCGATTTGATTTTTCTAGATGTGCAGATGCCCAAAATAAATGGTTTTGAGGTGCTTGAGCTGTTGGAAGAAGTGCCTGCCGTTATCTTTACCACAGCTTTTGACGAGTATGCCCTAAAAGCCTTTGAGGTCAATGCAATAGATTATTTGCTGAAACCCATTGCCCAAGACCGTTTTGAACAGGCCATGAAAAGGGTGCCGCAACAACTCAACACTAAAAAAGAAACCGAGGCCTTACTTCAATCAGGCCAGCTTAGCCCTCAGCAGCAGGCACGGGTGGTGGTCAAAGACAAGGGGCAAATAAAGATCATACCTGCAGAGGATATACATTATATCGAAGCAGACGATGATTATGTAAAAATTAATACCCAAGACGGGCAGTTTCAGAAAAACAAGACCATGGCCTATTTCGAACAATCGCTTGATACGGGAGTTTTTGTTCGTGTCCATCGTTCCTACTTCATCAATATCAAACAACTCAATCGGATAGAACTTCGAGAAAAAGACAGCTATATGGTGCTATTAAAGAATGGGATATGGTTGCCTGTTAGCAAATCGGGTTATGCCCGGTTAAAGCTGTTGTTGGGGATATAAGCTGTGTGTTATAAGTATTTTCTTATACCTAAGATTCTGATGAACTCTTTTAGCAAAGTATGTATCGGAGCGATAATCTTGTCAGTTTCATTTTCTAGACTTTTTCCTGACTTGTCCACCTTGTTTTTTTTAATTTTACAAATCATTAAAATACAGTATATTATGATTTTCTTAGTGCTACATTTGTTGCACTAAGGTGTTCAAAATGCTAAAATTTAGAGAA
>JBDHXL010000055.1:0-9535 GCA_039810685.1 Pedobacter sp. | reverse complement strand
CAAAATTCTTTCGTAATTTGCACTTAAGTTGTTCATTGTAAATGTTTTATGGTTAAAGCAATTTACTGATTTTCAATCAGATGAACAACTTTTTTTCTCTAATTCATAATGCACAACGGGTATAACAGTATCTAACTTAGCAATAGTAGGCTATACTAGCGAAGGTTTTTATGCACCAGCAAATTGTAGCAATATTGTTTTAACCAATCTACAGGTAAATTCTAACTGTACAGATGGGACAGCAAGGGGAGGTGTTTTTATTAATGGTGATGTCAATAGCGTGACCATCCAGGGTTGTGCCCTAAAAAATAATGGTCCTGGTAGCTCGGCACGTGCAATAGGGATTTGGAATGGTTATAAGCAAAATATTTTGATTCAAAACAATTATGTTGAGTTTATAAACTGTTGTGCCATAGACCTAAACGACGGTACTTCTTCTGGTGTGCGGATTTCAAGCAATACTATTCTAGCAAAATCGGCAAGTAGCGATAGCGGTATTGGTATATTAGGTATGAAAGCAGGCAATGGAGCAAACATTATAGAACTCAACAACATCACCGTTGCAAAACGTTATGGGATAGAAATTAAGAACCCTTCGGGTTTGGGAGTTGATGACGATACTGCTGATGGGGCTATCATAGTTAGACAAAACATCATTAACAGAACCGATGATGCACCTGCAATTTTAGGGACAGAAAAACGAGATTTGGCAGGTATTGCAGTTTTTAGACGCTCGTTTACATCAGGCAATCCGTCAGGATATATTGATGTACCGTCTGGGGTGTATATCAAATCAAATACGATTAATGGCTTTCAACAGCCAAGTGCGGAAGGCGAAGGCTTCGGGATAGTTGTAGAGGGAGTACGTATGACGATAAGTGCAAACTCTATTTCAAATTGTGATGTGGCTATTCAACGTCAATCGGGTAATGCTTCTAATTATGTAAAAGATAATGTGGGTGATGCAGATCAAGCAGCTATAAATAATTTTTTTAACCGGGGTAATTCTCCTTTTTCTGCTTCTATATCTGTTGTAGGTAACCTCTTTGCTGGTAACACCCTTGATACTCGTGACGAATTTGCTGGTAGTACATATTTGGGCGATGCTCGATTTATTACAAACCTCAATTATAAAAACAATTATGTATCTATACCTTTAGCTATAGAATATGCACAGAGTGGACAAACTCTTGATGTTGCCTATGATACTTACACTTTGACCGATGCTATTACCATAAATAAGTCTTTGACAATACAAGGTAATGGGAATAATTTGATGGCAAAACCAATTATAGAGGGGGTGGGTAATGCGACAAATAAAGCACTATGGGAAATAGATGCAGCCAATGTGACTCTAAGTAATTTTGAGATTAGGGTGGATCAAACTGGTAATGCGATGGTGGGGATAAGTAGTTTAACAAATGAAAACTTTGCCAATCTCAGCATACTAGATAATGTTATCAAGGGCATGAAAACCTATACTTCAGGATATGTATGGAGTAGCTATGCTATCAAGTTAGGCAAACAGTTTGGTGTTGTTAAGAATCAAATCACTATACAAAGAAACCAAATAACCTATAATAATTTAATAGCTCCAGAACTTTTTGGTAGAGGTATCTATGCCTATAATTGTTATGGGATGATAGGTGGTTCGCCTGCTAACAAGAATAGTGTTATGGCTATAACATCTATGCAGTTAGGTGATATAGGTGGTGGTGCAGGTATGGATTTTGAATTTTCCTACAACGATGTTCTAACGGGTTTGTTACAACTTGTTGGAGCTAGTGTCGGGAATCATAAAATTAGCCACAATACTTTTGGTGCATCTGTTTCTTCAATGGCAATGGCTAACAACTCGGTGCGTACAGTAGAAATTAGAGGTTCTAGAACGGCTAATGCCAATATTGAGTTTTCAAATAATAACATTTTGAAGTACTCTAATATAGGTCTGTTTATTCAAAGGTCAAACAATATAACTGTGAAAGATAATATCTTCAGTCCTTTTACAGATGCGTCAAATACAGCATTCCGATCAATAGCGGTTTCATCAAAAGAAGGAACTTCGGGCACACAAAGTCCTGTAACATCAGAGAACCTAACTATAACAGGAAATATGTTTAATAGTTCCGGTGTAGCGGGTGGTGTGGGCATAACCTTTTATAACCATAATGCCGATATCAGTATAAAGCCTTTTGATGTGGTGAAAGTTGGAGGCACAGGTGCGAATAAGAATTTTTTTAATAATAATTTATCAAAGTACATAGAACTAGACGGAACTCCGGGTGGAAATACCAGTGGCATGTCCACCCTATATGATGTAGCACAAGGAGTGGCTAATACAACTAATATTTTGCCGTTTAATGGTGATGTTGATGCTACCTACAATCAATTTGGCTCAATCAATTCTGAGAGTACTACTGATTATGCCTCGATGGTTGCCGTAAAAGCTAAAATTGACGATGGTATTGATGACGAATTGAGGGGATATGTTGCCGTACAAATGGACTATGAACCGGCTAATACAATCGGTGAATTTGCCAATTGTTTAAAGAATGTTCCTAATGGTTTTCTAATTCGTGTCAAAAATGATGCTTCAGTTTATGGCAACTTAGGATCTGCAAATATTATTAGAGAACACTCTTTTGATGTAGAAGGTAATGCAGCAGCAGAATTGCAATTTGCAACATTAACGGTTAATACACCCTCCAAAGAAATACATTTCAATAATCCGGTGGATGTTAGTGGCGCATTTACACTCACCGCAGGCACCATAAGTCCTTCTTCAACATTTACCCTAAATGGTAGTGTTAGTGTAACACCTGATGTGCTCAATTTTATAAACGGAACCGTAAAAGTGAATAACATAAGCAGCAATATCTTGATTCCTGTTGGTAAAAATAATAAGGCAGCCTATGTAGAATTAATAGATGTAGCAGGTACAGGTGACTTTACAGTTAGCTATGTGCCAAATCCTCATCCAAATGATATGTTTGATGCAAGCTTAACCAGTGTAAGTAGGCAAGAATATTGGACTATTCACAGAAATTCGGGGACACTAACGGCTAAAGCTAAACTTTATGCTTATGATCTTAATTTTAGTGGACTGACAGGTGGTATTTTTAGCGATGTACGTGTAGCTCATTTCAATACAGTTAGCAATAAATGGGAAAGTTTTGGAAATAGCGCTTTCCATGATGGTACCCCAAGTTTCGTAGTTGCCTCAACCGGAACCGGTTTTAGCGATTTTACTTTTGGATCAAATACACCAGTTTTGCCTGTTGAATTGGTAAGTTTTACTGCTCAAAAACAGGTTTCTGGTGTACAGCTAAATTGGCAGGTAAGTAATGAAATGCAAATAGCTAACTATACAATTGAGAAAAGCTACGACGGGCAGCATTTTAATGCAATAGCTAATGTTGCTGCCAACAAAGGGCCTCGTTATAGTTTTAACGACAACAATTTTAGCCAGTCATCCTATTATCGATTGGTGGCAAATGGACAAAATGGCGACAAAAAAATATATGAAGAATTCACAAAGTTTGTTTCAGCAGATTTAGTTGCTGAGCTTTCGGTATTCCCTAATCCAAGTACTAAACTGGTGAATTTAAAATGGGGTAGAGCAGAACAAACAACCATACAGCTTTATGATACAAATGCCAAATTGTTAAAACAAATTAATACAGGTGTAAGCAATTCAGCATCGTTTGATATTAGCAATTTGCCATCGGGTATTTATTTCTTGAAACTACTAAAGCCTAGTGGAAATGTTAGCAAAACGATAATCAAGAACTAGTTCACCTAGTAATTGATACTAATAAGAATGGGCTGTCCAAATTGGCAGCCCATTCTTATTAATACTAAAAAGTTAAATCACCTATTAGTTAATATAACTCTCTATTGGAGGGCATGCACATATTAAAGTGCGGTCGCCATGGCTGTCATTAACCCTACCAACAGATGGCCAGAATTTGTAAGCCGCAACATAAGGAAGAGGAAAAGCCGCGTCTTGTCTAGAGTAGGGGTGTGCCCATTCGTTTCCGGTTACACTAGTAGCGGTATGCGGTGCATTTTTTAGCAAATTATCTTGTTTATCTGCGATACCATCCTCTACTTGCTGTATTTCTTTTCTAATAGCAATTAAAGCATCGCAAAAACGATCCAATTCGTGTTTAGGTTCGCTTTCGGTTGGCTCTATCATTAAAGTACCCGCAACAGGGAATGAAACTGTTGGTGCATGAAAACCATAATCCATCAATCGTTTAGCGATATCAACCACCTCTATTCCAAAGTTTTTGAAGCTACGACAATCCAAAATCATTTCGTGTGCACAACGTCCGTTGGCACCGGCATAAAGCACAGGGTAGTGAGCCTCCAACCTAGATTTGATGTAGTTGGCGTTTAAGATGGCAAAGCGTGTAGCATTTTTTAGGCCTTGACCACCCATCATAGCGATATAAGCATGTGAAATTAACAAAACACTGGCCGAACCCCAAGGTGCAGCAGAAACTGCTGATATTGATTTCTCATTGTTAATGTTCACCACAGTATGCCCCGGCAAATAGGGTACTAAGTGTTCGGCTACTCCAATAGGCCCCATACCCGGACCACCACCACCATGTGGTATAGCAAAAGTTTTGTGCAGGTTTAAGTGGCAAACGTCAGCGCCGATATAACCCGGACTGGTTAATCCTACTTGTGCGTTCATGTTGGCACCGTCCATATAAACTTGCCCTCCATTTTCATGGATAATATTGCAGATTTCTATGATACTTTCCTCAAAAACACCGTGTGTTGATGGGTAAGTCACCATCAAACATGAGAGGTTGGCGGCATGTTCTTTGGCTTTTGCACGTAAATCGTCCACATCAATCTCACCTCTTTCGGTTGATTTTACTACGACAATCTTCATGCCGGCCATAGCTGCCGATGCTGGGTTAGTACCGTGTGCCGATGTAGGGATAAGAGCAATATTTCGGTGATGGTCGCCCCGATCTTGGTGATAGGCACGTATTACCATCAGCCCGGCATATTCGCCTTGTGCTCCGGCATTGGGTTGAAAACTCATCGCAGCAAAACCGGTAATAGTACTCAACCATGTGTTTAGCTCATTAAAAACCGTGTAATAACCCGACACTTGATCTGCAGGTGCAAAGGGGTGAATTGCACCGAACTCTGGCCAGGTTACAGGTATCATCTCGCTTGTGGCGTTCAGTTTCATGGTACACGAACCTAAAGCAATCATAGAGTGGCAAAGAGACAAATCTTTGGCTTCTAATGATTTAATGTATCTTAACATTTCGTGCTCTGAGTGGTGGCTATTGAAAACCTCATGCTCAAGATAAGCGCTTTTTCTTTGAAGCTCGGCAGGAATGCAGCTGCTTACTGCTGTAACAAGTTCAGTTTGGTCGCCAGCAATAGCTTTCACCTTTGCGAATATTTTTACTAATAGTTTGATGTCCTCTAAACTAGTAGTTTCATCTATAGAGATACTTGCAAATGCACCTTTGTAATTTAAGTTAATGTTGTTGTCTAAGCAGTCTTTGTGTATAGCATCTTTCAACTCTCCTAACTCTACAGTAAGGGTATCAAAATAGGTTTGGTTTAATACCTTATAGCCTAATTTTTTGATTGATTCGGCAAAAGAGATAGCTAATCCGTGTACACGTTCAGCAATGGCTTTTAAGCCTTTAGGACCATGATAAACTCCGTAAAAGCCTGCCATAATTGCCAATAAAGCTTGTGCTGTGCAAATGTTTGAAGTGGCTTTGTCTCTACGAATGTGTTGCTCGCGGGTTTGTAAGGCCATGCGTAGTGCATAGTTGTTGTTGCTATCAATTGTAACACCAATTATACGACCAGGTATAGCTCTTTTGTACTCTTCTTTGGTGGCAAAATAGGCTGCATGCGGACCGCCAAATCCCATAGGCACACCAAAGCGTTGGGTTGTTCCAACTACGGCATCAGCTCCCCACTCGCCGGGAGGTGTTAAAAGGGTTAGGCTCAACAAGTCGGCAATTACAGTTAGTTTTACTTGTTGTTGGTGTAATTGAGCTGCAAATTCACGATAGTCATAAATTTCGCCATTTGCGGCCGGATATTGTACAATAGCCCCAAAAAACTCGTTTCCGGCTATAAAATCTTGATGCTTACCAATTACCAATTCAATACCAAAAGGGTTGGCTCTGGTTTTTAAAACATCGATAGTTTGTTCAAAAATATCTTCAGAAACAAAATATTTGTTGCCTTGATCTTTTTTACGCAAACTGTATTGCATAAACATGGCTTCGGCAGCTGCAGTGCCCTCATCCAAAAGTGAAGCGTTTGCAATTTCCATACCGCTAAGGTCTATAACCATAGTTTGGAAATTTAGTAAGGCTTGCAAACGGCCTTGTGCAATTTCTGCTTGGTAGGGGGTGTATTGTGTGTACCATCCAGGGTTCTCAAATACATTTCTCAATATCACACCCGGAGTATAGGTGTTGTAATAGCCTTGACCTATATAGGATTTATATACTTTGTTTAAGCTTGCTGTTTCCTTTAATTTGGCTAAATAGTCAACTTCTGATAGTGCTTCGGGCAAATCAAGGTCTGCTTTTAGCCTAATAGATGAAGGAACAGTCTGGTCAATTAAATCTTCGATTGATTTGACACCTACTGCTTTTAACATAGCTTGTGTGTCGGCCTCGTTGGGGGCAATGTGCCTATTGGCAAATTTTTCTTGATATTGAATGTTTAAGCTCATAAAATGGTAGCATTTTTATGGGCGCAAAGATAGTGAAATTTAATAGCAATAAACGAGTTTAAAACATGTCGAATTTTATTGAAGCCAACGGAATACTTCAACCGTCTTTTTCAAACGTTTGTTGTAATGAATTCCGAAAAAAATATATACAAATGAACCTTCTTGTTTAGAAATTTGGTTTGAGTACATACTTATCGTAAAACTTAAATATGTGCTCACAAGCTTCCTCAGCAGTGTCAACCAATCTGAATAGGTTGAGGTCTTCGGGTTTGATGTTGTTTTCTTTTCCAAGCATCACTTCACTTATCCAATCAATAAGTCCTCCCCAATATGCTTTGCCTATTAAAACAATCGGAAAACGAGCTATCTTTCCGGTTTGTATCAACGTCAAAGCCTCAAAAAGCTCATCCATTGTACCCATACCACCCGGTAACACAACAAAGCCTTGAGAGTATTTCATAAACATCACCTTTCTGATAAAAAAATAATCAAATTGAAGAAGTTTAGAAGGCTCAATATAGGGGTTGTGAAATTGTTCGAAAGGGAGTTCGATATTGAGCCCAACAGATTTACCACCGTTGAGATGGGCTCCTTTGT
The DNA here is from genome assembly GCA_039810685.1 of Pedobacter sp. GTDB lineage: Bacteria > Bacteroidota > Bacteroidia > Sphingobacteriales > Sphingobacteriaceae > Pedobacter. The sequence continues at coordinate 2,196 of JBDHXL010000055.1, read as the reverse complement.
TGCCGGCCTCCATAATGCCTGGGCCACCTCCAGTAATCACTCCGTAACCTCTTTCGGTAAGTAAACGGCCACAATCTACCGCAATTTGGTAATAGGGGTTGCTTTCTGCCGTACGTGCCGAGCCGAAGATACTTACACAAGGGCCTATTTTGGCCAGTTTCTCAAAACCATCCACAAACTCGGCCATGATCTTGAAGATTTGCCAGCTATCAGTTGTTTTAATCTCCTGCCAGTCTTTGTTGATAAAGGCTTTCCTTATTTTATCTTCGCTATACATCATTTGTTTTACTAAAATTTGGTTTGGCTTGTGCTGGCTTTGCTAGTTGCCAACAACATTACAAACGTAATGAACCCATTTAAGATTATCAACTCAAAACCTAGTGCGTAGCCGAACCAGTTCATCGAGTTGAAATCAATTATAAAACAAAGTATTGGTGAGAGAATGCAGATGTAAGGCACCAAACGATCGGTAACAGCTTTACGGGTAAACATACCGAAAGCAAATAAACCCACCAATGGTCCATAAGTATATCCAGCGGCTTTAAATATTGCATTTACCACCGAGTCGTCGTTGATGAGTTTGAAGATTAAGATTACAATAACCATCAATACTGAGAAACCAATGTGCACCAAATGTCTTTTTCTAACCAAATCAGGTGCGTTTTGGTCTTTCTTTTTGTCGAAATGCAGAAAATCAACGCAGAAAGAAGTGGTTAATGCGGTAAGTGCCGAGTCGGTAGTAGCAAATGTAGCTGCGGTTAGTCCTAGCATGAAAATAATACCGGGTATTACGTTGAGGTGGTTGAGGGCAATTTCGGGGTAGAGGTGGTCGGGTGTAGCTAGTGCAGTTACATCTATACCGTTGTTGGCTGCAAAAAGATATAGTAAGGCTCCAACACTTAAAAAGAAAATATTCATTACCACAAAAATGGCCGTAAAACTGAACATGTTCTTTTGCGCCTCGCCAATGGTTTTCATGCTCAGATTTTTTTGCATCAAATCTTGATCAAGACCGGTCATGGCAATGGTCACAAATATCCCTCCCAAAAATTGTTTCAAAAAATGTGATTTGCTACCCATAAAATCTTCCCAGAAGAAAATTTTGGAGTAACTGCTATTCTTAACAGCTTCAAATGTTCCTGCTAAATCTAAATTTAAGGCTTGTGCTATAAAGATGATGGAAAGTATTACCGATAAGAGCAAAAATACCGTTTGCAATGTGTCGGTGATGATGATGGTTTTTAGCCCACCTTTATGGGTGTAGAGCCATATTAACACCAAGCAAATAACAATAGTAAGCCAAAAGGGAACATTCCAAGCATCAAAAATAAATTTTTGGAGTACAATGGCTACCAAATACAAGCGAAATGCCGAACCGATTGTGCGGGATACCAAAAATATCATAGCTCCCGATTTATAACTCCAAAAACCTAACCTACGCTCTAGGTAAGAATATATAGAGATGATGTTTAAACGGTAGTAAAGCGGAAGTAAAACCGTTGCAATAATGATGAAACCTACGGCATTTCCAAGAATAAATTGGAAATAGCCAAACTCACTTTTGCCTACAGCACCCGGAACGGAAATAAAAGTGACTCCGGATAAGGCAGTGCCAATCATCCCAAAAGCTACCAAGTACCACTTGGAGTTACGATTGGCGATAAAAAATGCGGAATTGTCCGAGTTGTTTTTGGAGGTAAGGTAGGCAATGCCAATTAGAACAGCAAAATAGCCTAATAAAAAACAAAGAAGAATAATTGGGCTCATGTTTATTAAGATTTAACGCTAAAAGTAGCAAAAACTCGCTAAAACTAGCAAAGTCAAATTAAAAAAATCAAATTAAATATATAAAAGCAATTATAATACATTTGTATTATGAATTTTTCGTCTAAACTTTTGGATGATGCTGTCAATGAATTTGCAAAGCTTCCGGGTATTGGTAAGCGTACAGCAGTTCGCTTGGCGCTGCATCTCTTGAAACAAAATGTAGATGAGGTAGAACAATTTGGTAATACTTTTATCCGAATGCGGAAAGAAATAAAACATTGCGAACTATGCCACAATATTTCGGACACACCTCGATGTTCAATCTGCTCATCACCGAAACGTGAAAAAGACCTGATATGTGTGGTAGAAGATATTAGAGATGTGATGGCTATTGAGAATACGGCACAATATTTTGGTCTTTACCATGTG
>JBDHXL010000054.1:0-10288 GCA_039810685.1 Pedobacter sp. | reverse complement strand
ATATATCCGCTCAATAATATCCACCACTTTCAGACCTTCGAGAGCATTGGTAGTGATGGGAGCCCGTCCTTTTAACACATCAACTACGTTTTCAATAACGTAATGGTGGTTGGCTGCCGAGCCTTTGTAGGCACCGTAATCATTACCGGGGTTAGTTGGTGCTAATTCGGGCATTTCATAATCTTTAATGTGGCAATACTCGACTTCGTTCATGTATTGGCCGCCAATTTTTACCGAGCCGTTTTCGGCAACAATGGTCATGCTGCTCTCGAGGTTTTGGTTCCAAACCGAGGTCGAGTAGTTGAGGCTACCCATGCCTCCGTTCACAAAATCAAAACTCACGAAGCCACTGTCCTCAAAATCGGTTAGGTCTTTGTGGTTAAAATCGTTGAACTTAGCTTGTATGTTTTCGATATCGCCAAAGAGCCAATACATGATATCAATAAAATGCGAAAACTGGGTGAAGAGCGTGCCGCCGTCCAGTTCTTTTTTGCCGTGCCAGCTTTCGGGCTTATAGTAGCGATCGTCGCGATTCCAATAACAATTGAGCTGTACCATAAAAATTTTGCCCAATTGGCCCGAGCTCACCAACTCTTTGATCCATACCGATGGCGGCGAGTAGCGGTTTTGCATCACCGCAAACACATTGCGGTGCATGTTGAGGGCTTTGAAAATTACCTGCTCGGCATCGTTTTTACGGAGCGCCATGGGTTTTTCGATAACGATGTGTTTTTTGGCGTCTAAACATTTCAGGGCCTGCTCGGCATGGAAACCGTTGGGCGAGGCAATGTTGACTACGTCTATCTCCAGGTCGGCAGCTAATAGTTCTTCGACACTGCGAAAGAAAGGTACGGGATAGGCGGCTATACCCAATTGCTCGGGTTCTTTTACATCAACCAGCGCTACCAGTTCGCTCTCGGCATTGCGGCTAATCATTTCGGCATGGCGCTTACCGATGTGCCCACAGCCGATAACAGCAAATTTTATTTTTTTACTCATTTATTTTTGTTTAAAAAAGTGATTAGTTCCTGATTTCCAATGTTATTGGCATAGTAGAAAATATCTTTTCCGAAATTGTCCTTATGATGTAGATCTGCACCATGCTTTAATAGCCAGGTCATAAAGCTAAAATCTTCCAATTCCATACACTTTGTTTTTGCATACATCAATACGCTAGTCCCTTTCTTATTGGTCGAGTTGATATCAAATCCAATCGTTAAAAGGTACTCAACTAAATGGTATTGATGATGAAAAGCAGCGATAATAATTAGATTTCTTTGAGCGGAATCTCTAATCGCGATTAGATCCTTAGGGTCTATACTTTTAATCAAGTTAATATCCCCAACCGTACAGGCTTCAATAATTTGTGCAGTGTTACTCTCCAAATATTTCAAGATATTTAGGTAGTTGGTTCATGGTTTCTTCTTCGAGGTTTGCCGGCATTTTTCTATTATAAGCACCGTAATTTTCTAATATTAGGAAATCTTTATTTATTGTTTTCTCGATAGAAGTCGCCAACATTTCTAACTGAATTTCATATAAACGCTCAGAGAGATCAAAGATGTTATCTTTCTTATAAATTTTTATTGGGTTGATTTGTAATATCTTACCTGCATCAACACGTTTATCGACTAAATGAGCAGTAACACCGAGTGGTTGCTTATTGTAGATAGACCAAAGTAAGGCGTCTAATCCTCGGGCATGTGGAATAATTCCGGGGTGATAGTTAATTATCCCTAAACGGAAACTATTAATTACGGGTTCTTTTAGGATACGAGCTCCAGAAATAATACCGATATCAATGCCTCTTTTAATAATATCATTCGGTAGCTCGGGGCTATCATGGGCAATAATCTTATAGTCGATATTCAGTTGCTTTGCAATAATTTGTGGATGGACTAGCCCTATGTGGTTAATCTTCGTTTTAACCGATGATGCGGGGATGTTTAATTTTACTGCGTCAGCGGCATAAATTACATCTATTTTATATCCCTCTACAAGTAATCTGAAAATAAAATCTTGTGTTTTTTTGTGAGGAAAATTATAAGCTAAAAGAGCGATTTTGGTCTCCATATTTTAATTAAGTTCGGCAATAGCTTTGTTTCTCGGTGTTGATTTATAGTTGTTATTCTATTTATTTTGCCCCTAATTGGGGTAATTATTGAAGCTTAAATTATACTTAGCCTTCCACTTTATAATAGCCATTTCTTGCTTAGCCGATGTACTCAACCTGCTGCTTGGTTTTTAGGTTTTCAATAGTTCTTTTATTTGATTCTTCATGTAGCATTGCCCCAAATAATGTTACCTGAAAGCCTAAATCAATCGTTTTAAACTCGGTTTGTTCATCCTCGCCTTGGGCAAGAATTGCTTGCAGGGCCGCATCCATCTAAAAGGATAAAAAATCAATGAAAAGATAGGACACTGTGGATGATATAATCCAACTCTTCTTTTTTCATTTCTGTGTGTATAGGCAGCGATAATACTTTTTTGCACAAATCTTCGGCTATCGGGAAATCACCTTCACCAAATTCGGGTGTTTTGAAAGCGGGCTGCAAGTGCAGGGCTATGGGGTAGTAAATCATACTGGGAACCCCTTTATTGGCCAGGTGTTGCTTCAGCGCATCGCGATCTTCGGCATTTTTGAGCTGTAAGGTGTATTGATGAAAAACGTGTGTAGAATTGCTTTGGCGTATTGGGCTTTGCAACCAATCGAGCCCGGCAAAGGCTTGATCGTAGGCATTGGCTACCTCGTTGCGGGCTGCCGAGTATTGATCTAAATGTTGCAGTTTCACCTCTAATATTGCCGCTTGCAGTGTATCCAAACGCGAGTTGCAGCCTACCACTTGGTGATGATATTTTTTTTCTTGCCCGTGGTTGGCAATCATGCGTATTTTCTTGGCCAGTTCGGCATCATCGGTATATAGTGCGCCCCCATCACCGTAACAGCCCAGGTTTTTGGAAGGGAAAAAGGAGGTGCAGCCTATATGGCCCATAGTGCCTGCCATTTTTACTTGTCCGTTGCTAAAAGTATAGCGGGCACCAATAGCCTGTGCACAATCTTCAACTACATAAAGTTGGTGTTTTTCGGCCAAGGCTAAAATGCCTTCCATGTCGGCACACTGCCCGTAAAGGTGTACCGGCACTACGGCCTTGGTTTTTGGGCTGATGTGTTTTTCGACAATCTCGGCAGTGAGGTTAAAGGTTTTGGGACAAACCTCGGTCATTATGGGCTTTAGCCCAAGTAGGGCAATTACCTCGGCAGTAGCAATATAAGTAAATGCCGGTACAATCACCTCGTCACCGGGTGCTAGCCCCAAGGCCATGAGGGCAATTTGTAGGGCATCGGTACCGTTGGCACAAGAAATTACCTCTTTGCTGCCCAAGTATTGGGCCAAATTGCGTTCAAAACTTTGTACTTGTGGGCCTTTGATGAAGGCTGTACTGTCTAAAACTGATTGAATGGCTCGATCTATTTCGGGCTTTATTTTTTCGTATTGACCATGGAGGTCAACCATTTGAATATTTTTCATTATAGTCTGGCGTCTATTAGATTTCTGTCCAAGAAAGCTTTGGTGTCAAAAATAACAGTTTGTTTGTTGTTGCGTAGTGCTGCAAAATCTAGGCTTTTGAATTCTTGGTGACTTACGGCCAATATAATGGCATCGTAATGATCGTGCGGTTGTGCAACTAGGTCAATGCCGTATTCGTATGCTACCTCTTGCGGGTCGGCATGAGGGTCATATACTGCTACATCAACACCAAACTGGCTAAGCTCGTGGTAGATGTCAATTACCCTTGAGTTGCGGATATCAGGGCAATCTTCTTTGAAAGTGATACCCAATATTAAGGCCTTTGCGCCTTGTATTTTATGACCCTTGTGTATCATCAGTTTGATGACTTTGTTGGCCACAAACATGCCCATATTATCGTTGACCATACGTCCTGATAGGATAACCTGTGGATGATAGCCCAAAGATTTGGCTTTGTGTGCCAAGTAATACGGATCCACACCAATGCAATGCCCGCCCACCAGTCCGGGTTTGTATTTGAGGAAATTCCATTTGGTGCCGGCAGCTTCAATTACATCGGTTGTGTCTATACCAATCCGATCAAAAATTAGGGACAGCTCATTCACAAAGGAGATGTTGACATCTCTTTGGGCGTTTTCTATGGCTTTGCTGGCTTCGGCCACTTTTATATTGGGGGCCTTGTGTGTACCCGCGGTAATGATACTGGCGTAGAGGGCATCTACCCGGTCGGCAATTTCGGGAGTTGAGCCCGAGGTTACTTTTTTTATTTTGGTCAGGGTATTTACCTTATCGCCGGGGTTAATGCGCTCGGGCGAATAGCCGCAAAAGAAATCGACATTGAAGTGCAAGCCCGATTCTTTTTCGAGTACGGGTACGCAATCTTCTTCGGTACAGCCCGGATATACGGTTGATTCGTAAATAACAATATCACCTTTTTTTAGCACCTTGCCCAGCATAGCTGATGCTTTGAGCAAGGGACTCAAATCAGGTGCCTTAAACTGATCGATAGGAGTGGGCACCGTTACAATATAGACATTGGCCGCATCTAAGGATTCGATATCGGCACTAAATTGTAGGGATTGCTGCTCAATAACGGTTTTCAAAGCTACCAAATCGGCTTCTTTGGTGCGGTCTTCACCTCTTTGTAGTTCGGCACAACGTTCGGCATTGATGTCGAAACCAATTACCGGGTATTTTTTGGCAAACTCGATGGCTAAGGGCAAACCAACGTAGCCCAGACCAATAACGGCTATATGGGTATTATTCACTGAATGTATTTTTACTGATAAATTTAATACTGAAGAAAAGTACACAGAGGAAACCAGCTAATAGGCCTCCTATAATGATGCCTTTTATTTTACGCAATCGTTCCATTTCTAATGGAATGATAGGCTGATCAATAATCTGGATAAGCGGTGTTTCTTTAAGTAAACTGATTTTAGAAATCTCAAGGTTTTTAACTAATTCTTCGAGTACTTTTTTATTGACTTCTGCTGAAAACTGGGCCTTTTGGATAGGAGCAGTTCGTTGTACCTGACGTGTAGGGTTCATGTTGGGTGTAGCATCTGCAATTTGTGCAACTTGGTAGATGGTTCCATTCATAACCGCCGTAACCGAGTCGGTTTTATGTTGCATAATGGCTACGTTTTCTGCCGAGCGTTTGGTTTTGGTATAGACATAAAACTCGTTTACGTTTTTTACCAGCTCTTCATTAAAACGTTTGGCCAACCATTCATCAGCGGCTTTAAACTGCACCTTGATAATACTGAGTTTTTTGTCGGGTTTGGCTACACTTAAATAATTTTCGCGAATATCTTTTACTATCTCGGCAACGACACTGTCTTTACTACGCTGATAGTGTGTTGCAGGCCGATTATTTTGTAAATCGCCCAATGCAAACTTTAAATCTTTAGTAGCTGGTTTTTTATCCCATGATTTACGCATTTTATTCATGGCAATGAAGCGCTCGATAAGTGGGCGTTGTAGTCCCGGCGAGTCGAGACTATACAAAGTTTTCTCAATCATGGTTCGAGATTTGTATAACTCGATGATGTTGTCGCCCTGAAAAATACCACCAGAGCTGCCCAAATCAATGCCTACCATAGCCGCTATGCCGGCATAAGCTCCAACCCCTCCTTTATCACCACTTTCGAGTACAAAGGTAGTGGTGGCCGTGTAGGTGGGTTTAGAGATAAGGGATAATCCTAATCCTAATACTCCGCCCAATAAGCCGATGGGGATGATTTTCCATTTTTTGCTCCAGAGGTAACGCCACCAGTCTTTTATCTTCAACAAAAGCTCTTTGAGCGTTATCTCGTCTGTGTTAGGTGCTTGTTCCATGTGCTTGCTTGGGGAATTATCTCAGGAAAGTAACAATGATTGCGGCAAGAGAGGCCAGCCCAGTACCTATGCCAATCCAAGATTGGGCGGTAAGACGTTCACGCTCGGCCCTTACGGGCACCAGTATTTCTGCTCCTGGTTTTACTTTGGGATAATTGTTGAAGAATAAGAATTTCTTGGCCGCCTCTGCCGATCCGTTGGCGTATTTGATATAGGCCCCACTTTTGAGGGCAGAATTGGTGAAGCCCCCAGCACCGTTAATATATTGCTTGAAGGATTTGCTGGGTGTATAGACAATGCTATTGGGGTTGAGTACCTCTCCGGTTACTTTAACGGTTTGCAATTGTTTGGGCACCCGTACAATATCACCCTCTTCTAGTACCAAGTCTTGGCGGCTCAAAGGTTTTTTCAATATTTTTTCCAAATCGATACCCACCAAATCTGACTGTACCAGTTTCTCATCCACCTTGTTTAGGATAGGATCTTTTACACTTTTTTCTTGCACCCGCTCTAGGTTGAGGAATTTTTTTTGCTCTTCTTCCGAGTTGTCGATAGCATTTTTGTCGGATGGATTTACCTTCTCGGCTCCTGGTCGCTTTAATGATGCACCTTCGGCATAAGCAAAAGGGCTAAGCCCCCCTGCTCTTTTAATGAGGTCGGAGATGCGGAAATCTTTTGAGGTAATGGTATAGGTGCCCGGATATAGCACTTCGCCTTCTATTTTCACTTGCTTTTGGGTCGAGTAGCTTTCGGAGTTTCGAACACTGATGATGTCGTAAGGTTTGATAACAAATTTATCGTCTGTTATTCGCAATTTGCTGTCCACACTCAGGATAAACAAATCGGCTGTTTTTGATGAGGTAGAGTTGGGGTCGGTGTTTTTTACTCTGCGGGCTACTTCTATCCGATCGGCAGAAGCTCCCTCTTTCAGACCTCCGGCCATTTGTATCAAGTCTTCGAGCTTGATATTGTCGGCAAATTGAAAGGTTCCCGGCATTCTGACTTCGCCCTGCACTGTCACGGTAAATTCTTCTCTAAGATCGAAAATAGAATTGATAGTAACTTTATCTTCTCTCATTAAAGGAATATCTGCTGCTTCGCCTGATATGATTTTGCCCACATCAAAAGAAAGTAAGTATTGGGTTTTATCGGGGTTTAAACGGTTGATGTAGCCGCGGTTTTTGAAAGCATCTTCGGTAATGCCCTCTGCTTTTTCAATGAGGCTGCGTAGTGTTGGGCTACTATCTAGGGAATATAACCCTGGGCGAAATACCGAGCCGATTATTTCTACTCGATTCTCGAAACGATCCAAAATAGCCTCAACCACGTATTTATCGCCATTTTGTGGGTGGTAGTTTTTGAAGTTGGAGGCCTCTATATCGGTGATACGTCGCTCTCGTTCGGTATTTTGGAATGTTTTGATTTTGCTTTTGTAAGCCTTGGGGGTAAAACCTTTTGCAAATTGGATAATGTCTTGCAAAGTCTCGTTACCTTTTACCTCAAAAATAGCAGGTTCTTTCACTTCGCCAGTAATTTCAACTCTTTTTTCATAAGCAGGTATGTTAATAACATCTTGATCTTGCAGGCGAACGTTACCACTTTGATAGCCACGTAAAAGAAAGTCGTAAACATCTAAAGTAGCAATCACCTTGTTGTTGCGAATAAGTTGTATGTTGCGGAAGGTACCATTGTGTGAGGGACCACCCGAAAGGTACAGTGCTCTGTAAATGTTGGCAAGTGAAGGCAGGGTGTAGGTGCCCGGGCGGGTGACTTGTCCCGTGAGGGTAACTTGTATGCTGCGGATATTCCCCAGATTGACCGCAACAGAAGTGCGCCCACTGCGTAGGGCAGGGTAGGTGTTGGCCATCGCAGCTTTTATTTTAGAGATGGCTTGGTCAATGTTGAGGCCGGCTACGGCTATTCTTCCTACGTACTCTAAATTGATAACCCCGTCAGGACTAACTGTTAGATTATAAGTTCTTTCGTTGTCGCCGGTCAGGTCAATAATCAGGTGGTCATCCGGGCCAATGATATAGCTTTTCGGTGTAGCAATTCGTAAGTTAGGCTCAAAGGTGATGCTACCGTTGTTGAACAGCTCATTACCAAATATTCTCCCTACCACCTGGCTATAATCTTCTTTTTTCTCGTTGGCAATGGTGCCGCCTTGGGTAGTTTCACTTAGCTCTCGGCCAGTTCCAGATATAGGTTTTTGGACAGCTTGAGTGCTGCCTCCTTGTTTTCGGAGTTTCTCTACCCGAGCCTTAAATTTATTGATTTCAGCACTGCTTACTCCTCTTTTTATGGCCAGCTGTTCCAGTTGACTATCACTGGTGTAACCCATTGATTCGGCTTGCTTCATCAATTGTAGCACTTGGGCATCAGAAAGCTCATCAACCTTTACATTGCTGCTAAACTGAGCCATACTAGCGCTTGCAACTGTAAACACCAAAAAGAGTAGGGTAAGTAATTTTTTCATAATAGGATATACAATTTTGTATGGGGTAGCCTTTTACTCAAAATAATTGAGCGTTTGGTAATCGCCTTGTTTGAGGTATTCATCTTTTTTCATCAGTTTTAAATCTGATTCCATCATGTCTTTTACCAAGGCAGGCAAATCATATTTGGGCTGCCAGCCCAATTTGCTTTTGGCCTTAGTGGGGTCGCCCAGTAGTAAATCTACTTCGGTAGGGCGGAAGTATTTCGGATCTACCTTTACTACGGTCATACCTAGCTTTAATACTTCGGTATTCAAACCCAGATTTTTTACTTTATCAGGGTCAATATCTATGATGACGCCTTTTTCGTACTCGTTTTTACCCGAAAATTCGATGCTAATGCCCAATTCGGCAAAGGCCATGCGCACAAACTCGCGAACCGTAGTCGTAACTCCTGTAGCAATAACGTAATCTTCGGCTTTTTCTTGCTGAAGAATGAGCCACATGGCTTCGATATAGTCTTTGGCATGGCCCCAGTCTCTTTGTGCTGATAAATTACCTAGGTAGAGACAATTTTGCAAGCCCAAGGCAATTTTGCTGGCTGCACGGGTTATTTTGCGGGTTACAAAGGTTTCGCCTCTTAGGGGGCTCTCGTGGTTAAACAAAATACCGTTGCAAGCAAACATGTTGTAGGCTTCGCGGTAGTTAACGGTAATCCAATATCCATATATTTTGGCTACCGCATAAGGCGATCGGGGATAGAAAGGAGTGCTTTCGCTTTGTGGTACTGCCTGCACCAGACCGTATAACTCGGAGGTTGAGGCTTGGTAAATTTTGGTTTTTTGGCTTAAACCCAATATGCGAATAGCTTCTAACAGGCGTAGTGTGCCTATACCGTCTGCATTGGCAGTATATTCGGGTGTATCGAAACTTACCCGCACGTGGCTCATAGCGGCCAGGTTGTAGATTTCATCGGGTTGGGTTTCTTGGATTATTCTTATCAGATTGGTCGAGTCGGTCAAATCGCCATAATGCAGTTTAAAACGTACATTGTTCTCGTGCTGATCTTGGTAGAGGTGGTCAATCCTGTCGGTGTTGAAAAGTGAGGAACGACGTTTTATTCCGTGTACGAAATAGCCTTTTTTTAGTAAAAACTCTGTCAAATAGGCACCATCCTGGCCAGTCACTCCCGTAATCAGTGCAACCTTCATTGTTGTTATCTCCTTGGTTAATTAATGTTTAAGTTACGTGTAACCAAATTTTTACTAGAGGTTACCAGCAACGAGCGCAAAAATAGTTTTTTTTTCTCTAAATATTTACTGGAATTTTTGTAGCCGGTATTTCAATATACCAAAAGCTATGCTGGTTTTGTAAATCGGAAAAATTAGTTTTAATTGTTATTTTAGCTTCTCGTTGAGGCGGTGCCGATCGGCATCACGAATGCTCTTTTTGTTTAGGTTTTGCTTTAGGGCTGCCTCGAGGTCAATACCTGTTTGGTTGGCCAGGCAAATCAGTACAAAGAGTACATCGGCCAGTTCATCGCCCAAATCTAGCTCTTCTTCCGATTTTTTGAAAGATTGTTCGCCGTATTTTCGGGCCATTATTCGGGCTACCTCGCCTACTTCTTCCATCAAAATGGCTGTATTGGTCAGTTCGTTGAAATAGCGTACGCCGGTGGTGTTAATCCAGCGGTCTATTAATTGTTGGGCTTCGTGGAGGGTCATATCCCTGCAAAGGTATTGATTGTACTGCTGAATTTGAATAAGCTCGACACAAATTTAGGTTAAAGACAGGGTTGCTAATTCTTCCACTCGCAAAGCCATACTGAAGCCCAATGCCCAAATACTTTTTAGACTTTGAGGCAAATAACCAAAGTACTTTTTAAAAGCTGAAGTAAAATGTGTAGCGTGTTTATAGCCCGATTTTTCGGCCACCTCGGTAATTTTGTAGGCACCTGATAGCAGCATATTTTTGGCTTTTTCC
>JBDHXL010000053.1:0-10462 GCA_039810685.1 Pedobacter sp. | reverse complement strand
ATTTCATTACCGTAAGAACCAATCGCAACAAGTATAAAATTACCGAAGAAGAGCAACAAACACTTGCTACAAAAAAAATTGGGGTAGTAGGACTTTCGGTAGGTCAATCGGTATCCCTCACCCTAGCAATGGAACGTGGTTTTGGCGAGCTGCGTATTGCTGATTTTGATGAACTGGACTTGAGCAATCTCAACAGAATACGCTCTGGTGTACACAACATTAAACTGAGAAAAACCGTAATCGTAGCCCGAGAAATTGCTGAACTAGACCCCTACCTGAAAGTAGTGTGTTTTGAAGAAGGTATAAATGAAGCCAACATGCAAGACTTCCTTCAACACAATGGCAAACTGGATTTGCTGATTGACGAATGCGATAGCTTTGATATTAAAATACAGATAAGGCAGGCTGCCAAAGCGTTTCAAATACCTGTTTTGATGGAGGGTAGCGACCGTTGCACCATAGATATAGAACGATTTGATCTCGAAAAAAATCGGCCTATTTTGCACGGTATGGTTGATCATTTAGACATAGCCAACTATAAAAATCTCAAAACTTTTGATGAAAGAATCCCTTACATCTCTGCCGTAGTTGGTTTAGAAACCCTATCGCCCAGAATGAAAGCTTCTGCTGTAGAGTTGATGTCAACTATAAGTACCTGGCCACAATTGGCCAGTGCCGTTACTTACGGCGGTGGAGTAAGTGCCGATTTGTCGCGAAAGATACTGTTAAAGCATATCGATTATTCGGGTAGATATTTCTTAGATCTTGATGAGGTTTTCGAGAAAAATAAAGAACATACAGCTAACACCAATACAAATGAAAGACCCGCAGCTTGGACTACTAGCACTATTGAGCAATATATTATAGAACACGAAACAGATTTAAAACACCCGGAAGGCATTGCCCTCAACAACGAACAACTGCACTATTTGATAGAGGCAGCCAAGTGGGCACCATCGGGCGGTAACAATCAACCTTGGCGTTGGCACTACCAAAATAAGCGGCTACACCTTTTTATGGAGTTGCGAGATACCCTTGCTTACCTGGATCCTGATTACCTCTCCTCTTACCAATCAATGGGAGCAAGTATAGAGAATTTGCTTTTGGCTGCTGCCAAACTACAATTAAAAGTAAATTGGCGACTTAGCCCGACATTGGCTCCGCAACACTTGGCCATTTTTTCTTTTGATACCGGATACGAGCCCACAGCAGAAGAACTACGTTTAGAAAGCATCGTTCCCCTGCGCCACACCAACCGCAAAAGTCCAGAACGTAGTTTGCTCACCGAGCAAGAGACTAACTATCTTAAACAATTGGTAAGTGAAACCTCTGGTGCACAGCTTACATTTATTGACCGTAGCGAAGACATTAAACAACTAGCTGATATAGCCACAGCAACCGACCTGCTGCGGATGTTTATACCCGAAGCCCATGAAGATTTTATAACCAGAGAAATGCGTTGGACACCCGAACAGGCAATAGAAGCTGAAGATGGGATTGGAATTCATACGCTAGACCTCAACAACAATGACTCTATAGGTATAAAATTATTAAAAGACCGTAAAATGATAGATTTCCTACAAGAAATTAACGGAGGTAGTGGCTTTGGACGTTTGTTAGCTCAACAATTTTCGTCAGCCTCAGCCTTAGGTCTCATCAGTATGTCCGACAGGAGTTTCGAATCTTTAATGTATTGTGGTGTAGCATCAGAAAAAATGTGGCTGGGAGCCAATGCCATAGGCCTACAAATACATCCATTGAACGTACCTCTACTATTTTTCTATAAAAATTCTGTTCAGAAAAACCTATCTTTAAATCTCGAAAAGACCAACTATTTGATGAAAGCCGAACAAACCTTAAATCAATTATTCAAACAAAACGGAGCAGCCTTATTTATGTTCCGAATTTTTAGAGACAGCAACTCGCCCGAAAGAACCGTTAGAAAATCGAACCACAAAATATTTAGCATTGGAAGCCTTAGTTAATCCCGAGATCAAGAACATCAAATTCACCGCTTTTCGAGCGGTTGACGACCGTGAAGCCTGTTTGCAATTTGCCGACGGACACCGCAGAGTGTTAGAGATTTTTGGCATTACACAAATTACCTCTGCCAAAGCCGATTGGATACTCAACCCTGACGTATATGTAATGATGGTAACCGATGCCGACACCGGAAAACTCTTGGGCGGTGGTCGTGTACACAAAGCCAACCGTTGTAACCCTTTGCCTATTGAAGACGCAGTAGGTTATATGGACGAAAATATATACCAAATGGTTGATGACCATACCGATGCCGGGACTGGCGAAGTTGCCGGTGTGTGGAACTCTTTCGAGATTGCTGGTTTAGGTGTTGGTAGTATTCATTTAAGTACCGCTTGTGTTGCATATTCAAAGTTTGTTGGCATATCAAGCTTATTTGGCCTTGCTGCTCCAGCTACTTATAGGAATGTACTAAGAGGAGGTTTTCAAGTTGTAACAGAACTCGGCAACAACGGCAAATTTTATTACCCAAAGGATGACATGATTGCTACAGTAATGTTTAACCATGATATCATTACACTCCCACTGACACTAGAACCAGAGAAAAGTATCATTCTAGAAATGAGAGAGAAATTGATATATGAGCAAATGATAACTTCTAAACAAGGTAATGAAATTAAATTAATTTTTGACCTAACCAAGTGATGAAAGCCACTAAAATCAGTTTATGGTTCTTGCTAATTGGATTGTTCTTTTTATTAAAGACTAATTGTCTCTTTGCAAAGAGCCAAGATAAAGATTTCCCTTTTCAACTTGAGTATTTTGAAGACTCAAGCAACAAACTTCATATCAACCAAGTTTCTTCTGCAAACTTTAGTCCAATAGATGAAAGAGGAATATTAAATTTTGGAATATCTAAATCTACGTATTGGATTAAATTAAAAACACAGAAAAAACTATATACAAAAGGATTAATACTCTACCTTGACCAGTCTAGGTTTCAAATCAGTGATTTTTTCATACTTCAGCCTGATACCCATACCTTCAAAAAAATTTCACTAAATATAGCTGACAACCTTTCGTACAAAAAACATCAAGGAATATCCTACTCTTTACCAAACACAATTGATACAAACGAAATACTTTACTTAAAACTTAAAGCTCAAGAAGCTTTTATAAGTAGAATTGCCGTATTGAACAATTCAGATCTTTTAAGTAATTTCTCATTAAAGGATATAATTTTTGGTTTATATTCGGGTATAATGATTGTAATGTTTTTTTACAATCTTTTTCTTTTCGTTGCGGTAAGAGACAAAAGCTATATTTTCTATATTTTTTATATCTTATTTACATGGCTATCGCAAATTACAATACAAGGATATCAAGTCAATTTTATTTGGGATTTTTTCCAAGGCATCGATAAATATTCTGTTTTTATATTTTCCTCAATCAGCCTTTTTTTTGCATGCTACTTCACAATTTCTTTTCTAAATACAAAAATATTTGCCCCAGTATCACATAAAACACTAATTATTTATAGCTATTTGATTATTCTTAATCTACTGATAGGTTTTATTATCGAAAAGCACTTAACCTTTTTTATTCTTCAAATATTTATTGTTTTAGGTGTTGTTATAGCATTGGCAACCTCTTATTATATCTATTACAAAAAACACTTCAAACCTGCCGGTTACTACTTAATAGCTTGGTCTGTGTTACTTCTGGGGGTTGTATTCTTTATTTTTAAAGACCACGGCATTATTCCCTACAATAATTTTACTACCTATTTAATGCAATTAGCCTCTGCTATTGAAGTGATTTTATTATCATTCGCACTTGCTGACAAGATTAATTTCTTCAAAAAAGAAAATGAGATTGCTCAAGCTCAGGCACTTAACGCTTCTTTAGAAAACCAGCGTTTGGTCAATGAGCAAAATATTGTTTTGGAGCAAAAAGTTAAAGAACGTACCGAAGAATTGGAAGACACAAATAACTCGCTCAACCAAGCCTTGATTGATTTAAAAGAAGCCCAATCTCAATTGGTTGATGCCGAAAAAATGGTAGCCCTTGGTCAACTTACCGCAGGCATTGCACACGAAATCAACAATCCCATCAATTTTGTAACCTCTAATATCAAACCTTTACAGTTGGATTTTGATGATCTGAGCGAGGTGATAAAACGTTACGGCAACATAGACCCTAAAGGCGACATAGAAAGCCAGCTCAAAGAAATAGAAGCCTACAAAAAAGAAATTGATTTAGATTACCTCAACACAGAAATCCAAAACCTATTATCAGGCATTAACGAAGGAGCTAAAAGAACTGCCGAAATTATCAGGAGTTTAAGAAATTTTAGCCGATTGGACGAAGGCGATACCAAGGCTGTTGACCTAAACGAAGGACTTGAATCAACCTTAGTACTGATTAGAAATACACTGAGCTTCAATATTGAAGTAGTAAAAGAGCTAGGTAACTTGCCCAAAGTGGACTGTATGCCCGGAAAAATAAATCAGGTGTTCATGAACCTGATATCAAACGCCATACAAGCTATAAAAGCAAAAGAAGTACAAAATGAAAAAGAATACCTCACTGTAAAAAGCTGGTACGAAAACCAACAGGTTAAAATCAGTATTAAAGACAGCGGCACAGGAATGACCGAAGAGGTGAAGCATCGTATTTTTGAACCTTTTTTCACTACAAAAGACATAGGTGAAGGTACTGGGCTGGGGCTTTCTATCGTTTTTAGTATTATTGAAAAGCACAAAGGAAACATTGAAGTCAACTCGGCACCAGGGGAAGGCACCGAATTTGTATTAACTTTACCAGTATCTAACCAATAGGGCAACATGAGCCAGAAAAAACCAACCATTCGGGTGCTGTATATCGATGATGAGGAAGAAAACCTCGAATCGTTCAGAGCCAATTTCCGCCGTCTCTACGAGATTTACACTAGCACAACAGCTAGCGAAGGACTAAAAATTGTAGAAAACGTAGCTATTCACGTCATAATTGCCGATCAAAAAATGCCCAATACCACGGGGGTAGAGTTTTTTAAAAGTATAGTCAAAACGCACCCCGACCCTATTCGGATACTTATGACCGGATTTACCGATATTGAAGCACTTGCCGAAGCCATTAACCATGGCGATATATACCGGTACTTGCAAAAACCATGGAACAACATGGAGTTGCATAACACCATTATCAACGCATTTGATGCCTACAACGACAAAATCGCCCTACGAAACAAAATAATTGAACTTGAAAAAACCAATAACGAACTGAACCGATTTATATACAGTATTTCGCACGAATTGAGAGCGCCATTAGTCTCTACACTTAGTATAATAAATCTGGTAAAGATGGAGGGCTTGTACCACTCTACCAACAACTATTGGCAATTGGTAGAAACCTGTTCCAACAAATTGGACTATTATATTCAAAAAACTTTACAATACTACAAAAACAATATTGGCGAGGCCGTTAAAAATCCAATCGACTTCAAAGAAATGATTGAAGAGCTCATTGAACTTCATCAATTTGCAGATAAAAACACACTAATAAAACTCGATGTTACACAAGATGAACCTTTCTACAGCGACAAATTTCGGATTGAGGTTATTTTGGGCAACTTAATCTCCAATGCAATCCGTTTTCAACGCGAAGAGGAAAAAGACAAATGGGTTAATATTTCGGTAGAGGTAAACTCGCAACAAGCCCTAATTAGTATAAACGATAACGGAATGGGGATTTTACAAGAACATTTGGACAAAATATTTACCCAGTTTTTCAAGGGTAAATCGCAATTTGGCACAGGCCTTGGTCTATTTATAGTGAAAGAAGCTTTAAACAAGATTGAAGGTCAAATATCCGTAACCTCTACACCAAACCAAGGTACAACTTTTAAAATCAGCATTCCCAATGGCCAGTAAATTGAAGAAACTGTTATTTATAGATGACAACGACATTGATCTGATGGTTAATTCAAGGATTATTAACCTTTCGGGATTAGTAGAAGAAGTAACACTTTTCAACTCGGGTATTTCAGCTTTGAGACACCTTAAAGAAATTGTAAACGAAACTGAAAAATGGCCCGATTTTATACTGTTGGATATACAAATGCCTGACATGAATGGTTTTGAGTTTATGGAGCATTTCAAGGAGCTACCTACAGCATTTATTAATCACTGTAAAGTAGCCATGCTTTCATCAACATTAGATTTTGGCGACATTAAGAAAGCTGAAGCCAATCCTTTAGTCATTCAGCTATTAAAAAAACCGCTCTTCTTGGATGAACTGTCTGAGTTGATTAAAAACTCTTTTTCGTTGAGCCGCTCTTAACCACTCAAAAACTATCTATATCAATTTGCTCATCAAAAAAGTCTTTGTGAAAATTGACTAAGAAGAGTTCGTGTTTGGCACGAGTAAAGGCTGTATAAAGCCAGCGTTGCAAATCAGCATCAATTGAATCGTCACGAATGAATCCTTGATCAACGAAAACAGCGTCCCACTGACCACCTTGGGCCTTATGACAGGTAACTGCATAGGCAAACTTAATTTGCAAAGCATTATAATAAGGGTCTTGTTTTATGGCGTTTAAGCGTTCTTTTCTGTTTTCGATATGGCTATAATCCTCTACTAAAGCCTCGTACAATTTATTACTTTCGGAGTAAGGCAAATTGGGTGTTTCAAGCATTAGTGTATCCAAAAATGCTTTTGCTGTAATATGTCCCAAATCTGGATAATCAATCAACTCAATTGTTAGTTCTACAAAACGAAAACCGTATTGTTCTTCTTCGCCCCTCACCCTGATTACTTTGGCCATATCGCCATTAGCAATAAATGCTGCTTCGGAGTCTTCAGGTAACCAAAAGTAATTATTTCGCACCACCATCACATGGTCACCGCCACTCAGTTCCTCATCTCGATAGAGCAAACAAGACCTAATTTGAGCATTGAACAAATTGGCTGATTTGTTGGAACGGCATATTACCAAAACATTTTCATGTCCATACTTTGCATAGGCATATTCTAAGCCTTCCACAAAACGCTGTCCCGACATCCGGAAAATATCGGAATAAGCCTTGGTACTAAATTTGGGCCATAGGCTTGTGTCATTTGCTGCTTGTACTAATTGTTTTCGTAATAAGGTAGCATTAGCCAAAATACCCGATTGGCGCTGCTGTCTAAGCACCTCGGTAAGCTCTAGTTCGGATACGGTAACTCCAAAATTTGTTCGCAAATAAGCAGATGATAGGGCCGGACTTTCGTTACTCTCAACTGGTGGGAGTTGAGCCGTATCACCTACAAAAAGTAAAAAACAATTTTTGGGTTTACCTTCAGGACTAAGCTGAAAAACGAACTGAAGAATATCGGCCAAAAAACTAGTTCCTCGTTGCGAATCCCAAGAATCGGCTATCATAGAAGCTTCATCTATGATAAAAACCGTGTTGCGAGCCAAATTGGGTGCTAAGCTAAAATCCATCACAGAGCTAAAGTGGCTTTTGCGCCGATATATTTTTTTGTGAATGGTATAGGCTTTTTGCCCCGTATAGGCCGATAACACCTTAGCTGCCCTACCTGTAGGAGCAAGTAAAACCGTTTGTAGCCCTGCTTGTGGCAATGCACTAACAATAGCAGCTAGCGAACTGGTTTTCCCCGTACCTGCATAGCCTCTCAATACAAAACACGCCTCATGTTCTTTTCGGGACAAGAAAGCAGCGAAGTCCGTAAAAAACTGGAGTTGTCCAGCATTGGGGCTTAAACCAAAAGCACTAACAAATAGCTGAGCCAAATTCATCTTACAAAGATGCAACAATAAAAATTTGCTAGTTCACCGAACATTAAAAAGACATCAAAAAAAACCTAGACTTATTTTTAGTTAAAAAACATTATTTTTGTTGGAATGAACAAAAACAGCCTTTTACTGGTTACTCCCGATTTTGACCCAAAACAATGTCTTAACTACCATTTGTTTTTAAATATCGGGGCTGACTGTTTTTCATACAGCATAACAGATCCGCAACAGCGTAAACTATTGGTATTGTATGATGAGCAAGAATGTCCATCAGTTGCTACTAGGCTTGCCGAACAAGTAGAACAAGACATTTACCTCCAGCAAGCTTTTGCAAGTGTTGATTTGGCTGTGCATCCACAAGATTCAACTTTTATACCGACACCACTTTTTGACACTGCATTGCTTAGCGAATACGGGCGCTATTTTGAACATCACGGCAAGTTAGAACTTGGTGTACAAGCTTTTAACAGTTTTGGCTTCAATGTAGTGTTTGCTGCACCAAAAGCTATACAAAAAATCTTAGCCGCACAGTGGCCTGAGTTATCCCCTCGCCTAGCTACCACGGGCCTCATCCAACTACTCAGTCAATTTGAGCAATGCACTTTCATCCTTGACTTTACTGTGAGTTCCTTTCAGCTCTTAATAGGTCATAAAGATGCTTTGTTGTTTCATCAGCATTATAACATTGACAGCACTGATGAGCTGGCGTACTATCTCTTGCTTACTTGCCAAAACCTTGAAATTGTACCTCAACAATGTGCGGTATATGTTTGTGGCATTATTCACCAGGGCGACGATCGTTGGGATTTCCTAAAATCACAGTTTAAACAGGTAGATTTGCTTCGCCTCAATATAGGATACGATCTCGGAATAATTGAAGACATGCCTGAGCAATATTACCAGAGGCAATTATCTTTATTGACATGAGAGTAATTGGTGGAAGCCTAAAAGGCATCAGACTAAGTGCCCCAGCCAAATTGCCTGCAAGACCCACTACCGATTTGGCTAAAGAAGCAATTTTTAATATCCTGCAAAATAGTTACGAGTTGGAAAATTGCAGAGTATTAGATTTATTTAGTGGTATTGGCAGTATTAGTATTGAATTTGCCTCTAGGGGTGCACAAAAGGTAGATTCGGTGGACAAACACCCCGGCAGTGTTAACTGGATAAAAAGTGTAGCTAAAAAATATGAGCTAACTTGCCTAAACACCTTCCAGAGTGATTACAGCAAGTATATTGAGCAATGCAAGGAGAAATACAACATTATATTTGCCGACCCACCTTATGATATGCCCAACATAGCACAAATAGCAACAAAGATACAGCAAAAACAATTATTGGATAAGAACGGAATACTTATTATCGAACACCCATCCTTATTAAAAATGGAACAACAAGCAGGCTTCGTCGAAACAAGAAAATACGGTTATTCATCGTTCAGTTTCTTTACGTTTTAGTAGGTGCCAGATTTAAACCCTAAAAACTAGAAAATGAGAATTGCACTTTTCCCCGGATCATTTGACCCTATTACAGTAGCCCATGTTGACATTGTGAGACGTGCACTACCCTTGTTTGACCAAATTGTGGTAGGTATTGGTCTTAACAGCTCCAAGCAAAGTTTTTTAACTGCAGAGCAGAGAGCCGAAATTGTAAGTGCTGCTTTTGCCAACGATCACAACATCAAGGTACAAACCTATTACGGGCTTACGATAGATTTTGCCAAAGAAATTGGAGCCTCATATATGGTAAGAGGTATCCGCTCAAGTTCTGATTTCGAGTACGAGAGAGCCATAGCACAAATTAACAAAACCATGATGCCAGAACTTGAAACCATCATTCTGTTAAGTATGCCCGAGTACTCAGCCATCAGTTCAACAATAGTTCGGGATATTTTGCGTAACAAGGGCGATGTAAGTCCTTTCGTACCTAAAGAAACCCTCAATTTCTTTAAATAATACTCAAGCAGTAAGCTGCTTTAGTTTCTCGACAAGGTCTTCAGGCTTAAAAGGCTTAGGTAAATAATCATTCATACCCACAGCTTTGGTTTCCTGCTCAATATCTTCACTAAAAGCCGCCGTCAACGCAATAATTGGAGTTTTACAATGAGGCTCATTTAAACTACGAATTTGCTTGGTAGCCTCAAAGCCATCCATGATGGGCATATACAAATCCATCAAAATTAAATCAAACGATTCGACTTGGAGTAAATCAATAGCTTCTTGCCCATTATTGGCAACCGATATGGACACCCCCATTCGCTCCAGGGTTTTCCGCATCACCATAGCGTTAATGGCATTATCTTCTGCTAGAAGTACTTTTAAATTATCAAATTCCACTGCGGATAAATCTTCTATTTGTTGGTTTACGTAAGTATTTTCAAATGTCGGTACTGTTTGTTGGTGTTAAGTAACATCAAACTCAAAGCTAAAACAGTTACCTTTAATCTTCACTCTTTTTAAACAATTATTGTTCCAAAAAAAACACAAAGCACAACTATCTTCTAAAAACCTTGTACGTTAAAACTCTATAATCAGACACTCAATTAGATATCTTATAATAATTTCAAACCCGTTGTGCATTATGAATTAGAGAAAAAAAGTTGTTCATCTGATTGAAAATCAGTAAATTGCTTTAACCATAAAACATTTACAATGAACAACTTAAGTGCAAATTACGAAAGAATTT
>JBDHXL010000052.1:0-10953 GCA_039810685.1 Pedobacter sp. | reverse complement strand
TTAGGTTAATAAATTTGATTAAAATATGGTTGAATTTATAAGATATTTTAATGTAATACAAAAAAATATTTCGATAAAAATCAAACAAACGTTTGATATGAGTTAAAAATGCAGCTTGTAATAAAGAAGCAATATTTGTTTGCCAAAAAAAAAGCCCAGATTTACAATCTGGGCTTTGATAGGGGATAATAAAATTTATTTAATTATCTTTTTGCTAAGTTTACCCTCAGCACTGTTTAGTGTTAGGATAATCAATCCTTTAGCAGCCCCAACTTTTATGCGAATAGTTGCCTGACCAAAATCTACGGCTTGTTGGCTTAACACTTGGCCAAGTGCGTTGCTAGCACTAATGGTGCCTTGTCCTTTGCTAATACCTACAACACTTAATACAATTTCGTTGGCTGTAATTTTTTCTACACGAATAGATGCACGAGCTAAACCGTAATTTGCACTAACAATGTTTGATGGGTTGCTACCACCATCAAGATCAATTTGTTGCAATTGATAGTAATTGGTGCCAGCCAATGGATTTGGATCGGTAAAGCTATAATTTTTAACAGCAGCAGAATTTCCGGCAGCCTCAACACGACCAATTGTATTAAATTGTTTTCCATCGGCAGAGCGGGTCACATTAAAATGTGATGAATTGCTTTCGGTATTGGTGATCCAGTTTAACACCACTCCGTTTTGTTGGCTTTTGGCTGTGAATGAGTTTAGCTCTACAGGTAGGGGGGTAATTAGCTTTGCCAATGCCACGTACATGGTTTTGTATTCGCCGGCAGCAACTGCACCAAAAATTTCTGAAGCGTTATTGTCCCAATATACCCAGTTGGCATCAACATTTGCTAGGGTTTTGTAAGTAGTTAATCCGTTAGGGAAGCTTGGATCTGCGCTAACCAATAGTACGGTATTAAATTTGGTAAGTCCTTCGGCACTTATCACACTTCCCATGCCGGAAGTAATTTTAAATTTACCATCATAGCCGGTAGTGGTCAATTTCCAAGTACGGTTTATACGGCCTGCTAAGCCCAAGTCGGTAGGGTAAGTAGTATTACCGCTGTTGTCGGTAGTGTAAGCAAAAGCATCTGTACGGTTTACAGTGAGGGTCATAAATTGCTTGTCCGAAGGCATAGTTGATTTAGGACTTCTTTCAAAGTAGGTGCTGTTCATGTATGGTGCAGCAAATACGTTTAAAGTACTAGCATCATCTCTACCAAAACGTTGAATACTGTTGTTGGTATTATTTCCGTTCAATAAATAAAAAGTATCTTTTACAAAACCTGTAGCGGCGTTGCCTTTGTAATCCTGATCGTTGGTATAATTGTAATTGTCTCTGCGATAGATTACGGTGGTGCCGTCACTAGCAAATAAAGTACCATTGGTTACAGTTTCGCCATTGCCTACGGCATTACCTATGGTGGCAGCACCCGTATAAGCTCCTTGATCATGAGCTAAATAAACATTGTATTTGACCGACAAATAGCTGTAAACTTTTTGGCGCTCTTCTATGGTCAGGCGGCGAGGATAAACAATGATTTCGTAGTAATTGCCAGGAGCAACTCTACGCAAACCTGTACCATCAGCTTTAAGTACACCACCTAAAATAATTGAACTTACCTGAGCCAAATCATATTTTTTGTTGCTGCCACCCGATGAATAAGTTTGGCCTTTGCCTGCATAATTGTCATTACCGCCAGAAGAACCTGTACCATCTGGTTTTTTTACAGCACCAATACCATTAATGTTAAATATTAAGCTGTTAAGATCGATATAGGGATTGTACGAATGCGACATGATGTTACTAATGGTCAGTTCGCTAGGAATAGAGTTGGCTGGTACATTTGGTGCATAAGCTTTGTTGGTAGCGCCATCACCATCGTAATAACCTACCTCACCGTCACCATCACCACCTCCGGTATCATTACTGTTGAAATAAACCGCTCTTTTGCCAAAGGTTACGTGGTTCATTTGTAAACTTACCGCATCGGTATAGGGATTGTTGGGGCCCATATATAACAATGCACCAGAGGTACTTCCGGTTGCAACCAAAAATACTTCATAGCGTTTAGAAGCTATCCCATCTCCTAACACATCGGAAAGCTCAGTGCCTACTTGCACAAATTTTAAGGCTTGGTTTGCGGCAAACGTCACAACTGCACCGTTAGAGGTTGGAGCAGTAAGCCAAGGGCTAAGTGTAAAAGGAATAGAACCTTGATTGGTCCATCCGGTTACATTGTTTAATCCGTCTTTGGTTAGCCCGGCATCTGCCTTCAACCAAATAGCTGGTAGTCCAATGTTGCCCGGACCTTGGGCAAACAAGCCAAAGGGAATGGCCATGAGTGCCGTAAGTAGTAATTTTTTCATAACTGAATTTTTAGGTTAATAAATGGGTTATTTTTTATGCAATTTCAGCTATATTTTTATGTTATACAACTAATTAAAGGCACAAAAACTACACAAACGTTTGTTTGCAGGCTTAATATTGCTTGTGTTGCTTTATACTTTCTTGTAGTGTTACTATTTTTTTATCAAACAGTTTTACAATTTAGTATTTAATGACTTTTTACTTTAAATCGATACGCAAATTGCACATCAGCTTTGTTTAAATTTTATAATTTTGCAGAAAAAAAAATAATCTTGACACTAATAAAATCAATATCCGGAATTAGGGGTACCATTGGCGGCAAGGCCGGCGATGGGCTCACTCCAATAGATGTCGTAAAATTTACCGCAGCCTTTGGGGCTTGGCTAGTCAACAAAACCAAGGTTAAGAAAATTGTTGTTGGCAGAGATGCCCGTATTTCGGGCGAGATGGTCAATCGCTTGGTAATTGGTACACTACAAGGCTTAGGAATAACCGTTGTAGATTTGGGGCTCTCTACTACACCAACCGTAGAAATTGCTGTGCCGATGGAGCAAGCTGCCGGCGGTATTATACTAACAGCCAGTCACAATCCTAAACAATGGAACGCTCTGAAATTGCTTAATGCCAAAGGCGAGTTTATAAATGATGCCGAAGGTAAAGAAGTGCTTGAACTGGCCGAGACTGCCGATTTTGACTTTGCCGAGGTAGATGAGCTAGGGCAGGTGCAAAGTAATGATAGCTACTTGCAGAAACATATTGATGCTATTTTGGCTATCGATTTGGTAGATGTTGAGGCAATTAGAAAAGCCAATTTTAAAGTGGTGATTGATGCCGTAAACTCTACCGGAGGTATTTTCTTACCGCCATTGCTCAAAGCATTGGGTGTGCAAACTGTACACGAGCTATATTGTGAGCCCAATGGGCATTTTCCGCACAACCCCGAGCCTTTGCCCGAAAACCTTACCGAAATATCTAAAATGGTACAACATCACCAAGCTGATTTGGGTATAGTCGTAGATCCGGATGTGGATAGACTTTGTTTTGTGAACGAAGATGGCAGCATGTTTGGCGAGGAATATACTTTGGTGGCAGTGGCCGATTATGTGTTGAAAAACAAACCGGGCAATACCGTTTCTAATCTTTCATCTACCAGAGCTTTGCGAGATGTGACAGAGGCTGCCGGTATGGAATATAATGCTGCTGCAGTAGGAGAGGTAAACGTAGTTAACCAAATGAAAGCCACTAACGCCATAATAGGTGGCGAGGGCAACGGCGGTATTATTTTCCCCGAGTTGCATTATGGTAGAGATGCTTTGGTAGGTGTAGCATTGTTTTTGTCGCATTTGGCCAAATTTGGCAAGCCAATTTCGATGTTACGAGCCAGTTATCCTTCTTATTTTATTTCTAAAAACAAGATTACGCTTACCCCTGACATGGATATTGCTCAATTGTTGCAAAAAGTAGAAGAGAAATATCAAGACTACCCGCACAGTACTATTGATGGACTAAAAATTGAATTTGATAAGGAATGGGTGCATTTACGACGCTCTAACACCGAGCCAATTATCCGTATTTACAGTGAAGCTAAAAACGAAACTACTGCCGATAATTTGGCTAATAAGATAATTGCCGATATTAAAGAGTTGTTGTAAATAGTGTGAATGAGACAAAAACGATGAAACGAGTTTATTTAGATAATGCAGCAACTACACCTATGGATCAAGAGGTGGTAGCTGCCATGACTGAGGTAATGCAAAACCACTACGGCAATCCCTCGGCTATACACTTTTTGGGACGTGATGCCCGTACTTTGGTAGAGAAAGCTAGGAAAACGGTAGCTGCTTTATTACAGGCTGCCCCTTCCGAAATCTTTTTTACCTCGGGCGGAACCGAAGCCGATAATATGGCTATACGCTCGGCACTATCGGCCTATCAGTTGCGACATGCTATTAGTACTAAAATTGAGCATCACGCTGTTGAACATACCTTAGAAGAAATGTTAAAACAAAGGTATCTCGACAAAATTAGCTATGTTAATTTGGACTCGAAAGGCAATATCGATTATCAACACCTCGAAGAATTATTGGCTAACAATGAGCGTAGTTTGGTATCATTGATGCATGCCAACAACGAACTGGGAACCTTGAGTGATATGGAGCGCATCGGTGATCTTTGTGAGAAATACCAAGCCATCTACCATGCCGATACGGTGCAAACTATGGGACATTACCCGCATGATATGAGTAAGTTGAAGGCTCATTTTGTGGTTTGTTCTGCCCATAAGTTACACGGGCCAAAAGGTGTAGGTTTTTTATATGTTGATGCCTCGGTAAAAATACCTCCGATGATTTATGGAGGTGCACAAGAGCGCAATATGCGTGGTGGAACCGAGAATATATACGGTATTGTAGGTTTAGCCAAAGCCCTAGAGCTTGCTTATGTTAATATGGCTGATCACCAGAACCATATTCAAGGTTTAAAGGATTATATGATGGACCAGTTGAAACAAGAAATCCCGGGAGTGGCTTTCAATGGCGAAACCGATGCAGCTAAGAGCTTATACACGGTATTGAATGTTTCGTTTCCGGAAATGGAAATGGCCGAAATGTTATTGTTCAATTTAGATATCAACGGTATTTGTGCCTCAGGAGGTAGTGCTTGCTCATCGGGTACAGATATTGGCTCGCATGTTTTGGCAAATATTAAAGCCGATCCTAAACGACCATCGGTTCGTTTCTCTTTTAGTAAATACACCACAAAAGACGAAATTGATTATACTATTGCTCAGCTGAAAAAGCTCATTAACCAGCCGCAGGTGGTATAAATCTCATATTTCAATAAATAAAAAAGAAGGCTATTGCAATTGCAATAGCCTTCTTTTTTTAGCCCAAATGGGGCAAAATCTTTTGCATGGCCGCTACGCCTTCGTCAATATGCTGCTTTTCTATACACAAAGCCGGTCTAAACCGAATGGTCTTTTCTGCACATCCCAAAAACATTACGCCGTTTTCCATTCCTTTAGCAATAAATTGGTTGCGTTGTTCTTTGGTTTCGAAATCAAAAGAACAGAGTAGCCCGCGACCTCGCACATTACTCATTATTTCATAACGCTGTGCCAATTGCTGCAATTGGTTTTGTAGATATTGGCCTACATCGCTTGCTTGTTGGCAGAGCTGATCTTCGGCTATGATATTAAGTATTTGTGTAGAGCGTACCATGTCGGTCAAATTGCCTCCCCAAGTAGAGTTGATACGTGAAGGGACATGAAACACGTTGTTTTGTACTTCTTCAACCTTTTTGCCTACTAAAATACCACAAACCTGCATTTTTTTGCCAAAAGCAATAATGTCTGGTCTGGCCTTTTCAGAAAAATGTTGATGGCACCAAAATTTACCGGTAAGGCCCACACCAGTTTGTACTTCATCGTAAATTAAAAAGGCATCGTTTTCATCAGCAAGCTCCCTAAGGCGTATTAGAAACTCCTCCCGAAAATGATTGTCGCCTCCTTCAGATTGAATAGGTTCGATAATGATAGCACAAATATCATCTTTATTATCACGGAATGCCTGTTTAATTTGTTCAATAGCTACTTGTTCAGCCTCTTCAACGTTTTTTATATTTTGTTCGTTCAAAGGAAAATTTAGTTGTGGGGTGCTGATGCGTGGCCAATCAAACTTGGCAAACCACTTGGTTTTGTCGGGTAAGGTGTTGGTAAGGCTAAGGGTATAACCGCTACGACCGTGAAAAGCCTTCTCGAAATGAATAACCTTATAGCCTTTTTCTTCGGTATAGCCTTTGGCAAAGTTTTTTTGGACCTTCCAATCCATGGCTACTTTTAAAGCATTTTCTACCGCTAGGGTACCGCCCGATATAAAAAATGCATGAGGCAAATAATCGGGGATACCTACTTTACCAAAGGTCTCTACAAATTGGGCATATTGTTGGGTGTAGATATCCGAATTGGACGGGTTAGTGAGCGCAGCTAATAAAAGTTCGTGTTTAAATTTTTCGTCGCCTACCATTTTGGGGTGGTTGTATCCTAAGGGAACTGAGGCAAAGCAGGTGAAAAAATCCAATAGTTTTTGCTGGTGTTTGGAATCGTAGATGTAAACTCCACGGCTTTTTTCCATATCAAAAACCAGATCGTAACCGTCAGCGAGAATATGTTTTTTTAAGGTAGATGTAACTTGTTCTGGACTTACAGTTAATTGGTACATAGAATTTAGATTTGGTCTTGTCCAAATGTACAAAAAAGTGCCAAATTTCAAAAATTTGGCACTTTTTAGCGAATTTTGAAAAAATCTATGTTTAAATCGTTTAAAGCTAGATTTTGTATTTTATTGTAGGATGTTTCATCGTCATAACTAAGTTAGATTAGGTGCTTTCTTTCCAAAATTCATCCAATTTACCTAAAATACCGTGTAGCCCACCGCTGTGTATGACCAATATTTTTTGATCTTCTTCGGCCTTGTTGTGTGCTAACCAATCTACCACTGCATAAAAAAGTTTGCCGGTATAAATTGGGTCAATAAGAACCCCTGTTTCGCTACAAAATTGTTGAATAAAACGAATGAGTGACGGAGTAGTTTTGGCATAGCCACCAAAGTGGTAATCGTATTCCATCACTAAGTGCGAGCTATCACTTGTTGTTTTTAAAATATTGTGTGCTATAAACTCAGCACCTTTTAGTACGGGTACTACGTGAAGTTTGGTGTTTAGATTTTGCCGTTGTATGCCTCTGAGCAATCCAGCAGCGGTAGTTCCGGTACCAGCTGCACAGAAAATATGCTGGTAATTTTCTTCGAGTTCGTCAATAATTTCTGCACAACCAATTATGCCTTCTTCGCCAGCACCTCCTTCATCTACAAAATAGGCATTAGGGTCATTTTTAAAAAATTGCTCAAAAAGCTTTTCTTTATCCCGATAGGAACAACGATCTACAAAGTAGAGCTGCATGCCGTAAAGCTTGCAAAGTGTAAGTGTTGGGTTGTTTACCTCTTCGCCACGCACAAATGCACTTGCTTGTAGCCCAAAGCGTGCGGCAGCAGCTGCGGTAGCCAACAAGTGGTTCGAGTATGCCCCGCCAAAAGTTACCAAATGTGTTTTTTGCGCCGCATTGGCTTGTTTTAGGGTGTATTTTAGCTTGCGCCATTTGTTGCCAGAGATAAATGGGTCTATCAAATCATCACGCTTTAGGTAGAACTTATGCTCACGAAACGTAATTTGTTGTACTGGACTGGGTAGGTTTAACATAAAAAAAGCTCCTCCAAAGAGAAGCTTTTTTTAGCTGATTTTAAAATCTTATTTACCTATACCCAAGCCTATACCAGCATTAACATAGCTGTACTTGGCAGAAGTATATGAAGCGTAGATACGGAAAAATGCTAAATGTAACTGAAAACCAGCGGTTAGTTTAGCACCAGCTACATCTTTATTCTTGTATGAAAAAGGGTTGCTATATACTCTTTTTCCGGTTGGGTCACTAATACTTATGGGTACATCAAACTCATAATTACCCAATGCCTTAAAATCACTCTCGGCACTTTGGTAGCCAATGCTAGCAAAAGGAGTAAATACAGCAAGTTGTTTAGAAACAATTGCATCAAAGCTTAAGCCAGAGAATTGTGCAGATAGTTTTTGGTTAGGGTCTGGATTGCTACCTACCTCTAAGGGGAGTTCCCATTTCAATTTGGTGTAGCCAACAGCAACAGCAACATCAACAGGAGCTGCTTTTTCTTTTTTACCCAAAATTAGTGGCAGTACCTCTACTTTTGCTCCAATACCAAAAAGGTTTATTTTGCCCCCTTCTTTCAAATCTATAGTAGGCAAATAACGGAAAGAAACATCGGTATTGAGGGGTAAGCCTATTGTGAACTGAGCTTGAGGGGCAGGTATATAAGCCAAGCCAGTACCTTCGGGTAAATTGAAATTAGCGTTAGGATTACCGTTTATTTTCATGGCAACACCTTGTACCTCCTCGCCTGAAAAGGTTGGACTTATTGTAGCACTAGGGTTGGCTGGCGACATGGATGTTAAATTCAACTTGGCTACATCGAAGCTTTTATCCTCGCTAGGTACAAAAGCAACAGAGGCGGTTAACCTAATGTCAAAACGCAAAGTTTTCTTCGCTTTTGCCGAAGTGTACCAGCCAGAGTTTAGTCCAACACCAAAACCCGAGGTAAGGGGTTTTAGGTAGCTGAATACCAAAGTTTGTGCATCTTCGGGGGCTCCTTTAAAAAGATCTCCAACCTCATCCTGCGCTAAAGCATTGAGGGGGAGTAGAAAAGCACCAGCTATTAAGAGCTTTTTCGTTAGAGTAAATTTTCTTTTCATAATATCGGGGTTTAAGATTGTTTTATTGCAAAGTTAGGCTATTTTTTTATTTTATAAACTAGTTAAACGAATTGAAAATAGTAGTAATTTAAATCTCAATATTTAACTATCAAAAATTGTGCTAAAAATTTGGATGACAAAATGTTGGTTCCAATTTCTTTTGTTATCGCTCTATTTTTTTTGGTGTTTTTACATAAGGAGCACTAATTAGATTGCATGTATAGCTATTGTGTTTTTGCTAATATTTGCACGAAGTACCGGACACCTCAACTCATTTATGGTTAAATTGTTGTAATAATTGTCGCCAATACTAAATAGGAGCGTGGGCTGAAGGATAATAAAATATCGCTAATGCAATTCAATAATTTTAAATTTCTTCGTGTATTTTTGCGACATGGAAAGGCAATTGACCACCCCAGACGAGGAACAGGATTTATTTGAACATTTTAATATTGTGGTGGATAAAGGCCAATCTTTGCTTCGCATTGATAAATTTTTGATGCATCGAATCGAAAATGCTTCACGAAACCGCATACAAAATGCAATTGAAGCAGGCAATGTGTTGGTCAACAAACAAGAAGTTAAGGCCAGTTACAAAGTAAAGCCTTTTGATGAAATTTCTATCGTTTATGCCCAACCACCACGTGATACCGAGGTTTATCCCGAAAATATCCCGCTTGATATCGTATATGAAGACGATGATTTGTTGGTGGTGAACAAAAAAGCTGGTATGGTGGTGCACCCCGGATATAACAATTATACCGGTACTTTGGTGAATGCTTTGGCCTTTCATTTCAATAACTTGCCTACACTGCCCGGCAATGATGGCCGCCCGGGCTTGGTGCATCGTATAGATAAAGATACCTCTGGTCTGTTGCTAATTAGTAAAAACGAGATGACCATGACCAAGCTGGCAAAGCAATTTTTTGATCACAGTATCAATAGGCGATACGTGGCTTTGGTTTGGGGCGACTTAGTTGAGGATGGTAGGGTAGAAGGTTATATTGGTCGTAGTTTGAAAAACCGAATTGTACAACAGGTGTATGATGATGAAAGCATGGGGAAATGGTCGGCCACTAATTACGAAGTGTTGGAGCGCTTTAACTATGTAAGTCTCATTGCTTGCCGTTTAGAAACCGGGCGTACCCACCAAATCAGGGCGCACCTCAAGCATATCGGACATCCCTTGTTTAATGACGAAACTTACGGAGGTGATAAGATATTGAAAGGTACTACTTTTAGCAAATACAAACAGTTTGTGCAAAATTGCTTTGAACTTTTGCCTCGGCAAGCCTTACATGCTCAATTGTTGGGTTTTGTACACCCCACTAGCAAGCAATACATGGAATTTGAAGCACCATTGCCACCAGATTTTAACGCCGTGCTAGAGAAATGGCGTAATTACGTATCACAGGTAGAGTTTTAATGCAGCAATATATCTTATTCAACGATCAGTTTCAGCCTAAAGATGCACCATTATTGAGCGCAGGTAACCGTGCTTTCAAATACGGAGATGGTATTTTTGAGACCATGCGCATGATGAGCGGTAAATTGCAGCATGTAGCCTACCATGCCGATAGGATAAAGTCATCGATGAAAGCCCTAAAAATGGAGGGCTACAATTTATTGGACGAATATTTTTTGAAACAAAAAACAGCACAGCTCATCAAGAAAAATGCACTGAAGGGAAATGTTCGCTTTCGCTTGTCCATATATAGGGAAGGCGAGGGGCTTTATACCCCACAAAGTAATAAAGTTGGTTACCTCTTAGAGGCCGAGCCTTTGGAGGATAATACCTATGCTTGGAACAGTAAAGGCTTGCTCGTTGATGTGTTTGAAGATGTAACAAAACCCATCAACAAACTGTCGGCCTGCAAAACAGTCAATGCACTCCCTTTTGTGATGGCTTCTATTTTCCGAAAACAACACAGATTGGATGAAGTGTTGTTACTTAACCAAAATGGTTTTTTGTGTGAAGGGATTAGTACCAATATTTTTGTAGTATATCAGAATACGGTTTATACACCGGCACTTTCTGAAGGTTGTGTAGCGGGTATAATGCGTAGGGTGATGATGCAGTTGGCTAAAAAGCATAATTTTCCACTGGTAGAGGCTCAAATTAATCCTAAAATTTTACTTGAGGCCGATGAGGTTTTCTTGACTAATGCCGTTAGTGGTTTGCGCTGGGTGATGGGCTATGGTAAACGCAGGTATTTTAATCAGGTGTCGAAAAAATTTAGCCTATGGCTCAACCA
>JBDHXL010000051.1:0-10958 GCA_039810685.1 Pedobacter sp. | reverse complement strand
CTTTAGGTACCGAAGTAATGTTTCTGCGCTTGTAGAAATAGAAGATTTGGCCTTCGCCGTAAAACTCTTTCTGATATTCTTTTTGCAGTTCGGTGTTAAGCGCTGCTGTTGGAGCCAGTGCGGTTAAGCCACGGTGTTGCCTTACTACGTTGAGCTGTGCAATCCCATCGGCAGCTAATGGCTCGCACTCAGCTGCGATGTAGTACATCTCACTTATTTTTAGCAGAGGAATGGTAAACCTAAAAGTTTTGGTTTTGTCAACGATATCGGCATATTTATAAAATGTACGATAAGTTTTCACTCCGGTGCTGGGCACTTGCCAGTTGAGGTTGTAACGATAATCGTTCTCGTTGCTCTCAAAAGTGGTGGCCAAGCGTGTTGCAATAGGTGCAAGTATGCTGGCATCACCAACATTTGGGTCGAAATTGCTGGTGTAGAGACTGTACAATTGTGTATTCATTACACCCAAAATCATTTCTGTACTGAAAATCCGGTCGGGATTTTGCTTCTCGTTGAGGGCATTGCTGGTACTCGTCCACGGAAATTCATTGGCAACAGCTATAACCTGTTTGGCGTAATCAAGTGCATTTACCTTGTCGCCTCGGTACAAATATGCCCTAGCTAATAGACCTTTTACGGCATAAAGATTAAAACGGTAGTTGCGGTTGTTTTTCAAGAAATCTACCGCATCATTGGCTCCGGCGCTATTTACCCCAGTACTGGCAATTGGATCCTCGGTCAAAAATTGTTCGGCTGTCTTCAAATCGGCTATTACTTTGTCCATCACCTCATTGGCAGGTAGCAAGGGGGCAATCTCAGATTTAGGGCTGTTGTAATAAGGTATTGATTTTGCAACAGAATCGGCAGTAGAATACCTTGGGCCAAATAGACGAAGCAAATCAAAATGGATAAAGGCACGCATGGCATAGGCTTCACCTTTATAGATGCTTTTAGTTTTGTTGTCTTTTACTCCATCGTAACGGTCAATATTGGTTAAAAACGAATTGATGTTTAAAATCCTGGAGTAGGCACTAGTCCAAATGCTCTCTAAATGTGATTCGGTAGGAGCATCGTTATAAACGTAATTGCCAATGTTGTAATAACTATGGCCTGATGGTACGTTGTAGCGTTGTCCTAATATTTCGAGAGTAGAAAGCGTTAGGCGATTGCCGTAGAGGTTATTGCTTGCCAAATCAATATACAAACCATTTAACACCGTTTTTACTCCTGATGGGGTGCTGAACAGTTGTTTGTCTATAATCTGATCTTCTGGTTGTACGTCTAAAAATTTCTTGCAAGAGCTTATCGAAGCTATCGCAAGTCCCAGAAGCAGTACATATTTTTTATAATTTCTTTTCATAGTGGTCTAAATTAAAATCCGGCTTTAAGTGAAACCGCAATAGTTCTGGCAAAAGGATAATTGATACCACGTTCTCTCTTTATGGTAGAGAGGTAAAGGTAATCGTTACCGTATAGGTTGATGTTGAGCGTTCTTAGTCCCATGTTTTTCAACCAATCTTTACCTTCAACAATGTAGCCTAGGCTTAACGATTCGCTGCTAATGGTATTTTCTTTTTGTACAAAACGTGAAGAAATAGGGGTGGTGCTGGTTTGCGAAATACCTTTAAACTGGGCAATATCGCCGGGTTTTTGCCAGCGCTCATATAAGGCTCGTTTATCTTGGTTGTAGGCAATGCCGGTATAGCTAATGTTCTCTACTTTGTTGAATAAGGCTGTGTTGAAATTGTCACCACCAATACGATAGCGGAAAGCCAAACCAAAGGTAAAGTTCTTGTAGCGCAAATTGCTCGATATTACCCCTTCAGACAAAGGTACTGAGTTACCTACATTTACAATGTTAGCCACATTATAATCAAATGTATATTGCCCATCTTTGGTTAAAAACACTTCACGTCCGGTTGCGGGGTCGATACCAAGCGATTTGATAGCCCAAATAGCTTCAGCGCTGTTTCCGTCTTGGTAGCGCAACAAGGTTTTGTTGTTTTCTTGTTGTTTGTTCAACGCCGCTAAGCTGTTGCCAATTTTGCTGTACTTGCTGCGGTAGCTGTGTCCTGTCAATCCGAGGCTCCAGGTAACACGTTTCTCAGGTTTATAAATCGGGAAATAAGTTAACCTAAACTCGCCTCCGTTGTAGGTTAGTGCACCAACATTGTAGGGATAAGAAAACACCCCGGTTGATGAGGACAAGTCTATCGGAACGATAAGCGGATTGGTAGTTTTGTTGTAGTAGTTGAAATAACCTGTAAAACGGTTTTTAAACAAGGTAAACTCCAAAGCACTGCTCCACTGTCTGGTTTTTTGAGCCTCTAGGTTGGGATTTCCTAATGTGTTTAGGCTAACTCCTTGTCCAAATGCATTGTAATTGCTGTTGCTGTTGAAAGCATAGATAGAGTAAGAGCTAATTCCGGCAAAATTTTGGTTTCCGGTGATACCTATGTTAGAGGTTAAGCGCAAAATATTTATCCAGTTGCTAGCTTTTACCCAGTTCTCGTTGTGTAAGTTCCAACCCAAACCAACAGAGTAATAAGGGGTAAACTGGTTGTTTCTGCCGTAGGCTGTAGAGCCATCAAGACGATATACTGCATCAAACAAAAAGCGGTTATCAAAAGAATAGTTGAGGGAAAAAGTAGTGTTTAAAGCTCTATAAATACCCATACTAGCGTTAGGATTACCATTCTCTACGTAGCTATATGCAAATTTTGGGTTGCCCGTACTACCTTCAGGGAAACCTTCTGCTGCTGTGCTGTAGCGCTGTGTTTCGTTGTTGGATATGCTGTTACGCCAGTTGGCATTGATAATGTGTTTGCTAGCTAATACCCTGTGGTAGGTTAGCATTACGTTGGCCTGGTATGAGAAGGTATTGGTACGACTATCGTTATAAGTACCTTTTCTTAAAGCCGGTGTGTTGATAAAGGCACTCATTTCTGGCGAGCGGTACTGCTGGTTAATGGTAGAACCTTTTGAGATTTGGAGACCACCGTTCAACCTCAAATCTTTAGTCAAATCGTAATTGGCATTCAGGTTGTTTTGTATCTCAAAGCTAGATCCTTTATCGTATTGTGTCAGCGTTGCATCATACAAGGGATTGGTGATATAGAAGGTGCTACCTTGTGTGGTGCGGCTTTCTTCTAAGTACCTATCGGTATAATTCTTAACAAAGTAGGGGTTGGCATTTACATAATTTGCAAAATTGCCATAAGGAGAGCTGA
The DNA here is from genome assembly GCA_039810685.1 of Pedobacter sp. GTDB lineage: Bacteria > Bacteroidota > Bacteroidia > Sphingobacteriales > Sphingobacteriaceae > Pedobacter. Next base: position 7,728 of record JBDHXL010000051.1, on the reverse strand, counting down.
GTGTTTTGTTACCTCGAATATAGGTAATATTGTTTAAGTTGAGCTTTCCTTTGCGATAGGTTAGGTTGATACTGCCGCTATAACTGTCACGACCATCGCCTTTCATGGCTCCACCGCCCAAACGGTAGTTCATACCTACATTGTACAAAAAGGCAGCATCGCCACCCGAAGCATTGATAGATGAGTTGGTAGAGTAACCGTTGCGTAGGGGCTCGTTTAGCCAATAGGTATCTACACCTTTTTTAACTGCTGCCAAATGACTGGCATATAAATCTTGCAAATAAACTACTTGTGTAGGGTTTGATTCAAATCCATTGTATCTGCCCGACAAGCGTTCAAACTCTAATTTCTCTGCAGCGTTCATCATGTTGTAGGCCGATAGATCGGGCAGTTCTAGCCTAAAATCCTGGGTGTAGCTAAAACGCAATTCACCAGGCTTAGGTTTTATGGTTTCTATAACAACTACCCCGTTAGAGGCTTGCGAGCCGTAAAGTGCAGTAGAGGCTGCGTCTTTTAGGATAGTTACCGATGCTACCCGGTTCATGTCTAAATCTACTACGGTTTGCAGGCTGGTAGGGAAGCCGTCTAAAATGAATAACGGCTGGTTGGGGTCGTTGCCAAATTGATCCCTCAAAGTAGCACTAGGGATACTACTTTTTCCACGCACTTCAATAACCGGCATTTCATTGGGGTTAGAGCCCTGCAAATTGTTTTCTATAATGAGAAAAGAAGGGTCAACCGTTCTTAAACTCTGCAATACATTGTTGTTGCCCAACGTTTTCAACTCTTCGCCGCTAAAGGTAGCCGTGGTTCCGGTAAAACTATCTTTTTTGCGGTTAATCCCGGTTCCGGTAATTACCACGTTTTTTATGGTGGTTTCGCTTTCCTTTAGTTTTACAATTAAAGGAATTTTCTTGCCCTTTAGGCTAATAGTTTGGGTTTCAAAGCCGATAAAGCTGATTAGCAAGCTTTGGTCTTCGTTGGCTCTGATGGTAAAAACTCCGTTAGCATCGGTAATGGCTATGGGGCTTTTGGCCAGTTCTTTCACCCGTACGGTAGCACCGGGTATGGGTTTGTTGTCAGCATCTAGCACACGGCCGCTTACATTTAGCTGCTGTTGGCTACTTGTTTCGTGTTTATAGCGCAAAACAATGGTGTTGTCATCTAGGGTATAAGATAAGGCTTGGTTTTTTAGTACCATGTTTAGCACCTCTATTACCGATGCATTTTGTACATCTAGCGATACAGGTTTGGTGTTTTTAAGCATGGCATCGCTATAAAAAAAGTCATAGCCACTTTGCTTTCTAATACTGCTCAATACGCTCTCTAATGAGGCTGATTTCTTATTGATAGAAATCTGGGCATACCCGGTAGCTCCGGCCTGTAGCACTACTGCTGTGAGTAAAATTAAAGTCAGTTTCAATTTTAAAAGAATTCTGACATGAAAACGGTCAGCACGACCGCTTTTAAATGTCGTGTTAAAATTCATACATTTGTTTGTTTTTAGGTGTGTTAATAAGCTAAGTCAAAGATTTACACAGTAATCCTAAAATGTAGGCCAGGGGTGTTGCGACCACCTCTGGTTTTTTTATGGGCTTACTGTGGTTTTTGTAGTAAGTTCTATTTTGTCACAGTAACCCTCCTTTCTTCTATTTTAAAGTGTACCAATTCTGTAAGTTCCATTATTTTCAGCACCTGCTGTATGTTTTTCTTTCGTGATATAGAGCCCGAGAACTCCAATTTTCCCAACTCTTCAGGATATACGGCTTCAATGTCGTACCATCGCGATAGCTTTCGCAGGATACTGGCCAAATCTTCATTCTTGAAAATAAAATCGTTGTTTACCCAATCCACCACATCCTCAGTTTCAATATTTTGATGAATGCTTAATTTATTACCAATCAAAAGTGATTGCTCATTGGGCTTTAAAACAAGCGATTGTCCAGCGGCACTTACTTTTACCTTTCCTTCCAGAAGTGTGGTGCTGATGCCTTTCTCGTCGGGGTAGGCGTTTATGTTAAAATGTGTGCCTAATACTTCTACATTTTGTTGCTTGCAGCTAACAATAAAGGCTTGGTCTTTACGATGGGCAACTTCAAAATAGGCCTCACCTTCTAATTCAACCCGTCTGGTATCACCGCTAAAATTGGTAGGGTATTTTAATTTCGATTTGGAGTTGAGCCAAACTTTGGTGCCGTCGGCAAGGCTGAGGCTATAATATCCCCCAACCGGAATACTCAATTCATTCCATTGTATGGTCAACGCATTGTTTTGCTCGGTTTGGTACTGTATCTGTCCATCTTTGGTTTTATAAATGGCTATGCCTTGTTCCTTGTTCAACAGCCCTTCCTTTGCCAAGCCTAAGTCTATTGTTTGACCATCAGCCAAAATAAGCGTCGCTTTGTTGCTACCCGGCACAATTATATTTTGGCTAATTTGTTGTTGCTCTACTTGGCTGGGCTTATTGGTGAAATAAGCAACGCTAAAGCTAATGATGAGCAGGGCTGCCGCAGCACTTGTCCAGTACCAAATCAGTTTGCTACTTTTGCTTGTTGCTTTGGGTAGTTCTTCTTGTACGGCCAATTTTTCCCATACAGCTAGCCGAGCTTGCTCTACCTGCTCGGGTTTTAGCATAGCTTTGGGCTCATTTTCTTGCAGATACCAAGTTTCTAACAGGGCCAATTCTTCGGGGCTACATTTTCCAGCAGCATATTTTTCTAAAAGTTCTTTTGCTTTGTTCATAATACGGGAATTGCCCTTATTAATTACTAAGTCGGTTAACTAGGGCTTTGGGGTTAGATGATTATTAAAAAAATATTAAATTAAAGTGTAAACAGTAAGCCTATCTTGCTACGCAATATGCGTAAAGCATTGTTTATTTGTTTCTTAACCGTGTTTTCGGATAAGTTGAGCTGTTGGGCTATTTCTTTATGACTTAATGCTTGTTGGCGACTCATTTCAAAAACTGTTCTCATTTTGTCGGGAAGGCTGGTAATTCCTTTCTCAATCAAGGCATTCAGCTGTTTTTCGCGTATTCGATGATCGGTTACACAATAATTTTGTTGTAAAAAGCCATCCAAAGATTGCAGGTACTTATTGCGTACATCCTTCTTGGCAAAATGATCCAGTATTTTGTTTCGGATACTGGCGTAGAGATAGCTTTGCAGGCTTTGCTGAATGTTTAATTCTTGGTGTTTGGCCCATAATTGAGCAAAAAGCTCATGAACAATGTCTTGCGCTTCTTGGCTATCCGATAGTTTATGGTAGGCGTGTATATAAAGCACCTGAAAATACCGATTGTAGATGAGTGTAAAAGCTACTCGGTCTCCTTGGCTTAACAGTACAGCCAATTCTTCGTCGGTAAATGAGTTAGATACTGCCATTTTTTTTCGTAGTGCTTTTTGGAGGCACTTCGAGCTTTGGTCAATTAATTGTCCTATATTTTTATTCTGATTCCAAAAATAGCTTATTGCTGGTAAGTATTCTTATAATAAGTTAAATTTCAATGTATTTTTTTAGTAAAAGCGTAGTGAATATTCTACGATATTAGTTCTAAATAAATCAAAATGAAATAGAATAAGTTTTTTTAAATATCTTTAGCACAGTTTATTCCGAATATGACCTTAGTAAATAATAAAAAACTAGAGAACGGCTTTCTACTAAAATACAAAAGAATAGTTGCCCTCTTAGTATTTCTCCTACAACTGATTTTATGTTTATATTTTGTTTATCAGCGTTACCAGCTCACCAAGCAAGAAAGAAAAATTGCAGTGGGCAAGGATTTGTACATTGCCGAGCAAAAACTTTATGATGTATTAAACATTGCGCAAGGCACCTGCCAAATATTGGCTTTAAGTGTTAACGATAAGGGTGTGTCTAATAATTTTGAGATTACGGCTAAAAAGCTGATGGACGAAAACCCCATCATAGAATCTGTTCAGCTTGTTAAAGACAGTATACTTCGATATTTTTATCCAATTAAAGGAAATGAGCTGGAGCTTGGTAAGAATATTTATAAAGATGCACCCTTTACCAGACAGGAGATACAGCAAGGACTAAAGCGAAATTATGCTTATTTTCATGGGCCACTAAAGCTAAGAAGTGGAGGTGAAGGTATTGTTGGCTTGCTACCCATTTACCATAACAACGTGCTTTGGGGCTACTCATCGGTAGTGATAAAATTGGATAAACTGCTAGAAACAATAGGTGTTTTGCCTCAACCTAATGATTATTACCAGTTTCAACTTTCTAAAATTAATTTGCAAGACGACAAAGCTAATGAAGAATTCTTTTTAGGAGGCGATACCACTTTTTCTAATAAAATATCGGCAAAAAGATATATAGACAGAGGCGATTGGAATTTGTATTTGAAAGATACCCGATCTATTTACAAAGACAACCCTTTGTTGTTTTTCTTAATTTTTGGGATTGGTTTATCGCTTTTAGTTAGTTATTTGTTTTATCGCTTTCTGGATAACCAATCTAAAATAACCAATCTGTTGGCACAACAGCACCAATTGTTAATCAAATCAGAAAGCAAATACAAGCTCATATTTGACAAGGCCGCAATAGGTATTTTACGAGTCGACTCGAGCACTGGTATCTTGTTAGAAGTCAACTCGTTCTTTTGCAAAATTTTGGGATATACCGAAGAAGAACTGAAACAAAAAAAGGTAAAAGATTTGATTTATTTCGAAGACTTGGGCAAAGACTCCGAATATTTCAAAAAACTGTTAAAGGACCATATTAAGCAGTACAACTCGGTGAGGCGTTTTGTGCACAAAGATGGTCATCTAATTTGGGTAAACTCTACGGTTAGCCCTTTATGGACTATCGAACAAAGCAGCCGACAGCATATCATTATTGCAGAGGATATTACGGGGCAAGTATTGTTAGAAAACAATCTACGGCACTCCAAAGACCATATCGAAAACCTAATAAACAGCTTAGAGGGTGTAGTATGGGAGGCCGACATGACCGACCAGTATCGCTGTACTTTTATCAGTAATAAAATTTCTGATTTATTGGGCTATACCGCCGAAGAAACTATTGGGGTCTTTAATTTCATGAAAATACACCCCGATGATGTAGAAAGGTTGATGACCTATTACAAAGATGAACTTCTCAAATCCAAAAACCACGTGCTAGAATACCGTTTGTTGAGTAAAAATAATGAAGTAAAATGGGTGAGGGATAACGTGACTATTTATCCCAACTTAGAAGAACCGAAGCTGTTGCGTGGGGTTTTAACCGATATTACCCAGGTCAAAGAAGCAGAGCTTGATCTTATAAAATCGCACCAGATACTTGTAGAGCAAAACAAACGACTGGTCAATTTTTCGTATATCGTATCGCATAATTTACGTTCACACTCCAGTAATATGCAGGGGCTTTTGACGCTCATACAAATGGCCGATACCGCCGAAGAACGACAAAGTATGTTTGCAATGCTACAAACTATTCTAAATAGCTTAGATGCTACTTTGATTAACCTCAACGAAATTGTAAACATCAGGGCTAATATTGGGGTAGAGAAAGAAAAGCTCAACCTCCATCGACACATTTCTATGGTAATAGATACCGAAGCTCCCCGTATCGCAAGTAGCAATGCACAGGTAATAAACCAAGTACCGGTTGATATATATGTCACTTTCAATAAAGCTTACTTAGAAAGCGTATTACTCAACTTATTGACCAATGCGTTGAAATACGCTTCGCCAGACCGTGCAGCCGTAATTGTGCTAGATGCCGAAAAAAGAAAAGACGAGATTGTTTTCTCAATTGCCGATAATGGATTGGGTATAGATTTGCTCCGTTTCGGTGCCAAAATTTTCGGACTTAGCCAAACCTTTCACGGCAATGCCGATGCCAGGGGCTTGGGCTTGTTTATTGTGCGTAGCCAAATAGAGGCTATGGGTGGTAGTATTGAGGTGCAAAGTACACCCGGTTTAGGTACAACCTTTTATGTTCATTTTAAAGATTAGGCAATAGCATCTTTACAAACGCTATATCTGCTATTCATCTACAGTGTTATTATAATAGCTATTTGAAGGTTTTAACCCCAAAAAGGTTATTTCTTTGGACTAAGTGCTAGTAATCATACAATAACTCCCTTGTATTGCATATAAATACTGATTCAATTCAAACTAAAATTGCAATTCTTGATTGAACTTGCTTTGAGTTAAACTCCTCTGGTATTTCTACGTTGCTTTTAAACGAAGTACAACCATTGGTTAATGTTGATTTGATAGAGCTAGAAGTCTGGTATTTCCGATTAGAACAGTTTCCTAAGTTAGAACCGCCAAAGCACAAGGAAAAGCTGCTTACCAAAGGTAATATCATTGCACTTGGCGTTGCTTCATTACTAATCTACATCTTGTATAGATACGTGCTTAAGTAATCAATAATTACTCTCCTAGAACCAAGCCCTAGCTCAAAAGGGGTGGCTTAAGCGAGCAATGGCTTGGTCTAGTTGTTGATTTGGTGCTACTACTATAATGTCCCCCAAATTTAAGACCACAAGTTAAGTTAAAAAAAGTCATACATTTAACTTGTAATTATGAAGAAAAGTAGAAGAAAATTCAGTGCATCCTTCAAGGCTCAAGTGGCTATTGAAGCGTTAAAGGAGAGAGAAACCCTATCAGAACTTGCTCAGCGTTTTGAGGTTTCACCGAGCCAAATCAGCAACTGGAAACGTGAGTTTTTAGACCATGCTTCCAATACTTTTGCCTCGGAAAAGAAAAAGGAAGACACAGAACAGAAAGTGGATAAGCTTTACCAAAAGATTGGTCAGTTGGAAATGGAGAATGATTTTTTAAAAAAAAGCTTATGGAAAACCGGTCTGTAAAAGAACGGATTTCCTTGGTTGATGAACACTCAAAAATCAGTATCCGTAAACAATGTGATATGCTCTCGGTTAGTCGCAGCAGTTTGTATTATAAGCCTCTATTTGAGAGCGAATTAAACTTAGACTTGATGAAGCATATTGACCAAATCCATTTGAAACATCCCAGTTTTGGGATAAGGCGGATAACGAACGAATTAGAAGAAATTGGTAATAAGGTTAATACCAAAAGGGTCTCAAGATTAATGAGTTTGATGGGCATAGAGGCCATTTATCCCAAACGAAATCTCAGTAAATTGGGAAAAGCAAAATACATCCAACCTTATTTGCTGAGAGGTTTAAAGATCAACCGTAGCAATCAAGTCTGGCAGATTGACATTAGTTATGTTCCTATGGAGAGGGGTTTTATGTATTTAACGGCGGTAATCGATGTTTACAGTCGTTATATAGTGGGGTGGCAGCTTTCCAACACTTTGGAAAAAGAAACCCAAACCGAGCTGATTAATGCCTTGATAACCCGGTATGGCAAACCGGAGATTATCAACTCCGACCAGGGTAGTCAGTACACCTCACCCCATTGGATTGACTTTTTGAGAGATCATGGAATTAGAATCAGTATGGACGGTAAAGGAAGAGCTACAGACAATATCTATGGGAAAGGTTCTTTCGCACGATAAAGTATGACTACATCTATTTAAATCCTGCAAAAACAGGTTTAGAACTTTATCAAGGAATCAAAGAATTTATAAACGGATACAACCAAAGGAAACACCAAGGAATCGGAAATATAAAACCAGAAAAATTGTATAAAACCAAAAAAGAAAATTATCTTAGCGTAGCTTAATAGTGGTACTAACATTGGGGTACACTATAATAATCGGTCT
>JBDHXL010000050.1:0-11634 GCA_039810685.1 Pedobacter sp. | reverse complement strand
GTTTTGGCAACCCACGGATTTATTAAGAAAGACCAAAAAGTTCAGCAAAAAGAAATTGATAAGGCGGAACGGATTAGACAAGAGTATTTTAACAGAAAAAAGAAAAAATAATTATGGCAACTAAAGAAATGAAATCGTATTCACTTGCCGAAATGAAAGACAAATACATTGGCAAAGTTGGAACAAAAGAAAGAGACGACAACGAATATGAACTTCGTATGGATGTTTTGGGACGTATGATTAAAGCTGCCCGACAAGAGCGAAACTTAACACAAGAAGAATTAGGCAAACTTATTGGCGTTCAAAAATCACAAATCTCAAAATTGGAAAGTAGCACAAATAGTGCGACAATAGACACAATCTTAAAGGTTTTTAGAGCATTAAAAGCAGATATAAATTTTAACGTAAAAATTGAAAACGAATATTTGCAACTTGCATAAAAAAGCCGAACACACAACAGGCAGTTTGGTAAAATGACGGGTTCAGTGTTAAATTCAAGTTCAATTCTTCGATTGAACTTTAGTACAAAACTGAACATTTCGGCTTCGATTTCCGCCACTTCGCCAAGCTGCAAAAACGTTATAAGACTTTTGGGTTTGTTGGATTTAGCATTTTTAACGCTGAATACCTGCAAACACTCGGATTAAACGACAGACAAGTAAAAGCGGTTTTATTTACCAAAGACAAAGGGAAAATTACAAACAGCGAGTACCAAGAAATAAACGGTCTCAAAAAATCTGTTTCGGCAACAGAATTACAAGACTTGACAGACAAAGGAGTTTTAGTGAAAGTTGGAAGCACAGGACGAGGAACTAAATACATTTTACCCGACAAACAGTAAACGTCCGAAAAACGTCCGAAAAATTAATGGAATAACCAGACAAGCCCAACGCTTTTGGTGGCACACTTACATTTTTCCAACCACACAAAGCCAAACAAAAATGCAAAAGATCGGCATCACAACAAGCCGACAAACCAAGTAACGAATTAAAGAAGGGCAGCTTTCAACCTTAGCGGCACCGCTATTTCGCTGAGATTAGCCATTGCATTGGGCGAACAAAACAGACTAGGCCACAACATGGCTGGGCAAATGCTAGCTGTACTATTGTTAATGTTACCTTTTTTGGCCGTTAAGGCATATTACAAAACCTTTCAAAGTGCGGTAGCCGATACCATGCCTTATCAGCAATTGCTCAATTCGAAATTGAATTTATGATTTTACAATTTGCAGTTTGGCGTATTTCAATAAAAGTTGTTTGTTGCCCAAGCCTTTAAAAAAAACAGTTAGTTTTAAATCGGGTGCTTTACCCTCAATATTGATGATTTTGCCAAAGCCAAACCGTTCATGTTCGACCTCCATACCGTTCTGAAACTCCTCGGGTAGGTTAGGTGTAAATCCAGCGCTGGGTACATGTGCTTTGGGCAAAACTGCCGTTACCTTAGGTTTGGGGCTAAAACTAACACTGCTTTTGTGTTCTGTTCGGCCTATGCTACGTTCTTGGCTCCATGTTCTTCTTTCGCGGTCAAAAGTGCCGTCGCTGTAGCTTGGCTTAGCCTGTTTTAAGGCTTCGTGTTCGAGGTATTTGGGGTTAATTTCGTTGATAAACCTGCTGGGTTCACAAGTACTCAATTGTCCCCAGCGGTATCGTGAAGTTGCATAGCTGATGGTCAATTTCTTTTCGGCACGGGTAATGGCTACATAAAATAGGCGGCGCTCTTCTTCTAGCTCGCTGCGAGAGTTTACAGAAAGTTGCGAGGGGAACAGGTTCTCTTCTAAGCCAACAATGTACACGTTCTTAAACTCTAGCCCCTTTGCCGAGTGAATGGTCATGAGTGTTACCGTGTCGGCATTTTCAGACTTGTTCATGTCGTCGTTGGTAAGCAAGGCTACATCTTGCATAAAAGTAGCCAAACTACGATCTTCAATATCCTCACGCTCGGCAAATTCTTTGATACCGGCCAATAATTCTTGAATATTCTCATATCGGGCTCTGCCTTCTACACTATCGTCGCTGTGCAAATCTTTTAAAATACCACAATGTTTGGCAATGTATAGGGCAGCCTCGTAAGCATCCAATTTTTTGGCTTCAACAGCAAAGCTTTGTATCATTAAAGTAAAATCGCCCAATTGGCTAGGTATGCGACCTTCAATGTAGAACGCCGGATTGCAAGCTACCTGCCACATACTAATATCATGTTGGTCGGCAGCAACGGCTATTTTTTCTATTGTCGTGTCGCCCAAACCACGGCGTGGATAATTGATAATTCGCTTAAAAGCCTCTTCGTCGGCGGTATTGAAGGTTAGCCTGAAATAGGCGATAAGATCTTTGATTTCTTTGCGTTGATAGAAAGATAAGCCACCGTGAATTTTGTAGGGAATATTCAATTTTCGTAAAGCTTCTTCCATTGCACGGCTTTGCGAATTGGTGCGGTAAAGTATGGCAAAATCGTGATAATCACAAGCGCTTGCAGCACGCTCTTGAGCTATGGCCTCGGCAATAATTTTACCTTCTTCGTTATCGGTAAAAGCACGTAGTATTTTTATTCTGTCGCCCGATTCGTTGGCCGAAAATACATTCTTTTTTAATTGGTTTTTGTTGTTGGCGATGATACTGTTGGCTACCTCAACAATATTTTGGGTCGATCGGTAGTTTTGTTCTAGTTTAAACACTTTTAGATCGGGGTAGTCACGTTCAAAATTGAGGATATTTTGAATATTGGCTCCCCTAAAAGCGTAGATACTTTGGGCATCATCACCCACTACACAAAGGTTCTCAAAAGCGGCAGCCAGTTTTTTTACAATGGTGTATTGTGAAAAATTGGTGTCCTGGTACTCATCCACCATAATGTATTTAAACTTGTGCTGGTATTTATACAGCACCTCGGGGTGATCTCTGAGCAAAACATTGGTTTTGTATAGTAAATCATCAAAATCCATTGCTCCGGCTCTGAAGCATCGCTTGGCATAGTTTTCATAAATCTGCCCCAGTAAAGGCCTTTTGTTTTGGCTATCTTCTGCTTGGATACTGCTGTTGTTTTGGTACTCACCAACAGAAATGAGGTTGTTTTTTGCTGCTGATATCCTGTTTAGAACCACATTGGGGGCATAGAGTTTATCATCGAGCTGCATTTCTTTTAGTAGGCTTCTTATCAAGCTCTTACAATCGTCGGTATCGTAAATGGTGAAGTTGGAGGGGTAACCAATTTTTTCGGCTTCAACACGTAATATCTTTGCAAAAACAGAGTGAAAAGTGCCCATCCAAATATTCTTGGCTTCGCCACCCACTACTTTTTCAATACGTTCACGCATTTCTCTAGCAGCTTTATTGGTAAAGGTCAGTACCAAAATATTAAAAGGGTCTATGCCTTGCCTTATAAGGTGGGCTACCCGATAGGTAATGACCCTAGTTTTGCCCGAGCCTGCTCCGGCCACAATCATTACCGGTCCTTTGGTTTGCTCTACTGCTGCTCGCTGTTGTTCGTTTAAGCCTGCTAAATAATCCAAATCTACTACGTTTTGTTGAAGTTCAAAATTAGCAATTTGTGCTGTTCAAAAAGAAGATGTTGGTAAGTTGTGCTTGCTGTATTTTTCGGCTTACATCCAATTTTTGTTGTCGGCCTCTACCCGGTATAGCCATAAATTTGTCAAAGACTTGATTTGGCTAAAGTTGCCGTATAAAAACCTGACAGAACCGGCTGCGGTATGAAGCGAGAGGTGCCCTATGTCCAAAGCCTTGTGCCAGGGGTATTGCGATACCGTGATGGATTGAATTTTGTGCACTTCAACAATGATTGTGCTAATGTCCCAAATTCCTTCTTGTTTAATGATATAATTTTCATCGACATACAATCGGTGTTTTCTATAACTCCTATACAGCATAAAGAAAGCCACCAAAGCATATACAAGCACTATTAGATACCTGTAGGGGTAATTGGGGTAGCTGTAATGAATAAAAACCATAAAGGCTAGGATGGGTAAACAAATCTTTATGAAGGAAGCCAAAGCCAAGAACCTGATGTTGGGTCGGTAGGCCTGTTCTTTTTTGGGGATTTTGGCCAAAAGCAAATTTAAGATCCTGTCTTGTTCTGATGGGCTACAGCCCGGTATGTCCAAATTGTGGCTCGATAATTCTTTCTGATCTTCGGATTTACCGCCTTGTGCTTGACGAATATTGAGATTACTGATACTGAATTTTTTTTGCAGATAATTTTGGTTGATACACAAAATTTGCACCTTAGCAGGGTTGAGCAGAGTGTTTTTTCGAGTAAAAAATCCCGAACTGATGCTTAAGTCTTCGTTTTGTTGGCGTAGCTCGAAACGATAATATTTCAACAAGCTTCTCATGAGGTTTACACAAAGCAAAACAAGAATTAAAACACTTAAAAGTAATAGGTAAACCAGTATAGAGAGGCTACTTTTTAATAAAATTTCGGTGAAGTATTCGTTTTGGCTGAAAAGAGCGCTGTAAACTTCGTTGAGATCTTTGGTGGTGGCCACAACAAAACTAAACAATAGGGCAAGGCTTTGGCCGTAGTGACTGGTCAGCCCAACCCGAATTAGCGTTTCGGTATCTAGCTTTAGGACGGTTTGAGGCGCTTGCGTAGTCTGTTTTTGTGGTGACACTTTCAGGCTGTCCTGTCCACAACCACCCGATAGGAGGTTTTCCTTGAAAACAAGCGCCATAGCTTTGGCAATAGAAGGGATTTTTATTTCGGTTTTTTCGGTGCCGGCTGTATCAATTTCTAAAGTATAAACCCCAATAACTCGTTGTACGAACGATTGTTTCAGTTGCACGTGTTGTATCTTGTCTAGAGGAATTGTCAGGTTCTTTTTGCTGAAAATTCCTTTTTGGATACTGAAGTGTTTTGAGCTGGTGTTGAGGGTGAAACTGAAATTTTTATAATACAAATAACCTATCAAAAGTGCAACCACTAGCATTAGTGCCAAGCCAAAAGCAAAATAAGTATAAAAACCCGGTTTCCCTTTTATAAAGACAATGACCAAAGGTATGGCCACGGCACGTAAAACTTCTTGGGCAAACACTAAAGCGTTAACCACAATACCCCAAACCGATTGTTTTTGTGGACGATCAAAATACTGCTGTTGCAAATTCATTTAGTTGTTGTTGGTTTGTGCAGCAATCTGGTTGATCAAGTGCGTTTTCATCCGCTGTGCGCTCTCTAGCTCAATACCTTTTATCTGTATATCGCCTTCGTTGCCACTGGCCGTATAAATTTGTAGTGAGGCCAATCCATACATTCTTGAAAACAGCCCCTCGTTTAGGGCTACATGTTGTATTCTGTTGATGGGTACAATTGTTGTTTTTTCGGCGATAAGTCCACTTTTGTATTGAATGTCTAGGCTGCGTAAAGCATACCCACGCCGTTTAAAAGCCATTCGGTACACATAAAAGAGAAAAAGCCCCAAACCAGTAAACACACTAGAAGTTAAGAAAATAACTTTTAGGTTTAACCACTCGTTGATATAGAGAATCAAAAAAATGCTTAGAGCAAGAAAAAGCATAAAACAAAGCAAATTGATGCTGATAACTTTCCAATAGTTTGGGTGAGGCTTAGACAAAGCAGCAGCTTCAAATTCGGGGAGTTCACTTAAATTGATGGTTTCGTTACTAAAATTCATGTGATAGGCTTAGTTTCAAATATAGGTGATGCAAGGTTATTTTTTAAAAATTATCGACAATTATCGCTGTTTTTCTATACGTGTTAAAAACTAAAATCGTTAAAATCGGCCTCAAATCCTATATTTACGGTTTTAGTAAAAAATAAACGTACATGAGCCAAGAGATAGAGGACCTCAATTCTGACGAACAAAACCAAAGCCACGAGCAGCAAAGCAAGGTGATGCCCATAAAAGACCTTTACGAGAATTGGTTTTTGGATTATGCATCTTACGTGATTTTGGAAAGAGCTGTACCACACATCAACGATGGTTTTAAGCCGGTACAACGACGCATTATGCACTCGTTAAGAGAAATGGATGACGGACGTTTTAATAAGGCTGCCAACGTAATTGGTAACACCATGAAATACCACCCGCATGGCGATGCCTCTATCGGCGATGCCATGGTGCAAATTGGTCAAAAAGATTTGCTTATTGATTGCCAAGGAAACTGGGGTGACCCCATTACAGGCGATAGTGCGGCTGCACCTCGGTACATTGAAGCACGTTTATCCAAATTTGCGAACGATGTGGTCTTTAATCCGGAAATTACCCCTTGGCAATTGAGTTATGATGGCAGAAACCAAGAACCCGTAACGCTTCCGGTAAAATTTCCCTTGTTGCTTGCCCAGGGTGCTGATGGTATTGCCGTAGGTCTGTCAACCACTATTATGCCACACAATTTCAATGAGTTGATTGATGCGTCTATAGGTATTTTAAGAGGGCAGCGTTCGGATATTGTACCCGATTTTATGACAGGTGGCATGGCCGATTTTTCTGGATACAACGAAGGACAAAGAGGTGGCCGAATAAGAGTACGAGCCAAAATTGTAGAAAAAGATAAACGAACACTGGTTATTACCGAAATACCCTACAGTACCACAACAGGTGGTTTGATTGATAGTATTTTGGCAGCCAATGACAAGGGTAAGATTAAAATCAAAAAAATTGAAGATAATACAGCCGCCAATGTAGAGATTGTTATTCATTTGGCTCCGGGCATCTCACCCGATCTAACCATTGATGCGCTTTATGCTTTCACTGCCTGCGAGGTTTCTATTGCGCCCAACACTTGTGTTATCAAAAATGATGCTCCGCATTTTATGAGCGTGAATGATATTTTGGAAGAAAATACCAAATACACCAAATCATTGCTCAAAAGGGAGTTAGAGATAAAATTGCACGATTTGCAAGAGCGTGTTCTTTTTAGTTCTTTACTCAAAATTTTTATCCAAGAGGGGATGTATAAGCATCCTGATTATGAAAACTCGGGCGATTTTGATACGGTGGTACAAGTGCTTTACACCTTGTTTGAACCCTTTAAGGCCAGTTTTTACCGAGAAATTAAGCCCGAAGATTTCAAAAAACTGATTGATAAGCCTATGAGCAGCATCACCCGTTTTGATGTTAAAAAAGCGGATGAGCTAATGAAAGCCCTCACCGAGGAGATGAAGACCGTAAAAAACCATCTTCGTCACCTTACCGATTATACCATAGCTTGGTTCGAGAAGATAAAGCAAAAATACGGCAAAGGACGTGAGCGCAAAACAGAAATAAGGCTTTTTGATAGGGTAGAGGCTGCCAAAGTAGCTCTAGCCAATGTAAAACTCTATGTAAACCGCGAGGATGGTTTTGTGGGTACAGGTCTAAAAAAAGATGAATACATTGGGGATTGTTCCGATATCGATGAGATTATTGTTTTTAGAGAAGACGGGAAATTTTTGGTGACCAAGGTTGCTGATAAGTCTTTTGTAGGCAAAAACATCATCCATGCCCAAGTCTTTAAAAAAGGCGATGATCGTACCGTTTATAACCTCATTTATAAAGATGGGGCTAGTGGTATTAGTTATATTAAACGTTTTTCGGTGCTGGGAGTTACCCGCGATAAGGAATACGATTTGACCAAAGGGAGCAAAGGCACCAAAGTGCTGTACTTTACCGCCAACCCCAATGGTGAAGCCGAGGTTGTTACGGTACAGTTAAAAGCCCATTCTAAACTAAAAAAGTTAAATATTGATCTGGATTTTGCAAACATCGCCATCAAAGGGCGTAGTTCAATGGGAAATATTGTTGTGAAATTCCCGATTAAAAAGATTGTTCTTAAAACAAAAGGGGTATCAACCCTTTCGGGTATAAAAATATGGTACGATGAGGTGTTGAAAAGGCTCAATGTTGATAATAGAGGTAAATACCTGGGCGAATTTGATGGGGATGACAAAATTTTGCAGGTCTATCAAAACGGTACTTACGAGCTCAGTTCATTTGAGTTGAACAACCATTTTGACGAAGGAATTGTGCTGATGCGAAAATTTGATCCCGAACAGGTTTTTGGTGCAGTACATTATGATGCCAAAGCCAAAAACTATTTCGTAAAACGTTTTGTTTTCGAGGCACAACCTTTGGGTAAGTTATCGAGTTTTATTAGTGATGAACCCGGCTCTAAGTTGGTACTTATTAGCGGGCGGCCCGATGCTCAATTGCAGGTTGAGGTAGAAAAAGGCAAAAGTAAAACCCCAGAGATCTTGCATCTGGAATTGGCTTCGCTGATAGATGTGAAGGGATGGAAGGCCAACGGTAACCGATTGAGCAGTCATCATGTATTGCGAGTAGAATTAGAAAATGCCTATGACGAGATTGGTATAGATGAGTTGGAAGAAACGGAAACAGTTATCAATGATAGTCCATCGACGGATGAGCCCAATACAGAGCCAAACCAAATCAAAGAAAAACCTAAACTATCTTTCAGCTCGGTACAATCGGTAGCAGAAAGTCAGGCAGAAATTGCGACAAACCAAGTAGAGCAACCTGCCGAAAATGGTGAAACGACTGTGCAGAAGAAAAAACCAGTTTTTGAAATTACCAATCCGGATGATATCAAACTGGATGATAAGGGGCAGAGTAAATTATTTTAAAAGACAAGAAGAAGTTGAGCGTAATTGTAAAAGAGCTAAGCAAGGTATATGGAACGCAAAAAGCGGTCAATCATATCAGCTTTGAGGCACATAAGGGGCGTGTTTTAGGTTTTTTGGGGCCCAATGGCGCTGGTAAATCCACCACCATGAAAATGCTAACAGCCTATTTAAAACCTACTACAGGTTCTATTTTGATAGCGGGATTGGATGTACAAAAGGATGCCCCAAAAGTGAAACGGATAATTGGTTTTTTGCCCGAAAACACTCCCTTGTACCAAGATATGTACGTGCGAGAGTTTTTAGCCTTTGTTGCCGATACGTATGGCCTACAACAAGCCAAAACCCGTATAGAGGAAGTTATAACACAAGTTGGCCTGCAAAGCGAAGCACATAAAAAAATTGCAGCCCTGTCTAAAGGCTACAAACAGCGTTTAGGTTTGGCACAAGCCATTATCCACCAGCCGCAGGTACTGATATTGGATGAGCCTACCTCTGGCCTAGATCCCAACCAGCTTGACGAAGTACGCAAACTTATTCGCCACATGGGGCAAAACACTACGCTAATCATCTCTACCCATATTATGCAAGAGGTAGAGGCTTTGTGCGACGATATTCTGATTATCAACAAAGGTAGTGTGGTGGCTCAGGCAAGTTTGGCCGATTTAAAACAAGCGCATCAAGGTTTGGGTCTCGAAGCTATTTTTAAAAAATTAACACTAAACAATTCATGAAAATTTTACCCTTTTTGTTTTTGCTGGGTATCAGCTCTGCGGGACTAAAGGCACAGCAATTTCAGTTGGATGCCGCTGCCGAGTTTAATCTCCCTACCGGCAACGCAAGCAACAGAAGCGCCTTGGGCTTTGGGGCAGGGCTAAACTTAGGCTACTCGCTTTCTAATCGGCTTGCGCTGAGTTCTAGTATTGCTTATAATTATTTTGTTGGTAAGAAATTTATGGGCTACCGCATGCAGGGCTTATCTGCATTTCCGCTAAAAGTAGGTTTGCGTTATTATACTTCTACAGATTTTTATTTCGAAGGCTTGGGTGGTGTTGCAATGCAAAGCAACACGGGCAATAGTAGTGGGGCTTGGTCTTTTGGTATGGGTACACGTTCTACAAAACAGCCTTTAAATTTTTCAATACGCTACGAATCGTGGTTAGATCCCAATTTTGGTTTGGCTAGTTTTGGTCAAAAAACTGCTTTTGATTTTATTGCTTTGCGACTAGCTTATCAATTTTTGAAGTAATTTTTTTTTCAGACAATTCATTGCTCTATTGTTTGTTTTCAATAAGCACAAATCTATTTGCTATAAAACAATAAAAGCCCGGAATTTCCGGGCTTTTATTATAAATTACTATTTAAGATAGCTTATTTTACTAGCTTTTTGCTCAAGCTTCCTTCGGCACTAGTAAATGTAAAGATGATTAAGCCTTTGGCTGTACCTACATTTAATGTAGCCACACCTTTGCTGAAATCTACATTTTGCGAAGCTATTACCTGTCCTAAAGAGTTGCTAGCTGTTAATACACCTTTGTCAGCAGCTAATCCGCTTACAGCAAGGCTTACTTGTCCGCCGTTGATGGCTTTTACTTCTAAACTTGCTTTGGCAAGTGATACTTGGGCAGAAACTACCGCTGATGTGGTGCTGCTACCGTCTAAATCTACTTGTTGCAATTGGTAGTAATTGGTGCCGGCCAATGGGCTGTTGTCGTTGTAGCGGTAGCTTTTGCTGCTTGATGAGTTGCCTGCAGCTTCTACACGACCAATTTTGCTAAAGTTTTTACCGTCTGATGAGCGCAATACATTAAAGTGTGAGGCATTGTGCTCTACCGAAGTATTCCAAGTTAAACTTACACCATTATTGTTAGCTTTGGCTTGGAAACCATTTAAGGCTACGGGCAATATTTGCTCGTAGTAGGCTCTAAATTCTGCTAATGCAACAGAAGAGGCATCACCATAACTATCGTCAATTAAAATTTTAATGTAACGAATGTTCTCGGTATGACCTATTAGTATGGCATTTTCGTTTGAGTTAGGTTCCCAAGTACTAGTAGACATGCTGGTATAAGTTACATCATCGGCACTATAACTAATGGTAGCAGTTTTTACCCTAGAGTTGTAGTGATTTCTTTGAATATATGAGAACTTGTTTACCTGACGAACTGCCCCCAAATCTATTTTAATTGTACGAGGGAAATAGCCGGCTCCTTTAGACCAATCTGCTTCCCAATAGGTAGAGTTGTTGGCATCTTTCATGTAATCTGTAGGTTGGGTAGCATAACTATCAGGATTGCCATCTTTGTCGGTGGCGGTAATTACCCAACCGGTTCTGTTCCACGAATAGACGTTCGTAACAACCGATTTATTATAAGCACCTATTTCGGCCAAGGCGGTAGATTGCTGTCCACCTTGTGTAGAGTTGATGGTAAGTCTAACATATCTTACGCCACTTACATCAGCAGTAAAATCAAAATTTTGTTGGGCAGCTGTTCCGGCAGCATCAGTTGTTATTTGGTCGGTCCATGTAGCATTGTCGGGGCTGGTTGCTATTACAATGGCTTTAGGTCGGCCTTCGTTATTAGTTTGTCTGGCAGTAATAAATACACCACTAATTGTTTGTGCCGATTGCATGTCAACCACAATAGTGTGAGGTAAAGCGTCGTTGCCACCATACCATTTCGAGTGCCAAAATGTACCTAGGGTGTTATCTAAGAAATTGTACTTAAAGTTGTCAGGTCTTATCACATAGCCGTTGTTGCCCTCGCCTTGGGTCTCTTCCGAGGAGGCTGTAGCCGTCCACGAAGTACGATCTAAGGGAGTACGTGTAGTGACAGTTTCGGGGTCACCCACCTGTGCGCTAGCCAAAATAGGTAAGGCCATGCATAATGAAAGTAGTAGTTTTTTCATCTGTAAATCTTTAATTAGGTTAATAAATTTGATTAAAATATGGTTGAATTTATAAGATATTTTAATGTAATACAAAAAAATATTTCGATAAAAATCAAACAAACGTTTGATATGAGTTAAAAATGCAGCTTGTAA
>JBDHXL010000049.1:0-12450 GCA_039810685.1 Pedobacter sp. | reverse complement strand
TGCCCGAATGCAAAACAAACTAACTCAAAAAGAAGTGATTGTTAAGGGAAAAATTACTAAGGAATTAGAAGAATTATTAGCCAAACTTGATTTGTTGCACTAAAGTGGACAAGTCAGGAAATAGTAAAAGCTAATTCCAGGACTTAAAGTAGCGAAGCCGATATGAAATGAAGTTACTCGGTTAAATGAATATCGAGATACACTATATGGGTATACTTGCATCTTCCTCAATCACTAAAAAGCAAGCCCAACAATATACAAGGAAAAAAACCTAGTTGAGGCGATGAGGAGCAACCAATTGAAACTCGGGAATATCCACCCGGAAAGTGCTTTCATCGTTTTGGCGTAGCATGGTGTAGTGCCCTCGCATACTACCCATATCGGTATGTAGGTTGCAGCCCGAAACGTAACTATAACTTTGTCCGGGTGCAATAATTGGTTGTTCGCCAACTACCCCATCACCTTCTACCTGTCGGTGCGAACCTTCCGAATCAAAAATTAGCCATTGCCTACTGAGTAGCTGTACGGTATTCTCGCTAAAATTATCGATACGGATATGGTAGGCAAATACATAGTGTCCATTGGCCGGGTTAGAATGGTCGGGACGGTAGCGGGTATCTACCGATATTTTTATGCCTTGGGTAATTGCGGTAACCATTGCACCAAAATTAGGAATTTTTACAGCAAATAATCAAATGTCGTTACCAATCAGTTCGGTTTGGGCATATTTATCGGCAATCTCATCCAGTATGCTATAGATTATTGCGATATCTTCTTCTTTTACCAATTGGGTTCTGTAGGGTTTAAAATCAGGTAGTCCTTTAAAATAATTGGCGTAATGCCTCCGCATTTCAAATATTCCGGTTTTAGGGCCTTTCCACTCTATCGATTTGCTGAAGTGGGTTTTGCAGGCCGCTACCCGCTCTGCTAGGCTGGGGCCGGACATTAATGTACCTGTTTCAAAAAAATGTTTGATTTCTCTAAATATCCAAGGATACCCGATGGCTGCTCTCCCTATCATCATGCCGTCCACGCCGTACTCCAAGCGCCAGTTGGCTGCTTTCTCGGGGCTGTCGATATCACCATTGCCAAAAATCGGGATTTTAATTCGTGGGTTACGCTTTACTTCACGTATGAGCGCCCAATCTGCCGACCCTTTGTAGAGCTGCACCCGGGTGCGCCCGTGTATGGTAAGGGCTTGTATGCCTACATCTTGCAAGCGCTCGGCTACTTCTTCAATATTTTTGGTATCATCATCCCAGCCCAATCGGGTTTTTACCGTTACGGGTAGCCGGGTGGCTTTTACAACGGCCTCGGTCATTCGCACCATTTTGTCGATATCTTTCAATAAGCCAGAACCGGCACCACGGCAAGCTACATTTTTCACCGGACAACCGTAGTTGATGTCTATCAAATCGGGTCCTGCTAGGCTGGCAATTTCTGTAGCTTCTCTCATGCTCTCAATCTCGCTCCCAAAAATTTGTATGCCAATGGGGCGCTCGTACTCAAAAACATCCAGCTTCTGCTTGCTTTTGGCCGCCGAGCGAATTAATCCTTCTGATGAGATAAATTCGGTGTACATCATATCGGCACCGCCTTGTTTGCACACGTAACGGAAGGGAGGGTCGCTCACGTCTTCCATTGGAGCCAACAACAAAGGGAACTCACCTAAATCTATATTTCCTATCTTTACCGACATTTCTTATCTTCAAAGCCACAAAGTTACACATATTTCAAAAAATGAACCCCAATCCCTCCTCCAAACATAACACGGCATTTGCGCAACTTAGTTTGCTCTTGGTTTTTGCTGTGGCGGGTTTATTGGTTCTTGGGCTTTTGGCGGTTCTTATTATTGGCTTGATATATGGTTTTGAGGGTTTGCGGCAGCTCTCGCAAAATAGTATTAGCAGCATGGGGCCTTTCAGGCTTTTGTTATGTGCGCAACAAATTGGTTTGTTTTTGGTGCCAGCTATTTTGCTGTCTTTGTGGCAAAAACAAGCTCCGCGACAATATTACCAGTTGCACAAACCCAATTTGCTAACTTTGATGACGGTACTTTTGTTGGCCTTGTGTTCCATACCACTCATCAGCATACTAAACTATTGGAACCAAGCACTCAGTTTGCCCGGTTTTTTGAAAGGGCTAGAAGATTGGATGCGACAAATGGAGAATACAGCTGCGGCTACCACTATGGCCTTGTTGCAAATGAAGGGGATTGATGATTTGCTCGTCAATATTGTTGTGGTAGCATTGGTGCCTGCTATTTGTGAGGAGTTCTTATTTAGAGGTGCTTTGATGCGTATTTTCCTGAATTCGTCTGTCCAAGCACATGCAGCCATCTGGCTTTCGGCTGCTATTTTCAGCTTTATCCACTTCCAGTTTTTTGGTTTCTTGCCTCGTTTGTTGTTGGGTGCTGTTTTTGGCTACATCTATTTTTGGACCAAAAACCTGTGGTATAGCACGTTTGCCCATTTTATAAACAACAGTTTTGCTGTACTTTCGGCTTATTACTACCAAATCAATCAATTGCCTTTTGAACTCAACGAGCAGCCCTCCGACCAATGGTACGGCTATTTTATTAGTCTATTTTTAAGTTTATTTTTGCTCGTCTATTTATACAAAAGTACCCACAAACAGCAATTAGAAAAATCATAAAATTAGAATAACAAAAACATGAAAACCAGAGCTATAACTGCTTTTTTCTTTACATTGGTGATGTTGGGTTCCATCTTTATGGGGGACTACACTTTTTCGGGCTTCTATTTGTTGTTGTGCCTGGTGGCTTTGTTAGAGTTTTATAAATTAATAAAGATTGGAGGGATAAGGCCACATCGCAATATGGGCTTAGTTCTTGCAACATTGGGCTTTTCGGTATTGATTGCTCACCAGCTATTTGCACTCGATTTTAAGTATGCACTTTTGATGGTGCCTCTTGTGTTCCTAATTTTTGTTGCTGAGTTGTATAAAAAAGAAAAAATTCCTTTTGCCAATATTGCTTATACTTTTACAGGGTTAATTTATGTGGTGTTGCCTTTTTGTTTCTTTTATGCATTGGGCTTTTTGTTGGATGGCTCCTATAGTTTTCACTTTCCGCTAGCTTTTTTGTTGATGCTTTGGGCAAATGATACGGGAGCATACCTGTTTGGAATGAAGTTTGGCAAAAGAAAACTGTTTGAGCGGCACTCGCCAAAAAAATCATGGGAGGGCTTTTTCGGAGGGCTTTTAACTGCTATGGCCGTATCTGTATTGGTATCGAGGCAGTTTACCGAGGTACAACCAGTAGTGTGGTTGGGTATGGCAACCATCATTGCTAGTTTTGGTACGCTTGGCGATTTGGTAGAATCTATGCTGAAAAGAAACCTCAATGTGAAAGACTCGGGCTCTTTTTTACCGGGGCACGGAGGCTTTTTAGATCGTTTTGATGGTTTATTGGTTGCCGCACCCTTGGTTTACGTTTACCTCTACCTGCTCCTAAAATAAACATCCCCAATACGCTTTTTGGCCTATTGAGGATGTGATGTGTAGTTTTTATTTATTATCCACAAATTCAATTTGCTTGTTCAGCTTATTGATGTTCTCTTCAGCTTTCTCAATGTCTTTTTCTAATGAAGCAATTTTTTTGTTGCTTTTTTCTAGTTTAGAGTTGGCATTTCCTACTTCTTTCAAAAGCTTTGCTGTTGCATTGGCGTCCGCTGCGGTAGAGTTGGGGTCAGAAGCGTTAAACTTAGTCGTTTCTTTATTGGCTTTTTCATTTAGCTCCTTTACCTGAGCTTGCAGTTTTTCATTATTTATTTTTTCTTTTTCCAGTTCAATTTTCAATTTGTTTTTTTTGGTGTTCATGTCCAACACTTTCTGGCGAGCCTCATATTTTAAAAGCTCAGGGGTTTTAGTGGTGCTACCACAAGCGCTGATTAACATTCCGCAAACCAAAGCGCCATATATTGCTCCTTTTTTCATAGTTCTTTTTTGACCAATATAAAACAAAAACCAGACCAAAGCAATAAGTGTAAAAATTAATTGTGAGTTGATGGGCAAAGTGTGTGCTATTGTAATATTTTTATCTAGGTCCTAAGCCTTGCAATTTTAGTCTTACCTTTATAAAAACAGATTTATACAATGAAACATTTCACTCGTTCAATTTTTATTGCTGGACTATTGGTATTTGCTGTTCTTGCGCTCAGGGCACAACAGGTACCAACACCCAAAAGTCATTTTGGCTTCAGTATCGGCGACAATTATCATTTGGCCAACTACAGTCAAACCGAGGCCTATTTCAAAAAACTAGCTGCCAGCTCCGAGCGGGTAAAATTGTTTGATATCGGTAAAACCGAAGAGGGAAGAACACAGTACATGCTCATTATTAGCTCACCTTCAAATCTAAAGCAATTGTCCAAGTACAAAGCCATTTCTCAAAAACTGGCTCATGCCGAAAATTTGAACGATGAACAAGCTCGTGATCTTGCCAAAGAAGGCAAACCAGTGGTGTGGATAGATGGAGGCCTACATGCCAACGAAACGGTTGGGGCGCACCAGCTTATTCAAACTGCTTATACCTTGGCCAGCAGCAATGACGCCGAAACTACACGTATTTTGAACGATGTTATTGTACTTTTGGTACATGCCAACCCAGATGGACAAGAATTGCAGTCTAACTGGTACATGCGTGAGAGCAATCCTCAAAAACGTTCGCTATCAGGCTTGCCGGTGTTGTACCAAAAATATGCCGGGCACGACAATAACAGGGATTTCTTTATGCTCAATCTCAAAGAAACCCAAAACATGGGCAGGCAACTCTTCATCGAGTGGAATCCACAAATAATGTACAACCACCACCAGCGTGGCCCAGCGGGTACTATTGTGGCCGGCCCTCCCTTCCGCGATCCGCACAATTACGTATTCGACCCTATTATCCTCACTAGTTTAGATGCTGTAGGTGCAGCCATGCACAACCGGCTGAATGTTGAAGACAAACCGGGCTATACCCAAAGAGGAGGCTCTGTTTTTTCAACCTGGTACAACGGTGGTTTGCGTACCACAACCTATTTCCACAATATAATTGGTCTGCTCACCGAAATACAAGGTTCACCCAACCCCATGGAGATCCCTTTGGTACCTTCAAGGTTACTCCCCAACAGCGACTCGCCCAACCCGGTAAGTCCACGAAAATGGTTATTTAAAGATGCAATTGATTATTCCTTATCCTTAAATTATGCTGTGCTCAACTATGCTCAACGCTACCATGACGAGTTGCTCTTTAATGCCTACCGTATGGGTAAAAATGCTATTGAGAAGGGTAACAGAGACACTTGGTCTATCTCTCCGCAAAAAATTGCTGCTATCAATGATTTGGCCAAAGGGAAAACAAAATCCGGTTCAAATATCGACCCGAAGTATTACGATGCCGTGATGAAGGCTCCAAGCAATCGAGATGCACGGGCTTACATTATCCCTGCCAATCAGCCCGATTTTAGTACTGCTATACGTTTTCTCAACGCTTTGATACGTACCGGAGTTATAGTGCACCGAGCTACGAGCGATTTTAGTTTTGAGGGCAAAAACTATCCCAAAGGGAGCTATATAGTAAAAACGGATCAAGCTTTTCGTCCACATATTTTGGATATGTTTGAACCTCAAGATCACCCCAATGATTTTAAATACGAAGGCGGGCCGCCTGTAGCACCTTATGATGCCGCCGGATGGACCTTGGCCTACCTCATGAATGTGAAGTTTGACCGGGTACTAAATGCACTTGAAGTTCCGATAGAAAAAATGCCTTTAGGCGAATTGCTGAAACTTGAACCTCAAAAACTACCCCGAGCCAAAGGCTTTGCCCTCAGTGCATCGGCCAATGAAAGTTTTATGGCTGTGAACGAGTTACTGAAAGCAGATGTTGAGGTTTGGCGCAATCCGCAAGACGGTACTTTTTATGTGCCATCCAATGCAAAATCCTTATCTGTCTTTACAAAAGTTGAAAACAATTTTGGTCTAAAAGTTTTTGCTAGCAATAAACCTGTCGGAGCCTTGCGTATAAAGCCTGCCCGTATTGCGCTGTTTGATCGTTACGGAGGGTCTATGCCTTCGGGCTGGATACGTTACCTCATGGAACAGTTTCATTTCAATGTTACGCTAATCTACCCACCCGATATTGATGCCGGGAATCTAAAAGCTAAATTTGATGTAATTATATTACCAAGTGGTGCAATTCCGGCAAGCTTTGCTAAAGATAAGGGCAATGATGACAAGGACTTGGATAAGGTTCCGGATAATTATAAAAACCGAGTTGGTAAAATATCGCTCACTAAATCAATCCCTCAGTTGAGCTCGTTCTTAGCGCAAGGCGGTAAAATTGTAGCTATTGGTACGGCCAGCAATTTAGCCTACCACCTCAATTTGCCGGTAAAAAATGCATTGACCACAATGGTTGATGGCAAAGAGAAGAAATTATCCTCAGACAAATATTATGTGCCGGGTAGTGTGCTGCGGGTAAAGGTGGACGAGAGCCTAGCCGACAATTGGGGACTTGAAGCTTACACTGATGTTTATTTTAACAATAGCCCGGTATTTAAGTTTACCCAAAACTCCGAACAACTAAAAGCATTGGCTTGGTTTGACACCGACAAAGCCTTGCGTAGTGGCTGGGCTTGGGGTCAGGCCTATTTGAAAGAGGGTATCAGTGCCTTTAGGGCCGATGTGGGTAAGGGGCAGTTATTTGTATTTGGCCCCGAAATTACTTTTAGGGCACAAACCCACGGTACTTTTAAGTGGTTGTTTAACCAGCTTTACCGTTAGGATATAGCAAGCTTTGCTCCTCGGGTACACTAATGTGGTGTTGGGGGAGCATTTTTATCCTTTATAGGCTTAGTTGATGATAATGTTATCGATTAACCGTGTAGAGCCTACCCGAGCAGCAATAAGTGCAATGGTCTTACTGTAAGTTTTTTCTTGTATAGGTTCGAGGTTATCGGTATGAGCTATACTAAGGTAATCCAACTCAACCCCGGGTTCTGTTTCAATTAGTGCTTGAGCCTTTTCTAACAGTTGGTTTAGTGGGTATTCATTATAATGTTCTTGAACAAAGTACAAAGTTTTGCTTAAGATTAATGCTTGTTGCCTTTCTTTCGGGCTCAAATGCACATTTCTAGAACTCATGGCCAAACCATCAGTTTCGCGAACAATGGGACAAGTAACAATCTTAATCGGCAATTTAAAAATAGCCAACATGGTCTTAATCATCAGCACCTGCTGAAAATCTTTTTGCCCAAACAAAGCTATATCCGGCTCTACGGCTTTAAACAACTTATATACAATTTGTGTTACACCCTGATAGTGGCCTTTGCGGTAGGCTCCTTCAAGCAGTAACTCGGCCGGGCCAAGGTCAATGTGCCATTCTTCGGCTTGGGGATAGTTGGGGTACATTTCCAGTACCGATGGCATAAAAACAATATCGCAGCCTACACTTTCTAAGAGTTGCAGATCATGCTCCAATGGACGAGGGTATTTCTCCAAGTCTTTGGGATCGGTAAACTGGGTAGGGTTTACAAAGATGCTGCATACTACTGCATCAGCTTGTTCAAAGGCCTTTTTAATTAAGGACAGATGACCGTTGTGCAAAGCGCCCATGGTAGGCACCAAGGCTATAAGCTTACCCTGCTCACGTAAATTAGCTAAGGCTGCGCTGAGGTCGCTATGGCTCGATACTACTTTCAATTTTGAAGAATATTGGCGGCAAAAATGCCGAATTAATTTGGACTTGCAAAGGCATGAAGCATATAATATTGCTAATTACCAATATATTTTGTACCTTTGCGCCTTGATAGTCTTTTGTTTAAACGTAAAAATTCTATAATGGAGATGGCAAAAACGAAGCTTTTGATTATTACCCACGAGATGTCGCCTTTCCTCGAACTTACTAAAATTTCTGAAATCACCCGTCAGCTACCGCAAGAAATGCAGGATCGTGGTTTAGAAATACGTATCTTGACACCAAAATTTGGTAATATCAACGAAAGAAGAAACCGCTTACACGAGGTTATTCGCTTGTCGGGAATGAATATTGTGGTGGATGATAACGACAACCCCCTAATTATAAAAGTGGCTTCTATACCTGCTGCCCGTATGCAGGTGTATTTTCTGGATAATGAGGATTATTTTCACCGTAAAGCTGTGTTTAGGGATAAAGAAAATAAATTCTTTAAAGACAACGACGAGCGGACCATATTTTTCTGCAAAGGAGCTTTAGAAACTGTAAAAAAACTAGGCTGGTCGCCCGATGTGGTACACTGCCATGGTTGGATGACTGCTTTAATTCCGGCCTATATCAAAACCACCTATAAGAACGACCCTACTTACAAGAATGCCAAAGTGGTTTACTCGGTGTATGAAAACTGTTTTAGCGAAAGTATTGGTGCAGACTTTAACCGAAAAGCAATAATGCCAGACATGACCGATGAAGACATTAAAGCTTTCGCCAGCCTAGATTGTTCTGGTATGCACATGGGTGCAATAGCTCATGCCGATGCAGTAATTTTGGGAGATGATAACATTGAACCTTCCGTGTTAAAATTTGTTAAAGATTCCAACAAGCCAAGTTTAGCATTTAATTTAACCGACAATTTTGATGATCTCCAAAATTTTTATGAGGAGATTTGCGAGCAGGAATTAATAACAACAGCTTAAAAAGGCATTTAGAAGATATATGAAGTTCACAAAAATAGACTTATTGACCTTGTTGATAAGTCTTTTTGTTTTCGCATCATGCGAAAAAAATTCGACAATTGGATTAAGCATTGACCCCAGTGGGGCGGTTGTAGGTAAACTGATTGATAGCGTCACCGTTACCTCCAGAACCCAGCAAGACGATGTAAGCAGCACTTACACCAAAGGCAATGGATTGGTAAGGTATCCGCTGGGCTTTTTGAAAGATCCACTTTTGGGAACTACAGAATCTAGCTTGTCTATGGTCATCAATCTGCCCAGAGATAGTTTTAACTTTGGCACTAACCCCGAGCTCGACTCGGCAGTGCTGGTAATGAACTATGGAGGTGAGTTTTACGGCGATAGTACCGCAAACTACACGATTGATGTGCACCAACTTAGCAACAACCTTTCTAAGGCTGATAATTACCTTAGCAGCAATATTTACCCGCACCAAAGTCAAATTTTAGGTACCTATCAAGGTAAGTTGTTCCCCAGCACTCGGGTAAAAGTAACCGATGTTTTAACCGGTGCAACCGACACCATTGCCAACAATGTTCCGCAGGTGCGTATCCGTCTTGACAACAATTTCATTACCAACAATATTGTCAACACTCCGGCTACCAACCGAAAGTATAATGCCTATTTTCTGGCTTGGTTCAAAGGGCTGAAAGTACAAATACGCCCATCAGAGCAGGCTAATTTGCAAAAAGGAGCAATGGCCTTTTTTAATTTCTCATCAGAAACCACCTCGGGTCTGTTTCTATATTACAGAAAGCAAAACGACAACAATACAGCATTGATTGACACTATGTCGATTAGTTTCCCGATAAATCTTAGCTCCAATGCTGTGGCTGCAAGTATCAAACACAATTACTCACCCGAAGTGCAAGATCAGCTCAGCCATCCCAATACGCAGTATAGTACAACCTATTTGCAACCTTTGGCTGGCTTAAGGAACAAAATTGCATTTCCTTACCTCAACAAGTTGAAATCGGCTACCGGAAAAATAATTGTAAACAAAGCAGAGTTGGTAGTAGAGCTAAAATCCGGTACAGATGGAGCACCTTTTAGGGCTGCGCCACGTTTATCTCTTTATAGGTATGATATTGCCGGGCAGCGTAAAAATGTGCCCGATAATGATACCGGTGACGGCTATACATCTGCCGGCGACCCCAGAGCAAGTTCAGCCTCGTTTGGCGGTTATTTCGACTCAACCAAAAATCGCTATGTATTCTCAATTACGGCTTATGTTCAAGATTTGATTGACGGCAAGACCGAAGATTACGGTACATTCTTATCGGTTACTCCCACTTCAAGTTTTGATTTTAGCAATACATTTACCGTAGCAGCAAGAGCAAGCTTAGGTAGTTTCAAGAAAAATCCACTTGCCGGCGATAACCTGATTAAGCTGAACATTTACTACTCAGAAATCAAGTAAAAAAATCTACGCAAACGTTTGATATGTGATTTTAAAGCTATACTTTTGTAAGCAATAAAATCAAATATTATGTGTGGAATAGTTGGATATATTGGCTATCGTGAAGCATGGCCAATTATTCTTAAAGGGCTTAAACGCCTCGAGTATCGTGGATATGACAGTGCTGGTATTGCTCTTATCAGTCAAGACGAGTTAAAGATTTATAAAAAAGCCGGCAAGGTAGCCGATTTAGAAGCCTTTGCCCATGAAAAAAACACCCAAGGCACTATTGGTATGGGGCATACCCGTTGGGCTACCCACGGTGCTCCATCCGATCGCAACTCGCACCCCCACACCTCTCACAACGGAGACCTTGCAATTATACACAACGGTATTATTGAGAACTATGCCACCATCAAAGAAGAGCTGGCCGACAGAGGACATCGCTTTACAAGCGACACCGATACCGAGGTACTGATTCATCTTATCGAAGATATTTTTCAAAACAGTGAAATTAGTGATCTTACCGAGGCCGTACGATTGGCTCTAACAAGGGTAAACGGAGCTTATGCCATCGTTATCATGGACAAAAACAATCCCGATACTTTGGTGGCTGCCCGAAAAGGGAGCCCAATGGTGATAGGAGTTGGGCAAGGCGAATATTTTATCGCTTCTGATGCTAGCCCTATAGTAGAATATACCAAAAACGTAATTTACCTCAATGATAATGAAATTGCGACCATTGTGCGTGACGATATTGAGATTAAACGATTGGATAATGTAGTGCAAAGCCCCTATATTCAAGAACTCGAACTGAAATTGGATATGCTGGAGAAAGGTGGTTTTGACCACTTTATGCTCAAAGAGATTTACGAGCAACCCCGCTCTATACGTGATTGTATGCGTGGGCGTATCTATCCCGATAGTGGTCTTGTACAGCTGGGCGGCATCAAAGAATATGCTGATAAGCTGAAAAACATTGAGCGCATAATTATTGTAGCTTGTGGTACCTCTTGGCACGCTGGTCTAGTGGGCGAATACTTGATTGAGGAGTTTGCTCGCTTACCCGTAGAAGTAGAGTATGCTTCAGAATTTCGTTACCGCAACCCTATAATTACCGAGAAAGATATTGTAATAGCCATTTCACAATCGGGCGAAACTGCCGATACCATGGCTGCCATAGAGATGGCTAAACAACGAGGAGCAACTATTTTTGGTATTTGTAATGTGGTAGGTGCCTCAATACCTCGTATTACCCATGCTGGTGTATATACCCATGCCGGGCCCGAAATTGGTGTAGCCTCTACCAAAGCCTTTACGGCTCAAGTTACGGTATTAACGCTGATGGCTTTTTATATGGCACAGCAAAGAGGTACGCTTAAACAATCTGAACTGGTAGAACTGCTCACCGAGCTTGACAATATACCCGAAAAGGTAGAAAAAGCCTTACAAAGTAATAAACTAATTGAGCAAATATCTGAGCGGATTAAGGATGCCCGAAATTGCTTGTTTTTGGGTCGGGGCAGTGGTTTCCCTGTAGCTCTTGAAGGGGCTTTGAAATTGAAAGAAATTTCCTACATACACGCCGAAGGCTACCCGGCTGCCGAGATGAAACACGGTCCAATAGCATTGATAGACGAAGAAATGCCCGTTGTGTTTATCGCTACTCAAAACTCCTCCTACGAGAAAGTAATTAGCAATATACAAGAAGTAAAAGCTCGTAAAGGTCAAATCATCGCCATTGTCACCGAAGGTGATGTAGAAGTTCGGAAAATAGCCGATTATTGTATCGAAATACCCGACAGTCATGAAGCCTTTTTACCCTTGTTGGCAACCATACCTTTGCAATTATTATCCTACCATATTGCGGTGATGAGGGGTTGCAATGTAGATCAACCACGCAACCTGGCCAAATCGGTTACGGTAGAGTAAGAACTGGTTTGGGCAAAATCTTTCGACACCAATTCCTCTAATTTTAGTAATTGGTGTCAACTTATTTTGCTTTGATGTGTTATAACAGCCTCACTTTCTCTCTTGCTGTCCAAACAGCATATCGAGGAAAGCCTTAACTACAGCTACCACGATGGCTAATATGGCTGCCGATAGAAAATTGGCGGTTCTGAACCCTTCTACCCAATGGTCAACCAGTAAAATCATGAGTACGGTTATGATAAAAGACATCAAACCAAGGGTAAGAAAATTGAGGATAAAAGTAAAAAACCTCAATATTGCTCCTAAACTAACATTGGCTAGGGCAATCAACAGGGCTACCCAAATGGCCGTACCAAGACCTTTAACCCATACACCGGGCACAAAGTAGGCGCCTATAAAAAGTG
>JBDHXL010000048.1:0-13689 GCA_039810685.1 Pedobacter sp. | reverse complement strand
CTACCAACAAACCACCTATTACCACGGTTGCCAATGGCCTTTGTACCTCTGCCCCTGCCCCTTGACTAATAGCCATTGGCAAAAAGCCTAAAGAAGCTACAAAAGCAGTCATCAATACCGGGCGCAAGCGTGTTTTGGTTCCTTTTAGTACCACTTTCAGCAGATTATTTTCACCATCTGCCCGCAAACGGTTGTACTCGGCAATGAGAACAATTCCGTTGAGCACCGCTACACCAAATAGAGCAATAAAACCTATGCCTGCGCTAATACTAAAAGGCAAACCCCTCAACGCCAAAAGGTATATACCCCCAATAGCCGACAAAGGTATAGCGGTATAAATCAATAAACTCTCTTTCAGCGATCTAAAAGCAAAGTAAAGTAGTATAAAAATTAAAGCTAAGGCTACGGGCACAGCAACTAGCAAACGGCCAGTTGCTTTTTCAAGATTCTCAAAAGCACCGCCATAGGTAACATAGTAACCTGTAGATAGCGGGATTTGTTGTTCTACCTTGGCTTGAAGCTCTTGCACAATACTTTTAACATCTCGGCCACGCACATTAAAACCCACAACAATACGTCTTTTAGCATCCTCTCGCTGTATTTGTGCCGGGCCGTTTACAACATCAACATCGGCCAGTTGGTATAAGGGCACTTGCAGGCCCCTAGGTGTGGGCACCAACAAATTTCTGACATCACTAAGTTGATGGCGTTGGCTTTCTTCGAGGCGCAAAACCAAATCAAAGCGTTTTTCGCCCTCATAAATTAAACCTGCTTTTTTCCCAGCAAAAGCCATATTTACCACACTGTTAATATCATCAATAGCTAGTCCGTATTGTGCTATATTACCACGGTGATAACGTATAAGTACCTGCGGCATACCGCTAACTGTTTCGATATATAGATCTTCAGCTCCGGATACTGTTTGCACTATCTTACCCAATTTATCGGCATAGTTGACCAAACTATCCAAATTCTCACCAAATATCTTACATACCACATCTTGCTTTGCACCTGTCATCAGCTCGTTAAAACGCATTTGCACAGGATATTGAAAGCCTGTACTGACCCCGGGCACATCAGCCAAGGCATTAGCCATTTTATCGGCTAGTTCCGGAAAACTTTTTGCAGAAGTCCATTCTTTCTTATCTTTCAGAATGACCATCATATCAGCAGCCTCTATGGGCATGGGGTCGGTGGGCACCTCGCCGCTTCCTATTTTGGTAACCACTTTTTCTACCTCCGGAAATTGGCTTCGCAACACATGTGCCGTTTTGGTCACGTACTCGATAGAAGTATTGAGGTTACTACCGGTTAGCACACGGGTTTCAACAGCAAAATCACCTTCTTCCAATGCTGGAATAAACTCGCCCCCCATACGGCTCAATACAAAAAGGGCACCCAAAAACATCAACAAAACAACACTTACAATAGTTTTGGGATAGCGAAGAGCTTTTTTAAGACTAGCCTGATATACTTTCTCCAATCGGGCCATCATCCGCTCTGACCAGTTGGCTTTGTGGCTGATTTTTTTGCTCAATACCAAAGCACTCATCATCGGGATATAGGTTAAAGAGAGTATAAAAGCACCTAGTAGCGCAAAAGTAACCGTTTGAGCCATAGGGATAAACATCTTACCTTCTATGCCCTGGAGAGTGAAAATTGGCAAATAAACTATTAAAATGATGATCTGACCAAAAACAGCACTGTTTACCATCTTGCTAGCCGAGCGGCCTACTTGCCTATCCATATCCGTTTGAGATATAGCCCCTACATGAGCATAGGTTTTGCCAAAATGCAATTGGTGCAGTACGGCCTCGACAATAATGACCGCTCCATCAACGATTAATCCAAAATCTAAAGCCCCTAAGCTCATCAAATTACCACTCACCCCAAATAGGTTCATCATAATAATGGCAAAAAGCATAGCTAAGGGAATTACCGAAGCCACCAACAGACCAGCCCGCATATTTCCCAGAAAAAGCACCAACACAAAAATTACAATCAATGCGCCCTCAGCCAAATTGGTTTCGATGGTTTTGATGGCATTATTAACCATCTTTGTACGATCTAAAAAGGGCTCTATAACCACACCTTCGGGTAAGGTTTTCTGTATTTCGGTAATGCGTGCCTTTACGTTTTTGATGACTTCACTACTATTAGCACCCTTAAGCATCATCACAATAGCCCCGGCGGCTTCGCCCTCATCATTATAAGTCAAAGCACCGTAACGTGTAGCATAACCTATTTTCACCTCGGCCACATCTCTTAGATAGATTGGTATTCCATCACTTGTAGTCTTAACAGCAATATGCTCTACATCCTCTGCTTGTGCAATTAATCCCTCGCTACGAATGTAAAGTACCGTAGGCCCCTTCTCGATATAGGCACCGCCTGTGTTTTGGTTATTTTTTTCTAAAGCAGCATAAAGGTCGGCCAGACTTAGCCGGTACGATTGCAATTTGTGCATATTGACAGCAACCTCAAATTGTTTTAGCTTACCACCAAAACTACTCACCTCGGCAACACCCTTCACCCCAAGCAACTGCCTACGTATAATCCAATCTTGTATGGTTCGCAGCTCGGTGATATCGTAAGCCTTTTCATATCCGGCTTTTGGCCTGACTACATATTGGTAAATCTCGCCCAAACCCGATGATATAGGACCCAATTCGGGTGTACCTACCCCGGGTGGTATTTCATTCTGTACATGCTGTAAACGTTCGCTTACCTGCTGTCTGGCCCAATACACATCAATTTTTTCATCAAAAACTACTGTCACCACCGATAAGCCAAAACGTGAAAAACTCCGAATTTCTTCAATGCCATTAATATTGCTATTGGCCTGTTCTATCGGAAAAGTAACCAATCGTTCTATATCTGTAGCTCCTAAAGAAGGAGCAACCGTAATAATTTGCACCTGGTTATTGGTAATATCCGGCACAGCATCTATGGGTAGCTTAGTTACCTCATAAGCACCAAACAATACCAAGGCTGCCGTAAACAAGCCTACAATGAGTTTATTCCGAACGGAAAACTCGATAATTTTACTTAACATAACTTAAATAATCGTAAACAAAAGACTGCCCAAGCAAGGCAGCAATAAACCTAGAAAGTACTTATATAATTACGATTAAACGAAACGTGGAGGTTGCCAAATACCATCCAGAAAAGCCCCAACATAGCTGTTGTGCTGAAAAATTATTTTTTGTGTACTCAATTGATTAGCCTCTGGAACAATTACCTGTGGACTTTGTGCAGATACAAAGCTCATGGTGTGTGCACAACAATGATCTGCCGATTTAAAAGGCAAACGCTCATGGTCTTGATGTTTACCATCGGGATGATTGATGTTGGACACATAATGTTCGGCCAAATAATCTATAAAAGACAGGCTATGCTCTGATTGGCTATGCTCTACATAATGATGCAACAATACCGGAAGCTTAGCAAGCTCTAGTCCAATAGTACTGCTCATCACAATAGCAAATAAGAAAAAAGTGGCAATAACCTTTCTCATCTAGGCAAATTTAATGCTTTTTCTGTTGGTTCATTATAATTTTTTCTAAGTTTTTTAACGGGCTTTTAAAAGCTATTTAAGGCATTTGTTTTACGGAGGATTTTAGGGGTGGCCAGTGAGCCACAAACTCCGAAACAGAAAATTACTATGCAATCGTAAAACAGTACTCTAAGAGTACTTTAAGTCTACTTTAGAGTTTATATATTTTACGCAATTATAAGTAGGTAATACAATGGTTATTTTGGATATTTTTAATTCATTAGCTTTTTAGCTTAGACCATAAAAGTACTGATATGATTATAATAGGAATTAAAAAAAAACAGTATTACATAAGTTATAAATCCAATTTTTGCTATAGTAGATTTACCATAAAATTTTTTTATTACCCCATCAACTTCTAATGGCTTTCGTTTATTGTAGTAAAAAAGCAATGGGGAAAAATAAACAATGATACAGAAAATTATACCAACTATCGGTTGCAATTTAAAAGTATTATTCAAACGCAGATTCAACTCACCAATGCAACTTTGGTTCTAAATTAGAATTTAGAGCGGAAGCCAAAGGCTCTGCCGAAATTGTAACCAACGATAGAAGGCTAATTGAAAGACTATTTGATAATTTGAAGTATGCCGTAATGAAGTAGTTTTCAGTAAACAGTTTCCAAATTTCAATACGTATTACAAAAATTTCAATATTTAATGCACTAAACCTAAAGAAATCAAACCACCCAAGCAAAAGACTGATTTATCTCATATTTTTAAGTTGCAGCTATCACGTATAAGTTATTTAGAATGATTCAACTTTGTGTTATTAAATCATTCGCCATGTTAATTAAGGTTATCAAGCCTAGCGTTATTATCAGTATTGGCCTACTTGCAAACATAGGCACGGTAGCCAAAGCTCAAGAAGTTGAAAATCAGTTTCGATTGGATGCCCAATTACGTCCCAGATTTGAAATAAGAGATGGTGCATTTAGACCCTTGCTGCCAAATGAAAAAACTGCTGCGCTTATCAGCGATAGAATGCGTATCAACTTCAACTATCAATACAAAGATGTTTTGGAAGTTAAAATTGCGCCGCAAAGTGTAAGTGTTTGGGGGCAGGGCAACATGGTGCAGGGAGCAGAAAACAGTGGCAACAGATTAGCTGCATTCGAAGCATGGAGCAAGCTAAAACTTGCGCAAAACACCCACATCAAATTGGGCAGGCAAGTGATTTCATTGGATGATGAGCGGTTTTTTGGTGAACTAGATTGGGCACAAGGTGGTCGAGCACACGATGCTTTGGCGCTACAATACCACAATGCAAAAACAGATTTGAGAGGATATTTTGCCTACAACCAGAACTACAAAGCCCTGTATGGCAACAACCTCAGCAATCCATCCGGCAACGCATACAATACTAGTGATGCACTTCCATACAAATGGATGCAAAGTGTTTGGTTGGGTTTACAACTCAGCCCACAAACAAAACTTAGTTTTATTGCCAGCAACTTGGCATTGCAAAATGCTAGCAGCCCAATCGATTCGGTACTGCGATACAGCCAAACCATAGGTAGTAACCTGAATTACAAAGGACAATCGGTTAATTTACATGTAGCAGCCTATTACCAAGGCGGTAGAAATATTACCGGACAACTAAGCGATGCCTATATGTTGGCCGCATCCTTCGGCAAACAATTAAACAACAATTGGATTTTAACACTTGGCAGCGACTGGTTGAGCGGAAATGATATGGGTAGCACCTCAACTAAAAATACTGCATTCAACCCCTATTTCCATACCGGACATAAATTTTATGGAAATATGGATTATTATTTATCAGGTAGTTCACACCAAAATGTTGGCCTATCCGACACCTACCTAAAAATTAATTACAACACGCTGAAGAACACACAACTTGTTCTTGCTCTACACCAGTTCTACAGCACTGGTCGCATCCAAACACTCAGCCAAAGCTATGAAAGCAATCTCGGACAAGAATTTGATTTATCATTTACGTATAAAATCAATAAATTTGCTGGCCTCAGCGGTGGATATTCGGGATATTTTACTACTCCTAGTCTCAACCTTATTAAATCAACGGTGGGAGCAAACAAGTACCAGCAATGGGGCTGGTTAAGTATAAACGTAAACCCAACTTTATTAAATATTAAATTTTAACACTTATCAAATAAAAAGATGAAAGCTAAACATTTCTTACTTTATGCATCTGCTGCATTGATGGTATCGCTATACAGCTGCCAGTCAGGAAAAAGCGGAGCAACCGAGGCCGCAAGTGGCGAACCTGAAGTTGCTGAGGTAACCGGGGCACCTAATGTACCTGCACCTGTAGGTAACCGCGGAGCAAAAAAGCTTATTGTAAACCTTGAAACAACCGAAACTGAAGGTATCATTGCAGATAGTATCCCCTACACTTTCTGGACATTTAACAATACTGTTCCCGGTAGTTTCATCCGAGTTAGAGAAGGAGACGAAATAACTTTGAACCTAAAAAATGCGGCCAACAGTGTTTTGCCTCATAATATCGACCTCCATGCAGTTAATGGACCCGGTGGTGGTGCCGAAGCAACATCTTCTGCTCCTGGTCAAACCACTAGCTTTACATTTAAAGCCTTGAACCCAGGTCTGTATGTTTACCATTGTGCAGCCCCTCCGGTGCCTATGCACATTGGTAACGGCATGTACGGTTTAATTTTAGTTGAGCCCGCTGGCGGCCTTCCAAAAGTAGATCGCGAATACTACATTATGCAGGGCGAATTTTACACCAAAATATCTGCTGCTAAAAAAGGTCTTTTAGAATTCGACAACGACAAAGCCGTTGCTGAAAACCCCGATTATGTATTGTTTAACGGAAAAAAAGGCTCTTTACTTGGCAAAAACATGATCGAAGCTAAAGTAGGTGAAACCGTTCGTCTATTTGTAGGAAACGGTGGACCAAACCTTACCTCTTCTTTCCACGTGATTGGCGAAATTTTTGACAATGTTTATCTCGAAGGCGGTTCTACTGTAAGTCACAATGTACAAACTACTATGATACCTGCCGGTGGTGCAACAATTGTTGAATTCAAAGTTGAAGTACCCGGCGAATACGTATTGGTTGACCACTCACTTTCAAGAGCGTTTAACAAAGGAGCTATTGGTAAATTGAAAGTTACCGGCGATCCTAACCCTAGTGTTTTCAAAAAAGGAAAATAATTGAGTGATAATGATGAAGGAAATAAAAGTAATATATCTGCTACTTGCATTAATGCTAGGACTAGCCGCCTGTCAGAAACAACAGCATGTTGACAGCCTAAGCATAGTCAGCGATAAACCTTCATCAAAAACAAAACAGCACATTAACATTACAACCAAAATGGTTTATATTCCTGGTGGGGAATATAAACCATTTTATGGCTCGAATGATGCCTTGGTAAAAGTAGCACCTTTTTTGATAGATGAGCGGGCGGTTACCAACGAAGAGTTTTTGGCTTTTGTAAAGGCCAACCCCGAGTGGCAACGATCAAATGTTAAGCGTGTTTATGCCGACAGCAATTATTTACACTTATGGCTAGATGATACCACCTTACCCAAAGGAGCTAAGCCTGATGCGCCTGTTTGTGATGTTTCATGGTTTGCGGCCAAAGCTTTCGCAAAAAGTATAGGCAAAAGATTACCCAAACTAGACGAGTGGGAGTTTGTTGCCATGGCAGATGAAACAACAGCCAACGCCCGTAATAAGGCAAACTACTCTGATAGGATTATTGATCTTTATTTACAAAAAAACAGACAATTCCAGTCAGTAAAACAAAGCCAAGCCAATTATTGGGGTGTTTACAATATGTTTGATCTAATTTGGGAATGGACAGATGATTTTAACTCGGTATTAACCACAGGCGACTCCAGAGCAGGCGTATATGACGACAAAGGTTTGTTTTGTGCAGGAGGGGCAACTTCTGCTACCGATATCTTAAACTATGCTGCTTTTATGCGATTTAGCTTACGAGGTGCCCTCAAAGCCAATTTCACCGTTGCAAATTTGGGTTTCCGCTGTGCCAAAGACACTACAATTGTAAGCAAAAACTAAAATCATGAAATATTTTAAATTCCTACTCTTTGCCTTAACATTTTTATTTGCCTGCCAGCCAAGCAATAAAACTGAAAGTAACGAACTTCCATCCGATTCTATTTTCAACCTCAGTTCTGAGTGGCAAAATCAGGATAATGAAACCTTACAACTAAAAGCTCTACAAGGCAAAACCCTAGTTGTAGTCATGATTTATACCTCATGTAAAACCGCTTGTCCCGTGTTGGTGGCCAAGATGAAATCTATCGAACAAAAAATAAGTAGAAAAGATATCGATAAAGTCTCCTTGGTTTTAGTATCAATAGATCCGGAGACGGATACGCCTGCCCGACTAAAAGAATTTGCCAATACCAACAAAATGGATGGCAAACAGTGGATATTTTTACGTTCAGACGAGGGTAATACTCAAGAGTTTGCTAATGTACTGTCTATGAAATACAAAAAGATATCGCCCTTAGATTTTTCTCACTCCAACATTATTAGTGTCTTCAACCCAAAAGGCGAGCTGGTTAGCCAAGAACAAGGCACCGAAATTAATGTAGAAGCAGTAGTTTCAACTGTCAATAAGACTGTAAACTTGTAGATATTACTTTTTTAGCACATAAGCAATTTCTACTAAAGCATGTCCCAAATGAGCTATACCTAGGGCTTTCGCTGCAGCATAAGAAACGTCCAATGCATATTTTTTAGAAAACGGCCCTCGGTCATTAACTTTCACAACAACAGATTTCCCGTTTTTGAGATTAGTAACTTTTAGCATAGTACCAAAAGGTAGGCTACGGTGGGCCGCAGTAAACTTTTTAGCTCGGTAACGCTCTCCACTCGTTGTTTTCCTACCTTCAAACTTGCTATGATAGCGTGTAGTATATATCTGCTTCTTTATCGTATCTGCCTTGTTTAGTGCTAGGCTATCTTGTGCAACCGCCGAGGGTATAAACAGACAACAAGTAAAAATCAAGCTAAAACAAAAGATACATAGTTTAATCCATTTCATTTTTCAAGGTATAAGTACTGTTTAATAAAAAAAGCCTCTAACCAAACGGATAGAGGCCTTTATAAATTGTTGTAGGATTACTCAGCAATTACTTCAAAAGCAACCTTTACTTTTACTTCTTTGTGTAAGTTAAGGTTTGCAGTGTATTCACCTATCATTTTAGGCTCAACATCAAAAGTAATACGACGACGATCAACCTCAAATCCTTTAGCTTTCAAAGCATCGGCAATCATAATGGTGTTTACAGAACCAAAAATCTTACCGCTTTCGCCAGCTTTTGCACCAATGCTCAATTTCACATCAGTCAATTTAGCTGCGATAGCTTCAGCATCTTTTTTAATTTTCTCTTGTTTAAAAGCGGCTTGTTTCAAGTTTTCGGCAAGCACTTTCTTTGCAGAAGGGGTAGCTAGGGC
Organism: Pedobacter sp.; assembly: GCA_039810685.1. GTDB lineage: Bacteria > Bacteroidota > Bacteroidia > Sphingobacteriales > Sphingobacteriaceae > Pedobacter. Next base: position 4,697 of record JBDHXL010000048.1, on the reverse strand, counting down.
AGCGTATCCTTTGGGGATCAAATAGTTGCGACCATAACCCGGCTTTACAGTTACGATATCGTCTTTTTCACCTAGTGATTTGACGTCATGTAATAAAATCAATTCCATTGCTTCGCTTCTCCTATTTTAATTGGTCAGTAACAAATGGCAACAAACCGATGTGACGTGCACGTTTAACAGCTTGAGACACTTTACGTTGGAACTTCAATGAAGTACCAGTTAAACGACGAGGAAGGATTTTACCTTGCTCATTTACAAACTTTAACAAGAAGTTAGCGTCTTTATAGTCGATATACTTGATACCGTTTTTCTTGAAGCGGCAATATTTTTTTCTGTTATCCTCCACCTTGGGAGCAGTAACATACTGAATTTGATCTTTAGCCATTATGCTGTAGCCTCCTCTTTCTTAGCTTTGTTGAATGCTCCGCTACGTTTTTTCTCGTTATATGCTACTGCATGACGATCAAGCTTCACGGTCAAAAAGCGCATTACACGCTCATCGTGCTTCAATTCCAACTCTAGTTTACTAATAATTTTACCATCTGATTTGTATTCAATCAAATGATAGTATCCGTTGGATTTTTTTTCCATTGGATACGCCAATTTTCTCAAACCCCAATTATCTTCAGCGATAATTTCGGCTCCGCCATCGGTTACAACGCTTCTAAATTTGGCAATCACCTCTTTAGCTGCATCTTCCGACAACAACGGGGTTAGAACGATTACAGTTTCGTACTGATTCATTGTTGTATTTAATTAATTGATTAATTTATCCGTCTTCGCAAACGGGTTGCAAATTTAGCAATAGATTTCTTAATATCAAAGCCTTGCAAGAAATAATTGCCGAACGCAGATTCCACTCAACAATGCTACCGAAACCTCAAATCTTTTTAAAAGGATACTTAGGATTAATAGAACTTCTACTTCCCTCTTGAATACTGCTTTAATTACTGCTCAACTATATTCGCCTCTATGGTTGTTGTTTCGTTTAATGATCCATTCATAGGACCATAATGGGCATTTATTTTAGGTATTGATACCGTTACTTTTCCTCCGCTTACAGTTACGGTAGCTGTCTTATTATCATCTCCTTTTGCAACAGCATTTTTATCGCTTGTAGCTTCGTATGTGCTTACATATACTTCATCCGCATTAAGATCGCTATAATTGGGTTTGTACACAATTTTGTAAGTACCGTTTGTTGTTGGCTTGGTTTTAAAAATTACTTGAATGTTGTCAACAGAGGCACTACCTGATGGCATTGTCCTGAATGCTGTTAAAGTTGTAGCAACTCCTTGCGATATAAACATACTAAACGCCTGAGTATAGGTTTTGTCACCTACTTTCCAAGATTTGTTTAAGGTGCTACTGTTGTTGTCTTTAGTTTTGTCTTTTTTGCAAGAGCTAAAAAATAGACTAGTTATCGTAAGCACAATTAAAGGGTAAATTAACTTTTTCATTGTTTTGATTATTAGATTTATAATAAAACAAAGTTGGGATTTAACGCTAAGCATCTCAATAGTACATTTGTACCATTTTACAACTATCTGCTTAAAGATCTGTATGTAATTACTGACTTATTTTGATAAACTGTTATATTGACGCTACATCATTTGATAGTTTTTTAAGTTAGATTATTGACTAAAACCATAATTTTAAGCACACTAACCAATATAGTCAAAGAGCTATCAACAGCTAAAAATCAATTGCTTTTATAATTAAATCAAGCCGATAAAATTGGAGAGTGTAATTATTGAATCTATTTATTAAACATGACATACAGAGGGTAGATTTTTATCTAAAATGGATTTAAAAAGCCAATACACCCTTACTTAATTACAAATTTTCATTACTTTCGTAGCGATGGAAAACTTTGTGGTTTCGGCTCGAAAATATCGCCCGGTCACCTTTGAAACGGTAGTAGGCCAACAGCACATTACTGGCACCTTAAAAAACGCCATTAAGAACAATCAACTGGCGCAAGCTTTTTTGTTTTGCGGCCCTCGTGGGGTCGGTAAAACCACTTGTGCCCGTATTTTGGCTAAAACCATCAATTGTACCCAGCTTAGCGAACAGCAAGAAGCCTGTGGCGAGTGTGAGAGTTGCAAATCTTTTAGTCACGGACAATCCTTCAATTTTCATGAGCTTGATGCGGCCTCCAACAATTCGGTGGATGATATACGGAGTTTAATAGAACAAGTACGTATCCCTCCTCAATCTGGCAAGTACAAAGTTTACATCATTGATGAGGTACACATGCTCTCGGCTAGTGCCTTCAACGCATTTCTGAAAACACTTGAAGAACCACCTAGCTACGCCATATTTATTTTAGCTACTACCGAGAAACATAAAATACTACCCACTATACTTTCACGTTGTCAAATTTTTGATTTTAACCGCATTCGGATAGAAGATATGGCCGAGCATTTGAACAAAATTGCCGAACGTGAGGGTATTACTACCGACAAAAATGGGCTGTATATCATTGCCCAAAAAGCAGATGGTGGTTTAAGGGATGCCCTATCAATGTTTGACCAAATTGTGAGCTACACCAACAAAAACGTGAGCTACAAAGCCGTAATCGAAAATCTAAACATCCTCGATTACGATTATTATTTCAAATTGGTAAATCAATTGGTATCGGGATCGGTAAGCGATACACTTTTACTTTTTGACGAAATACTGAATAAAGGATTTGATGGGAACAACTTTATCAACGGTTTGGCCGAACATTTGCGAAACCTATTAGTTGGTAAAGACGCCAATACGCTACAACTACTCGAAGTGAGCGACAACATTAAAGAGCAGTACTTGGAGCAGTGCAAAAGCTTAGATACTGGTTTTATCTTAACTGCACTAAACCTAGCCAACCAATGCGACCTCAACTACAAAAACAGCAAAAATCAACGTTTGCAAGTAGAATTAGCATTGATTAAGATGTGTCATATCCCAAATGTTATTCGTTTAGCACAACTTAGCACGGAAGACATGCAGGATAAAAAAAAAACTTCAACAATTAGCGACCGTATAGGACACGGTGCTGTTTCGCAAGGTACAGTAATTGAATACCAACCTCGCAAAAAAGAAAGTCCTATTCTTCCACCTCAGCCACCAAAACCTAACATTGAACCTAAAAAAGTAAGTGGTGCAATAGCAGGTTTACCCTTGCTGGTTCCTTCATTAAAGGATGTTGATAAAATATCAAAGCTAGAAGAAGATAAAGGGCCGAAATACATCAGAGGCAATGACCGCCAGGCCTTTACCGAACAAGAATTTATGGCTTGTTGGCAAGCCTATGCCGATACTGCTAAAGAAAAGAACAAACTAAACCTTTACACCTTACTAACAAAGCAAAGTCCTGTTTTGGATGGCACACTGATAACCCTACCCGTAGAAAATATTGCACTCGAAGCCACCTTTCAGGAAGAAAAGATAGACTTATTAAACCACCTAAGGGGCAATTTGAAAAACTTTGATATTCAACTATTCACCAAACGTATTGAAACCGAGCAAACCGAACGGATATATACAGCTCGCGACAAATACGCCTATTTGGTAGAGAAAAACCCAAACTTAGAAGTGCTTCGTCAAAAATTTGGTCTCGACTTAGGGTACTAAACTCACAAAAGATTAGCTATTTTTTATAAGTTGGATAACCTTCTTCATCCAAATCATCACGCAAATCTTCGGCGGTACGTGCCAAAATACGGTCTTCATCATCGAGGTTTAGGCTTTCACCTGTTTCATCCACATGCATTCCGTATTCTTCAAAGGCTTCTTCTATTTGTGCTTTGTAGGGCAAGTCACGTTCCAAAAAAGGATTAGACTCATCGTAACTCGAGCTGCTGTCTTCGCCATTTGGCGCAGAGGTGTCATAGGGTAACGGGTGGTCATACCGATGTTCCTCACCCCTAATATCAAACTCAAAGCTGTTGCTGTCTTTATTAAATTTCAGCTCGTTCACATCCTTTACCTTGCCCAAGTTGCTATCATGCAATTTATCGTTGGCAGTGCGCTTATTTTCCATTTTGCCCTCCTATTTTTTGCCTGATTTGAATATAAGTTAAAGCTACAAATAAAAGACGAAATGAAAAAACAAAGAATAAACTCAAGCTTTTTTTGTGGGTTTTAAAATGTAGTTCTTCGCCAACAAAGTCAACCATGTAGCTGCCACAAAAGGAAAGGTAAGTTGACTAAGACCCAAACGATACATGAGTAAAACTATTGCTACTGAAAAAAGTACTGAAAGTAGAGCAAAAAGAGCATCAACCCAATGCTTACCGGCAAAAACAATTGCACAAAGTACTGCATTATAACTGAACAAGCCCAAGGCTACTTCTGTGTGTGGCACAGCCCATAGTAAAGATAAAAAGCCCGACAAAAAAGCACCTAACAAGGCAAAGATAGCCGCCAATCTGGATTGAATACCCACTCCTAAACAAAACAAAATACCCGACAGGGCACTGCTTTGAAAAATAACTTGCCCAAAACCCCTGGCTAAAAAAGAGGAATCCAGTACAATTGGTTTTACATCAACAACAGTAGAAACCTCTAAGGGGTACACCTGTTTATAAAAATAGACCAACAACCAAGTTACCAACACAAAAGGTAAGGTAAAAACAGGTATTTTTCTTTGCAAAAAGAAATGCTGCATAAGCATAGCCGCTATTGCACCAATTGCAATGATTACGAAAAGC
>JBDHXL010000047.1:0-14800 GCA_039810685.1 Pedobacter sp. | reverse complement strand
CTCTTTAAGAATGCCTGCTATCTGTACAGGACTAAATTTACTTTTTTTCATTGCTTACAGTTTTTAAAGTTAAACTTTTGTCTACTTTTAAACCGTACTGTTTTTGGGGAAGCTTACCCAATCTCAACCTAACAAATACTTTTAAAGACAGCTATGTATTTGAGTTTTTGAACTTACCTGAGCCACATAGTGAGAGCGATTTACAGCGTGGACTTGTAAGACAAATGAAAAACTTCATACTTGAACTTGGAAAAGACTTCTTGTTCATCGGAGAAGAATATAAGTTGCAAGTTGGCAACAGCGACTTTTTCATTGACTTGCTGTTCTACCACCGAGGACTTCAATGTTTAGTGGCATTTGAACTTAAAGCAGATAAATTCAAACCCGACCACTTAGGACAGCTTAACTTTTATTTGGAAGCATTAGACAGAGATGTTAAGAAGCCAAATGAGAATCCGAGCATAGGGGTTTTACTCTGCAAAGACAAAGACAGCGAGGTTGTTGAGTATGCTTTAAGCAGAAGCCTTTCACCGACAATGGTTTCGGAATATAAAACACAACTGCCTGACAAAAAACTTTTACAACAAAAATTCCACGAGCTGTTTGACAATGAAACAGATGACAAATAAAGCCACTACTGCTAACAACAGTAACCCTTGCACAACTACCTAATTTCTAAAAAACTTCATTTTCACCAATTTTCAGAGCTCCATATCTTCGATATAAGCGAGTACTTTATCCGTTATGGTAAAAATAAGGTGCTAAAATCATGGTTGCATTTCGAAGATATAGGCCTTTAAAAAAAGTGATTTCACAAAAACCAATATATCCCCTAAAGAGATTGAGAAGTTTCGATTGGATTTCAGTGTAAATTTTAGGTCTTGCTTTAGATGCTTGCCATCATGATACAATAAATTTCTCTTTTTTTGAGTTGTGCAACTAATAAACGGGGTTGTGGTCAGGAGAGCTGACGTGCAAACTTGGAGTTTTGGCTACTAATGAGCTTTAGAAATAAATTGAAACTTTGTGTTCCTAAACCCGCCCGAACGCAAAGCCCGAAAATGCTATAGGCAATATTGCTCCGAAATTTCAATTTTAAGTCAGAAAAAAATACTTTTGTGATAGTATCAAATGATAGTATCATTTTATGAAGCCACCATACGAAATTTCAGCAGAAATTCTAAAATACCTTACTCAGATTTCAGAAAAAATTGGAGAAATTAATGCTAAGTATTTGATTAAGACTAATCCAACTTTAAGAAAACAAAATCAGATTAAAACCATTCATTCTTCTTTAAGTATTGAAGGAAATACTTTAACAGAAGCGCAAATAACGGCAATTATTGAAAACAAACGAGTTGTTGGTCCGGAAAAAGATATTACTGAAGTAATTAACGCTTTAGAAGTTTATAAAAACATCAACAAACTAAAACCTTACAATGAAAAAGACTTTTTTAAGGCTCATCAATTACTTTTAAAAAATCTGATAAATAATCCAGGTAAATACAGAAAACAAGGTGTTGGAATTGTAAAAGGTTCAAAAGTGGAACATGTTGCTCCACCTTTTGAAAATGTCCCATATCTAATGAATGATCTTTTTGAATATTTAAAAGACAAATCAGAACTCACTTTGATTAAAAGTTGTGTTTTTCATTATGAAATGGAATTTATTCATCCTTTTTTAGATGGAAACGGACGAATGGGAAGATTATGGCAAACTTTAATTTTAATGCAAGACTACCCTATTTTTGAATTTTTACCTTTCGAAACCTTAATTGCCAATAATCAGGAAGCATATTACCAAGCGCTTGCACAATCAGACAAAGAGGGAAAATCTACGAAGTTCATAGAATATATGTTGAAAATAATCGATAGCGCATTATCTGATTTATTGACCCATTCCAATAAACGCCTTTCAGACAAAGAAAGAATAACCCTATTTTTAGAACAAAGATCATTTGAGTTTACACGAAAAGATTATATGAACTTCTTTAAAGAAATATCATCAGCTACAGCCAGCAGAGATTTAAAAAATGCAGTGGACAATAAAATAATTGTTAAAACTGGAGATAAAAAAACGGCAAAGTATCGAAAATATTAATACTACGTACACCAAAAACTCTCTATTCATCAAACAAAAGCTATTGCTTGGAGGAACCAGATCTTCTAGACTAATCTGATAGAAGAGTTTTGCTGTAAATTGTTAGTGTCATTACGTGACGCTAATTACAAACAACTATTTATTTGTCAAATTGTTGTACAATATTAATTTTTAGTAATTTAGATGTAATACAAACTCAAGTGATTTATGTCAGGTGGGCTGAGGTAAAAACTTGAAGTTTTTGCTTCGGAATCCTCCGGGCCGTTAGCGGTCATTTTATCGAACCGAAAATCTGACATAAGATCAACGACAATACATAAAAATTACATCTTTAAAATTTGCTTTTTTACCAATTTTTGGTAATTTCGAAGAAAGCTATTAAAATGAAAAATACATCAATATCACTTGGAGATTATTTTGACCAGTTTGTGAGTAGTCAAGTTTCGACAGGACGCTACAAAAACGTAAGTGAAGTTATTCGTGCCGGACTTCGCCTTTTAGAAGACGAAGAAAATAAAGTGAATGTACTGAGAGCCGCAATTCAAGAAGGATTAGATAGCCCAAGAGTTGAAAACTTCAACTTTAAAGAAAATTTGAAAAGACTAAAAGAAGAAAAAGCAAAAAATGGCTAAAGTTATCTTAAGACAAGAGGCCATTGATGACTTGAACGATATTTGGACTTATACTTTTGAAGAATGGTCGGAAAACAGGCTGACAAATATTATGCAGCTTTGGAGTTTGCTTGTTTGCAAATCGGATAAAACCCTGAACTCGGGAAAGAATATGACGAAATTAACAGTAACTTATTTGGTCTGAGAACAGGTAAACACATTATTTTCTATCAAATTATCAACAAGCAAGAAATCGAAATTATAAGAATTTTGCATGAGCGAATGGACTTGAAAAATAGAATAAACGAATAAAAAACTGCCACAAACAAGGGTAACCCTTACACAACTACCTAATTTCTAAAAAACTTCATTTTCACCAATTTTCAGAGCTCCATATCTTCGATGTAAGCGAATACTTTATCCGATTAGCAAGTTGAGGTGCTAAAATGATGGTCGCATTTCGAAGATAGTTGCCTACAAAAAGCAATATCTCAAAAACCAAACTATTCCCTTCTAATGGGATTGAGAAGGAAAATTTAAACCAAAAGTTTCATTGTTTTAAGGTTCAACAAAAACCCAAATAATCTAAATTATACTTCTTGACCTATAAGAAATGCTTACTTTGTGGTCCTTGGTTAAATAGCAAATCAATAATACTCAAGTTTTTTAAATAACCTGTTTTGTCGTCAAAAACCTGAAAATATGGTTTAGTTTCCGTTTCGGGGATTATTTTTTTAGTAAAGCTATCTCTAAAATCACTTTGATATTGATTAGGATAATAGCCGTCAGACAAAAGGATTTCGGTGTTTAGTTTAAGCTTACCCCCTATCCATTCTTGCAATTGCAGATTAAAATCAAAAAGAAAATCAAAACGATGCTGATAAAATACACGCAACTCATCTTCATAATATTCAAAATAAGCTGAGCTACGGTAGCAATTTTGTAAACTTAACCAGTGCAAACGCTGCCAATTCCACTCTTTACTGATACGGACATCTTTATACGGCAATACCGATTTAGAGCCTTTTACAACCGGCACAATAAGATCTAAACGACCATTGGGCGAAGCTATGGTGCACCGATTGCGAAAAGTTTGCTTAGGGAAATGCTCATAACGCTCAAGCACTACAGCAGAATCAAAAGATTTTAGAGCACTAAAATAACTGATAGGTCCCATATAAAATAAGGGGAAAATAATGGAGTTTTGCATCGGATAGCTTATGTTTGCAATTTATTCAGCAAAAATATGATTAATAAAATCATTTCGCATATTGGCGTTGCTATTCTACAATTGCTCTCCTATTTACCATTAAGAGTGCTTTATCTTATTGCCGACATTTTGTATTTTATTATTTATCGGGTGGTGAAGTACCGTATTAAAGTAGTTCGTAAAAACCTAAAAAATTCATTTCCTGAGAAAAGCCAACAAGAACTAACACGTATTGAAAAAGATTTTTATCGTCAATTTGCCGATATGATGGTCGAGGTTGTCAAATCGAGCAGTATTAGTGAAAAAGAATTGTTAAAACGGGTTACATTTAAAAATATAACCGTTCTTGAAGAGCATTTTGCAAAAGGAGAAAGCACATTGGGTACCATCAGCCATTATGGCAATTGGGAAATGGTGATGTTGGCCTTGAGTTTAAATCCACACTTAAAAATACACGGTATTTACAAACCCATCAACAACAAGCCTTTCGAAAAATGGTATAACCGCATGCGAACAAGATTTGGTACCTATACAATACCGATGCGACAAACCGCCAGGTCAATCGTTGCCAACAAAGATAAATGTACACACTTAATTTTTGCTAGCGACCAAAGTCCACGTATAGAAGATACTACCCACCAAACATATTTTCTGAACCAAAAAACCTATGTATTGGTAGGCTTAGAGAAAATTGCAAGACAAACCAACCGACCTGTTTATTATTTAGATGTAAAGCGTATAAAACGAGGATATTACGAATTGGAATGTTTGAGTCTTTGTGAGCAGCCTAAAGACACCAAAGAAAATGAAATTACCAATCGTTATTTTGAAATGCTTACAACAATCATACACAGGGAACCTTGCTTGTGGTTGTGGAGCCATAATCGTTGGAAACGCAGCTAAAACCCCAATTGCATGTACCCAAAAGTTGCCGTAGTTATTCTCAATTGGAATGGTTGTTTGCTATTGGAGCGCTTTTTGCCCAGTGTGCTTCGTAGTCAATACCCTAATTTTAAGCTGTATGTGGCAGACAATGCCTCTACCGACAACTCCATTACTTTCTTGAAAACGAACTACCCCGAGGTAGAAATTATACAAAATTCGAGTAATTTGGGCTTTGCCGAGGGTTATAATCAGGCGCTGAATGCTATTGATGCCGATTATTTTGTACTCCTTAACTCGGATGTTGAAGTGAGTCCAAATTGGCTGTCGGTAGTAATAGAACTCATGCAGCAAAATCCTAAAATTGCCATTGCACAGCCAAAAATAAAATACCTTGAGCAAAAAGACCAGTTTGAGTATGCCGGGGCAGCAGGTGGTTATATAGACCGCTTTGGCTTTACTTTTTGTCGAGGAAGATTATTTGATGTGGTGGAGACAGATACCGGACAATACGATACCAACCAAGCCGTATTTTGGGCCAGCGGAGCAGCCTTTTTTATCCGAGCAGCAATATGGAGAAGTGCTGGTGGTCTAGACAAAGACTTGTTTGCACACATGGAAGAAATAGACCTGTGTTGGCGGGTAAAAAACATGGGATACGAGGTGTACAGCTGTAACCAAACCGAAGTTTATCATTTAGGTGGTGGTACGTTAAACGCTATAAGCCCTTTTAAAACCTATTTAAACTTCAGAAATAACCTTGTCATTATGCAGAAAAACCTCAATCTGCCCGAGGCTTGTTTCAAAATATTTGTCCGCTTATGGTTTGATTTGGCTGCTTGGTTTCAGTTTGCAGCCAAAGGGAATTGGGCCTTTGCCTTTGCCATAAACAAAGCACACACTCATTTTTTTAGGGACTTCTTTAAGAACGCAAAAAAACGTAGTAGCAGCAATCTTCAGCTCAGCAAACATCAGGGGGTGTTTAATAATAGTGTAGTGTGGCAGTTCTTTATAAGGCGAAAAAAAATATTCTCCCAGTTACGCAAGTCTAGTTTTTCTTAACAAACTTACGCTCTACAATACCAACCGTAATATAAAACTGTGCCAGCATGTAGGTGGACATGACCATCACATCTGCAGCATCAAATGCTTCTACAAAACGGTTATAGGCCAAAATCGAGTCGGACAGGATAAACAATATCGCCCCGATAAATACCCACAAAAAACTTTTATAATTGGTTTTACCATAACGCAATGCAGCTGCTATACCCATAATTGATATCACTACACAATACACCAAAACAGGCATAGCCATATTACCCAAATAAGGGAACATGAACATATAATATGCAATGCAGAAGAAAGCAAAAACCATAATTATAGGTATAGGAAAACGTCGCTCAATTGTTATTTTCTTTGTACAATCAAGATAAAAAGCAACAATGTAAAAAAGATGGGCAATTAAAAAAGCGGACAGGCCAAACAAGAACGAGTTAATTCGCAAACCAGTTAGCATTAACAAAACATCACCCAGTAAGGAGAAAAATAAACCTACCAATACCCTATTGCCAACTTTGCTTTTTCGTTTGATACTAAGACGCAAAAATAGCATTAGCGACACGGTAATTAACGGTTTACTGACCATCCTCAACCAATCCAAATCATGAGAAACCGCTAATAACTCGGCTAAAAATATGATAGCAAAAGCAAAACTAAACTGAGGGTACTTTTTAAACATAGGTTAATTTGGTATTAAGATTTATAAAACTAGCAATCATCAACAGTTGCAGCACTAATGCGGCTCCACCCCAATAAAGCGACACCAAGCCATCCAAATAAAAAATAATCAGCAATACATAGGCAAAAACCAATCGGGCAAACTCACTATAAACCTGCCATTTTTTTCTTTCTAGCAAGGCACCATAATTCAACAAACACCACAAAACAAAAGCTGCAAGTAAGCTATTGAGTAAAAAATCAATCCGATGAAAATTCATCAATTGGTAAATAGCCAGCAATAAGCCTAGCACAAATAGCACTAGGGCATACACCGTACTTTTTCTATCGGCTGGGGTGTGGTAATTAAAAGATGTTACCTCATCCTTAGCATGTTGTTCTAGCAGTGTTTTAGGTTGCCAACCCGGAGATTTAAAAAACAACAAACATTTCTCTTTCCAGGATTCCGTAAGCGACATCTTTTGAAAAAGGCTTGCCCAATAGTGGAAATTGGCCCACAACGGATTCCAACTGGCTAAGGGACTGGTTATTCCGTAGGCAACCTCGGCCTCCTCTTTTTGAAATGTTCCGAAAAGTCTATCCCATATAATTAAAGTACCTCCATGGTTTTTGTCGATATACTCGGGATTGGACCCATGGTGTACGCGGTGGTGCGAGGGTGTATTGAGAAAATACTCTAAAAACCCCATCGATTTAATGGCTTTGGTGTGTATCCAAAACTGATATAACGTATTGAAAGCACTAACTGCTACAAACATTAAAGGATTAAATCCAAAAAAAGCTAATGGTAAATAAAAGATCCACGAAAACCAACTTTGAAACCACGATTGGCGCAAGGCAACCGATAGGTTATACTCTTCTGATTGATGATGCACTACATGTGCCGCCCAAAGTGCATTGATTTGATGGCTGTAACGATGAAACCAGTAGTAAAAAAAATCGACCCCTACAAAAAGTACAACCCATGTCCACCACGTTTCGGGGATATTGAACCATCGCCAATGCTCAAAGACATAAAGGTAAGCCCAAAACAAGGAACCTTTCATAAAAAGGCCTACCAGCTGAGAGCCAATACCTTGACTAAGGTTAGACAACGAATCGTCTAAACGATAGTAATTCAGTTTTTTGTAGAGCGAATACAGCAACTCTATCCCCATCAGGATAAAAAAAACAGGGATTGATAGTGCTATATAATTGACATTCATAGTATAAAGATACTAATGTCTTACAATTATTCCTTAGCGCTACTCAAATTTAATTTCAGCAATAAAATCATTTATACTTTGTGCGCTGTAACCCTCTTTAAGCTGTTTAACAAAGGCACTCCCAATAATAGCTCCGTTGGCATACTTGCAGGCTTTACCGAAAGTATCACGATTGGAGATACCAAAGCCAATCACAACCGGATTTTTAAGTTTCATATTGGCTATGCGATTAAAATAAGCTTCGGCCTTATGATCATCAGCAATATTATTACCAGTTGTGCTGGCTGATGATACCAGATATATAAACGAATTTGTCAGTTCATCAATTTTTCTAATCCGCTCTTCCGAAGTTTGTGGAGTTACCAAAAAAATATTACTCAAATGGTATTTTTCAAATAGCGGTTGATAAAGGTTTTCGTACTCATACATGGGCAAATCAGGAATAATGCAGCCATCTATTCCTAACTCTTGGCATTTTGCACAAAATTTTTCTACACCATACTGTAAAACTACATTGACATAGCCCATCAGCAAAATGGGTATTTGTATCTGCTTACGCAAGTCGGCCAATTGCTCAAACAACAAGTTGAGGGTCATTCCGTTGTCCAAAGCCTGTTTGCTGCTTGCCTGTATCACTTGCCCATCAGCAACGGGATCCGAGTAAGGGAAACCTATTTCCAGAAAATCAGCTCCTGCTTCTTCAAGGCTTTTTGCTATTGCCAAGGTATCGCCCAAATTGGGATAACCAGCGGTGAAATATATTGATAATAAGTTTTTTGGATTATTGGAAAATAATGTTTGTAATCTGTTCATCTTGCATTAGAGCTTAAAATAATTCATATAGGTTTCCATGTCCTTATCGCCTCTTCCCGAAAGACATACCACTACACTATCATCGGGTTTGAAGCTCATTTTCTCTAAATAAGCCAAAGCGTGAGCGCTTTCTATAGCCGGGATAATGCCTTCTAATTGAGTAAGCCGCAAACCCGCAGCTAAGGCTTCATCATCCGTAATGGAATCATAAATAGCACGTCCGCTTTTGAAAAGATGTGCATGCTGAGGGCCGATACCGGGATAATCCAATCCGGCAGATACGGAATGTGGTTCTACAACCTGCCCATCATCGGTTTGCATCAAGATACTTCTGCTTCCGTGCAGCACACCTTCGCGTCCCAAAGCAGTGGTTGCGGCCGAAAACCCTGAACTAAGCCCTTTACCTGCGGCCTCTATGGCAATAAGTTTTACACTTTCTTCTGGTATAAAATGATAGAACATCCCCATGGCATTGCTACCGCCCCCAACGCAAGCCAACACATAATTGGGCCACTCGTTACCGGTTTGTGTTAGAAGTTGTTGTTTGGTTTCTAAGGAGATGATGGACTGAAATTTGGCTACCATATCCGGATACGGATGTGGACCAACTACCGAACCAATAATATAATGTGTATCGAGCGGATTACTGATCCAATCTCTCATGGCCTCATTCGTAGCATCTTTGAGGGTTTTGCTACCTGAACTAGCAGGTACAACTTTTGCACCCAGCATCTTCATCCTAGCTACGTTGGGCGCTTGCCGCTTAATATCTACCTCACCCATATAAACCACACAATCCAAACCACGCAAAGCACATACGGTAGCCGTAGCAACACCATGCTGCCCTGCACCGGTTTCTGCAATAATGCGTTTTTTACCCAAGCGTTCGGCCAAAAGAATTTGGCCAATGGTGTTGTTGATTTTGTGTGCGCCAGTGTGGTTAAGGTCTTCTCTTTTCAGAAAAATGTTGGCACCGTATTTTTCTGACAGCCTTTTGGCTAAGTAAAGCGGCGAAGGCCTGCCCACATAGTCTTTGAGCAATTGGTTAAACTCGGTTTGAAAACGGCTATCGTTGATGATGTCTTGATAGGCTAAACGTAACTCTTCAACATTTGGGAACAACATTTCGGGAATGTATGCTCCGCCAAAGTCACCATAATAGCCTCTCTCATCAACAAAATAATTTATCATATTGTTTTTAATTTTATATGGATAATTTCTCTAAAAACTCTTCCAGCTCATCTACATTTTTTAATCCGGCTTGCACCTCAAACCTACTGTTAAGGTCTATGGCATACAGACGTTCGTCAGTAATTTGCTTGATTTGCTGGGCATGTTCCGGACCAATTCCGCCACTCAAAAAATAGGGTTTATCCAAGTGATATTTCTCTAGTAAAGTCCAGTCAAAACGCTTACCCGACCCACCATGTCCGGCACTTTGTGTGTCGAACAAAAAATAATCTACCACCGACTGATAAGCATCGAGCTTGGAAAAATCAAAACTATCATGCACTCCAAATGCTTTTATTACTTCTATATTCTCTGCTTTTATAGCAGCACAGAAATCAGGGTTTTCTTGGCCATGTAATTGTATTGCTTTGAGTTGATGTTGTTGAATTAAGGATTTTGTTGTTTGAAAATCCTCATTCACAACAACCCCTACTGTTTTTAAAGGCAAGGGTACATATTTTATCAGCTCTGCAGAAATTGGCGAGATATATCTAGGTGATGGCGGATAGAATATAAAACCCAAATAATCGGGATGTAATTCGCTTACTGCTGCTACATTTGCAGCTTGTGTAAGTCCGCATATTTTTACTTTAAGTTTGTTCATTGCTCAATTAGCTGGCTACTAAATTTTGGAAACATTGTTTGGCTTTTCCACTTATCAGGGCCTCTTCGGCTTGGTAATAAGCATCAGCAAAGCTTTTGCTTGGTGCAATGGTTTGTATGGCTAATGCCGCATTAGACAAAACTACATTTTGCTGGGCATCAGTAGCCTTAGCGTTTAATACCTCTATAAAAATTTTAGCTGATGCTGCAATATCTACTCCTCCTTTTATCTCGTCTTCGTTCAACAATTGAAAACCCAAATCTTCGACAGATTGAATACTTTCACCAAATTGGTTGAACAATTTAAAATCGCAGGTAAGCGAAATTTCGTCATAACCTCCCAAAGCATGTATAATACTATAATTTTTGTCGGTTTGTTGGTACAAATAAGCATATAAGCGAGCCAACTCTAAGCTAAACACACCTATCAGCTGATTTTTGGGTCGGGCAGGGTTACACATGGGGCCTAACATGTTGAAAAATGTTTTTACACCCAGCTCGCGACGTATAGGAGCTACGGTTTTCATGGCCGGATTGAATAAAGGAGCATGGAAAAAACAAATTCCTGCTTTGTCCAAACTTTTTTTCAATACACTTTCATCATTAGTGAAACGATAACCCAGAAATTCCAAAACATTGCTCGAACCACAACCGGATGATACACCATAATTACCATGTTTGGCCACTTTATAGCCGGCTCCGGCCACCACAAAAGAAGCCAGAGTAGAAATGTTGAAGGTGTCTTTACCATCACCCCCAGTACCGCACAAATCCACCAATTCAAAATCAGAAAAATCCATTTGCAAGCATAGGTCCAACATGGCATCTCTAAAACCCATCAGCTCTTCAACTGTAATATTACGCATGGCATAAGCAGTAATAAAAGCGGCTATTTGCGAATTGTTGAACTCGCCCAATGCAATCGATGTTAAAATTCGTTGGGCTTCTTCCCTACTAAATGTCTTGTTCTCAAACAAGTGGTTTAAAATTTTCTTCATTAGTTAATGCTATACAAAAAAAAAGGTTGCTGAACCAGCAACCTACATCTTATTCTTTACATATAATTAAATAAACATAAGGTTGCATTACGCTTTAGCGTTGAGCCACCACCAATGTTTTAAATTTATGTTCACCTGAATCATTATGCCGACAAATATGTGCTTTTTTTAATTAAATGACAATAAGAATCTAAATATTATTCAATTTTACTAATCATGCCTTTAAAAAACACTTTAAAAGAGGAACCCACACCCTGCTGGCTTTCTACCACAATACGCCCGCCATTAGCCTCAACAAACTCTTTGCAAATAACCAAACCCAAGCTTGTACCTACTTCTGATGAGGTACCTCGTGTACTAGTTGAGGAAAGCAAGAAAATTTTATCGAGACGACTGCTACAAATGCCCACTCCATTGTCTAGCACCTCAAAACAAATGTTTGTAGAATCGGCTGGACTGGCCTTAATCCAAACTTTGCCATTTTTTTCGGTAAATTTTATTGCATTGGCTAAAAGGTTGCGGATAACAAAATCAAACTGATCCGGATCGGCTTCAATTTTTAAATTCTCAGGCACATCTATTTGTATATCAATATGTTTTTTTTGGGCAGCAATGTTTAACAATTCTACATTATTTAACACACTTGCCATCGGGTTAAAACATTGTGTGTTTAGCCTAATACCTTTCAGTTGCATCTCGCCCCATCTAAGTAGTTTGTCCAAAACATCTAAACTGTTTCTACTATCAAGCAACAATTTGCTTACCAGCTCTTCACGTTCCTCATTGCTCAAACTTTTCTCGTTAATCAAACCCAGCACACCAATAATAGATACCAATGGCGAGCGTACGTCGTGGGCAACAATTGAGAATATTTTGTCTTTAACAGCATTACTTTCCAACAACTCTTTGTTTTTTTTGCTCAACAATTCATTCAAATGCCGAGCTCTAAAGAAATAAGCCAAAATTATCACTAATATCAAAAAGCTACTTATTGCAACAGCCAGCCATATATTTTTCACCATTGCTTGTCTGCTATTTCTTTCGCTTAGCACCTTTAGTTCAGCGTTTGTACGTTGCAGTTCATAAGCAGTTTCCAAGCTACCAATTTGTTTTAACAGATTTTTGCGGTAAAATACTCTCGAAAGCTCAGCACTGCGTTGGCTCAAGGCTAAAGCTTTTGCTAAATCTCCTTTACTAGCATACAGTTTGCTAGTGGTATTGAGTAGGCTTATTTGTTGCAAAGATGCATTGTACCTACCAGCCAAATCAATAGCACTTTCAAAATAGTAGATTGCACTGTCTATATTTCTTTTTTGATAGGCATGCCCAAGGTCTGTTAACACAGACAATTCACGCAAAGTGTTTTTTATTGACCTAGCTAATTCTAATGCCTCAGTCAAGGAGTTGTGACCTTTTTGCCACTTGCCCGCTCTTATATGTGTTGTTCCTATTGCTCGTAGTAAATTAACTTTTAAACCCTTAAAACCTGGTAATTTATCTACCTCAGTTATACCTTTATTCAGATAAACCATAGCTTTTTTATAGTCTTCGGTACTGCTATAAGTTCTACCTAAATAAATATAAGTGTTAAACGTAAAACTATTTAAGGGTAATTGTTTTGATAGTTCTTCAGCTTTATGCAAATTTTTTAGAGCCTCAGAATTATTTTTAAGTGCTAAAAAGATTTTGCCCAATGTAAGATAAGATTCCTGCAAACCATTTTTATTTTTTATGGCCATATTAAGTTGCAATGCATCTTTTACGTAAGCCATTGCTTTGTCTAGGTTGCCTCTTCTTCTATCTACCTCGCCCAGTCTTATCAAGGTTGAAGCAATTCCCAAAGTGTCTTTTCTTTTCTTATAAAGCTGTTCGGCTTCAATATATTTTTGACGAGATTCAGTAAATTCCATCAAGTTATCGTCAATGATCCCGTACTGAACTAACATGGCAGCTAAAAAATCATCATCCTTATTTTTTTGTGCTAAAGCTATACCCTGTTTTACAAAAATAAGTGCCGAATCGGGATTAGAATAGCGATAATCAATAATTGTATCTAGGAATTCTTTTTTTGAATTAAGCTTATGATGTTGCGAAAAAAGGTTTTCTTTACCAAACACCAAAAAGATCAATAAAAAAATTGTGACCCGAAGAAAACTTGATGGCTTTAGTTTCATCATTTTATCAAGGCATTGTTTTCTTTTGCAAATAATTGATAGACTTTCTTATCTGCAAATTTTGGGAACAATTTATTTATCCACACAGCCATTTTTCCTTGTGTTGTCATGATTAATGTGCGTTTACGACACTCGGCACCATCACAGATAATTTTGGCCACCTCTTCGGCACTCATCATTTTCCCTTCTTCCATACTGGTCTCACCATGTGTGGCACCAGATTTATCCAAGGCAGCAAACCTGATATTGGACGTAGTAAAGCCCGGGCAAGCCAACATGATGTGTACCCCTGTTTTCAGTAGTTCTGTTCGCAGCGATTCGACAAAACCATTCATAGCAAATTTTGATGCCGAATAGCCCGTTCTACCGGGCAAACCTCTAAAACCGGCAATAGACGACACCGCAATCATACTCCCTTTTGTTTTAATAAGCTCTGGAAGTGCATATTTGGTACAATAAACGGTACCCCAAAAATTTACATCCATTAGGTTTTTCAGCACAGCAATATCTAAATCCTCAAACAATGCTCGCATCGAAATTCCGGCATTGTTTATCAGTACATCTATCCTGCCAAAAGTTAATATAGCTTGTTCAATTAAAGTCTTACAATTTTGCTCTTTGCTGACATCGGTAGCTACAGCGATTGCTTGAGTCCCAAAATCTTTTTCTATTTGTGCCGAAAGCTCGCAAAGGCTTACATATTGGCGTGCGCCCAATACCAGTTTGGCACCACGTTTGGCCATTTCTATTGCCAAGGCCTTGCCAATACCTGATGATGCTCCGGTTATTATAACTACTTTATTTTTAAAGGTCATGATTTATTTACTTAAAGTATTTTCATAGGGAATTCTACTCAGGATTGATCTGCCCAAAGTAATTTCATCAGCATATTCGAGTTCGCCACCAAACGAAACACCTCTAGAAATAGTTGAGATAGATACATTAAAATCTTTGAGTTTTTTGTGTAAATAGAATAAGGTAGTATCTCCTTCCATGTTGGCGCTCAGTGCAAAAATTACTTCTTTCACTTCGTTATTTTGCACCCTGTGTACCAAATCATCAATAGTTAAATCGGCTGGACCAACACCGTCCATAGGTGCTATTAAGCCCCCCAACACATGGTAAAGACCAAAATATTGTGCCGTATTCTCAATAGCCATCACATCTCTAATATCTTCTACCACACATATCAGGTCTTTTTCACGTTTCGGTGATGAGCAGATTGAACATCGAGGT
>JBDHXL010000046.1:0-15609 GCA_039810685.1 Pedobacter sp. | reverse complement strand
TTAAAGCCAGATTAATAGCTAAAATTACAGCTTTAACTACTGTACAATTTATCAACAAAACTTATTTCAACCGAAATATCAATAATTTAAAAGTCAGTATCATTTAAAATGCACAACGGGTATACTGTTATATTACTCCTTGCACCAGAAATTGCTATTCCATCACCAGCGGATCCACCCGTGATAATCGTATGCGAAGAAGGATCAAGCGTGCCGGGTGCCGTATTGCCATTAGTAGCTGCCCCTGCGCCGTACAATCCAATATCATTCTTATTGATAACTACATTCTCGTTATAGTTACCAGCTGCAATATGGATATTGGTAGCCCCTACCGCAGCATTAATTGCCGCCTGAATGGTTTTTTTGGGTTGTGCCAAGGTGCCGGGATCGGCATCATTACCTGTTGTAGCAACATACAAAGTTGCTTGGGCAGCAACATTAAAGATGGTAAACATCAAAAATGCAATGCACAGCATCACAAATTGTAAAATTTTCTTTTTCATACCCTTTGGTTTATTTGGTTATTAAATTGTTAAAGGTAAACAGTCTAGCTCATCCGAGTAGATACAGGTAGGTGTAAATCATTTCTGGCAAAAAAGTAAAGCATTAATTAGTAGATACCCTGGATGGCGCTGCTTAAAATACCAAATTTGACTAATACAAATGTAAGTATTTGACTATTAACTTCAAAATACCAAGAAAATGGTATTTTAAATAAAAAACATTTATCCAATTAAGCACCTAGACTATCTAAAAAAATAAATGAAAGATTAACCTAAATATCCATGCATGCATGACTTTTCTTTCCGTAAAATTGCTGTATCTTTGCAAAAAACTATCTAACATGCTAAAAGGATTTTTCAAAGTTCCTACTCCTAGTAACGAGCCTATTTTTGCTTATGCGCCGGGTAGTACGGAAAGAGCCCAATTGCAAGCAGCACTTGCCGAGGGCCGTTCAAAAACAATAGACATACCCATGTATATCGGCAGTGAATTGGTGCACACCGACGAGAAAGGAAAAATTACACCTCCACATGATCACCAACATTTGTTAGCCACATACAGTAAAGGCAACAAAAAACATGTTAAACAAGCCATAGATGCTGCTTTAGCAGCCAAAGCTAATTGGGAAAATTTAGCTTGGGAACATCGTGCTGCCATTTTCCTAAAGGCTGCCGATTTGATTGCTGGCCCATATCGCTATAAAATTAATGCGGCTACTATGTTAGGGCAAAGCAAAAATGCTTTTCAAGCAGAAATCGATTCGGCTTGTGAGCTGATCGACTTTTTGCGCTTTAACGTAAGCTACATGAGCGAAATTTATCAGCAACAACCTCCCGTATCGCCAAAAGGTAGCTGGAATCGTGTAGAGCAACGCCCATTAGAAGGTTTTGTGTTTGCACTTACCCCTTTCAACTTTACAGCTATTGCAGGCAATTTACCTTCAAGCGCCGCCATGATGGGTAACGTAGTAGTTTGGAAACCTGCCAACACCCAAATTTATGCGGCCAATGTAATTATGGAGGTATTTCGTGAGGCAGGACTACCCGATGGAGTAATTAATTTGGTTTATGTATCAGGCCCTGAAGCTGCCGAAGTAATTTTTGCCCATCCTGATTTTGCTGGTATTCACTTCACTGGTTCAACCGGGGTTTTCCAAGACATCTGGAAAACAATTGGCAACAACATTCACCTCTACAAAACCTATCCACGTATTGTTGGCGAAACTGGAGGTAAAGACTTTATTTTGGTACACGGATCAGCCGATGCGGAAGCCGCTAGTACTGCAATTTTAAGAGGTGCATTTGAGTACCAAGGGCAAAAATGTTCTGCTGCATCAAGGGTGTATATTGCTAAAAGTATTTGGCCAAAAATCAAACAGTCCTTGCAGCGTGATTTAGCTACACTGAAAATGGGTCCTACCGAGGACTTCAGCAATTTCATCAACGCTGTTATCGACGAAAAATCTTTCGATAAATTGGCACAATATATTGACGAAGCCAAAAAAAATAAAGGTGTTGAGCTTGTAGCTGGTGGAAATTATGACAAGTCTAAAGGTTATTTTATTGAACCTACTGTACTTTTAGTTGATGATCCAAAATACACTACAATGTGCGAAGAGCTTTTTGGTCCAGTGCTTACTATCTATGTTTACGAAGATGCTGATTTTGACAGAACATTAGAACTGATAGACACAACCTCTATTTATGCTCTAACCGGAGCTGTGTTAGCACAAGACAGGTATGCCATAGAAAAAGCTACCCATGCACTACGCAATGCTGCAGGTAATTTCTACATCAACGATAAATGTACAGGTGCAGTGGTTGGGCAACAACCATTTGGGGGTGCTCGTGGTAGTGGAACAAACGATAAAGCCGGTTCTATGATTAACCTATTGAGATGGGTTTCTCCAAGAACGATTAAAGAGACCTTTGATCCGCCAAAAGATTATCGTTACCCATTTTTAGCTGAAGGTTAATTACATAGTCTATGCAAAATAGAAGCGGCTGTTCTTTATTATTTTTGAACAGCCGCATTTTTTATTTGCCTATCCGGAAATTCTAAACTATTTTTCTGTTTTAAAAACATCTTGCACGTTTTCAGGTCCTGAAACACTGTGCTTCAAATCTGTAATAAATCCGGTTTGTAAACTATAAGCCCAAGCATGTACAGACAACTCTTGTCCATCTGCCCAAGCGTTTTGTACAATTGAAGAATTTATTACGTTATTGGCACTCTCAATTGCGTTAAGCTCAACTAATCGGGCAGCACGTTGATGATCATCGGTAATGGCTAACATCTCTTCTTCGTGCATACGATATACTTCTTTAATATTCCTTAACCAATTATCTATCAAACCAAATTGATGGTTGCTTAATGCTGCCGCAATACCACCACAGCCGTAGTGCCCACACACTATGATATGCTTCACTTTTAGAATATTTACAGAATAATCCAAGACACTCAGCAAATTCATATCGGTATGGATTACAACATTGGCAATATTACGATGTACAAAGATATCGCCTGGCAAGGTATTGGTAATCTGATTGGCTGGCACACGACTGTCCGAACAACCAATCCACAAAATTGGTGGATTTTGACCAGCCGATAGTTCTTCAAAAAAATTGGGGTTGAGTTTTAAAGTCTCTGCAACCCATGCTTTGTTACCTTCTAACAAGCTTTCATAAGTAATAGCACCTTGGCGTAATGACATAATAAATTAAATAAAAGAAACCAAGCACAAATGTTTCTAGATTTTATAAAAAATAGGATTAAAATAGGAATTAGTAAGGCTTGGGAAATAGAAGCCTGACCATTTTGGACTGATGATGTTGATAAAACATCTTGCATACTAATATGCAAAACTAGCCAAAAACTATTTACTATTGTATATTTTTTCAAAAACAGCTGATTATCCTTTTCAGATTTGACTATTCCGAAACAATCATTAAAAACGAATTATTTATCTTTAGTCCGTTTTTACCCACTATTTTTTAGTCAAATTAGCTAAAATGAATTTTAAATATATCCTTACCTTATTGATAAGTACTTGTTATTTAGCGGCCGAAGCACAAAGTAATACAGAAAAAACTAAAAATAAGGCTCGTATCCGTTTGAGTGGTTATCTGCAAGCCCAGTTTCAGGCTGCACAGCGCAAAGGGGTAAGTTCTTGGCAGGGAGGTGATTTTGATGCCGCGTCCAACAATCGCTACATCATTAGACGTGGCCGTTTAAAACTAGAACGTAGCGATGATAGAACAAAAGTTGTTTTTCAAATAGATGGTAAACCGGATGGTTTGGTTTTTAACGATGCTTATATAGAACACCAACTCAAAGCAGATTGGCCTTTATATTTTAGCTTGGGACTATCGGACAAGGCCTTTGGGTATGCCCTTAGTTATTCCTCGTCCAACAGAGATTTCCCCGAAAGACCAATGATGTATCAAAGTTTATTCCCGAAAGAAAAAGATGTAGGTGCCACGCTTAGCTATAAATTATCCAAAAGCCTCCCCTTTCTCTCGGTATCACTATCGGCAGTAAACGGCAATGGATTGGCAGCCAAAGATTACGATAAGCACAAAGACTTTTTGGGTAATTTACATTTTAGCTTTAAAGAAAACAAACGCACCCAAATTGGTTTTGGTTCTTCTTTTTATTGGGGCAAAGTAGAAGGCAAACAACAAGTCTATTACAAACCCACTACAAATGGATATTTGCTCGAGCCCGGAATTGCAGGGCAACCAGCTAGCCTAAGCAGAAGGTATTTAGGTTTTGATTTTCAGCTAGAGCACAAAAGTGCAATTGGTACAAGCAGTTTAAAAACAGAATACATTTTCGGACAGCATCCCGGCTTGGCTACAAGCCCTAGTGTATCTGTAACCGCTGCCAACAGAAGCCTAAGCTCGCAAACAGCCTTACCTTTGTATCATCGAAATTTCATGGGTTATTACCTTTGGTTAAATCATCAAATCGGAAAAAGCCCAATCTCTCTATTGTTTAGTTACGATATATTCGACCCCAACACCAAGTTGTCTGGTTCTCAAATTGGCTTAGCTGGCTCCAACACCAGTGCAGGCGACTTAAGATTTAACAATTTTGGTGCTGGTATTGCTTTTGATTTGGACGAAAACACCAAACTAAGCCTTTACCATGATGCCGTTGAAAACGAGCGTAGCCAAATTGCAGAATACCTTACCGATGTAAAAGACAATGTTTTTACTTTTCGTTTGCAATATAAATGGTAGCTTAGCATTCCTAAACAACCAAAAACTGTATGAAAGCAAAACTGGAAAAGCTGAAAACAAAAACAGCACAGGCGCTGCTTGGTGGTGGCCAAAAAAGAATTGACAGCCAACACCAAAAAGGTAAACTTACCGCTCGCGAAAGACTACATCTTCTGCTTGACGAAGGAAGTTTTGAGGAAATAGGTATGTTGGTTACCCATCGGAGTAAAGATTTTGGCATGGATCAAGAGAAATACTTGGGTGATGGGGTAATTACCGGCTACGGTAGTATCAACAGGCGTTTGGTTTACGTTTATTCGCAAGATTTTACAGTTTTTGGAGGCTCATTATCCGAGACACATGCCGAAAAGATTTGTAAATTGATGGAAATGGCCATGAAAAATGGTGCACCAATTATAGGTTTAAACGATAGTGGTGGAGCACGCATACAAGAAGGCGTGGTTTCATTGGGTGGCTATGCCGATATTTTTTACCGCAATGTGCAAGCCTCGGGCTTAGTACCCCAATTATCCGTAATAATGGGGCCTTGTGCCGGTGGTGCGGTATATTCTCCGGCTATCACCGATTTTATATTAATGGTAGAAAACACCTCTTACATGTTTGTAACGGGACCCAATGTTGTCAAAACAGTTACACACGAAGAAGTGAGTGCCGAAGAACTGGGAGGTGCACAAACACATGCAAGCAAATCGGGGGTAACACATTTTGCCTGTAGCAACGAAGTAAATGCACTAAAACTATTGGCTAAAATTCTTGATTACATCCCTCAAAACTGCGAAGAAAAGGCTGCAACTCTACCATATCAGCCACAAGATGAACAACGCCTAAAGCTCAACGATATTCTCCCCGAAAATGCAAGCCAACCTTATGATGTTCGTTTAATTATAAGAGAAGTTTGTGATGAAGATAGTTTTTTAGAGGTACATGAAAATTTTGCCGAGAACATTGTAGTAGGTTTTGCTAGACTAGCAGGCAGAAGTATTGGCTTGATAGCCAACCAGCCGATGTTTTTGGCTGGTGTGCTAGACAATCATGCCTCTATAAAAGCGGCCAGATTTGTGCGCTTTTGCGACAGTTTTAATATACCACTTTTAGTTTTTGAAGATGTACCCGGCTTTTTACCCGGAACCGATCAAGAATGGAACGGCATTATCAGCAACGGAGCCAAACTACTCTATGCTTTTAGTGAGGCTACAGTACCTCGAATTACGGTAATTACTCGCAAAGCTTATGGTGGTGCTTATGACGTGATGAACTCCAAACACATTGGCGCCGACCTGAATTATGCTTGGCCAAGTGCCGAAATTGCAGTAATGGGAGCAAAAGGTGCGGCAGAAATTATTTTCAAAAGAGAGATAGCAGCCGCTGCCGACCCTCAAGAAAAATGGTTGGAGATGGAGAAACATTACTCGGATATTTTTGCCAATCCCTACCGAGCTGCCGAACGTGGTTATATAGACGAAGTAATTGAACCATCAAGTACCCGTACAAAACTCATCAAAGCTTTTCAGATGCTAGAAAACAAAGTAGTAAACAATCCCAGAAAAAAACACGGCAATATTCCCTTATAAAACCAATTATTGTTTGTATTTTTTTGTGTTTGATTACAAGATTTAGAGTTAATTTTTTCGCTAAAATACCTACCACAAAATACTAGTATTGCTTGTTTCGTTTTTCTATTTTTGCATCCCATATTTGCAAACTAATTTCAGTAAGCAAAATACACGCACCTATGCAAAACACCTTAAAACGTGCCGACACTATGCTTATGGCCTTTTGTACGGCTTTTATTGTGGCCAACATCTATTACTGCCAGCCCTTGGTAATTTTGGTAGCTAAAGACTTTGGTTTGAATGAAAGTAGTGCCGGAAGTATCACATTTTTAACCCAAGCCGGCTACGCTATCGGTCTTTTTGTCTTGGTACCCTTGGGTGATATGTTTGAAAAACGCCGTCAAATCTTAATAACTACCTTTATTGCTATTGTAGCTTTATTGATTGCTGGTTTTGCTAAAAATTTCTTAACCCTACAGATTGCCAGTGTTTTAATTGGTGCATTTTCTATTGTGCCGCAATTAATCTTACCACTAACCGCTAGCCTCAGCAACGAACATGACCGAGGACACAACATCGGTATTGTAATGAGTGGATTGCTAATTGGTATTTTGGCATCAAGAGCCGTTGCCGGAACCGTAGGCGATTTATTAGGTTGGCGTGCCATGTTTTTAATAGCTGCACTTATTTGCTTGGTTATGATGATTTTGATGCGTTGGCGTTTCCCTAAGAGTTTACCCAGTTTTACAGGAACCTACCGAGAACTCTTAGAAACCATGTTTGGCTATGTGAAATCACAACCCGTATTAAGAGAAACATCCCTAATCAATTTCTTTGCATTCATAGTGATTATGGGTTTTTGGACGACTATGGTTTTGTATTTGGCCAACCCACCCCATCAATATAGTGCCTACAAAATTGGTCTATTCGGTATTTTGGGTGCTGCAGGGGCATTGGCCGCACCATTGGTAGGCAAATTGGGTGGACGTGGAAATCCACGAAAAAATTTGATGATTGGCTTTATCTTAGAGCTGATTAGTTTGGTGCTGTTTTTAGTGTCCGATTACAGCATTTTTTTATTTATCATTGGGGTTATCCTGATTGATATAGGCCAGCAAGCCATTCACGTAACTAACCAAACCCGTATCTATTCGCTCATTCCCGAAGCCCGAAATCGGCTAAATACCATTTTTATGACTGTAAGCTTTATAGGAGCTAGTTGTGGATCTGCCTTGGGAATTTGGTTATGGAGCCTAGGAGGTTGGTACTTGTTTTGTAGCGGACTTATTGGCGTAATTATCTTAAACATTGGCATCTACCAATACTACAAAAAGCACTTTTAACAAAAAAGCCGTTTTCAATTGAAAACGGCTTTTTTGTTATGATAACTAAGAACTTTGTCTATAGTTTATCATGTACATTTAAGCAATTCAAATCACTAAATGATTGTTTCAAACGCTCAACAAAAGTTTCTTCTGCTTTACGCAACCATACCCGTGGGTCGTAGAATTTTTTATTAGGCTTGTCATCACCTTCAGGGTTACCGATTTGTCCTTGCAAATAAGCTTCATTTTTCTTATAAAAACCTAAAATACCATCCCAAAATGCCCATTGCAAATCGGTGTCGATATTCATCTTAATAGCCCCGTAAGAAATAGCCTCTCTTATCTCTTCTTGTGAAGAACCCGATCCTCCATGGAAAACAAAATTCACAGGTTTTTCTGCACTTAATTGGTGTTTTTCACGAATATAATCTTGTGAATTTTTTAGGATTTTAGGCTCAAGTTTCACATTGCCCGGTTTATAGACACCGTGTACATTACCAAAAGCAGCCGCAATAGTAAATTTGTCGCTGATTTTTTTCAGTGTTTGATAAGCGAAATCCACCTCTTCAGGCTGGGTATAAAGTTTAGAAGCATGTACATGCGAATTATCCACACCATCTTCTTCACCTCCGGTAACACCCAACTCAATTTCAAGGGTCATGCCTATTTTACTCATACGCTGCAAATATTTGCTACATATCTCAATATTTTCTTCAATTGATTCTTCCGACAAATCAATCATGTGCGAAGAGAACAAAGGCTTTCCGGTTTCGGCAAAAAATTGTTCGCCATGGTCCAATAAACCGTCTATCCAGGGTAATAACTTTTTGGCTGCATGGTCGGTGTGCAACAAAACGGCTACCCCATAATGCTCTGCCAACAAGTGTACGTGTTTTGCAGCCGATACAGCACCTAACACACATGCTTTAAGGTTATCATTATTAGCTGTTTTACCCGCATAAAATTGTGCACCTCCATTAGACAATTGTATAATAACCGGAGAATTTACTGCTTTTGCAGCTTCCATAACAGCATTGATGGTGTTAGTGCCGGTAACGTTTACCGCAGGAAGCGCAAACTGATGCTGCTTGGCCTGCTCGAACAATTCTTGAACGGCATCACCCGTGATAATGCCTTTAAAGCCTTTTAAACTCATTTTAGTATTTAGTTTTTATGTTTCGAAATTAGAAAAATATCTTTGATTTTTCTAGTACCTGCACAAATATATGGTTTCAATACTTATTGTACAAACTACACTAAGACCTTTAAAAATTCTATTGTTTATGTTCTATTAATTTTTCGTTTATTTGTATCGCATTTATATAAACAAAACACATGTCTTGGTTTAGAAGAGATAAAAAAGGAATCAGTACCCGAACCGAAGAAAAGAAAGAAGCACCCGATGGCCTTTGGAACAAGTGTCCAAGCTGTAAAAAAACACTCTACAATGCCGATCTTCAAGAGAATAAATGGGTTTGCCAATATTGCAACTACCATATTCGTGTAGGTTCTAAAGAGTATTTTGAGGTTCTTTTTGACGATAACAACTATACAGAAATAGCTCCCAACCTTCGTTCGGGAGACCCATTACATTTTATTGATAGCAAACCCTATACCCAAAGAATTATAGAAACCACCGACAAAACAGGCCTTAAAGATGCCATACGTGCAGCTTACGGTAAAATTGACGGACAGGATATCACCATTGCTTGCATGGATTTCAACTTTATTGGTGGCTCGATGGGTTCGGTTGTTGGCGAAAAAATTGCTCGGGCCATTGATTATAGTCTCAAAAATAAAATTCCCTTCTTGATGATATCAAAATCAGGCGGGGCACGTATGATGGAGGCTGCTTTTTCTTTGATGCAAATGGCCAAAACATCAGCAAAATTAGCATTGCTTGCCGAAGCCAAAGTACCTTATATTTCATTACTTACCGACCCTACCACAGGCGGTGTAACTGCATCTTTTGCTATGCTAGGTGATATTAATATTGCTGAACCCGGTGCTTTAATCGGCTTTGCCGGTCCACGTGTAATTAAAGAGACTATTAAGAAAGATTTACCCAAAGGCTTTCAAACCTCTGAATTTGTGTTAGAACATGGCTTTTTAGATTTTATTGTGGACAGAAGAGAAATGAAAGCCAAAATATCGACCTTTTTGAAACTAATGAATGCCTAACAGGTATTTTTCTTGATTAAATAGCTTGTAAGAGCTGTTGCTCAAAAAGTTACTTGTAATTGCGTATAAATAGAAATCTCGTTTAAACTGTTTTTAAACGAGATTTTTTATTGAATTACGCCAATAGACATTTTAGTATTGATTACATAGACTTCTTCATTCTATTTGTGCAACATTTTTATGAATATCATTACACTGATTAACGAATTTGTAATTTAGTGTATTCTTTCACAAAAAAACCTAATTATGAGCAAAAATCTATTATTTTCTGGCCTATTTGTGCTTTGTGCATCTTCTGTAAGTCTTGCACAACAAGACAAGGTGATAGCCAATATCATCAAAGAGGCTACCGAAAACTCCAAATTGGAGCAATTGGCCCATGAACTAACAGACAAAATTGGTCCTCGCTTAGTGGGTTCACCCCAAATGCAACAAGCACACAATTGGATTGTTAAACAATATTCCGATTGGGGTATTACAGCCAAAAATGAGCAGTGGGGACAATGGCGTGGATGGGAACGAGGCATTACCCATGTAGATCTGCTAAGTCCCAGACTACGTACACTTGAGGCTACTCAATTGGCTTGGAGTCCATCTACCAATGGTAAAGCTATTAAAGCTGAAGCAATTACACTTCCTGAAAACATTGTCGATTCGATATCCTTCCAAAAATGGCTACCCAATGTAAAAGGTAAGCTAGTACTGATTTCGATGAACCAGTTATCTGGCCGACCTGAAAGTAATTGGAAAGAAAATGCTACTCCTACCCTTTTCGAAAAATACAAAAAAGAAAAGGCTGATGCAGCTAAAGCCTTCAGCCAAAATTTGGCTAAAACCAAGCTAAATGCTAAAGCCTTGTCTTTGGCTCTAGAAAATGCCGGGGCAGCAGCTATAATCATCAACAATTGGTCGCAAGGCTTTGGGGTGGACAAAGTATTTGGTGCCAACACCAAAAAAATCCCTACAATTAACCTTTCTTTAGAAGATTATGGCTTGGTATATCGTTTGGCAAAATACGGTTCTAAACCGGTTTTGAATATCGTATCCGAATCGAAAGAATTGGGTGTTGTCCCTACACTAAATAGCTTAGCCGAAATAAAAGGCAAGGAAAAACCCAACGAATACGTTATTTTATCTGCCCACTTCGACTCGTGGGATGCCGCAAGTGGTGCCACCGACAATGGTTCGGGAACAATTTTAATGATGGAAACCATGCGTATCCTCAAAAAATTCTATCCCAATCCAAAACGTACTATTATTGCTGGCCACTGGGGTAGCGAAGAGCAAGGATTGAACGGCTCGAGAGCTTTTGTAGAAGACCATCCCGAAATTGTAAAAAATCTGCAAGCTTTGTTTAACCAAGATAACGGAACAGGCAGAGTAGTCAACCTAAGCGGCCAAGGCTTTGCTAAAGCAGAAGAGTTTTTAACCAGATGGTTGGCTAAAGTACCCGATACCATTCGCAAGCAGATTAAAACTTCTTATCCCGGATTTCCGGCATCAGGTGGTACAGATAATGCCTCTTTTGTAGCGGCTGGTGCGCCTGCATTTGGTTTAGGCTCTCTAAACTGGGATTATTTCACCTATACCTGGCACACCAATAGAGATACCTACGATAAATTGGTTTTTGATGAAATACGCAGCAATGCTATTTTAACTGCCATTTTAGTGTATATGGCCTGCGAAGACCCGCAGTCATTACCTCATGATAAAGTACAGCTGCCCACCAACCCGCGTACCGGGAAAGCAATGGAATGGCCTAGTGTCAAAAGCCCAAATCGTAAGGGCGGTTTGGACTAAACTAGGTTTTATTTATCCTACACAGGGCCTTATCGCAAAACGATAAGGCCCTGTGTATTTATCGGATAAGCAAGAGAGCCTCTTGCACCTCAGCAACAGGCAATGAACAACTTTTATTTTTACAAATGTAAATTAGGCTTGTATCGCTTGCTTTACCTTGAGCCAAAGGTAAAGTACTTTTTTGTCCGCCCAGAAAAAGCTTATTGGGTAGGTAATGTTGTGCAAACTCTTTTCGTATTGCAGCAGCGTTACTGCCTAAAATTGCAATTTCGTTCAATCCGTACACCTCATTAAGGAGTTGCAAGCACCAGTTAGAGTAACCAGATCCGTAATTCCTCATTCGGGGCAACACTAAGCTTAACATAGCTTTGGCCTTTTGTATATATACATCATTATCAGTCAATAAACCCAACACATGCAGGTTTTGAACCATTACCGAGTTAGAAGCTGGTATCACATCGTCCATGGTTTCTATCTTCCGCATAATCAGCTGTTCGGCAAAATCGGCGGTGTAATATAAAAACGGCGAATCGCTAGCCGAAAAATGAGCCAATACCGTGTCGCAAAGCTCTGATGCTTCGTTTAACCAAGCTTCATTAAAATCATACTGGTATAACGCCAGCAGCGCATCTATCAAAAAGGCATAATCATCTAAAAAAGCATCTATCTGGGCCTTTTCATTTTTATAATTTCTTTTCAAACGACCATCAGGAGTAATCAGGTTTTGAAGAAGAAAGGTTACCGCTTTCTTGGCTCTTTGATAATATTTTTCTTCGTCCAAAGCTAAAGCTGCATCAATAAGCCCTTTGGCTACCATAGCATTCCAAGCGGTGAGGCTTTTATCGTCCAAAGCAGGAGCTGGTCTTTTCGATCGTGCCAAAAGCAATTTGCTTTTGGCTTTAGCTATCTTTTGGTTAAATGTAGTTTCATCTAAACCATAGCGTTTCATTAAAAGATGATCATCGTATCGACGACGCAATACATTGGTACGCTCTTCGGGCCAGTTGCCTACCGGTTTCACATCAAAATAATCATTTAGTAGTTCAATATCCTCTTCCAGCACCATATCAAATTCTTTTTTGGTCCAGCTATAAAACTTGCCCTCCACCCCTTCGCTATCGGCATCTATGGCCGAAAAAAACAGCCCATTTTCAGCGGTCATTTCCCTATCAAGCCAATTGCAGGTTTCACGAACAATTTGTGCAAAAGTCTCGTATCCGAATGCCGTGTATGCTTCGGCAAAGAGCGAGAGCATTTGTGCATTGTCGTAAATCATTTTCTCGAAATGAGGGATATGCCATTGCTCATCAACCGAATAGCGAGCAAAACCACCTCCCAACTGATCATAAATACCGCCTTTAGCCATCATCTCCAAGCTGTGTTTAACGATTTTTAGTATCTGCTCATTCTGGCTTAAATGCCCATAACGCAGAAAAAAAAGCCAATTGTTGGGTAAAGGAAATTTCGGAGCTCTTTTGTAACCGCCATACTCGAGGTCAAAATCGTTAATCCAATTTTGGGTAATAGCATCAAGCTCAGAGGGCTGAAAACTATTGGACAAAGTCGATTTAGGTTCGATAAAATCTGCGTGTTTAAGTCCGCTAGCCAACTGAGAGGCAAAGTGCTGCGCCTTAGCTGGTTCGAACTCCCATAGCTGATACAACTGACTCAACACGCTTATCCAATCAGAAGCTGCAAAATAAGTTCCTCCGTAGATAGGTCGCTGGTCGGGCAAACAAATCACATTTAAAGGCCAACCACCGTTTCCGTTCATCAATTGTATGGCAAGCATGTAAACTTGGTCTATATCGGGTCTCTCTTCCCGATCGACCTTTATACACACAAAATTCTCATTCATTACCTGTGCAACTGTTTCGTTCTCGAAACTCTCTCGCTCCATTACATGACACCAATGACAGGCCGAGTAACCAATACTAACAATAATCAGTTTGTTTTCGTCGCGAGCCTTTTTTAAAGCTGCTTCACCCCATTCGTACCACTGAACCGGATTGTAGGCATGTTGCAGTAAGTAAGGAGATGAAGATTGGATAAGTGAATTGGGTTTACGCATAAGCGAAATTAAAGTCTTTTTCGAGCATAGAAAAAAAAGATTAGTATTCTTGCAAAGCATCAACAATGCTACTACCTTAGCTGCTTTATTTAGCAAAATTTAGAAACAGAAAACATGAAAATTAGCCACACCGAAATCTACCGTTTCAGTATCCCAATGGAGCCTTTTGTAATTGCTACAGGTACTATGCACTTCGCACAAAATGTATTGGTGAAAATTTATACCGATACGGGCTTATACGGTAGTGGAGAATGTTCGGCTTTCCCAATGATAGTAGGTGAAACTCAAGAAACCTGCCTTGCAATGGCCAAAGATTTTGCAAAAATTATTAAAGGCAAAAACCCGCTAGAGATAGCAGAACGGATGAATGACTTATTGGGTTACGCTGACCACAATCCCACCATCAAGAGTGCTTTTAATATGGCACTATACGATATTGCTGCCAAACATGCACAACAGCCCCTTTACCAATTTTTGGGAGGCAATAAACGTAGCATTGAAACCGACATGACTTTGGGTATAGACCATGCAGAAAACATGGCCATCAAAGCCTTAGAACACGTAGCAAAGGGTTGCCGTATCATTAAAATAAAATTGGGTAAAAAGCTTGAGGACGATATAGAGCGAGTAGCTGCTATCCGAAAAGCCGTAGGCCCTAGCATTAAATTGCGTTTGGATGCCAACCAAGGTTGGAGTTTTGAGGATGCTAAAATTGCACTAAACGAGCTGGCTAAATACGATATTGAGTTTTGCGAACAACCACTAAGAACCTGGTACGATGATTTGTTGCCCGAGCTCAATCGGCAAAGTCCTATACGGCTTATGGCTGATGAGAGCTGCTACAACCATCATGATGCCCGCAAGCTTATCAACAGTCAATCTACCAGTTATTTGAATATAAAATTTGCCAAATCAGGAGGTATTACCGAGGGTTTAAAAATTCATGAAATAGCTGCCAAACACCAGGTTCTATGTATGATAGGTAGTATGCTTGAGAGCCGTTTGGCATTAACGGCCAACCTTCATTTTGCATTGGCTTGTCCCAATATAGTATTTTTTGATTTAGACACCTGCCTACTAGGTCACCTAATAGACCCCATTATTGGCGGATTGAGCTACGAGGGTTTTACATTGGATGTACCCGACAGCCCTGGCATTGGTGCAGAAGCCGACCTTGAGTTTTTAAAAACCTGTGAAATGTGGTCGGTTTAAAC
This sequence comes from Pedobacter sp., assembly GCA_039810685.1. Taxonomy (GTDB): domain Bacteria; phylum Bacteroidota; class Bacteroidia; order Sphingobacteriales; family Sphingobacteriaceae; genus Pedobacter. The sequence goes on along the minus strand of JBDHXL010000046.1, from coordinate 717 downwards.
AGCCCTGAATTTGGTCTAAGATTTTGACCCGTTCGTCTATTTTTTTCACTTTTTGGTCTAGTTAAAACAAAGTGCCTGCAACGATTTGATACAGTATAGCGTCTTAACTACAAAAACACCAAAAAAATGATGAACTTAAAAGGAATTGCACTCAGCGCTATCGGGGTTATAGCACTAGCAGTAGGCAGCAATGCCATGGAGCAAAAACAAGCTGTAGAATTGAAAGCTATTGGCATTCACACATCAGACGAGCAAAGCCCTAAAAGGGTTTATGTATCAGGAAATGTTGATGTAACACTTGTACAAGATTTAGAGAGTAAGCAACTTTACCAAAAAGAGGGTAAGGCTAAAATTTACACTGAAGGTGATGCTGTATATGTAGAAGGTAAAAAGGGCAATGAAAGAGCCCAAGTCACCCTCTATGTTGGCGAAATTTACCGAGTTGATGTTTCTGGTAATGCCAGTGTTAACAGTAAAAACACCTTAAACACCCGTTTTTTGCAGGTTATTTTGAGTGATCAAGCAAAAGCTACGATCAACTCTAGAACCGAAGGGCTATATACCAAACTTAAAAATGAAGCCGAACTAACATTAAACGGCATTACACGTCACCACACCATCACCACCAACAGTTTGGCCGTACTGAATACCAAAAACTTGAGAGCTGTACAAGTAGAATTAGAAAAAAGAGAATCGCCCGATTATGCACAGTTTTAA
>JBDHXL010000045.1:0-15772 GCA_039810685.1 Pedobacter sp. | reverse complement strand
ATCCGATATGAAAGTATTGTTTATAACAATCGCTATGGTGTTTGTGGGCTTAACTTTGTTTGGTCAACAAAATACGGCAGTAGGCCACTGGCTGAGTGCAAGTGGAGAGGGGCAAATAGAAATCTACAACAGAGCAGATAAACTGTATGGCAAAATTAGCTGGCTCAAGCAACCAAAAGATGAGCAGGGCAAGCCTAAGACAGATTTGAACAATCCCGATTCAAAATTAAGGCATAAGCCTTTGTTGGGGCTCGAAATCCTAAAAAACTTTAGTATTGATGGTAATGGCGAATGGACAGGAGGTACTATTTACGATCCTAAATCGGGCAAAACCTATAGTTGTAAATTAAGCCTCAAAAAGAATGATCAGTTGCATATACGTGGATATGTCGGGATTTCGCTGCTAGGTAAAACCGAAATTTGGAAAAGAGTAAAATAAATTGTCCATGCGAAAAACCAAACTGATACTATTTTTATTTCTTGTATCAACCCATCTGGCCTTTGCACAAAAAATAGAGTTGCAAGCATTAAATGTAGAGAACAAAAGCGATATAAGAGGTTTGGATATGGCCAATGAAAAAGTGATTTGGCTAAGTGGAACCAAAGGAACGGTTGCTCGCTCTGTTGATGGTGGGCAAACTTGGGAATGGCTAAAAGTAAAAGGATATGAACAAGTAGATTTTAGAGATATACAAGCGTTTAGTGCGCAAAAGGCTGTTGTGATGGGTATAGGTTCGCCAGCGTATCTACTAGCTACCAATGATGGAGGCAAAACTTGGGTGTTGAACTATGAAAATAAGGCCAAAGATATATTTCTGGATGGAATGGATTTTTGGGACGAAAAAATTGGAATAGCATTTGGCGATCCTATTTTAAACAAAATGCAATTGTTGCGTACCAAAGACGGTGGGCAATCTTGGACGGATATATCTACCAATTTGAAATATAAGATGAAAGAAGGTGAAGCAGGTTTTGCTGCTAGCGGCACAGGAATAAAAACATTTGGGAAAGGGAAGGTGTGGATTGCAACAGGTGGTTCGGTGTCAAATATTTATTTTTCTGCAGATTATGGTGATACTTGGCAACGCTTTAATTGCCCTATTGCGCAAGGGTCAAGTAGTAAAGGCGCATTTTCCATTGATTTTTACAATGCAAAAAGAGGGGTTGTTGTAGGTGGCGACTACCAAAATGATAAAGATGCAAACAACAATTTATGGCTTACCAATAACGGTGGAAAAACTTGGTATGCTCCCAAAGTAAATGTGCACGGCTATCGATCATCAATCTGCTATGTGGGTAGCAAAACGATGTTGGCTACAGGCACTTCCGGAACAGATATCTCTAAAGATGGTGGAAAAACTTGGCAAAATATTTCTTTGTTGAGTTTTAATGTGGTTGCTAGCTATAATAACACGATAATACTGGCCGGAGCAAGAGGTCAACTTTTTAAACTTTTATTTTGAGTTTTCCTCGTTTCGTGTAAAAAAGTACCCATTTTTTTCTTGCTAATTTGATACTTGAATATTATTTTGGCTGCAAGCTAGCTGTGGGCTGCAATATGCTTGTATTTATTTTTTGGTTAAATAATTGTTAATAAAATAGGATAAGTTGAGTTTATGTCGAAGATATTGATAGCAGAAGATGAAGTGTTAATGCTGAAAGCCTTAGAGTTTAAGCTAAAAAAGGACGGTTTTGAGGTTGATGTGGCTACTGATGGTCGGTCGGCTATGGATAAAATAAAAGCCAATAACTATGATTTGATTTTGACCGATATTATGATGCCTTTTGTTAGTGGTATGGAAATCCTGAGCTATATAAAGAATGATCCGGTAAAAAAATCAACTCCAGTACTTTTGCTTTCTGCCGTAGGATTAGAAAATATCGTACTCGAAGGTTTTAGCCTGGGTGCCGATGATTTTATTTACAAGCCCTTTAACCTTAACGAGCTATCGGTGAGGGTAAAAAGACATATCAAACAAAATCATTTTTAATAATTGTTGGAGGTAAAATGGAGTTCTTCTCTTCGGCGGCAGATTATGTAAGAGAAATCTATACCAATAGGTTGCCCTTTTTTCCGAGCAATATAAAGACTGCTTTGCTGATTATCCTTTTTTGCCTCATTGCAACTGTTGAACTATATATTTTCATCGCTTACCGCAGATTGCTTCAATATAGAGAGAAGCGTAAAAAGAAATATTATAGTGAGCGTATAGGCAATTTGTTGACACACGTTTTCAACTACGAAGAAAATGAAGATGTCGATGAGTTTGTTGAACGGTTTAGAAAACGCTTCAAAAAATTACCCTTAAAAGACCCCTTGGTTAACCGTATTCTCACTAACGAGATAATGGTGTACCACAAAAATTTGACAGGTACTTTGAAGGTGATATTCGAGAAATTGTATCATGCGCTAAAACTTGATAAGTGGTCTAAACGAAGAATGGCCAACAAACATTGGGAACGCAAAATAGAAGGTATTCGAGAAGCTAACGAATTGAAATTAAAAGATTTGTTAGGCGATATTTCTAACTACACAGACGATGAAGAAAGCTTGTTGCGGATGGAAGCTCAGGCTGCTTTTCTGAAATTGTCGAAAGATAATCCATTTCAATTCTTGGATCGTGCACAAGAGCGTATTTTGGATTGGCACCAAGTAGTCTTGTTCGAGGTGATTACTAAGAGCAAGGATATCGAAATTCCTTCCTTCGCCAAGTGGCTGTCATCATCCAACCCTACAGTAGTTTTGCTCTGTTTGCGTTTGATAGAACATTTTATGCAGTTTGATGCTGTTGCTGATATTGAAAAATTACTCAAGCACCCTAGCCCAACTATTGTAAAAAAGGCTGTACAAGTGCTGGGAACTTTAGAAATTGAATCGGCTGAACAGGCTATGTTTGAGATTTATTTCGATCAGAGCATCGAAATTAAAATAGAAATCCTGAAATCATTAGGGAAAATATCATCCGGTAGTTATAATGATTTTTTGTTGTCTCGAATATACTCTAACGAGTACTTAATAAAAAGAGAAGCTATGTATGCAGTAAAGAAAATGCCTAAAATTGGTAGAGTAAAACTGCAAGAGCTGTACAGAACAAGTACAGAAGAGAACAAGGCCTTGATAAAGCATGTATTGGACGAAAGGATTAAAGACAGATGAAAGAGTTTTTGGTAGGTTTAGAGACGTTTTTCAATAATGCGGTATTTTATTATGCCTTGTTTGTGATGGGATCTTATGTATTGCTAGCTATTTTGTCAGCAATAGAACTGGGTAACTACATGAAAAAAAATAGTTATGTCGATTATCGGGAGATTTTGGTATCCCCCTTGGCACCCAGTATCTCTATTTTGGCTCCGGCCTACAACGAAGAGGCAACTATTGTAGATAATATTCGGTCTTTGCTTTCTTTACATTATGGTAATTACGAGGTGATTATCATAAATGACGGAAGTAAAGATGCTACTTTTCAACGCATATTTGATTTTTATCAGTTAGAAAAGGTTGATTTTGCAGTAAATTATCAGTTAAAGTGCAAAGAGGTGGTAGGGGTTTATAAATCCAAAAGTCCATCGTTTGCAAAGCTTACTGTGGTGGATAAGCTAAACGGTGGAAAATCCGACGCACTCAACGCAGGGATTAACGTTTCAGCCAACGATTATATCCTCTGTATAGATGTAGATTGTATTGTAGAAGAAGATGCCATGCTTAAACTGGCTAAACCTTTTTTGGAAGAACGCTACAAGGTTATAGCAACTGGTGGAGTTGTGCGTATTGCCAACTCATGTGTGGTAGAAGACGGTAAACTGATAGAGGTGAAAATGCCCACCAATTTATGGTCAAGGTTTCAGGTGCTGGAGTATATTAGGGCTTTTTTAATGGGGCGTATGGCCTGGAGCAAGCTCAATGGTTTGCTCCTTATATCGGGTGCTATGGGCTTGTTTGATAAAGAAATTGTGATAAAAGCAGGAGGTTACAACCCCGATACGGTAGGTGAAGACATGGAGCTGGTGGTGCGTATGCGAAAATACATGTACGAGATTGATCAGCGCTTTACAGTAGTGTATATTCCTGACCCACTTTGTTGGACTGAATCGCCTTCTGACCTTAAAGTGTTGGGTCGTCAACGAAATAGATGGACCAGAGGTAATATGGAAACACTATGGATGCACAAAAACCTTTTTTTCAATCCTCGCTACGGAGTGCTCGGGATGTTGAGTTATCCTTATTGGTTATTTTGTGAGTGGTTGGCACCTATTATAGAGTTTGTAGGCATCATGTTGTTTATTATTTGGGCTTTTATGGGGCGTATAGATTGGGAGTTCTCACTAATAATTATTGCAATGGTGTATTTCTTTTCTTTGGTACTGTCCACCATAGCTATTTTGTTTGAAGAAATGACCTATCAGCAATATACCAAAGGGAATGATTTGGTTAAATTGTTATTGGCTGCTTTTATTGAGCCTTTGGTTTACCATCCTTTTACCGTTTATTGGGCAATAAAAGGCAATATTGAAAAGTTCTTCGGAAAAAAATCATGGGGAAGCATGGAAAGAAAAGGTTTTGATACCACAAGGAAACCTGTAGCCCAGCGTGCTTCACAATGAACCTAACATACAACTATGGAAACTAATTTATTTGAGCAAGCAGAATATCCTTTTTTTGATAAAATAAAGAAAAGCATGGTAGTGTTTCTTCACTACGCCCTTTTTCTTTTTATAACCTTTCTGTTCATCAAGTTTTTGGAGTACAGCTATTTTTTGGTTAAGGGTCAAATACCAGTAGGTTTCTTAACTGTTGTAGCTAAGGCTTTTTTCTTTGATGTCGTTTTTTTTCTGAAGTGTTTGCCGTTCTTGTACCTAGTTTTTTTGCTGTTCTATTTCTCAATGAAACGCAGAAATAAGTTATATGTAGCCGCAGGGGTAATATTTTCGCTCTTTATCCTGATTTATCTCTTGTTAATAAAATATTATTTTACGGCAATGGTGCCTTTGGGTGCCGATTTATTTGGGTATTCTTTTGCAGATATTAAAAAAACGGTTTCGTCTAGCACAAGTATAGATTTGATGAGTATAGTAGTCCTGCTGCTGCCTTTTGCATTACTTTGGTTATCATTATACAAATACAGAAACAAATCTTTTTTTAAGTTTCCTGTTGCTTTGGGTGTATTGCTCTTTGGTTTGGTACTTTTGTATTTCAAAGCTCCTTCTTTACCTTCACAAGCCGGTTTCAAATCAGACTTTGCCTATAACTTGGCGGTGAATAAAGATGCTTTCTTTTTTGAAAATACATACTTGTATTTTTTTGATAATGAGCCCGAAGTAGATATTTATGCGGCTAATTACTTTGATGAATCTGCAGCCGATTCGAAAATACCTAGTGCCAATTTTAAATATGTTGATGCGGCTTACCCTTTTCTACGGCAAGAGGATACAGAAGATGTGTTATCCAACCATTTTAACCTCGATTCGATCAAGCAGCCAAATTTTATTTTTATACAGGTAGAGGGGCTTGGTCGGGCTTTTAGTGGGCCAAATGCCTATTTAGGAAGTTTCACCCCATTTTTGGATGAACTACGTACTAAAAGTCTTTATTTCGAGAATTTCTTGGCTGCACAAGGCCGTACATTTGCATCCTTACCTTCTATTTTAGGTTCGCTGCCCTTTTTTGAAAAGGGTTATAACGATTTGGGGAATAAAATGCCTGATGCTTTTACTGTGTTGAGCTTGTTAAAGCACAATAACTACCAAACTTCATTTTTTATTGCTACAGATTTAGAGTTTGATAATGAAGGATTATTTGTACGTAAGCAAGGGGTGCACAAAGTATTAGACAAGAATAGTTTTGGCGATTATCCATCCAACCACAATACCTATTGGGGCTATCCGGATCTTGACCTGATGCAAAAATCTTTGACACAATTACGTAGTCAGGGCAATGCACCCTTTGTGAGCTATATCCAAACCATTTCAATGCACACACCTTATAAAGTGCCCGAAATGGATAAATATTACCAAGCTTTTGAGCAACACATGAACAAACTGGGTTTTGATGAGACGCAAAAAAGCGAACACCGAAGCAATAAAGATCAGTATGCATGTATTCTTTATACTGATGATGCTTTGAGGTATTTCCTTAACGAATTTTCAAAGTTGCCGGCTTTTGCTAATACTATCTTTATCATTACAGGCGACCATCGCTTGCCCGAGATACCTATGTCAACCAAAATAGATCGGTACCATGTACCCTTGTTGATTTACTCACCTATGTTAAAGAAAAACCAGAATATCAAATCGGTATCTAGTCATCTAGATATTGCTCCTTCCATACTGGCGATGATGCGGCATCGCTACCAACTTGATTTGCCTAATTTGGTTACTTGGGTGGGTTCTGGATTGGATACAGTAAAACAATTCAGAAATATCCATCGTTACCCGTTGAAACAAACCGTGAGTGATATGATAGATTACGTATCTGGTGAGTACTTTTTGAATGATAAGACCTTGTTCAGTCTAAACGATAATTTTAATATTCAACCTATGGATGATGATTCACGTAGGGGACAGCTTGTTAGTGAATTTAATCAGTACAAATCTCAAAATAATCAATTGATTAAGAGTTTAAGACTATTGCCCGATACGTTGTTTAAGAAATTTAAACCATAGTTTTTGCTAATCCACCCCTGTTACTGTGTATTAAATTCCACAATTTTAAAATAATACACTTATTTTTGTTGCTGTTTTTGGACTTGTAGATGTTTTGTATGTAATTTTGAGCAATCATTTACACAAAATGAGTATTGGTAAAAAACAATTAGTTTAATTATGCTTTTGTTTTGTTTAGGCAGAAAAACAAAAGCAAATAAATACAGCTACTATGGACAAGGTATTATTGACAGCAAAGTATTTTGATGGAGAGTTAAATGCCAACGAATGTTTAACATTTGAAAATAATGTTCGTAAAGATTTGGAGTTGCAAGAGTATTTGTCATACTATGCTCAAATCAATAAAAAATTTAATAAGCATATTGCAGAATTGCTTAATGGTCCAAATAAGGCCAATTACCGTACCATGTCCGAACATTTCAAAAAGGAAGAGTTGAGTTTCTTTTGGGATAATCTTTGGTATATATCATGGGTAGTAGTTTTTGTAATTGCTATTTTGGTGTGGAGTCCTTGGAAAACGGATTTATATAAAGAGTATGGTATTGAAAATGTAAACATTGCCAGAAGTCTTCGCATGACAAGCTTTGAAGATTTTGATAAGGCTGCCAACTACCTTGACGAAAACAAAATGTATGAGGCTAAGTTGATTGTAGCTAAAGCTTACTCAAAAAATCCGGATAATGCCGAGTTGGCTATTCAATACTCATCAATATTGTTGAACGAAAATAAATTTGAAACCTTAAGATTGGTGCTCGGTTCTTTAACTACATCTGGTGATATTGAGAACAGGTCGCAAGCCAACTACTTAATGGCGCTTTCTTATCTAAAAGAAAATAACTATGAGGAATGTGCAAATTGGTTAGCTAAAGTTGATTTGGCTACAAAATTTGCTAAAAAATCCTCAAGCTTACTTTCAGTTATCAGTAATAATGATTTCCAAAAGCCAGCTAGTATCCAAATTGCATCAGTATTAGGTGGCGTGTAAGCTTTATTTCAAACAAGCATTTGTAGTAGTTTTTATTCATAAATTTGTTGGTTTAAAGGTGGGAGAAATCCCACCTTTTTTGTTTATGAATAAAAATAGTTTACAATATCTAAGTTGTTCTGTTTTTGGGATTAATGCTTCATGTATTCTGCCGCATTATCAATATCAGGTTGGTGTTGATGTTTGAAGAATAGCATAAAAAGCACTGTAATAATTAAGGCATAAATGGTAAACGATAGCCAAATATTGGTCCAGTCTTTCATGAATAAAACTTTGCTGAGCTCACCATTGGCGTTGATACTAATGCCTTGTGTCTTAATAAAGTCTAGCAGATGCCCATTGTCTTGGCTAGAACCCACGTAATCGGCAACGCTACTTAGTTGTTGAAAAGACTTGGTGAAATAACGGTCTATCATCCAGCCCGAAACCAAACTGCCTAAAACGGCTCCTACACCATTGGTCATCATCATAAATAAGCCCTGTGCAGATGATCTGTTTTGAGGGGTGGTGGTGCTTTCTACAAACAAAGAGCCTGAAATGTTAAAGAAATCGAAGGCCATGCCGTACACCACACAAGAGAGAATAATCATCCAGAGATTACCGGCAGGGTCGCCATAGGCAAATAAGCCAAAACGGAACACCCAGGCCATCATAGCTATTGTCATTACCTTTTTTATACCAAATTTTTTCAAGAAAAATGGAATAGCAAGTATAAATAAGGTTTCAGATACCTGAGAGATAGACATAATGAGGGTCGAATACTTCACAACAAAGGATTCGGCATAACGCGGAAAATGTTTAAACTCGTCCAAATATACATCACCATAAGCATTGGTGAGTTGTAATGCGGCTCCCAAAAACATTGAGAAGATAAAGAACAAAGCCATTTTGTAATTAGCAAAGAGCTTAAAAGCATCCAACCCGAAGGTTTCGATGAGGCTTTGCTTTTTGGCGAGTTGTTTGCTGGGTTTGCAGGCAGGCAAGGTAAAAGAGTAGAGCCCCAGTAAAATAGCACTTGTGCCGGCAATATAAAACTGAAAGGCAGAGGCCTTGCTACCACTCAGATTAGTAACCCACATGGCTGCTATAAAACCTACTGTGCCCCATACTCGAATTGGAGGAAATTTTTTAACCACATCTTGGTTGTGTAATTTAAGTGAGATGTAAGATATTGAGTTGCTTAGCGCAATGGTAGGCATGTAGAAACACATCGCTAGCATCATCACCCAAAAAAAACTATCGGGGCTTGCTACCTGCGGAATATAAAACAGTACCAAGCCGTATAGTAGGTGCAAGAGGGCATAGAGTTTTTCGGCATTCATCCATTTATCGGCTATAATTCCGGTTAGGGTAGGCATGAATAATGATGCAAAACCCATAGTGGCAAATATGGCTCCGAATTGGGTGCCATCCCATTGTTTGGTGCCAAACCAATAATTGGCAATAGTAATTAACCAAGCTCCCCATACAAAAAATTGCAGAAAGCTCATTATGGTCAAGCGTAGCTTAATGTTCATGTGTTTAGTTTATCTAAGTTTAGGTTTTGAAATTAGTATTTTTTCTGGAATAGAAGAATAAAAAAATGCAGGTTATCGACCTGCATTTCGCTTATTAATTTCATCTCTTATTTTTGCTGCTTTTTCGTAGGCCTCTTCACGCAAGGCTTCTTCGAGTTTGGTATGCAGTTCCTCCGTTTTCAGATGTATATAATCAGCATTTCCTAATTTAAGAGCTTCGGTTTGTGGTTTTTCGGTGCTAGATGGGGGCAATGCTTCAATATTTTCCAGAAACAGGAAATCATTTCCTTCTATAATAATTCCGGCAGAAGATAAGATAAACTCATAGGTATAAATTGCTGCATTGAAACGTACTGCAATGGCCACGGCATCAGAGGTGCGTGCATCAAGCTCAATCGTTTCATCACCCTTTTTACAAATTAGCTTTGCAAAAAAAACACCTTCAACTAGGTTGTAGATGAGCACTTCACTAATTTCTATTTGAAAAGAACGGGCAAAGCTCTTGAACAAATCGTGAGTTAGGGGCCTGCTTGGGCTCATTTTTTCTATTTCTATGGCAATGGCCTGTGCCTCGGTAGAACCAATGATGATTGGCAGTCTTCTGTTGCCATTCACCTCACCAAGTACCAAAGCGTAGGCTCCAGACTGGGTTTGGCTATACGAAAGCCCTACAATATCGAGTTTAACTTTTTTCATTACAATGTTTTGCCTCCCTCTGCTTACACCGATAAAAAGTAGGGGATGTTATGCTTTGTAGGCTTTTAGTGCTGCAATTAATTTCGGAACCACCTCAAAGGCATCACCTACAATACCATAGTCGGCCACTTTAAAGAATGGTGCCTCGGCATCTTTGTTAATCACAACAATAATCTTTGATGAACTTACACCGGCCAAATGTTGTATCGCTCCAGAAATCCCAATGGCAATATAAAGATTTGGACTTACTGTAATCCCTGTTTGACCCACGTGTTCGGAGTGTGGGCGCCAACCTGCATCGGATACGGGCTTAGAGCAAGCTGTTGCTGCCCCAAGTAGGCTAGCCAGTTCTTCTATCATTCCCCAGTTTTCTGGTCCTTTTAGTCCTCTACCTGCTGATACTACAATTTCGGCCTCGGGCAAGGATATTTTATCGCTATTGCGTACAATTTCTTTGATAACAGTACTCAAATCGGCTGGATTTACAGTAGGTTCTATTTGCTCAATATTAGCACTGCATTCATTTTCTTTGAGGCCGTAGGCATTGGGACTAAGGGAAATTACTTTGTTGGCAGAATTTAGGCTGACCATAGCAAAGGCTTTACCCGAAAAAGCAGCTTTTTTCACTTTAAAGCCTCCTGACAAGTCGGGTAAATCTACAGCCCCATCCACTAAGCCGGCTTCAAGTTTAACTGCAATACGAGGAGCTAATCCTTTGCCAGAGAAAGAGTTGGATAGCACCACTATATTGGCACCTTCACTTTTTGCTAAATCGGAAATTACAGCAGCATAAGCCTGGTTCACAAAACTTTGTAATGATGCTGTACCTACTTTAATTATTTTTTCTGCACCATATTTGGCCAAGGTATTAAGCTGCTCATCAGCTACATTACCAATTACCAAAGCACTAAGCTTAGTGCTAGTCATTTCGGCTATTGCTTTTGCGTATGAAACGGCCTCTAGACCAGATTTTTTTATTTTTCCTTCAACTTGTTCTACAAATACGAGTACTGACATATCGATTTCTTTTTTATATCTCTTTTTTTTCGAGATAGGGTTTACCAAATGTTTTATTGCTGTTCTTAAATTACTTTTGCTTCGCTGTGTAAAAGGTTAATTAACTCTTCAGCTTGTTCGCTGGCAATCAGTTTTACAGCACTTCTGGCCGGAGGCAGTTCATAACTTAAAAACTCAGTTAAATTAGCCACTGTTTTAGCAGGTATCACTTGTAGTGGCTTGGTTCTGGCCGACATGATACCTCGCATATTGGGGATTTTAGCTTCGGCAGTTCCTTCGGCACAGCTAGCAACAAAAGGAGCGCTGACAGTCAATACTTCTTTGCCTCCTTCAATTTCTCTTTCTAAGGTACCTACTGTACCATCAAAATCCAGTTTCTTAACGATAGAAACAGAAGGGATATTTAAAAATTCGCCAATCATTGCCGGTACTTGTGCACCGTTGTAGTCGATAGATTCGCGTCCGCACAAAATCATATCAAATGCATTTTCTTTTGCGTATTCTGCAATCTGGTAAGCTACCGCATAGCCGTTTTGTGGTGCAACATCTATTCGCACCGCATCATCGGCACCAATAGCCAAGGCTTTTCTAATGGTGGCTTCGTTGCTGGCCTCGCCAACATTTATTACTGTAACCGTTCCTTTGCCGCCCTCGCAGAGTTCTATGGCTTTTGATAGTGCAATCTCGTCATAAGGGTTAACAATATATTGCACCCCATTGGTGTTAAACTTGGTGTTGTTGTCGGTGAACGTAATTTTTGTGGTGGTGTCCGGTACGTTGCTGATACAAACTAATATTTTCATGTCGTGTAAAATTTTGGTGGTTAATTTAGCATTTAGGTCATAACTTGGGGCTAATTGACTACTTTTGTTTAAAAGACAATCAAAAAATCTACGGACAATTGTGTTATCACGATAAAATATCTACCTGTCTTTTTGCAAATTTAAAAAGAAAAACAAGTAATAAAAATGGAAAACCCACGCTTGATAAAGTTATTTGAATTTCTAGAAAATAATCCAAAGGACAGTTTTGTCTTATATGCCATTGCCACAGAGTATAATGCAAAAGGCGATGTAGAAAATGCCTTGAAATTTTACCAAAAGACGACCGAAAATGATCCCGATTACCTCGGTACATATTATCATTTGGGCAAACTGTATGAGAAATTAGGGCAAAATGAATTGGCAAGCACAACCTATGAGAATGGTATAAGCTTGGCAATACGAAAAAAAGATATGCATGCTTTGTCTGAGTTGAGAGGTGCTTATAACTCACTTTGTGGTTTAGATGACGAATATGATTAGCAAATAGACGTGACAAAAAGGAAATGGCTTTTTATTAAAAATGTATTTCTTTTCACCTTTACTGCATTTGGTGGAGCGCAAGTGCATTTGTCTTTGTTGTTGCGATATTTTGTCCAAAACAGCAAGTTTGTGAGCGAACAAGAGTTGTTAGAGCTCAATGCTTTAGCACAGGTCTTGCCCGGACCGGCTTCAACACAAACCCTTTTAGGTATTTCATACCGGGTAGGTGGTTTGAAGATGGCAATCTTAGCCTTTTTTATATGGATTATACCATCGGCTTCTTTAATGACTGTAGCGGCAATATGGTATTCATTTTTGGATCAGAAAGAAGAATTTAGTGCTATTCTGGCCTATGTATATCCGATTGCTTTGGGTGTTGTGGCCTATGGGGCTTACGAGTTGGGTAAACGTATCCTAACCAACAGATTTTTGTATGTGTTGGCGGCAGGAGCCATGATTACTTCGTTGATACTACGTGAGCCGTATGTTTTTCCCTTGGTTATCTTAATGGGAGGAATTGTATCATCGGCCATTGGTACCCCAAAAGAAGAGGCCGAACTACGAGTGCACCTGTTTTCGAATATCAACCCCAAAAAGCTGAGTTATTTTATAGGTTTGTTGTTGCTGATGGCGGTATTGGGTGCTATAATTAATCGTACTTCTTTGTTTAGTTTGCCCATACGTTTGTTCGAGAATTTTTATCGTAACGGAATATTTGTTTTTGGCGGGGGGCAGGTGCTAGTTCCCATCATGTTTACCGAGTTTGTGCAAGTGAAACACTACCTAAGTCAAGCCGATTTTATTTCGGGTTTTGCTTTTCAGCAGGTTTTGCCCGGACCAACTTTTTCATTTACAAGTTACATTGGTGCGCTGAGTATGAAACAAGGAGGTTATGATGTATGGGGGCAAGCAGTAGGCGGCTTGTTGGGGGTGTTGGGTATTAATTTACCCGGGGTAATTCTGGTATTGTTTATTGTACCCTTTTGGGATGATCTCAAAAAAGTTACTCGAATAAAAAAGTCTTTATCGGGTGTCAATGCCGTGAGTGTTGGTTTTATTGCAGCTGCTTTTGTAATGCTTGCGGTACCTTTGGGTATTAACTGGATGGCTTACGGTATTATTGCAATTACTTTTTTATTATTGGTGAAAACCAAAATTAGCCCTACTTTAATTATTTTGGGGGGTATTTTGTTAGGCTATTTTTTTTAATAGGATATGAATAAGTTTTTAAGAGAAGAGATTAGTTTTTTGCGTGGTGCCCGTACCCGTTGGGCAGAGCTTAAATATGTATTGGGTGTGATTTTTCAATTCTACAAAGGGTTTAGGACCTTGCATTTTGTAGGGCCTTGTGTCACAGTGTTTGGTTCGGCTCGTTTTAAAGAGGGTGATGTTTATTACGAAATGGCACGTGAGGTTTCTGCCGGGATTTCTAAATTGGGTTTTGCTATTATGACAGGGGGTGGCCCAGGGGTGATGGAAGCAGCCAACAGAGGTGCAAAAGAAGCCGGAGGCTTGTCGGTAGGGTGTAATATAGTTTTACCGCATGAGCAACACGAAAATCCCTATTTGGATAAGTTTACCAATATCGATTATTTCTTTGTGCGTAAAGAACTACTGCGCAAATACTCTTATGCCTTTGTGGTATTGCCGGGAGGTTTCGGCACTTTAGATGAGTTTTTTGAAACATTGACCTTGGTGCAGACAGGCAAAATTCACAAATTTCCGATTGTTATTATGGGTAAGGCCTTTCATCAACACATTTACGAGCATATACAGCTTATGATTGAAGCCAAAACCATAAGCCCCGAAGATATGGATTTATTGCTGTTTACCGACGAGGTAAGTGAGGTATTGGCTCACATACAAAAATATAGAGACCATGCGCCCGAGCTCAAGTTGCAGCGAGCCCAAAAAGCATGGCGCATTTTGGGAGAGAACAAACCGAAATCAAAAAGGGCCTAGCTATAGGTTTAGCCTAATATGGCTTTCAGTTTTTGGGTTTGGTAGTCGGCCAGTTTTTGCAAAGGCCCACTAGCAATCATTTTCATCATCATGTTTAAATCTGCCATAATGCTGTGTGTAGCCGTAGTACTTTGGTCGCCGTTGTCTTTTACAGCCCATTGCAAAGAGAGGTCAAAAGGTGGCTTCTCGCTAGGTATGGCTACCAATTTTTCATTTTCTATCTTCTCGGCAATATGAATAGACAGTTTGGCCATGTTTTGGATGGTAAAACTAGCGGTTTCATCGGTCGATGCCCAATTGTAAATGTTTTCGGGCATCAACTGTTGATGGTTGTTTAAATTAGCCAAAAACTCATATACCCTGTTTACAGGTTGCTCTATACGGATACTGCTTTCTATTACGGTCATTAAACTGCTTTTTAATTTAGCTTATACTAATTTGTTTTCTGCGCCTTTCCATGCTGATGGGTTTTCTCTCCATTTAGAAAGAAGCTCCACTTCACTGTGAGCAATATACCCATTTTCTGCAGCATAAGCAATAAGTGCATTGTAATTAGAAAGGGTGGCAAAACGACATTTGGCCTCGGTAAAATTTTCTTCTGCTTGCGGGAAGCCGTAACTAAAAATTGCTGCAAGTCCCGCAACAGACAAGTCGGCTTGGCGCAGGGCTTCAACAGCTTGTAGGCTGCTTTTGCCTGTTGAAATTAAATCTTCAATAACGACTACTCGCTGTCCGGGTACAACCTCGCCCTCTATTAAGCTACCGGTACCGTGCTCTTTTGCTTTAGAACGTACATAGATAAATGGTAGTCCTAGCTCTTGGGCTACCAATACCCCTTGTGGGATACCGGCGGTGGCTACACCTGCAATCACATCAACAGCACCATATTCTTCTTGTATCAACTCAGAAAGTTTTTGGCGGATATAAGTACGCACCGATGGGTGCGAAAGCGTAATGCGGTTATCGCAATAGATAGGCGATTTCCAGCCAGCAGCCCAAGTAAAAGGCTGGGCAGGTTGTAGTTTTATTGCTTTAATTTGTAATAAAAATTCAGCTACCTTTGTTTCAATCTCACTTTTATTGTACATGGCGCAAAAATACAGAATTTATATTAACGATAATAGATTGTTAATAACTGATAAAAAACCTAAGCAAATTGATAAGTATCAAGAACTTGATGTGGATAATTTTGATTTTGTATCGTTCTACCAACAGTTGGATGTAGCGGGCAAACAATCTTTTTTACTCTTGACCAATGATCCGGCCTATGTGCTCAAACACCTGAAAAAAAAGTTAACTTATATAAAAGCAGCCGGAGGTTTGGTAGAGAATGCCGAAGGCCAATTGTTATTTATACACCGAAATGGGAAATGGGATTTGCCTAAGGGCAAAGTAGAACCCGGCGAGAAAGTGAAGATTGCAGCCATACGTGAGGTTGAAGAGGAGTGTGGTTTGGAAGTAAAATCACGTGACTACCGTATTACCAAAACCTACCACGTTTACCCAATGGATGGACAAATTGTACTAAAACGAACCACCTGGTACAAAATGAGTGTAAGCGGTGTGCCAAGCTTGGTTCCACAGCAAGAAGAGGGGATAAGCCAAGCTATTTGGGTGGCTCGGCATGAGGT
>JBDHXL010000044.1:0-18274 GCA_039810685.1 Pedobacter sp. | reverse complement strand
CTGCAAATACCCTTACACGAAATTAATACGCAATCACTGCTCAATTAATATGATACATTAAAAACTTATACTAACAAATGGCTTTTGAGTTTAACCCTTTTAGTGCAGTACTGCTGTTCTTTGGAATACTAACCCTTATTATGGCTCTACATATCTACAGCAGGGCCAACCGGGTGGTGCGGTGGTTTGCACTTATTATGGCATTTAGCTCAATTTGGTCTATTGGATACGGGCTCGAGTTGGCTAGTACAAGTGTTTGGCAAGGGGTATTTTTTGTAAAACTTGAGTACCTAGGTATATCATTTCTACCTTTTTTTTGGATTCTATTTGCTTTAGATCTTAATGGTATGCAAGCTTGGTATAAGAAAAAACGTAATCTTGCCTTATTAATATTCGTCCCAATTGTTACACTGGTACTAGTATGGACTAATAATTATACCTTATGGTATTTTAGTAAAGTAGATACCGTTTACCCCAAACACGTTAATTTTCCTGTGCTCAATTTTTACCCTGGTATTGGGTATCGGATAATGGTTGCATTGCTTTACGTAATGCTTATTACAGGTTGCTATTTAGTTTACAAAAGTTATAAGGAAGCTAAATCACAACGTAAGAAACGCCAATACCATACTATTGCAATGTTTGCTATCCTACCTTGGCTAGGCGACATTAGCTACCAAATGGGCTTTAGGCCATTAGAATACTTTGACAGTACACCTTTTTTATTCGTAATTACCACTACCATGCTCTACGTGGCTATCTATTTCAACAATATGTTTGATGTGATACCAGTTGTGAGAGAAAAAATGTTGGATATGATTAATGATGGTTTTATTGTGCTGGACGATAAACACCGATTGATTGATTTTAATGCATCAATGCAAAAATTTATACCAAATAGAATAACTAAAAAAAATATAGGACAATATCCGGTATTTATATTCAAAGCCTATCCAGAACTACATCAATTGATAAAAGAACATAAGAGTACAAAAATTGATTTGACAAGAAACCATAGCGACGAGATCTATTACTATCAGGCTGATGTATTGTTTCTAAACGACAACAACATCAATAACGAATCAGTGATTATTAAATTTAAGGACCTCAGCAAGGCTAAACAAGAGGCACAAAAAACTAATGAGCAAGTTGCTGAATTAGAATACATGAACCAACTTAAAGACCGTATCTTCTCAGTAATTGCCAACGACCTTCGCGGACCAATAATTAATATTGCCGAAGTACTTAAACTATTAGAGGATAAACAAATAAACAAAGATGAATTTCGGCAATACTCTCCTAGCCTAAGCAAAGATATCATCTATACCTCCGAGATGTTAGAAAATTTGCTTCATTGGTCTAGGAGCCAACTAAAGGGCTTTGGGCTGAAAAAAGAGTTTTTTAATATCCGCTCTATCGTTACAAACGAAGTAAACTATTACCAACCGCTAATAAACATGAAAAACATTACTTTGATAAACGATGTTTTTCCGAATGAAGTAGGCTATGCAGATATAATTATGATGCAGATTATCATCAGAAATCTTATAAACAATGCTATAAAATTCTCAAACGAGAACGGAGAGATACACATTACTGCTGCCTACCAGCCCAAAGTGAAGCAAATTAAACTTTGTATTGCCGACAAAGGTTTGGGTATAGACAAAACACGATTGAAAAAGCTGTTAAATGCACAAGATACTACAACAAGAGGCACTAATAACGAGAAAGGTTCGGGGCTCGGATTAATTATTTGTAGAGAATTTATGGAGAAAAATGGTGGCCGTTTTACAGCAAGCAGTCAATTGGGCAAGGGTAGTGAGTTTTGTCTTTGGATACCAATTCAAGAATAAATTTGATTGAATTATGGATGTAGGTTTTCAGAAAGAACTATTTGCAACAAACGACAGAAAGCAACAAGCCATTGTACCTAAAGATTTTATAACATTCTCGCCTACTATAGAATCAGGTATTGAACACTCAACTATTTGCTATTCTGCTTTCAACAGTATATTTGGCGAGTACTTTGTAGGTTCTATACAAACTAAAATTTGCTTGGCAGCCTTTGGGCAGGGTCATTTCTACGCTCAGGCTAAGCAATATTACCCCAACAACAAATTGAAGTACCTGAAAAATGAGATACATGAACAGGCTTACCGATACTTAAAACAAGAGCCTTTGCCCGACAACAAAATTGTACTTCAGCTTAAAGCTACATCTTTTCAGTTAAAGGTTTGGGAACTACTGATGAGCATTGCTACCGGACAGCACCGTAGTTATTGCGATTTGGCTCTGCTTCTAGGTAGTATCAAGCATAGCAGGGCCGTCGGAACAGCATTGGCTTGCAACCCAATTGCCTACCTTATACCCTGCCACAGAATAATACGGAGCGATGGAAAAATAAATGGATATAGATGGGGAAGCGATTTAAAGTTGAAATTGCTCAAATGGGAAAGCAATTTCTTATCATAAATCAATAAGCACAAATAATTGTTCGTATAAATTTGCTAGTAATATGAAAAAACTAAAAATAATCACTTCAACCACACGAGAAGGTAACAAAGGAATTGCCCTAGCCCAATGGATAAACGAGTTTGCTCAAAAAACGACCTCTTTTGATGTTGAACTGCTGGATTTGGCCAAAATTAACTTACCTTTTATGAACGAACCCGAGCATCCCAGGTTGGGCAAATACCAGTACGAGCATACCAAACAATGGAGCCGTACCATCGCTGAGGCTGATGCTTTTATCATCGTTCTGGCCGAGTATAATTTTGGTTTTCCTGCCCCTATCAAAAACGCTATCGATTACCTTTTTCAAGAATGGCAATACAAGCCGGTTGGTTTGCTTAGCTACGGTGGTCTATCTGCCGGTTTGCGTGCTAGCCAAATGCTCAAGCAGGTACTAACCACTCTAAATATGGTACCACTTGCAGAGCAGGTAAGTATTCCGTTTCATTCGCAGAAAATAGACGAACAAGGTGTTTTCCATGCCGATGAGGCTATAATTAAATCGGCAGAACTGATGTTGGAAAAACTGGATATGTGGGCAGAAAATCTTTCCAAATTACGTGTCAGTAAACACTAAACACTCTACGTATTTCTTGGTATCAAACTCTACCAACAAATACTTATTTTGTTGATTTACAGCATATTTTGTGTATTATTTCAAATTTTTATTAAGAGATTTGTTATACCATAACACAACAACAACATGAAAAAATCAACTCTTACACTGCTTTTGACATTGGTCGTATCCATGTCATTTGCCCAAGACAAAGTAAAGTACAGTGCCGAAGAACGAAAAGCTTTGGGTGAGTACTTGTTCAACCCGGGTTTTGAAAAGCCTGCAACCCAAAAAATGTCAACTCTTAAACTAAAAGACGGCACTGTAATAAAAGGCTACTGCAAAAGTATTGACACAAAAAAAGGTCAAATTTATGAACTCAAATTCACCGACAGTGTCACCGATGAGAAAAAGGAATACCAAGCAGATTTGGTAGCCGAAGCCATCTTGTATCAGGCCAATTTTGAGAAATTAAAAAAGTTTAACAGTTTCGCATCAGGCAATGCCTTCACCATGATGAAGAATATTTCTTCTAAGAAAAAGGTCGTTAACAATGATGCTACTTATTTTATTAACCAAAAAGTATCCTTAAAAAATAAAAAAGACGAACGCGAATTCCTTATGCAATTGATAAATCCAGAATTTGATGATTTTATATCGGTTTATCATGATCCATTTGCTGCTGAAACCAAAGGAGTATCTTTTGGAGGTTTTGCAAACATGGGCGGAGGCGTAATCAAATCATATTATGTAAAAAAGGGTGATAAAGTAATTTGGCTCGAAAAAAGTGATTTTGACAAAGAATATGATTTCTTATTTGGCGATAATGCCGAATTTATGAAGAAATACCCATTAAAATCGGTACAATGGGACTGGTTTAGTGCTTTGGTAATGGAATACACCAAAATGCAACTAGCACAAAAACAATAGACAAAGTCGATATACACATTTAATCAAGCCAGTAGTCATTAGCTACTGGTTTTTTTTTGTTTATTTAGCCGTACTCAACAGCACAGTAAAAACTGTCAAATAGTCATATTAATCCAAAATTCTATGCCATTTTTTCACCATAGCAAATAAAAATAGTATTGGCACTAGCTTTGAACGTTGATGTAAAAAACAAGAATATGAACTTCAACAACTTCACCATCAAAGCCCAAGAGGCTATTCAAAAGGCCTCAGAAATTGCTCAAGGCAATCAACAGCAAGCCATTGAAACAGCACACCTACTTAAAGGCTTGTTAACTGTTGATGAGAATGTAATTTCCTATATACTAAAAAAGCTCAATGTCAACCTAGCCAAATTGCAGGAACATTTAAGTGTAGAAATTAACAAGTTTCCTAAAGTTAGCGGAAGCAATATCTATTTATCCAACAACACCAATACTGCCCTACAAAAAGCCCAATCAAACCTTAAAGAGTTTAAGGACGAATTTGTATCGGTAGAACACATTTTATTGGGCTTACTACAAGTCAATGATAGTGTTTCTAAGTATCTTAAAGACCAAGGGGTAAACGAAAAAGACCTAAAGAAGGCAATTATAGAACTTAGGGGTAACTCACGTGTTACTGACCAAAATGCCGAAGCAAGCTACCAAGCCTTAGGAAAATATGCCCGTAACCTGAATGAGTATGCCGAAAGTGGTAAGCTAGACCCGGTAATCGGTCGTGACGAAGAAATAAGACGTGTTATCCAAATTCTTTCGCGACGCACCAAAAATAATCCAATTTTGATTGGTGAACCCGGCGTGGGTAAAACTGCAATTGCCGAAGGTATTGCCTTCCGTATCATTAAAGGCGATATTCCCGAAAATCTTAAAACCAAAACCGTTTACTCGCTAGATATGGGAGCACTAATTGCCGGTGCAAAATACAAAGGTGAGTTTGAAGAGCGTTTAAAAGCCGTTGTAAAAGAGGTGAGCCAAAGCGATGGAGAAATTATTCTTTTCATTGACGAGATACACACCTTGGTTGGAGCCGGAGGTGGTGAAGGCGCAATGGATGCTGCCAACATACTGAAACCGGCATTGGCCAGAGGTGAGCTAAGGGCTATTGGTGCAACCACGCTCGATGAATACCAAAAATATTTGGAAAAAGACAAAGCACTTGAGCGTCGTTTTCAAAAAGTGATGGTGGACGAGCCCGACACTCAGGATGCCATCTCTATTTTAAGAGGCTTGAAAGAAAGGTACGAAACCCACCACAAAGTCCGTATCAAAGACGAAGCCATCATTGCTGCCGTAGAAATGAGCCAACGCTACATTGCAGACCGTTTTTTGCCCGACAAGGCAATTGACCTGATGGACGAAGCAGCTTCAAAACTAAGGATGGAAATGGACAGTGTACCCGAAGACGTGGATGTTCTAGACAGAGAAATTATGCGCTTAGAGATAGAGCGTGAGGCTATAAAACGAGAAAAAGACACCAAAAAAGTAGCCGAACTAAGCGAAGAAATAGCTAACCTATCAGCACAACGCGACGATTTAAAAGCAAAATGGCAAAGCGAAAAAGATTCGGTTGATGCCATAAACGCCGAAATAGAACACATTGAAAACTACAAACTAGAAGCCGAGCAAGCTGAACGAGCAGGCGACTATGGTAAAGTAGCTGAGTTGAGATACGGAAAAATTAAAGAAGCTCAAGACCGTGTGGAGAAACTAAAAACCGATCTGAGTAACCGACAAGACCAACACCGTATGTTGAAAGAAGAGGTAACTGCCGATGATATTGCTGGTGTGGTAGGTAGGTGGACTGGTATTCCTGTTGCGAAATTAGTATCAAGCGAAAGAGAGAAATTACTGAACTTGGAACAAGAACTACATAAAAGAGTTGCCGGACAAGAAGAAGCCATTGAAGCCATTTCCGATGCCATTAGGCGGTCGAGAGCCGGCTTGCACGACAAGCGTAAACCTATTGGCTCTTTCATCTTTTTGGGAACTACCGGTGTGGGTAAAACCGAGTTAGCCAAAGCTTTGGCCGAATTTCTTTTCAATGACGAGAACGCTATGACCCGTATAGACATGAGCGAATACCAAGAAAGACATGCGGTTTCACGCTTAATTGGTGCGCCTCCTGGATACGTGGGCTATGATGAAGGTGGACAACTAACCGAAGCAGTACGCAGAAAACCCTATTCGGTAGTGCTACTTGATGAAATTGAAAAAGCACACCCCGATGTTTTCAATATTTTACTGCAAGTTCTTGACGATGGAAGGCTAACCGATAACAAAGGCCGTGTGGTCAACTTCAAAAATACCATCATCATCATGACCTCCAACATTGGTTCGCACCTGATACAAGAGCATTTTAAAAACCTCAATGAGCAAAACAGAGATACTATTATTACCAAAACTAAAAATGAGCTTTTTGAGTTATTAAAACAAACTATCAGGCCAGAGTTCCTCAACCGTATTGATGAGTTGATTATGTTTACACCACTTAGTCGTGATGAGATTAGAACTATTGTAAGTTTACAATTTAAGCATGTACAAGAAACATTGCATGAAATGGGGATAACACTTGAAGCTAGCGAAGAAGCTTTAGATTGGTTATCTCAATTAGGATACGACCCACAATTTGGTGCACGTCCCTTAAAAAGAGTTATCCAAAAACGAATTTTAAACGAGCTTTCCAAACAGATTTTGGCCGGAAAAGTTGATAAAGACAGTAAAATTAAACTCGACATGTTCGACAAGCAGTTTGTCTTCATAAATGCTTAACTATAAATAAGCTTATCACCAAAACAATTAACAAAAGGCTGGATATAATATCCCAAGCCTTTTGTTTTTATAATCCGTATTTTTAGGTATAAAATACCAATACTAGCCTGTTATCTTTAAATTATATTGAGAAACAGGAATTGAATAAGCAAAATACATACACCTTTAAAAAATCGTTTCTTAAACCAATAGAACATTGGGAAATAAACGACAATTGCTTACTTATAAAACGTGTTGGCCAACAAGACATAAAAATACAACTGTATGAAATTAGCCAACTTCGTTTCTCGTGTGCTAGTGCTTGGTTTTATTGCAGCAACTACTCAGCTACGCTATGCACTAGACAGGGCAAATTTAGTTACTATGCAGCCAGCGTAGAATTGAGCAGAAAAACATATAACCAAAACGAATCATATTCGCTTTTCTCGAAGGCATTAACAAACAAGCTACGTCTAGAAAACCCCGTAGCACAAATTATGGTTGGTATCCCGAAAAGAAGATATTTTTTAAGAATTTTGTTTTTAGCTACTTTCTTGTCGTACCTGGCCTACCTTGTTTTTGCTGATATGCAAAGCTTATCCGAGATATTTCAGCTAAAAGTATTGGCTTTGCTAAGTTTGTCCTATATTTTGTTTAGGCTTACCCTCATCAACCGCCCCATAAGCGTTGAAGGCGAACTACCCCGCCAATCGCTCCCCTTGTATCCAATAAAGAAACCACAAATAATAAAGCCTGAATAATTGTTTATTCAGGCTCTATTGCTTTTGATACAAAGGGCTTATTTAATCCTCAAACTTATAACCTACACCTTTTACTGTACTTACGTATTTTTCACCAATTTTCTCTCTAATCTTTCGTATATGCACATCAATGGTACGGTGTGTTACAATTACCGAATCGTCCCATACGTGTTTAAGAATGGTTTCTCTGGTAAAAACTCGCCCCGGCTTTGAGGCCAAAAGATACAGAAGCTCAAATTCTTTTTTGGCTAAGACAATTTTTTCATTATTCTGATAAACTAAAAAGCTGTCGCGATCAATCACCAAATCTTTGTATTTCAAAGAAAGGGCTTCCGGCTCTGCTTCTTGTCCGTTTTTTCTAAAAGCAGCATTGATACGACTAAGCAAGGCCCTAGACTTTATTGGTTTGGCAATGTAATCATCAGCACCGGCTTGGAAACCTGCAATTTCAGCATACTCTTCGGTACGTGCAGTAAGGAATAAAACATGGGTTTGATTGAATTGAGGCATTTGCCTTAAAAGCCGGCAGGCCTCTATCCCATCCATTATCGGCATCATCACGTCCATAACAATCAAATCCGGCAATATTTCTTTAGCTACCGAAATAGCCTTTTGTCCGTCAGCAGCTTGATAAACCTGATACCCTTCTTTTTCTAAGTTGTAACTTATCAGTTCCCTGATATCAGGTTCATCATCAACTACCAATATTTTTTGCTTATTGCTTTTTGTCATATTCATTGCTCAAAATTAGCCTCAGGAAACAACGAAGAGATTAATTTTGTGTTAAGTTATTATTAACTAGCTTTTGGGAAGGTTCTTGTCAAGAAACTTATCCAGCTCTTCTCCCCTCAAATCTCTGGCAATAATTTTGCCTTGTGGATCAAGCAAAAACGAGCTTGGAATTGCCTCTATACGATACAATTGAGCTACATTACTTTCAAAATCTTTAAGTTCACCAGCGTGTGCCCAAGTTAACTTATCGTCTTTAATAGCTTTTTCCCAAGCGGCTTTATCTTTATCTAAAGAAATACCCAATACTGTAAAGTTACGGTTCTTAAAACTATTGTAAGCTTTCACAACATTTGGGTTTTCCATACGGCATGGGGCGCACCACGAGGCCCAAAAATCTAGTAAAACGTATTTACCTTTAAAATCACTCAGTTTAATTGCTTTTCCATCCAAACCGGGGATAGTAAAATCTGGAGCTATTTGCCCAATTTGAACAGCTTTTAATTTTTGGGTGCGTTCTACAAAACTTTTCACCATTGGATTTTGTTTTAAGCTTTCATCAACATTATCGGCATATTCTACCAGAATTTTATCGTTACCCATTGGGTTAATCATACTGATGGCATAAAAACTAACCAAAGACTTATTATTTTGATTAGCAAAAAGGGCAATTGCTTGGTTAAGCTCATTCATAGCTTTGGTATAAACCGGAGATAACTCTTCCATCAAAGCCTCACGTTTGGTTGGCTCAGCCTCTAGCCTCTTTTTAAACTCGTTATTGATTTCTGTAAGTTTATCTTGATACTTCAGTTTAAGCTTATTGAACTCGGCCATTTTATCGGCTTCTTCGCCACCTTTTACCGTATAATTTTGCTCAGTGTCTTTAACATCGGCATCTAATTTCACTTCATCACCATTTTTGGCTATAACAATGTAATCAACTACACCGTTGCTAATACGATAAAAATCGGCAACCGGATTTGAGTGTGTAAATTTAAATTCCCCTTTTTCTGAAATATTGGTAGAATCGAGTGCTTTCATACTGGTATCGTTCATCCCAAACAAATACACCTTATGACTGGGGTTGGCATTCTTAAGCGTACCACTTATACTGAATTTGGTGGTGTCTTTACATGCCACCAAAAACATCAGGGCACTTGATACAAATAATACTGTTTTTTTCATTACTGATATGCTATTTTAGTTTTTCAATTATCAATTCATTAAGGCGTTTTGCATCGGCTTTGCCTTTACTTAGCTTCATCACTTCGCCCACAAATAAACCTAACACTCCTTTTTTACCTTTCTTATAAGCCTCTACTTGTGCTGCATATTTGGCCAAAACCACTTCTATTAACGGCAAAAGTGCTTCCTCATTATCCTCAATCAAAATGTTTAAACGTTGTGCTACTGCAATTGCGCTTTCGTTGCTAGACATTAAGGCCGGTAAAAGTTGTTGAAGGGCATTTTGTTGAGATATTTTTTTCTCTTCGACCAAGTTTACAATTTGTGCTAGCTGATCAGGTTTTAGCTCTAAATCAGTAATAGCAAGTTGTTTTTCGTTCAATAGAGCTCTAATATTGCCAAGCAGCCAATTAAAAAGACTTTTTTTGTATTCGGTTGCTTGGGCTGCCTGCTGGTAATATTGATATAGTGCAGTATCTTCTGCTAAAATTTGAGCCTCACCTACGTTCACATGTAGCTCGGCCTGTAATTGTGCAGCTATTTCTCGAGGCAATTGTGGCATAGCAGATTTAACCCGAGCCAACCACTCATCAGATATAACTATTGGTGGCAAATCTGGATCGGGAAAATAACGATAATCGTTGGCCTCTTCTTTGCTACGCATGGGCGATGTTGTTCCTTGCTCAGCATCAAAGTTTAAGGTGCTTTGTACAATTGCTGATCCGTTTGACAAAAGTGCTGCCTGACGGTTAAACTCAAACTCAATGGCACGGCGAACATTGCGTATTGAGTTCAGGTTTTTCACTTCACACCTTGTACCGAAAGCTTGTACACCTTTTTCACGAATAGAGATATTGGCATCACAACGCAAAGAGCCTTCTTCCATATTACCATCGCTCACATCCAAAAACCGCACTAAAGTTCTGATTTCCGACAGCAAAAGCGAGGCTTCTTCGGCACTACGTATATCGGGCTCGGTTACAATCTCAATTAAGGGAACACCGGCTCGGTTTAGATCAACAAAAGAATAACGATCATCTTGGTCGTGCATGCTCTTTCCGGCATCCTCTTCTAAATGTATCCGATTTATACCGATACGACGTTGAGTACCATCAGCTAAAACCAAATCAAGAAAGCCGTTTTTACAAATAGGACTGTTGTCTTGAGTGGTTTGGTAACCCTTGGGTAAATCGGCGTAGAAATAGCTTTTACGGTCAAAAAAATTATAATTATTGATTGTACAATTCAGCGCCAAACCAATACGCATAGCCTTTTCAATTACGGCATGGTTTAATCGGGGTAGCGTACCCGGCAGTGCAACCGATTCGGGCGAGATATGCTCATTGGCTGATGCCCCAAAGTGCGCACTGTCTGATGAAAAAATTTTGGATTCGGTATTTAGCTGTACGTGAATCTCCAAACCGGAAACCAATTCGTATTGATCAGCGTATGTATCGGCAGAAACTTGGCTCATATATAAACAGCAATTCTATTGCGCCTCAAAGATAACAATTACTTCCTATATTGGATTGTTACTTGGGTCACAAAGCAGTCGAAAAATGAGAGTTACTGACCATCCTGTTAATTTTTATTAGGTAAATAAAATCTAAGCTTGCAAATTTGTTATTAATATTAAAAACAAAATAAATGAGAACAATAGCCGAAATATCGCACCCCATTTGTAAGATTACTGTGTTCAACATGAACCAAAAATACATCATCAAGTTTGAACTTGGACCCTACGAACAATGCTACAAAATTGCTGAAATGGATTTGACCGGAGGTGGTGTAGAAGAAATCAAACAACTCATCGACGAAGAGTTTATTGACCGGGTTGTTGAGCGTTTTTCAAATATGCGTTCAGACTTTAGCGCAGCCTATCAAAGACTTTAATTATAGCTTTACAAATACACATTCAATTTCCTGTATAACAATAAATTAAAACTTATTTTAAAATTAAATTTTGCTATTTCAAGTAAAATCAACCTAGTTTTCATCTATTATAAAAAGTATTTATTTATATATACAATATCAATTTATTGATAATAAACTAATTAAAAACACAACAAAATTTAATTTTGCAGCGCAAAAATACCAAATTATGTTTGGTTTTTCCGTTTTTTCAGAATCTATGAGTTTCAGACTTAAAAGAGAATTATCTTTGCAATCCATTTGATTACTATGTCGCTAAAACCCAAAAAGGCCGGAGTATTTTTTATTTTGGTCACCATCCTACTCGACTGTATCGGCTTCGGAATTATTATCCCGATTATGCCCTCCCTCATCATAGAACTTACAGGTACTGATGTAAGCGGTGCATCTGAGTACGGCGGATTGATGTTGACACTTTACTCCTTGATGATGTTCTTGTGTGCCCCTATTTTGGGCGGACTTAGCGACCAGTGGGGCCGACGTACAGTTTTACTTATCTCGATAATGGGAATGGCCATCGACTATTTGTTTTTGGCTTTTGCACACACCATAAGCCTTTTGTTCTTGGCTAGGTTTATAGCGGGCATTTGCGGCGCCAGCATTACTACTGCCTCGGCCTATATTGCTGATGTGAGCAAACCCGAAGAACGAGCACAAAATTTTGGCTTGATTGGCGCTGCATTTGGCTTGGGTTTTATCATTGGCCCTGTTATAGGCGGTGTTTTTAGTCAGTTTGGTACCCGAGTACCCTTTTTAATTGCGGCCGGATTATCTTTAGCCAATTGGATTTATGGATATTTTGTATTACCCGAATCACTAAAACCCGAAAACCGTAGAAAGTTTGAATGGAAAAGAGCCAATCCAATAGGTGCTTTTATGCAACTGAAACGCTATCCCAGCCTAATTGGTTTACTGATAGCATTATTGATACTTTTTACTGCAGCTCAATCAACTCAAACCGTATGGGCCTATTTTACACAAGAGCTTTTCTCTTGGAACGAACGGCAAATAGGCTATTCATTGGGCTTTGTTGGCTTAACAGTAGCAATAGTTCAAGGAGGTTTAATTCGTTTTATCATACCCCGCTTGGGTCATAAACGTTCTATTATGTTGGGGCTGTTACTCTACATTTTAGGCTTTACCCTATTTGCTTTTGCTACCGAGGGTTGGATGATGTATTTGTTTATGCTACCTTATGGATTGGCAGGCATTACCAATCCTGCTATACAAGGGATAATATCTACCCAAGTAAAACCCAATGAACAAGGCGAGCTGCAAGGTATTATGACAAGCTTAATGAGTGTATCAAGTATTATTGGTCCTTTAATGATGTCGTATCTCTTTGCGCAATTTACACATGGTGAAAATAGCATTTATTTCCCTGGCGCACCTTTTTTGATGGGAGCTATACTTACCTGTATTGCAGCTTTTATATGCTACAAAAACTTAAAACGGCATCACTAAGCAAAAAAAAATCCTCACTTAATTAAGAGAGGATTTTTTGTTTTTAACTTCTTTGTTTAGAAATTGAAATCGTCTAAGCTACCGCCCTCACTGTATTCGTAACGTTTTTCAACTACTTCCTGATTGGCTTTAATATAGTCTATTGCTTCTAACAATCCTTCGTTAAACTTCTCAAAATCTTCTTTATACAAGAAAATTTTATGTTTTACAAATGAACCATCCTCCAATCTTTTCTTGCTCTCGGTCAAGGTGAGGTAATAATCGCCAGCTCGTGTCGCTTTCACATCGAAAAAATAAGTGCGTTTACCTGCTCTCACCTTTTTAGAGAAAACCTCTTCTCTTTCTTTGTTGTCAAAATCTCCCATCGTAATTTTTTTGAATTTAGTATAGTTTTGGTTGGGGTAAATATAAAGCAATAAACAGCAAAGTTCAAAATACAATTAAGACTAATTGTCAAGAATTTTTTTATCGGTAGCAGAATTGCACGTTTCTCCAAACTTATTCACTTCCTTAGTTTGCACTGCTTTGCTCTGTTTCCAATAATTGCTTGTTGTATATTTCGGCATAAGCCCCTTTTAACGAAAGTAATTCTTGGTGGTTGCCTTGTTCAATAATTTGTCCATCATCAAGTACCACTATCAAATCGGCATGTTGTATGGTTGATATGCGATGAGCAATTATTAAAGTAGTTTTATCTGCCATGATGCGTCCAAGGTTCTGCATAATTTCCTCTTCTGTTTTTGTATCAACCGCCGACAAGCTGTCATCAAAAACCAAAACTTGTGGCGATTTTATCAATGCCCTAGCAATAGAAACCCTTTGTTTTTGCCCGCCCGACAAGGTAATGCCACGCTCTCCCAACAACGTATCAAATCCTTTTTCAAATTCAACAATATTTTGGTAAACCGCAGCGTCTTTGGCAGCTTGTATCACGGCTTGTTCGTCAACGCTATCCATCCCAAAACCTATGTTGTTTTTAATAGAGTCTGAAAACAAGAAAAGCTCTTGAGGCACAAAGGCCATTTTTGATCGATATGAAGGCAAATCTAACTTCTTAATCGGCACTCCATCAACTCTTATTTCTCCTTCATCAATATCATACATCCTCAACAACAAATTAGCCAAAGTAGATTTACCCGAGCCTGTTTTGCCCACTATGGCTACAAATTGTCCTTTTTTTATTTTGAGGCTAATGTTATGAAGTGCACGAATACCTGTTTCCGTATAGGTAAAACTCACTTTATCAAAGACTATTTCATGCTCGAGTTGCTCAAACACTACATCTCCCGATTGTATTTCGGGTTGTAAGTGCAAAAACTCGTTGATTCGCTTTTGTGATGCCGAGGCTCTTTGTACCAAGGTAGTTACCCAGCCTAGCATACTTACTGGAAACGACAATTGATTTACATAAACAATAAATTCGGCAATGTTACCTGCAGTAATAGAACCGTCAATAACTTTATCGCCACCAATATATATAGTCAATATCGTACTCAACCCTATTAACAAAAGCATGGCCGGGTAAAAGAATGATTGTACTTTCACCAAATCCATTGTACGCTCTTTGTAGCGATTGCTCTCTGCAGCAAAAACCTGCTGCACAAATTTTTCTTGTACGTATGCCTTTATAACTCGTATGCCCGACATACGTTCTTGCACAAAAGCAGATAATGTAGATAGCTGAGCTTGTATGCCCTCGCTTTTTTTGTTGATGAGGGTATTAACATAATAAATTGTGATTACCAAAATAGGCAAAGGCAATAAAGCATAAAACGATAGTTCTACATTGACCGAGAACATGTAATAGATAACCAGACCAAATAGCGTAAAAGTGTTTGCTGCATACATAATAGCTGGCCCCACATACATCCGTACTCTGTTCACATCTTCGGTGGCTCTGCTCATCAAATCGCCGGTATTGTTGCGCCTATAAAACCCTAGGCTCAATCGCTGGTAATGTGCATAAATCTCATTTTTCATATCAAATTCGATATGTCTTGACATCAAAATAATTGTTTGCCTCATCAAGAAAAGAAAAACCCCACGCATCAGATACATGACTAATATAAGAGCAGCAAAAAGCATTAGGTTATAGCTAAAAATATCGTATATAAGTTGCTGACGTTCAAAACCATCATACAACCGATATAAAGAAATATTATCAACTATTAGATTATAAGCATGGCCGATAATTTGTGCAGGCATTACTCCAAATAAATTGGAGCTGATAACGAATAACAAACCTGGAAGTATCCACCATTTGTATTTTATGAAATATCGATTTAAACTGAACAGAGGTTTCATTGCCAGCACAAAGTTAAAAAAAGCCCAATATTATTGCTATTTGACAAAAACAAATTGAATTTAACGCATTTTTATCTTAGTTTTGCAGCGATTGAGCCCATTGATATGTCAAAAATATCCACACCTTCTTCTGTACTAGCCCAATTAAGCAGTCTAGGTCATAAAAAAGTAGTTTTCTGTCATGACGAAGCTACTGGTTTAAAAGCCATTATTGCCATACATGACACTACATTGGGGCCTGCACTTGGAGGTGTCAGAATGTGGAACTACGACTCAGAACAAGAAGCGCTTGAAGATGTGCTACGCCTATCTAAGGGATTAACCTACAAAGCTGCCGTTGCCGGCCTAAACGTGGGCGGTGGAGCAGCGGTGATAATAGGCGATTCGCGAAAGCATAAAACAGAGGCCTTGATGCGTTGCTTTGGCCGACACATCAAAAACCTAAACGGTGAGTTTATTGCCGGGGAAGATTTAGGTACCTCTGTACGCGATATGGAGTATATACGCATGGAAACCAAGTACGTGACAGGTGTTCCTGAATCACTTGGAGGCGCAGGCAATCCGGCTCCATACAGTGCAAAAGGTGTTTTTTTGGGTATAAAAGCCTGTGTAAAGGAGAAATTTGGAAGCGATGAACTGGCTGGCCGTACCGTATTAGTACAAGGATTGGGCAATGTTGGCGAGCATTTAGTAAAATTGCTAAGAGCCGAAAATGTTGAAGTCTTTGTTAGTGATATCAATATAGAGTTGATGCAAATGGTAGCCAAGAAATACAAAGCCAAAGCCATGGAGGCCGACAAAATTTTCTCTACCAGTGCAGATGTATATGCCCCTTGCGCCTTAGGTGCAACGGTGAACGATAAAACTCTAAAAACTATGAAATTTGCTATCATTGCCGGTTCTGCCAACAACCAACTGGCCAATGAGAACATACATGGCCAGGCACTGCACGATATGGGTATACTATACGCTCCAGATTTTCTGATTAATGCTGGAGGTATCATCAGTTGCTACTCAGAACTAACAGGTTTCAGTAAAAAAAGAACCGAACAACTTACCGAAAACATTTATGACGCCACCCGAGAGGTGATTAAACTCTCTAAAACTAAAAACATACCCACCAATTTGGCTGCGGCAGAAATTGCCGAAAAAAGAATTGATGATATTAGAAAAATCAAAGCATCTTATTAATTAAAATTACCTAGGTAAAATACCTTAAAAAACGTTCTTATATTACATGTTAAACAGAAGGCACCTTAGAATTAAAGTACTACAAACTATTTTTGCTTGGCAAACTACCGAGAAGAAAGACACCGTAAGCGGTCAGAAAACCTTGTTGAACAACATTGACGAGGTTTATCAAATGTACGTTTCGATGTTGGCACTACTTGTTGACGTTGCCGAATATACCGCAAATGATGCTATTGAGCGGGCCAACAAGCACTTGCCCACCGAAGAAGATTTAAATCCTAATCAGAAATTATTACACAATAAGTTCATCAATACGCTTAAACTCAATCCAGAGTATGTTGCAGCAGTAAATAAGTACCAAATCAACTGGTTTGCCGACCCTGAGCTGGTAAAAACTGTTTTCAATAAGCTTAAAGAAAGCAAAGAGTACAAGAACTACCTGCAGCAAGAAACCGAAGAAAGTCTTGAATCATCAAAAGAAATCATCACCTATATTTTCCGTAAAATTTTGTTGAAAGACGTAAACGTATTAGCCAGCTTTGAGGAAAAATTTATCAATTGGCCAGTAGATCGAGAAGCTATGCAGGGAATGGTCGCCAAAACGCTTAAAAATTTCACAAATGAAGATCCGCACAAAAACAGTTTAATTCCTATTTGTGCAGACTGGGAAGAGGACAGCAAATTTGTAAAAGAGCTTTTTACTTATACGCTTAAAAACGATGAAAAATACCAGACCATGATTGCCGAGCGAACCAAAAACTGGGAATCGGAGCGTATAGCATTGATAGACACCATACTAATGAAAATGGCCATTTGTGAGTTATTGAACTTTCCTACTATTCCGGTTAAAGTAACAATTAACGAATATTTAGACCTTTCTAAAGAATATAGTACGCCAAAAAGCAATGTCTTCATTAATGGTATATTAGATAAAATACTTAACGATCTGAAAAAGAATAACCAATTGAAGAAAACAGGCAGAGGATTGATTGACGAATAATTAAGCCCCCCATAATAATGAGAAAGATTTTTATTGCAGCAGGTTTTGCCCTTCTATTATCAGCTTGCCAGTCGGCAAGTAAAGACCAATCGGCTGTAGGCAATACGACCGACACCACACAACTCAGCGCCGAAGATGCTCCAAAAGTTGAAGTTGAAAAACCGGTTTTCGAGTTTGGGGTAATCAAACAAGGTGAAAAGGTACAGCACGAATTTAAGTTTAAAAACACCGGTAAAAGTCCGCTCATTATAACTAATGCTTCGGCTACTTGCGGTTGTACAGTACCTGAGTACCCTACCGAACCAATTTTACCGGGAAAAGAAGGTAGTATTAAAGTAATATTTAATAGCGAAGGTAAAATAGGTTTACAAGATAAGGTAGTAACTATTAGCTCTAATGCTAATCCGGCATTTGAACAACTTCACTTGGTAGGCGATATTGTAGAGAATAAATAATTATCCAATAATAACACATATTTTAGAACGTAAAACATGATAGCAACAGTAATTTTACAAGCAGCAGGTAGTGGCTCTTTAATGAGTTCACTACTACCCATGGTATTGATTATGGTAGTTTTCTTTTTCTTCATGATCCGGCCACAAATGAAAAAAGCCAAAGAACATAAGAAAATGATAAGTGAATTAAAAGTTGGTGACAAAGTAATCACAACTGCAGGTATTCATGGCAAAATTGTTGGTTCTACTGATACTACTTTTTTGATTGAAGTTGAAGGCGGTAGCAAAATTCGTTTTGACAGATCGGCAATTTCACTTGAAGCCACCAAAGGTCTTAATGCCACTGCAAAATAAACGTATTACTAGGTAAACCCGTTGTGCATTATGAATTAGAGAAAAAAAGTTGTTCATCTGATTGAAAATCAGTAAATTGCTTTAACCATAAAACATTTACAATGAACAACTTAAGTGCAAATTACGAAAGAATT
>JBDHXL010000043.1:0-19108 GCA_039810685.1 Pedobacter sp. | reverse complement strand
CCTGTCATTATGAGTACAACCTACTCATTAAGACAGAGTTTATCTGACAAACTTTTATACGACTATGTAATTATTGATGAAGCTTCGCAAGTTGATTTAGCTACGGGTGCACTTGCTTTGTCTTGTGCCAAAAGAGCTGTAATTGTTGGCGACATCAAACAATTACCAAATGTAGTTGACACAGACATGCAAATAAAAACAGATATGGTTTTTAAATCTTACAACTTGAAAGAACCTTACTCCTATTCAAATCACAGTTTGCTATCTTCTATTTTGGAATTACTTCCAACGGTTCCTAAGACACTTTTAAAAGAACATTATCGTTGCCACCCAAAAATCATAGAATTTTGCAACATAAAATTTTACGATAATCAATTGATTGTTCATACAGAATATACTGACAAACGCCAACCTCTTGTTGTTTACAAAACGCCACAAGGAAATCACGCAAGAGAACGAATGAACCAACGACAAATAGATATTATAACGCAAGAAATTATACCAAATGAAAAACTTGAAAATGTAGATTTAGGTATAGTTACTCCATATCGTAATCAAACAAACGCATTACAAAAAACATTTCAAGGAACTTCGATAAAAGCTGACACCGTTGACAAATTCCAAGGCAGAGAAAATGACGTTATCATACTTTCAACAGTTGACAATGAAATTTCTGATTTTACAGACAATCCCAATCGCTTAAACGTAGCTGTTTCCAGAGCAGTTGAACAACTGATATTGGTTGTTAATGGCAATGAGAGTGAAAATGATAGCAATATTTCAGACTTGATAAAGTACATTGAGTACAACAACTTTTCTATTGTTCAAAGTGAATTAAACTCAATTTTTGATTTGTTGTATAAAGGCTATGAAGAAGAACGAGCAAAAATTATTCGCAAATCAGGTAAAGTATCAGCGTTTGATAGCGAAAATTTAATGTTTGGTTTAATAAAACAAGTTTTAGCAGATGAGAAATTTTTAAAATATGATGTTATTATCCATTTCCCAATTAAACAACTTATCAAAGATTTTTCCAAGTTAGACGAAGAAGAAACAAAGTACGCATCAAATCCATTGACACATATAGACTTTTTGATTTACAACAAACTTGGTAAAACCCCCGTTCTTGGAATTGAAGTTGACGGGTTTGAATATCATAAAGACGGAACGAAACAAGCCGATAGAGATAAAATGAAAGACCAAATTTTGGCTAAATATAATTTTCCTATTTTGCGTTTTAGAACAAATGAAAGTAAAGAAAAAGAAAAATTGACGAACAAGCTAAATGAAATACAAAAAATAAAATGAATCTAGTATGGTTGCTAATTCAGACAAACTTCATTCATTAAAACAGTACTTCTAATTGGAAAAACTCTTATCAAAAGGGTGCTAAAACCGGGAAACAATCACAAGTATATGTCAGTGACAAAACTGTAAAATTGACATAAATACCTGTACTGGTACGGCTCTTGAATACTAAAAGGAAAAAGATAGTTTTTTTTAGATACCGATGGTGGTTTTATCCACAGAATTTACAGATATTGCACAAATAATGTAATCTTCCAAACCCATAGTTATGAAAATAGATAAAGACGAATTTAGAAAATATGCTGTTAAGCACCACCGATTAAATGGATTGGCAGTTGATAAATACATAGGCACCAGCAATCTTTCACCCAAATCAATGACCCCCTACATCATTGAAGAGCGTCAATTAAACGTTGCTCAAATGGACGTGTTTTCTCGTTTGATGATGGATAGGATTATTTTTCTGGGCGATGCCATTTACGATCAAAACGCAAATATAATTCAGGCTCAATTGTTGTTTTTACAATCTGTTGATGCCCAGAGAGATATACAAATCTATATCAATTCTCCGGGAGGTTCTGTATATGCGGGTTTGGGTATTTATGACACCATGCAGTACATCAGCCCTGACGTGGCAACCATTTGCACCGGTATTGCCGCATCAATGGGAGCAGTGCTGTTAGTGGCAGGTGCAAAGGGTAAACGAGCAGCCTTAAAACACTCTAGGGTAATGATACACCAACCTTCTGGTGGTGCTCAAGGTGTGGCTGCTGATATGGAAATTAATTTGAGAGAGATGCTCAAATTGAAAAAAGAACTGTATGATATCATTTCATCACACTCCGGCCAAAGTTTCGAGTGGGTAGAGAAATCGTCTGATAGGGATTATTGGATGACATCTGAAGAGGCCAAGGGCTTTGGGATGATTGATGAAGTACTGGGAGCAGAAAAATAAAAATTAAAAAGAGGTTTAAACCTCCTACAAATACATGGCAAAACAAAGTAAAAACAATTATTGTTCGTTCTGTGGCACACCTAGAGCAGAAACTTTAATGATGATAGAGGGGCTCGATGCCTTTATCTGCGATAAATGTGTTACACAAGCCAATCTCATTTTGGCAGAAGAGTTGGGCAATAAAAAAGGGAAGGGACCAGAGCAAGTATTTAAGCTCTTGAAACCCATGGAAATCAAAAACCACCTTGATCAATACGTAATTGGGCAAAACGATGCCAAAAAAGTACTCTCAGTTGCAGTGTATAACCACTACAAACGTTTGATGCAAAAGGTGGACAAAGACGAGGTTGAAGTAGAAAAATCCAATATTATGATGGTGGGCGAAACTGGTACAGGAAAAACCCTATTGGCCAAAACCATTGCCAAAATTTTGGAGGTACCTTTTTGTATTGTGGATGCTACCGTACTTACCGAAGCCGGATATGTGGGCGAAGATGTAGAGAGTATTCTGACCCGCCTATTACAAGCCGCCAATTATGATGTGGCAGCTGCCGAAAGAGGAATTGTATATATTGACGAGGTAGATAAAGTAGCACGCAAGAGTGATAACCCCTCTATTACCCGTGATGTTAGCGGAGAGGGGGTACAACAAGCACTTTTGAAGATTTTAGAAGGTACGGTGGTAAATGTACCGCCTCAGGGTGGACGCAAGCACCCCGACCAAAAAATGATTGCTGTAAATACTAATAACATTCTTTTTATTTGCGGAGGTGCTTTTGATGGGATTGAACGTAAAATAGCTAACCGTTTGCGTACCAGTGTGGTAGGTTATAAGGTGAAAAAAGATGATGCCGAGCTGGATATGAAAAACCTCTACAAGTACATAACACCTCAAGACCTAAAATCTTTTGGGCTAATACCTGAGTTGATTGGTCGTGTGCCAGTATTAACCCATCTGGATCCTTTGGATCGAGAAGCTTTACGCAATATCCTAACAGAACCTAAAAACTCTTTGATTAAACAATACATCAAACTTTTTGAACTCGAAAATGTTAATTTAAAGTTTGATGAGGAAGTATTTGAGTATATTGTTGATAAGGCTTTAGAGTATAAACTAGGGGCCAGAGGGCTACGCTCTATTTGTGAAGCCATTATGCTCGATTTGATGTTTGAAACACCTTCAAACCATGATAGTGGAGATTTGGAGATAAGTTTAGAGTATGCTAAACGAAAATTTGAAAACTCAGATCTCAAGAAACTAAAAGTTGCTTAAAATTATCCCGCCTAGATGCGGGATTTTTTTTGCGATAGACTTTTTTATGAGGGATTGAATAGAGAGACAAATTTGCTGTTTTTGGGTGATTTTGTTAAATTTGATAAAGTATAAATATATGAATGGAGAAAAAGAACCCAAAACGGGTAAAATCAAAGAAGTAGAAAGTCCTTTGGCAAAGGGCTTAAAAACCAAAGAACAAATTGTGCACAATTGGCTTCCTCGTTATACCGGGAGACCACTTGAAGAGTTTAGTCAATACATCTTGTTGACCAATTTCAGTAAATACATCCACCTGTTTTCCGAGTGGCACGATAATGCTCCAATTTACGGACTCGAAAAACCAATGCAAAGTGTAACAGCCGGAGGAATAACCATTATCAATTTTGGAATGGGCAGCCCTTTAGCCGCTACAATGATGGATTTGCTGACAGCGATAATGCCTAAAGCTGTACTTTTTTTGGGAAAATGCGGAGGGTTGAAAAAGAAAAACCAGATTGGAGATTTGGTGTTGCCTATTGCAGCCATAAGGGGCGAAGGTACATCAAACGATTATTTGCCAGCAGAGGTGCCTGCACTACCGGCATTTGCCCTGCAAAAAGCCATTTCTACCACTATTCGCGATCATTCACGCGATTATTGGACCGGTACCTGCTATACCACCAACAGAAGAGTTTGGGAGCATGATAAAGATTTTAAAAAATACCTGAAAAGCTTACGGGCAATGGCCGTTGACATGGAAACAGCAACAATTTTTACAGCAGGTTTTGCCAACAAAATTCCGTCTGGGGCATTATTGTTGGTGTCAGATCAGCCCATGATACCCGAAGGGGTGAAAACTAGCGAGAGTGATAGTGCGGTTACAGCTCAATATGTTGAAAGCCACCTTAAAATAGGTATCGATTCGCTAAAACAATTGATCAATAACGGACTAACCGTTAAGCATTTGAAATTTTAGGAACAACACACAGCTTAAATTTATTTGGGTTTAAGACTCAAGTTGTAGCTGTTCCTAAACTAAGGCTAGGTTATAGAAGCGTGTAAACAAACGCTACTATAATTTGCCTTTGGGGCTAAAAGCTTTTTATCATAGCGTTGTGCAAGGTTTTTGGACTCCAATATCCACTAGCAATTATTCGTCTAACGGTATAAAGTGGCTCATTGGGGTCTCTTTTATCGGCAAGCGCAAAAGCCATTTTAAAACCACGCTTTTTAAGTTGTGGGATACCCTCTGCATTCCATAACCCGAAAGGATAGGCAAAGTACTCAATTTTTTTACCTGTAATACCCTCTAAGCGTTTAGTAGGTTTATCCAATTGCTCTTCCCAATCTTTACCTTCGTACTTTTTGAAGTTTTTATGGTCATAAGTATGGCTGCCAATCACATTACCTTCATCAGATAAGGTTTTTATTTGGTCGGCACTCATGTAATCGACAAATTTTCCCTTTTTGCCAATAGATACGGTCATGATAAAATATACCGCTTTGTATCCGTATTTTTTTAGTGTAGGATTAACAATAGTAAACTGATCCAAATCGGTATCATCAAAAGTGAGCATGACCGGTTTGGGAGGTAGAGGTTTCCCTTCGTTCAGATAGGCGTAGAGTTGGTCGGGCAAAATGGTGTTATAGCCGCTATCCACCAACATTTTGATGTGGTTTTTGAAATTTTCGATTTCTACAATATAGTCTTTGCCTACTTTACCATCACTGGGTCGCCAGTTGCGCACTTGGTGGTAGCAAAGTATGGGCACTTGTTTGCGTGCCAGTATAGTTTTGGGGTCGGCAACCTTTATTTGTGACAGGTCTATAGCATTGTTTTGTTGGCTGCTATCTGCCGATACGGCTAGTGTTTTATTTGCTTGGTCTTTTGTTGTTGCTAACTCAGTAGTTTTTGGCTGAGATTTGCTTTGGCAAGCAAGTAGGTATAAGCTTGCAATTGCCAGTAGGGTAAGGTAGGTTTTGTGCATGACTAACTTTAAATTAGGCACAAAAATAAACAATTTACCCGTATTTAATTTCTTTAAAAGACTTATTTAATGCTGATACTTCCGGTTTTTACAAATACGCTTGTACTTTCTTGTTTTTGGCTGTTGGCTTGATGTTCTTTTGTATTGAAATTGCCCACAAAAGCACTTGAAAGTAGTACTGCAAAAATTGGAACTAGTAGAAGTACAAATGGTGAAATGTTGCTTAGCTTGTTCATGATATTTTCTTATTTTTGGTTTAACACTACAAAGGGAACAAAACTTTTTTTACAGATAAAATGTATTAGACCAAGCAGCCAAACTTATAGATGAAGGCAAAAAATGGAAGTTTGTCGATGTTTTTTAGAATTTTGCCAGTTGGTAGAAAAAAAGAGCCAGTTGGTCGAATCGGCTTCTCAAACAATTGCTATTGCCTTAGTTTAGACAAATATTGGTCTAATCTCAATATGATATGAAATCTACCAATCGGCTTTCAATAATTCTCAATGCTATATTTTGGGCTGTCATGGGTTTGGTCACTCTATTGCTGACCACATCCAACGAGGTGCAGTATCGGCCTTCCGATTATTTCTATAATATGGGCTTACCCATTTTTATGAATATTGTAGTATTCTATGTCAATTATTCAATTCTAATTCCTGAGTTGATTCGGAAGCGCAAAAAATATGCTTGGTACGCATTGAGTTTTGTGGCTACTATAGTGGTTTTTACAGCCATAAAATTGGGAATAGCTCTGCTCAATCCCGAAAATATGCTGCAAATAATGGTGAATGGCAAGGTGAGAGCACTAGGGCTTGGCTTTTTTGTAATCAATAATTTTTTTGCAATTGGTTTTTTTTTGGTGATAAGTTCTATCATCAAATTTATAGTATATTGGTACGATAACGAGAAAAAACAAAAAGAATTAGAGCGAGAAAAAAAAGATATGGAATTGCAATTTCTCAAATCACAGCTCAATCCCCATTTCTTGTTCAATTCGCTAAACAACATCTATTCGTTGGCGTATCAAAAATCTGATAAAACAGCCGATGCCATTTTAAAACTATCGGAGATAATGCGCTATATGATTTATGAAAGCAATGATAGTTGGGTGAGTTTGGATAAAGAAGTGGAATACTTACAGAATTTTATCGAGTTGCAAAAACTCAGATTCAAAGATAAAGCAGCTGTTGAACTAGCAATAAAAGGAGAAATAGATGGACAACATATTGTACCGTTGATACTGATTGCATTTGTAGAGAATGCTTTTAAACATGGCGTAGCTAACGATGCTACCAACCCCATCAAAATAAATCTTATTGCCAATAAAGAAATTTTGCATTTTACGGTAAGCAATAAAAAGCAAAAGGCCAACAAAGATGCTATTGGCGGAGTAGGTTTGGGCAATGTAGAAAGACGTTTACAATTGCTTTATCCAGAGCAGTATAAACTCAACATAATTAATACTGAAGATTATTATACCACCGAACTAATTCTAGACTTATGATTTTGAAATGCCTTGCTGTTGATGACGAGCCTTTGGCTTTGGATATTTTGGAGGATTATATTTCCAAAATCCCCTTCTTAGAACTCGTAAAACGTACCGAAAGTGCTATCGAAGCCATGCAGATGGTACAAGAGGGTAATATTGATTTGGTTTTTTTGGACATACAAATGCCAGAACTAACCGGTATTCAATTTTTGAAAATTGCAGGATCCAAAGCCAGTTATATCCTCACTACGGCCTATTCTCAATATGCACTAGAGAGTTATGAGCTAGACGTAGCCGATTACTTGCTGAAACCCATTGCCTTTGACCGATTTTACAAAGCAGTAGAAAAAGTACGTAATACCAGACAAAAATTGGAGAGTGCACCACAAGCGCCGGTAACTAGTGTTGGTGCAGAAAAAGAGGAAGAGACTATACAAGACTTCATCTTTGTGAAAACCGAGCATAAAATCCAGAAAATCGAGTTAAAGGATATATTGTATATCGAGGGTTTGAAAGACTACATCTCTATTTACACCAAAGCAGAGCGGATAATTACACTGCAAAATATGAAGAAAATGGAAGAGACATTGCCTAAAACCAATTTTATTCGTGTCCATAAATCCTATATCATTGCAGTAGATAAGATACAAAATATAGAACGTAGCCGTATAGCTATTAACGGCAACATTATTCCAATTGGCGATACCTATCGGGAAGAGTTTTTTAAACTGATTGATAAGCGAAATTTATAATATACAGCACACTTATATTTTT
Organism: Pedobacter sp.; assembly: GCA_039810685.1. Classification (GTDB taxonomy): domain Bacteria; phylum Bacteroidota; class Bacteroidia; order Sphingobacteriales; family Sphingobacteriaceae; genus Pedobacter. The sequence goes on along the minus strand of JBDHXL010000043.1, from coordinate 11,339 downwards.
AGTTCAAATTATTATCTTCGTATATGAAGGTAATTCGCTCACACTGGTTTGGCTGCTTAAGTTGTTTCTTGCTGATAGGTTCAGCACTGCCAATATATAGCCAACAACAATCCTTAAGTGAAGAACTAAAAAATCTATCAAATAAGATTGAACTTTTAGCCAAGAATGAATCCGATTCTTTGTCGATATACGTAGAACGAGGAATAGAATTAGCAAAAGCTGAAGGCCAAAATCAGTTAATTATCCGCTTTAAGCACTTATTGGGGGTAAAAGCCTTTAAAAATGCTGATTATAAAAGCTCGGCAGAGAACTATTTGTCGGCAATTAAAGTGGCCGAATCTACAAAAGCCAATAAAGAATACGTCCACTTGCTGTTTGATGCCTCCGAACTGTATCGGCGTATCGACAAAGACACCTCCATGAATTTTATTAGAAAAGGCTTAAAATTAGCCGAATCTATGAAACTATCGGGCTTAATTGCTGACGGCTACAACCGTTTGGGCTATGCCTTTGAAATTAGAGAGCGCAACGATTCGGCCTATCATTATTATAAAAAAGGATTAGATCTCAATCTTAAAATCAACGATAAATTAGGTACATCATACGCTTATGAGAGCTTGGCAGGAATACTCAATAAGCAAAACAAATCTTCTGCTGCACTAGGCTACCTAAAGAAAAGTTATCAAATAAGAAAATCATTGAAAGACGATTTCTCGTTAGCTATTTCTTTGATAAATATTGGTGAAACCTTTTTAAAACTTCAACAAAAAGATAGTGCTATATTTTACGGTAAACAAGCCAAAGAACTGGCCACTAAGATTAAATTTTTTGATCTTCAGGCTTATTGCAACAATTTTTTGGCAACCATCTATAAAGAGAAAGGTGATTTTAAAACTGCGATGGGCTTTATGGATGAATTTGTGAGCATCAAAGACAGTTTGTTCAATATCGAAAAAACTAAGCAGTTGACCGAACTTGACAAGAAATACCAAACCGAAAAGAAAGTACAGCAAATTAAGCTTTTAGAGCAAAAAGCTTTGATACACAATTTAGAATTACGCGAACGCAATTATTGGCTTATTTTTCTTGTTGTATTTATTATTGTTGCCACAATCATCACCTTTTTTGTGTTCAATAGGCGTAAGTTGAAAGCTAAAGCCGAGTTGCAAGCTGCAGTAATTAAGCAGCAGGATATTGCATCAAAAGCAGTATTGGAGGCCGAGGAACGAGAAAGACGGCGAATAGCCGGAGATTTGCACGACGGTGTGGGTCAAATGCTTTCGGCAGCTTTGATGAATTTTAACAGTTTGCTGAGTAAAGTAAAACTGATTGGCCAAGAACAAATACAGGCTGAGAAGACTTTGGCACTGCTAAGCGAAAGTTATGATGAGATGAGAACGGTATCGCACCAAATGATGCCTAACGCCCTCATAAAATCGGGACTAGCTGTTGCTATTAAAGAGTTTATTTCCAAACTTAATCAAGACAAGTTGAAAGTGATGTTAGAGCTAAGTGGATTGCACAAAAGGCTCGATGATCAGGTAGAAACTGTAATTTACAGAGTAGTGCAAGAATCGGTAAACAATGTTGTTAAACATGCGGAAGCTACCAGCTTATTCATCCAAATTGTGTCTGACGAGGAAGGGGTAGATATAACTATAGAGGACAACGGTAAAGGCTTTGATAAGACAGTTAAAAAGCCAAACAGTGGTATTGGCTTGGGCAATATCTACTCGAGAGTAACTTTCTTAAAGGGTACTGTTGATATTGACACAAAACCCGGGAACGGCACTTTGATAGCAATCCATATTCCTGTGTAAGGAGTGTAATTACACAATTTTCAGGCATTGATTATTTATTTTTTGCGATATAGAAATTAGCAGTTTTCTAATTTTAAAAATTAAAAAAGATAAAAATATCTTAAAATCAATTAAAATATTTATAACTTTAATCTAAATATAGAACGGCTTAGGTTGTTTTATAGTAAAACCAAATATTAACTAAACCAATTTGTAATGAAAGAACACACGTTTTTATTACTGCTTTTCGGTGTATTGGCAGTACTGATTGGTATAATTTTTAGAGCAGTTTATCGCTCTTCAATTTCTATAAGTGATGATGTTGGGGTAAACCATCCTACCAAGAAAAGATTTTTCTTTTTTCTTTTGTTGTTTGCGTGCTTACTTATTTTATTGTCTGTCACTTTACCAAAATCACCATATTTTCTTTACACGAAGGAAAGCCCTTCGGTAGTTGTTTATGCTAGTGCTCGGCAATATCTATATGCTTTATCTACTAAGCCGCTAAAGGGAGACAATGAAGGAGGAGATAGTTCTATTGAGCTCCCATTAAACAAGTTGATTGAGTTTCGGGTAGAGGGGATTGATGTAAATCATGGCTTTGCAATTTATGATGAAACAGCCGAATTAATTACACAAACACAAGCCATGCCCGGTTATGTAAACAGACTGCGGTGGAAATTTACACGTCCGGGTAATTATACTATTCTCTGCTTAGAATATTGTGGTGCCGGTCATCCGTTTATGAGAGCTTCATTTACTGTAAAATAATTTTCAATTATGGCAACTTTATCCCTTAAAAAAATAACATCTGCATGGATAATTACCATCATGATATTGTTTGTACTAGCTATTTTGTTTGGTATAACCATGCGTTTTAATCAAGGTAATGATATCACAATAGAAACACCAACTTTTTATTCGCTGATGACCGTTCATGGTGTAACAATGATTGGTATTTGGTCTGTGGCAGGTTTGATGGCTGTTAACTATTTGTTGAGCAGATATGTAAAGGTGTCGGTTTCTTTAAATGTTTTTGCTTTTGTTTGTACAGTTATCGGTGTTTTAATGTTGTGGACTAGTACATTTTTGGGGCATTTTCATGCCGGATGGACTTTTTTGTATCCGCTACCCTTTCATATTGCTTGGGAAACATGGGCCACTCCGTTGTTTTTATTGAGTTTGGGAGTGATGGGGATAGGCTGGTTAGCTTGGACAGTAGGGATGATTTTACAGATATTGAGTAAATATAGTCTAAAACAGGCTTTTGCTTGGCAACATTTTTCTAAGAAACCAAGTGTAGAAACTCCACCGCTTATCCTAATAGCAACCGTCTCTTTATTAGGTATTTTGGTGTGCTTATTATCAGCAGTACTACTTTTAGTTTTATTCTTTGTCGAGTATTTTTCTAAAGGTAGTTTTGTGAACGATCCGTTGATGATGAAAAACATTACTTATTTCTTTGGACATACCATTGCAAATGAAGCCCTATACCTGGGTTTAGCTACATTGTATGAGTTATTACCCGAAGTGAGTGGTAGGCCCAAATTTAAAACAACCTGGTATGTTGCCCTTGGTTGGAATTGTAGCCTGATTTTCATCTTAACTGCGTTTTTCCATCACTTATATATGGATTTTGTACAACCTTTGGGTTTTCAAATTATTGGTCAGCTGGCCTCATATTTTGCTAGTATTCCGGCTGTTGCCGTAACTGTGTTTAGTGTGACAATGTTAATCTTTAGAAATAAAATTAAGTGGTCTTTAACCAATTTGCTTTTCTTTTTAGGGGTAATGGGCTGGGTAATAGGTGGGGTGGGGGCACTTATTGATGCAACGGTTTCTAATAATATGATTTTGCATAACACCTTGTGGGTGCCGGCACATTTTCATACCTACAATGCAATGGGTAATGTATTATTTAGCTTAGCTTTTTTTGTGTGGGTAGCTGATGAGTTTAGTGATAAACCTGTTTTTGTTAAACCCAACAAAGTGCTCTTGTGGTTGCTCATTATAGGTGGCTTTGGTTTTGTGCTAATGTTTTATTGTGGTGGTGCACATTCTATCCCACGACGATTTGCAATTTATCCTGAAGAGTTTAGTTCGGCAGCACTTTTGGCAAGCCTCGGTGCTTGGTTTGCAAGTTTGTACCTTATAGCAATGTTAATGTTGATGATTGAAGTTTTAGTGAAATGTTTCGGAGTTTTTTCACGTGTATCAGTGTCTTAACATTTGTATTTTCTGCTTTTGGACAGATTAAACAAGTATCATCTATTGAAGAAAGCAAGCTCTATACTAAAGTTGCTGATATTGAGTTAGTCAGCAGCAAAGGTACAGTTCAACTTTCCGAAATTTATGGGAAATCGCCCGTGCTTATTGCTCCAATTTTTTCGAGGTGTTCCGGAATTTGTAGCCCTTTTTTGAAAAATCTTTCTAAAGCGCTTCAAGGTGCTTCGAATGCTAAACATGTAAAGATTTTAGTTATCAGTTTTGATCCCAGAGATGGACTTAAAGAGATGAATGAATTGGCTAAATTACAAGGTTTAGCACAAGCAGATAATTGGATTTTTGCTTACTCCCCAGACTATAAAGTACTCAATAGGTCGTTGGATTTTCAACCGATTTGGAATGAACAAGTGCAACAATTCGAACACGAAGCTTTATTAGTAGGGGTCAATGAAAATGGATATATAGTTCGCAAACAGGTGGGGATGAGGGATTTCACTGATTTAAACTCGATACTAGTTGAGTTGAATAAAGGATTTGTCTCAGCATATCCACTTAAGCAAAAAAATAGACTTTTTACTTGTTTTACTTACAATCCGGCTACCGGCGAAACCTCTTTTTCTTTGGGTTTATTGGTTATGTTAATACCGGCAATAATCACCTTATTGTTTATTCTGTACCTAGCATTTTTTCGAAAAATAAAGGAGGCTTAGTGGTAAAAGCGAATCAACTTTTTAAGATAGTTTATTTGGCATTGGTATTGGACAAGGATGTCGCCACCAATGATGCCTGCTAGCGCTGGCTGATCCAATTGTAGGTAGGTGTCTGATACGCTTTGCAAATCTAAAGCAACCGTTTCATAATTTTTTATTTTGAGCGAACCGATTTGCAATTCGGGGATAGTGCCCACCAATGCGCTCGAAGAGCCAAACAAGGTTGATGCTTGTTGTAGTTCTATCTCGTTTAGCGAATTGCCCATGTGTTTTTCTAAAAGAGCCTTGTCAAATACCGAGCGAGAAGCACCAGTATCTATCACCACATGATGTTGCTCTTTAAAGACAACGATTTCCATCAGAATATGAAAACCGTTGTCTTGTAGGTTTACCAGTTTAAATGGTATGCTGAGACTACGCACTGTTTAAATCAAATTCATCTCTGTCAGCACCTTGTTCATTGCTCTTACAGCATCGGCACTTTTATTGAATTTGGCTTTTTCGTCTTCGTTTAGTGGGAAATCGATAATCTTCTCCCAACCATTTTTTCCAATTACTACCGGTACACCCAAACAAATATCTTGTTGTCCGTATTCGCCGTTAAGCGACACGCAGCAGGTAAAAATTTTCTTTTCGTCTCTTACTATAGATTCGACCATGGCTGCTGCGGCTGCGCCTGGGGCATACCATGCCGATGTACCAATAAGTCCGGTTAGTGTGGCACCACCAACCATGGTGTCGGCTGCAACTTTGTTTAGAGTTTGCTCATCGAGTAATTGGCTTACCGGAAGACTTTGGTAACTGGCAAAACGGGTAAGTGGTATCATGGTGGTGTCGCCATGGCCACCAATTACAAAACCTTGAAGGTCGTTCGGGCTGCAATTTAAAGCTTGGCTAAGGTAATATTTGAAACGTGAGCTATCCAATGCACCGCCCATTCCTATTATCCGGTTTTTTGGAATACCTAAAGCTTTAAGGGCTAAATAGGTCATGGTGTCCATGGGGTTGCTAATTACCAAGATAATGGCCTCGGGCGAGTATTTTAAGATATTTTCGGCTACACCTTTTACAATACCTGCATTGATACCAATCAGTTCTTCACGGGTCATTCCGGGTTTGCGGGGTAGTCCCGAGGTAATAACAGCAACAGACGAGCCGGCAGTTTGGCTATAGTCGTTGGTTACACCTTTAATTTTGGTGTCGAAACCCAATAGGGCTGCGGTTTGCATCATATCAATAGCTTTGCCTTCAGCAAAACCTTCTTTAATGTCTAGCAATACAAGTTCTTCGGCAAGTTCTTTTCTGGCAATGTTGTCTGCACAGGTGGCACCTACTGCGCCCGCCCCAACTACGGTAATTTTCATGTTGAATTAATTAGTTATTGGAATTAGGTTTTTATCATTAAATGCTATCAAAGCACTACACTTCTAAGGTAGAGAATAGTTTTAGCTAAATCAAAATTTTTAGATTTTTACTTTCTGTTATTTGGTAATTTTTTTTTGATACTACTTCTTGTTTTGTGTAGTACTGATATTACTGAAGCCTACCAAGTCGTCATAACGGCTTCCGGGTTTACGATAATAGGCTAACAGCTGATAAGTATTTTCGGTTTCAAAAAATGAACCCTCAAAAACAGTATCGTCAAGCCCTTTTTCATCTACCCAAACGTATTTAAAATCGTACACACCTTGTTTGAGGAGGATATTGCCGTAGTAGCGTCCTCTTGATGATTCGTATTGCAAACGGTTTGCTGGCTCTAGATTGTAATTATTAAACCTGCCAAAGACATAAACTTCACCTTTGTTTGTGGGTGGTTCTGCTGCCAAGGTGAAAAGTACGTAGGCATAATCGCTGTCGGTGGTGTTGTCTCGGCCGTCTGTATTTCTGATGTAGAATTTGCCATCTTCGTCAAACTGCTGACTGTATCGCTTGCTGCTGTTGGGCAAATCAATAGATAAAATCACATTTTGTGTGCTATCACGGTAGATGTCGGCAACGTGTTCTGCCTTGTACCTAAAGCTACGTGTATCAAATTTTCTAAACTCGTTGCCTCCAAAAAAATGGTTGGTATTGATGTCGTTATAAACTAAAGTGCCGGGTCTCACAAATGAAGGTTTGGTGTTTATAATTGCAGTTTGCGGTATGTAGTTTTGCATTACCACTACTTTTACCTCCAGATAAGGATTGTTGATAGGATTTTGATGGTAAAGACTGAAATTTATTTTTTGTTTCGTGTCTCTATCACTAAGTGTAGTAGCCGGAACAAGCTCTGCTCCAATATTTACCGTGTTGTTTAGAACATGAAAGCGTTGGGTAATAACTACCTTATCGGGATCGTTGTCTTCGAATATCTTTAGGATGTAATTGCCCCCAATTTTTACTTTCATTTGCTCGTTGGGGAAATTGAGTTGGTAATGAGTGAATTTCACCAAGGTGTTAAACGAATAGCGATAGTTGAACAAAATGTCCTGCTGTATTCCTTCTATATAATCTAAAACATTTATACGAGATGGTTTCCAATCCCAAGTGCAATGCTCAACGGAATAGCTGTAGTTGCGCTGGCTTCCACGCAAATCGTCAAAGCCAAAGGTGAGGGTCTCGTTGCTTTTTAGGTTGATGATCGGTAATGATTGTTCTTTGCTGCTGTTGTAGCACTCTACGGTTTTAATATAATCTTTATAAACCTTGTTCTGATAAATGGTTTGTGCACTGAGTTTACAGCTTATTAACAGTATAAAAAAGGATAGCTTCAGTTTCATCTGTACCAAAGATAATTAAAATTGGCTATACCGATAAAGCTTTTTATACAGTCTGCAACAATCTTTCCCTAAACAAGATTTTGAATTGCACTTTGTATCCTAAACAGCTTTATTATCCTTCTAGTTCCATAATTTCTGCTGCTAACTTTTCCCAGTTTTTTTGGGCAGCATCAAGCAATGCTTTCTCAGCAAGATATTTTTTGTTGGTTTCTTCAAGCTTTTGTGGATTGCTAAACACCTCTTCCTTAGCTAGTTCTTCCTCGCAAGTTTTCACCTTAGTTTCAAATATCGCTATTTCTTCTTCTGTTCGCTTTAAACTTTCATTCAGCTTTTTCAATTGCTGTTGAGTAGTTGCTGATGCGGGTTCTTTAGGTGTAACCTTTTTTTCTTCTTGTTTTAATGGAATTGGTTTTGGCTCGGGTTTGGCTCTTTTGGCATCCCATTGTTCAAACTCAGCATAAGTGCCCGGATATTCTTTAATTTTCTCTTCTTCGATAAACCAAATTTTATTGGCAATATTGTCCAAGAAATACCTGTCGTGTGATACAGTGATAAAAGTACCTTCGTATTGTTGTAAGGCCTGTATAAGTATGTTTACCGACTGAATATCCAAGTGGTTGGTTGGCTCATCTAGAATTAAGAAATTACTGTCGGCAGTGAGGGATTTGGCCAATGCAACCCTCGATTTTTCGCCTCCGGATAAGACCCTGATTTTCTTGAACACATCATCGCCACTAAATAAAAAACAACCCAATATGCTTCTTAGCTCGGTATCGGTATGTTTGGGGGCAAAAGCTTGCAACTCTTCCAATATCGTGTTGTCCAAATGTAGGGATTCGAGTTGGTGCTGGGCAAAAAAAGTAGCACTCACATTATGCCCTGTTTCACAAAGGCCATCGTGCTTTTCGGTGCTGGCTACAATGCGAAGTAAAGTCGATTTTCCTTTTCCGTTGGCTCCAATAAGTGCTATTTTATCACCTTTCTCTATAACAGCTTCTGCATTTTTTAGGATAGATACCGAGGGGTAGCTTTTGCTGACGTTCTCTATACGCACAACTTGTCTGCCCGAAGGTTTAGAGAATTTAAAACTGAAGTTTACGGTAGGGTTGTCATCATCTACATCTTCCACCCGATCCATGCGTTCGAGGGCTTTCATACGGCTTTGAGCCATTTTGGCTTTACTGGCTTTTGCTTTAAAACGTTCGATTAGGCGCTCTTCTTGCTTTATTTTAGCTTGTTGGTTTTTAAATTCACCACGTTGTATTTCGGATCTTATCTCTTTTTCTTCCAAGTAGTAAGAATAATTGCCGGCATAGGTGGTTAGCTTGCCTTTACGGCTTTCGACCGTTTTGTTTGTTATCTTGTCTAAGAAATACTTGTCGTGCGAGACGATAACAATTGCTCCTTCAAATGCACTCAAATAAGTTTCTAACCATTTTATAGAGGGGAGGTCCATGTGGTTGGTCGGCTCATCGAGCAATAAAATGTCGGGATCTTGCAACAGGATTTTGGCCAACATAACTCGCATACGCCACCCACCAGAAAATGTGTTGAGTGGGCGTAATTGGTCTTGTGCACTAAAGCCCAATCCGGCCAAAACCTCATTCGCCCTAAACTCGATGTTATAACCGTCTAAGGCCTCAAATTCGTGCTGCTTTTCGGCCAAACGGTTTAGGGTTTCTTCGCTATAATCGGTTTCTATTACTTTAAGTAAGTCCTCAATTTCTTGATGAAGCTTGTTTTGTCGGTCAAAGGCCTCCATGGCCACTTGCAAAATGCTGTGATGACTGTCAAATGAAAGCAAATCTTGGTTAAGATAGCCAATTCGTAGATCTTTAGCCATAGATACACTTCCGGAGGTTGGGCTATACTCGCCTACAATTATTCTGAGTAGAGTTGATTTTCCGGTGCCATTTGCCCCAATTAAACCTACTTTATCTCCGGGTTTGATATGCCAGTTGGCTTCGTCATAGATGGCTCTTGAGCCAATTAAAAAACTAAGGTTGTTTATAGAAATCATTGTGGCGGCAAAGGTACGCATTTTGCAAGGCTCCTAAAAGAGTTTAGGTGTATAGGCAATAATTTGTAGCAATGGTTTTGAGACTGCTCCTTTTTTTATTTTTTGCCCTTTTTTAGTGTAAATACCTATTTTTGTCTTGTAATATATTTGCTTTGACAGCCCAAAAAAAAGCTATTTTTTTATCACTCTGTGTGAGTGTTCTGTTGATGATGGCCAAGTTTGTGGCTTTTTTTATCACCAACTCTAATGCAATTTTGACCGATGCGGCCGAAAGCGTTGTCAATGTTTTGGCCAGTAGCTTTGCTTTTTATAGTATTTATTTGGCTACCCAGCCCAAAGATAAGAACCACCCTTACGGGCACGGTAAAGTAGAGTTTTTTGCGGTCTTTTTAGAGGGGGCTTTAATTGTATTGGCTGGTTTACTTATCCTCATTAAATCGGCTTATAACCTGTGGTTTGGTAATACCGTAAGCCAATTATATAATGGGGCGGCAATTGTAGCCATGACCGGTTTGGTTAATTTGCTGGTAGGTACTTATCTGATAAAAACAGGCAAAACGCATCGCTCATTGACCTTACAGGCAGATGGTAAGCACTTGTTGACCGATGCGGTGAGCAGCGGTGGCTTAGTGTTAGGTATATTGATTGTACAATTTACGCAATACTTTTGGCTGGATAGTGTAATTTCCATTTTGTTGGGGGGCTATATCATTATGAATGGCTACAAGCTGACCAGAAGGTCGGTTGCCGGATTGATGGATGAGATTGATGTGAATATTTTGAACGAAGTAGTGCAGGTGATGCAACAACACCGACAAGATTGTTGGATAGATGTACATAATTTGCGTGCTCAACAATACGGTGATGATCTGCATATTGATTGTCATGTCACCCTGCCTTTTTACTTCGAGCTAACCAGAGTTCATCGAGAAATTTCGGATATAGACCAACTGATTAATAAATCGGTTGAGCGTAAAACCGAGTTGTTTATTCATGCAGACCCTTGTTTGCCCGCATGTTGCAGCTATTGCAAAGTACAGAACTGTCCTGCACGGTCGGCACCTTTTGTAGCCGAAATAGAATGGAAACTCGATAATCTGACCAAAAACAAAAAGCATTTCGAAAAATGAGTTATTTTAATGTACGGGTGTACGGCCTCTTGCTGAATGAACAACAGGAAATATTGCTGAGCGATGAATTTGAGCACAATACGTTGTTTACCAAGTTTCCGGGTGGAGGGCTGGAGCTGGGCGAGGGGCTTATTGATGGTTTAAAAAGAGAATACTTAGAAGAGTGTAATGCAGAGATAGAGGTTTTACAGCATATTTATACTACCGATTTCTATGAAAAATCTTCATTTAACGACAGCCAAGTGATTAGTATTTATTACCTCATCAAAACGAAGCAGCCTTTGCAACTTAAGTTTAAAACTAAAGCTTTTGATTTTGATGATGGTTGCAAGCAAAGTTTTCGTTGGCGTAAGTTGCTTGAAATAGGTGATGATGATTTGACTTTTAGAACAGACAAAGCCGCAATACACTTACTGAGAGAAAAAATTACTGATTTTCAATAAAATTTAGCCTTACATACTAAAGCCGAAATATGCCATTTGTTGATTGGTTAGTAAATATTAATACAAGACTGAACACAAAATTTTTAATATATTTTATAACCATAGTCTATTTTTCTTATTTTTATTTGAAATTAACCCGTTGTGCATTTTAAATGATACTGACTTTTAAATTATTGATATTTCGGTTGAAATAAGTTTTGTTGATAAATTGTACAGTAGTTAAAGCTGTAATTTTAGCTATTAATCTGGCTT
>JBDHXL010000042.1:0-19931 GCA_039810685.1 Pedobacter sp. | reverse complement strand
CTTCTGTCTTGTTTTAGTTTTTCGAGTTTCTTTTTATCCCATTCCCTTTCTACTTGCTCAATAGTGAAATCGACAATTTCTGTTGGCTTAAAGACAGCAAGAGAAGTCATTATTTCCCGATTTTTGGCTTCTGCAATAAGTTCGTCAATATCAGTATAGACTTTGTTTTTAAACACAATTTCCTTTCGTAGCAACCAATTGTTTTTTGTGTCTAAATGGTCTAAAATCTTTATTTCTGTATCGTAAGAAACAGGTCTAAAACTTTCTTTTCTAAAATCGCTTGTGTTTTTCACAAGGTCAATTTCTATCCAATCGTATTTTTTGTATTGTTCCTCAAACGATTTTTTACGGAATTGAATAGGATAAATTCTAATCCAACTTCCGTCTTCAAGAAAACCTGCCGTACAAACCAATTCATCATATTTGCTCGAAATGGCAGGATAGGTTTTTACCGTAATTAAAACTTTTGTCTTTGCCATTCTAAATATGTTTTACTTCGTATTTAAAATTAGGCAAGTTTTCAATGGCTTCCGCTAAATGTTTGCGGTGGCATTGGCAAATGTTCGCTTCAAAGCAAGTTAAAGCTATTCGTTTTTTTTCTTTCAGCAAGTTTAAAATTTTCTCTTGCGAAGATGTTGTTTTCGTTAAGTTGTTTTCGCAGTAAACAGCAAATAATTTATCGTAATCGGCTTGTGTGTTTAGCTCTTGTCGTTGTTCAGATTGTATGCCAACTTCGGGATAATGCACATATTCAATTCCCAAGCTATTGCAATAGCGTTGTAATTGACTTTTGCTAAATCCGTATTTCATACTTAGCGGATTATTGCGAACATCAACCAAAACTTTCACATCATTTTTAAGCAAACGGTTTAAATATTCCTCTAACGAAATACCCTCGTAGCCGATAGTAAACAAAACTGTTTTATTGTTTTTTGGACGACTTTTATTTACTTTTTCAAGCTGTTCTGTCGTTAAAATTTCTTTTGCTTTTACACTGTTTATAGCCGTGTATGGAAAGTTTAAATAAGTGTGCTTCATCAAAGCATCAGCATTCATTTTTCCGTATTGTTCTTTTACATACAACATCAACTTTTTATCGTCAGCTTTTAGCGTGTTGAAATAATTTGTTGTTTCATTACTTGTAAAATGACTTGTTGTTTCGCTCAACATTCCTTTTTTAACCATAGCCGTTAAGTCAGCATTGGCCGAATACGAATAACAGCCGTACTTGTACGGAATAAAATCGTATTCGGGTTTAGCCTGATATTTTGTAAAAAGGTAAAGCAATTTTTGTAGGCTGATTTTATCAATCGTTCCCTCAAAAATTTGCAACAAGGCTAATATAACTTTTCGTCTATAAAACATTCGGCAAAGGTAGCAAAATTGACTTGATTAGCTATGTCATTTAGTTAAATTTCAACATATGTCCAAGTTTTTGTTTGTCTGATGGGTACTGCGTGGGTATTGCCCATAACGGCCCGACGGTTTAGCGAAGTTTCCGCCGAAAGCTTGCTTTTGAGTGGGAATTTTGCAAAACTTCTTGATGTGCGACAGTCTGCGAAGCGACTGGAGTACATCAAGCGGTGGAAGCTGCCGGGCCGATGCTGCGAAATCCGCTTCGCTCCTTTCGCAGCATCAGATAAATATACGCTTACATCGAAGTTATGGAGCTCTGAAAATTGGTGAAAATGAAGTTTTTTAGAAATTAGGTAGTTGTGCAAGGGTTACCCTTGTTATAGGGCGTTTTTCTTTTCATTTATATTCAATTTCAGTTCGTTTGGTTCCGGAAAGGTTGTCGGCAAAAGATCAATTCTAAATGGAAGTTCCATTCCTTTTAAATCCTCAATTTGCTTGTCTAAAAGTCCGTTATCGTTGCAGTAGTTAAAAGTTAGCTTTAAATAACGTCTGATAATCATTAATGGTAAAAATTGTCCCCTAGAAGCCATCCATTCCATTAAGTCCTTTATCCCCTTTGAACTGTTACATGTTCTACAAGCAAAAATGAGATTTTCAGCATTGTCCTTGCCGCCAAGTCTTTGAGGGAAAATATGATCTAACGCTAACTTGTCTGCCGAACCACAATAATTACAAATTTGTCCAGTTTGTAATTTGATTTTTTCATCGTCAAATATTGTCCGCATATTCATTGTTCCGTCTTTCAGTCCTTTGAATAATTTGGCTCTAATCATAAAGTTAAACATTTTATACTTTTCTTGTTTTTTGTCAACAGCTGTGTGCGCCATAGCCAAGTTTGCATATGAATAGTATATTAAATGTCTAACTGTTTCAATTTTTTGTTTCGCCATTTTCCGTTTTTGTCATTGGTTTCCGTGTCGTCCTAAAATGCCCTATAACGTCCCGATGGCTTTGCGAAGTTTCCGCCGAAAGCTTGCTTTCGAGAGGGAATTTTGCAAAACTTCTTGATGTGCGACAGTCTGCGAAGCGACTGGAGTACATCAAGCGGTGGAAGCCGCTGAGCCGAAGCTGTGAAATCCACTCCACTATTATCGCAGCTTCGTTTTGGGGGTTAGCGATGTTGCGGATTTGTAGCACTAAACTCCAACCGAGGAACTACTTTTCAAATATAGTAAAAACTTCTAACGAAGCACTTCACCCGCCATATTACCAAACTGGTGTTGGCGGTTCGGCTTTTTTTTCTGTCACTATAAATTCTTTAAAAAGTCGTCTTCCGATAATATTTCAAGTGTTGAACCTTTCTCTATTTGCCTAATTGCCTTTTCTTGTTTACTGCTCATTCCGTCATCTCCCACAACTCTGTAATCTTGCTGTCCAACAATTAAAAAGTCTGTGTCTTTTGTAACACTATTTCCAATTATTCCACCGATGTCAGCTATAGTTTGTTGAGCTTCTGCACGAACCATTGAAGATAAAGCACCTGTAAAAACAACTGTCATGCCGTAAAAAATACTGTCAGGATTATGTTTTGTTGGGTCGCCAATAATTTTTGTTAGGTCTTTTGCTTTATAAATCCTTTTTGTTTCGGAAGGCTTGTAACCTCCGTCATAAAGTTGTCCGATAGTTGTTTTGAGTTTCTCAGGGAAGTCGTCTAATGAAGAAACACCTGCTATTTCAAATGCCTTCAAAGTTAGTTCAGCAGTTGCTTTACTGTCTGCACCTGCTCTGTGGTGCTTAAGGTCAATATTATTTACTTTACAAAGCGTTTTTAAGTCGTAAGCAGGAAGTCCTTGCCAAACCTTTTTAGAGAAAATGTAACTACAAGAATAATTCAAGTTCGGTAAAGGTAATTGATACGCTTCAAGTGTCCTACGTAAAACACTAATATCAAATCCTGCATTATGAGCAATTAAAAATTTGTTCTCAACAAGAGGTTTTATTTCAGTCCATAATTCTTTAAACTCTGGTTTTTCTGCAACGTGTTCAGGTCTAATTCCGTGGATTAAAATATTGAAATAGTCAAATTCATCATACATTGGTTTGATTAACCAAGATTTAGTTTCAACAATTTGTCCGCCCTCAACAAAAGTTAAACCAATTTCACAAGGACTGTCTCGCTGTGAAGTTGCTGTTTCAAAATCTATTGTAATAAAATCCATTTTTTCTATCAGTAATTTTTAGAAACATTTTTAATTAGCTGACCACCTACTACTTATAAAGAGAATTCCTGATGCAATCCTGGAATTTCTACCCGCTTAAAACCCTTATCCTTCAACCGTTGGCTAAATTCCAATTGGCTTTCGTATTCGCCGTGCACCAAAAATAGGCAGTTAACTTGTGCAGCAGTCTGACAATCCAAATATCGTATCAAATCATTATAATCACCGTGTGCACTCATGGATCTGAGGCCAAAAATTCGGGCATTTACTTTTAGTTTTTCTCCGAAAATACTAATCAGTTCAGCACCGGCCAGCAAACGCCCTCCCAATGAGTAAGGTTCACAATAACCCGAAAATAAGATACCATTTTTGGGGTTTTCTATTGTATTGCGGATATGATGTTTCACTCTCCCGGCCTCTGCCATACCCGATGCCGAAATAATGATACAAGCTTCTTTAATAGCGTTTAATGCTTTTGATTCAGCGGCATTATCAATATAAATTAGGCGTTTAAAATCAAATGGCTCACTATCGGTCTCCATAAGGTTCAACACGTCTTGGTTGTAGCCTTCGGCATGATTTTCTATAATTTGAGTGGCTTTGGCTGATAAGGGGCTATCTACATATACATTTATTGGTGGTAATTGCTGCTGCAAATCGAGCTCGTTGAGTAAATAGAGTAACTCTTGGGTGCGACCCACACTAAAAGCCGGAATAATTAATTTACCTTTTTGCTCTACACAAACCTGATCAATAGCTTTTAAGACCACTTCTTTGGCATTTTCACTTTCTTCGTGCAGCCGATTGCCGTAGGTCGACTCGAGCAAAATAAAGTCGGACTGTGGGAAAACTTGTGGCGGTCGTAATATCAAATCGCCAAATCGGCCTACATCGCCACTAAATGTCAATCGTTTAACTTGTCCGTTTTCGGTGATACTTAGATGAACCGACGCACTACCTATGATGTGGCCGGCATCGGTTAGGCGCAATACCACATCTTTATCAAGCTGTATATCTTTGTTGTACGGTACTGCCACAAACTGTTTCATGGCTTGTTCTACATCGGCTTGGGTATAAATTGCCTCTTCGGGCTCTTGCCCTCTTTTTATCAATTTTCTGTTGATGTATTTCAAATCAGCCTCTTGTATATGTGCCGAATCGGTTAAAAGAATTTTTGCCAGATCAATAGTAGCAGCAGTTGCATAGATTTTTCCTCTGAAACCTTGTGCTACCAAACGAGGGATGAGACCGCTATGGTCGATATGAGCATGCGAAAGCACCATCATATTAACCGATTTGGGGTCAAATCCGAAGCTTCTATTCATTTTCTCCGTATCATGCCCCATCCCCTGAAAAAGTCCACAATCTAACAAAATTTTCAGCCCTTTATCTAAACTAAGCAAATGTTTACTACCAGTAACATTGCGAGCTGCTCCGTGAAATGCTATTTTCATTTATCTGTTTTAACCAATGTTTAAAGTAAATGAAATTTGCCTACAATCATTGTCATTTGCATCAAATTATTTTGAGAAGAGGATTAAAGAGCTGAAATTTTTATACCTAAATTTGTATAAACAACCAAATATCCCCAAACAAGCACCCTGTAACTGCTTTTGGGTTTTTATCTGCTTTAATACCTGTAAAAAATGGCTATACTTTGGTCACCCAGCAAACAGTTTATTGCTAATAGCAATATGCATAAATATCAGCAATTTGTAGAACAGAAATTTGGTTTGCAATTTGCTAGCTATGACGAACTTTGGCAGTGGAGTAGCACTTCAATCAGTGATTTTTGGGAAAGTCTGGCCGAGTTCTATCAAATAAAATTCAGGCATCCCTACACCGAAGTACTTGTACAAAGTGATAAAATGTACAACAGTATTTGGTTTAAAGATGGACAAGTTAGCTACGCCGAGCACATTTTTAATAAGCGAGAACCCAATCACCCGGCAATCGTCTATCAGTGTGAAGATGCACAAGAGCAAATCATCACTTGGGCTAATTTAAAAGATCAAGTGGCTGCCTTTCAACATTTTTTAATATCGCAGAATTTACAAAAAGGAGATCGTGTAGTGGGCTATTTACCCAATTGTCCCGAGGCCATCATTGCTTTTTTGGCTTGCAATGCTTTAGGCATCATTTGGTCTTGTTGCTCACCTGATTTTGGCACAGAAAGTGTTATTGAACGCTTTGAGCAAATCAGTCCTAAATTACTGATTGCAGCAAAACAGTACCGCTACAACGGTAAAGTTTACGACGTTTTGCCACATGTGCAAGCCATTGTCCAACACCTACCCAGTTTACAGTGCAAAATACTGATTGACAACGAAACACAGTCCGGTTATGTAAGCTGGGAAAATGCCCTAAGCTACAAAAAACATAAATTGTATTTCGTAGCACTTGATTTCAACGATCCCATCTGGATTTTGTACTCATCGGGCACAACGGGCAAACCAAAAGCCATTGTACACCGTACAGGAGGTATGTTGCTTGAACATTTAAAAGCTTTGGGTCTGCACCAGGATTTGAAAGCCAACGAACGTTATTTTTGGTACTCTACCACTGGTTGGATGATGTGGAATTATGCCTTATCTTCTTTATTATTGGGCGCAACACTCTGCATCTACAACGGTGCACCCAACTATCCCAGTCTTGATCGATTATGGGAATTTGCTGAACACAACCAAATCAACCATTTTGGTGCTGGTGCGGCCTTTTATTTGGCCTGTCAAAAACAAGGTTTAAACATCAAATCCAAATACCAACTACAAGCGCTTAGAACTTTGGGTGCTACGGGCTCGCCCCTACCAGCCGAAGCGTTTCAATACCTCTACACCAACGTTAAAAAAGAGATGTGGCTGATTTCTTTGAGTGGAGGCACCGATGTGTGCAGCGCATTTGTGGGGGGTAATCCACTTGCCCCAGTCAGAGCGGGCGAAATACAATGCCGCATGTTGGGGGCTGCCATAGCGGCTTGGGATGATAATGAAAAATCTTTGATACAGGAGACTGGCGAATTGATGATTTGCAAACCCATGCCATGTATGCCTATCTATTTTTGGAACGACACAAATTTTGAAAAATACCGACAGGCCTATTTTCAAAAAAATGAAAACGTTTGGCAACACGGCGATTGGATAAAAATTACCGCAAGCCAAGGACTTATTATTTATGGGCGTAGCGATGCCACCTTAAACCGTGATGGTGTACGCATTGGCACAGCCGAAGTTTACAATGCAGTTGAACAATTGGATGAAGTAAAAGACAGTTTGGTGCTTTGTTTGGAAAGAAAAGACGGAACATTTTTTATGCCTTTGCTGGTTGTTTTAAACAATGACCTTGAGCTCAATGAAACTATCGACGCTAAAATAAAGCAACAACTACGTCGTATGTATTCGCCTAGGCATGTACCCGACAAGATTTATCAAGTACAAGAAATACCTTACACACTTAGTGGTAAAAAAATGGAAATGCCCATTAAAAAAATATTGATGGGTGCCGATTCCAAGCAAAGTATTGCACTAGATGCAATGCGTAATCCGGCATGTGTAGTAGAATACACAAAACTGGCTTTAGAAATTAACAATGAAATAAAAACAAAAGCTTAGTTTTGTAGCTTTTAAGACTTGAGCCTATTAAAAAATATTTTTATGGACTTTTTACAATTTAATTTCAACCAAATCTTATCATGTACCATGGTACTTTTTGCCATAATTGATATTTTAGGCTCCATACCCGTCATTATTTCGCTTCGCAAAAAGGCCGGTCATATCCAATCAGAAAAAGCAAGTTTAGTATCGGGTATAATTATGATTGCGTTTCTATTTGGCGGTACAGGTATATTAGATATTATCGGGGTTGATGTTCAGTCGTTTGCAATTGCCGGCTCTTTAGTAATCTTTTTTATTGCCATGGAAATGGTTTTGGGTATCAGTTTTTTTAAAGAAGAAGAACCCGAATCGGTTTCTATTGTTCCCTTGGCCTTCCCATTAATTGCTGGTGCTGGAACACTAACCACTCTACTTTCATTAAAAACAGAGTACCGTACAGAGAATATCTTGGTAGCCATTATCCTCAATGTGTATTTTGTGTATTTTGTATTGAAAAATACCAATCGCTTGGAAAAGTTATTAGGAAAAAACGGTCTCAGTGTGCTACGCAAAAGCTTTGGCGTGATACTTTTGGCCATTGCCATCAAGCTATTCCGTACCAACACGGGGCTTTAAAAACACTCAAGTACAATATTAGTTGGGTATTTTTACGTAATAGCCCGTTCCGTCATATTGCCTACGCCGTGGATGCTCCATGCATAACACCGAGCAGCATCCCAACATTTTTTCGCCACACTCATCACATTGGGTAAAATGCTCATTGCACTCGGGGTTGGCACAGTTTATCATTTTTGGCGTACGTTTGCCGCAGTTTCTGCAAGTACTTACAATGCTGGGGTTTACACTATTTACATCAACAGCTACACGATTGTCAAACACATAACACTTTCCTTCAAAGTCTTTACCGCCGACTTCTTTGCCGTATTTGATAATGCCTCCATGTAGTTGATAGACTTGCTCGAATCCATGGTGTAAAAGCAAAGCCGAGGCTTTTTCGCATTTTATCCCTCCTGTACAATACGTGAGCACTTTTTTGTTTTTGTACTGTGCAAGTTTTTCTATCTGATCAGGAAAATCCCTAAAATTATCAATATCCAATGTAACAGCATTTTTGAAATGCCCCAATTGGTGCTCGTAGTTTGAGCGTACATCCAGAACCACCACATCATCATTACCCATCATTTCGGCAAAGTCTTTCGGCTCCAAATGAACTCCTGTGCGTTTGTTGGGGTCAATGATACTTTTATCTCGCAAACCCGAATGTACAATTTCGGCCTTGTAACGGCAATGCATCTTGATAAACGATGGCTGCTCAACTTCATCAATCTTAAATTCAGTTTTCGCAAAACGCTCATCGGCCAGCACTTTGTCCATATAAGTTTTACAGGCCTCTACAGTGCCCGATACAGTTCCGTTTAGGCCTTCATCGGCTACAATAATACGGCCTACCAAACCAATAGATTTACAAAAAGCTAAATGTTCTGCAGCAAACTGCTCTGCATCTGCTATAGGGCTATAGCAGTAATAAAGTAAGGTGTTGTATTTCATAACTCATTGATACCGCTGCAAACGGCGTTAAATGCGCTGCAAAGTTAAGAAAATGTACGAAATTAAAAACTTAGCTTGTAGGTGTACCTTAAACCTCTGGTTATCTCTTTATTTCCATCAAAAGCAAAACCATAGCTAAAACCAAACAAAAGATGGTGCAGACCAAAATAAACCTCACTATAATGTGGTTTTAAGGGCTGATCCAAATAGTTTATGCCTATGCGTTCTTGCAGTTTAAGTTTACGTAATAAAGGAATTTTGTTGGTAATAAAACCCGAAAAATTGTGTTCATAATGTGCTTCAAAGTAAGCTTGTGCAGTACTATATTGGTAAAAATCAAGGTATTGAAACTTACTTAAACTTGGGGGGAAAAACGCAGCATTATTACCACTAAAATGTTGATAATCGGGATAGTATAATTGTTTATTATTCAAAAATTTACCTGCCGACATTGCAAACGAGCTATTGCCCCAAAGTCCAAAGTGTATGCCTTCTTTTTTGATTGCAAGTTGGATAAAATCATAATCGCTCTGCGAAGCTAAAAAGCCTTTGATACCTTTACGATACTGCAAACTAAGCTGTGGGTATTTTGAAGGTATATAGATTTTGTTATTGGGCACTGTGATAAACTGCTGACCAAAATTGTACACCAAATTGAGCTGTATAGCACTCGATTTATAGTTGGGGAACAATGCAGTATTATTTAGTGGGTCGAAGGGATTGTTGGAGGTAAACCATCGTGTTGTATCCTTGCGAAAGCTAAAAAGGCTGTGGTTGTGCATGCTTTTATTTGCTGCAAATTCAAATTTTACGCTAGCCTGTAATCCATTGATTAGCTCGTATCCAGAAGCGAGTGCAATTGAATTTTTCAGATAAAACTTAGGGTAATTACGCTTGTAAATCAAAGCATTAAGACTATTAGAAAATAGACTCATTGTTCCTTGGTCATTCAAATCTAGCACCTCACTACCAATAGCTAAGCTAAACGAGCCCCTTTTTGCAGGGCGATAGACATAAGTGCTTTTGAGGTTGGCACTCAGCAAATGATTGGCAAAGCCGTAGCGCATTTCGGGACGTATCATTAAAGAACGTCGGTCTTCGTATCGTTTACGATAGGTAATACCATATTTGAGCCCCGCTCCTTCTACCGTATTGTAAAACAGCGATAAGATTATCGGATCAAAAGTAAAGCTACGTCTGTTAAAACGATCATTATGTTGATAAGCAGTCAACAACAATTTGCTAAGGGTAAATTTATTGTTGGCACGTTCTAACGAATCGAGATAGGGTTTTTGTTGGCGCAAAAGTGCAATACTGTCTTTTTTGTGGTAGTCGTTTTTTTCTTCTTCGGTAAGTGGTATAGGCCGGTTATTGGCCCAATAGGTCGAGTCCTTCCGATTAACTGTATCGTTAATTTTTAACAATTCGGGGCCAAAATAACCTTTCCGTAAAAGCTGATTAATCTGGTAATTGCTATAAAAGGCTACAAAAAAACCTTTAAATTTAAAGCCAAATAAGTTTCCTTTAAACTCGAACCGCAAATTTGCAGGCATATAAAAGGGTTTAATATCAACGTAGTTTTGACTGATATGCAACGTGTCTATAAAATTTATACCCGATTCTTTAGTTAAATACAAATTCAGTCCCATCAATCGCCAGCTGTCTTCGGCAATATATAGCGTGCCGCTAAAAACCGGGTCGTTCTTACGTTTGGGTATTACTTGTATTTTGTTGATGATTTGTCCATTTTCTTCGGTTTTCCCCAAAAGCTTATATTGATAATAAAACAAGGCATTATCGGCCAAAGGTGATACAAATGCTCTTGAGCTAAGCCCAGTATGTTTCAACACCAAATTTTCCTGAAAATCAACCAGCATATCCGAAGCTTTATTAAAGCTAAAGGTATTGTTGCGCCCCGAAACTTTTGAAGAAATCATTTCTTCTTTTACCTGATTGGGCTTCTGAAAACTAAACTTAGATTGCGATTCGGATAGATATAAAATACCACTTCGGTTCGAATCGAGCAAAAGAGTTTTTTGTACATCCCGTCCTAAAATCTTTTTGGGTGCAGCAAGCAATTTTTGCATACCTTTTATATACACATCAGCCGTGTAGTTCTTCACCTCATTATAATAGCTACGTCTTTTCTTTATAGCAGCTCTCATAATACGATAAGCCGGATCTTCGGCTTGTACGCTAATGACCACATCTTGCAAGGTGTAGGCTTCTGGCTGCAATTTGGTATTAAAAATCAATTGTTCGTTCACTAATTTGAAAGGTACCTGCTCGCTTTTATAGCCTATGGCACTAAACACCAAAATTGGATCTGTCATTCTGACTTTTATCAGATATTTCCCCTCTACATTGGCCGACACGCCTGTGCTACTGCCTTTTACAAAAACCGAAACAAAAGGTATAGGTGTCCCATCCGTATCGGTAATTTGCCCGCTAATGGTATAAGATTGACCAAAAATAGATATCGGTAGTAAAAAAAGTAGAAATAAGAGCCTTATCTTCATTTCACAAAATAACGCATAAGGCAAACAAAAAAGAACAAAAAAAATGTTAAAGCAGGTTCGTTTGTAAAACCCTATATTTGTACAATTTCATAAAAAAATTTACCATGTATAAAACATTACAACCCCATTTGCAAAAAGAACTTGCCGCAATTGAAGAGGCCGGTTTATATAAGAAAGAAAGAATAATTGTCACCCCACAAGGTGCAGATATTAAAGTAAGTACCGGAGCAGAAGTAATAAATTTCTGTGCTAATAACTACTTGGGACTATCGTCACATCCGGTAGTGTTAGATGCTGCTAAAAAATCTATCGACAAATACGGCTACGGCATGTCATCGGTACGATTTATCTGTGGCACACAAGATATACACAAAGAGCTAGAGGCTAAAATATCAGCATTTTTAGGCACCGAAGACACCATTTTGTATGCTGCCGCTTTTGATGCCAATGGTGGTGTTTTCGAACCCCTATTAGGCCCTGAAGATGCGATCATTTCTGATGAGCTGAACCACGCTTCTATCATTGACGGCGTAAGACTTTGCAAGGCTCAGCGTTTTCGCTATAAAAACTGTGACATGGCCGATCTTGAAGCTCAATTAATTGCTGCAAAAGATTGTCGTCATAAATTGATTGTTACTGACGGAGCTTTTTCTATGGACGGTTCAGTAGCTCCATTGGATAAAATTTGTGATTTAGCCGACAAATACGAGGCTTTGGTGATGATCGATGAATCGCACTGTACCGGCTTTATTGGCAAAAGCGGACGAGGAACTCATGAACATTTTGGAGTAATTGACCGCATAGATATCATTACCGGTACTTTGGGCAAAGCTTTGGGAGGTGCATCGGGCGGCTTTACTTCAGGACGTAAAGAGATTATTGACCTATTGCGCCAACGCTCTAGACCCTATTTGTTTTCTAATACTTTGGCACCTGCCATTGCCGGAGCATCGGTTGCAGTATTGAACATGTTGAGTGACACAACCGAGCTACGTGACAAGTTGGAATACAACACCAAATACTTCAGAGAGAAAATGACAGCTGCTGGTTTTGACATTAAACCAGGTTTTCATCCTATTGTTCCGGTAATGCTTTATGATGCAAAGATTGCACAAGAGTTTGCCGCCAAAATGCTGGAAGAAGGTATTTATGTTATTGGCTTCTTTTATCCGGTGGTACCACAAAGTAAAGCACGTATCCGTGTACAATTGTCGGCTGCTCATGAGCAACACCATTTAGACAAAGCCATTGCTGCTTTCACCAAAGTAGGTAAAGAATTAGGTGTCATAAAATAAGTTTGGAAAACAATAGGCCATACTTTAAAAATTTAGATGTATTAAGGTTTTTTGCGGCCTCACTAGTTCTTTTTGGACATTGTGTAAGCGACGGTATGCAATACCTGCAATTACCTGTTGTTTTTACCAAACTATTAAAATTTATTTCAACGGGAGGCCATTGGGTCTCCCTTTTCTTTGTGCTCAGCGGGTTTTTAATCGGATTTCTTTCGTTAAAAGATCTCAATGCCAATAGATTTTCTTTTAAAAAATTCATTTTCCGCCGAGTTTTAAGAATATGGCCGCTTTATTTCTTAATGCTGTTTATCGGCTACTATCTAATTCCCTTTTTGGCCAACATCATCAGCAATAAGGTATTTGTTTACGACAATTTATGGCAGTTTGTTTGCTTCATCGGCAATTTTGCCGTAATGAAAATGCTTGCTCTTGGTGATTTTAGCCTAGTACCGGGTAGTAGTGCTATTTTATGGTCGGTAGCAATAGAAGAACAATTTTATATTTTACTGGCTTTAATTGTTATTATTTCACCAAAAAAATACCTTATTGGGGTCTATTCCCTACTTTGCCTAGTTGGGATGGTGTATATCCTTTATTTTGCACCCTCACAACCCGGCGCTGACAAGCATAGTTTGTATTATTTATTCGACTTCTTTTTCGGTGGATTATTTGGAATTTTTTACACTACAAAGTCAAATTTACCTCCTAGCCTTAATAGCAAAGTAAAACGTATAAAACTAGGACTGTTTGTACTATTTTTTGCCTTGCTATTTTACAACCTGAAAATTGGCTTGGTTGGGCTCTACGCCTTACTCATTCTCTACCTATTAAACACCGATAAAGGACTAGGTAAATTCTTGTCAAAACAAAAACTACTTCAACATGGAGGCAAAATTTCTTATGGTATTTACGTTTTTCATCCGCTATTACAATACAGCATCCAGAAAATCATCTTAATAGTTTGGCCAAGCTCCTCAATCTTTATAAAAGATATTTTGGTCTTGTCTATAACCTTTCCGCTGACATTAGTTGTAGCACAGCTATCGTACCGATATTTTGAAAGTCCATTCTTGCGGCTAAAAGCTAAATTTTATTGATACTTTCACTAACATTATAAGCTGTTTAAGAACATCTTTTTGAATAAAATCGTGTATATTTGTCGGCATGTTAAACGAGCAAATCGCACAATATACCGAAGAAGTACAAGCTTTCACCTGCCAAAATGAGGCAGAACTAGAGCAGTTCAGAATACGTTTCCTAGGCACCAAAGGGATTATCAAAGATTTATTTGATGAATTTAAGGCTGTTTCGCCCGAAGAAAAAAGAACTTTAGGCAAAACCCTAAACCAATTCAAACAGCTTACCGAAAGCAAATTTGATGAGCTAAAAAACACGATTGGTCAAACAGGCCAAGATCACACCAAATCAAACTTAGATTTGTCATTGCCTGGCGAAGGATTTGAGTTGGGTGGTCGTCATCCTTTGGCAATTGTGCGAAGAGAAATTATCGATATTTTTACGAAATTGGGTTTTTCAGTAGCCGAAGGCCCTGAAATTGAAGATGATTGGCATAATTTCTCTGCCTTAAACTTCCCCGAAGAGCACCCCGCAAGAGATATGCAAGACACCTTCTTTATCAAAAAAGGAGGCGAAAAAGGTGATATTGCTTTGCGTACACACACCTCATCGGTGCAAGTACGAATGATGGAAGCCGGAAAACCTCCTTTCAGAGCATTGATGCCCGGACGTGTATATCGTAACGAAGCCATATCGGCCAGGGCACATTGCTTTTTTCATCAAGTAGAAGGTTTATACGTAGATGAAAAAGTATCATTTGCCGATCTGAAACAAACCCTATTTTATTTTGTGCAAGAGCTTTACGGCGAAGGTACTAAAGTGCGTTTTCGTCCTTCGTACTTCCCTTTTACCGAGCCCAGTGCCGAAATGGACATTTCATGTTCTATATGCAAAGGTGATGGCTGTGGTATGTGCAAAGGCAGTGGCTGGGTAGAGATTTTGGGTTGTGGCATGGTAGACCCTAATGTATTGGAAAACTGCGGTATAGATAGCAAAAAATATAGTGGTTTTGCATTTGGGATGGGGATTGAACGAATTGCCAACCTTAAATATGAGATTAAAGATTTACGCTTGTTCTCCGAAAACGACATTCGCTTTTTGAAACAATATCAATCTGCAATAGTTTAACATGAGATGGTTAATCGGTTTTATGCTTGTAGGGTGTTTGCTGGCATGCGGCAAAGAGGAGAACTACATTCCCGATTATCCGGTAAACTTTAGCAAGCCACTTAGCGACCCAAGTTTAAGCCGTTTGGGATCGCCAAATGGAGCGGTTAGTTTCGACAATTACGGAGTTGCAGGTATTATCATATACCGCCGAGCTGATAATTCTTATATAGCCTATGATCGTTGCAGCACTGTTAATCCAGAGCAAGCCAATGCCGTAGTGATTGACGACCCTAGCATTACAGCAACCGACCCAAAATCGGGTGCAAAATTTTTCTTGAACGACGGTACACCTGCTAAAGCACCAGCTACCAAAGCACTGAAACGCTACGCTGTAACAATTGCCGGAAATACCTTATACGTGAAAAACTAGATGGATCAGGACCCTATCAAAGAAAATGTTTTAAAAGCTTCGAAAGAGCTATTCAGAAAATTTGGCTATCACAAAACCAGTGTCAACGAAATAGCCAAAAAAGCACGTATAGCCAAAGCCACTATATACAAGCATTTCGAGAGCAAAGAGCAAATACTCGATTACATTTTAATGGATTACTTGGATAGTAACCTGAAGGGGATCTTAAATAACAAAGTTGAGTTTAGTAGCGAAGAAGAACACCTAAAAGTGTTGGTTATGAAAACCAGTCGTTTATCTTTTACCGTGTGCAACGAGTTTATAGGCTGGGATTTTGTTCGTGAAAATGCCAACTCGCAAGAATTTTTAAAACACCTATCCGACCAATTAGAGGCTTTATTGTTATCTGCCTACTTGCAATTAGATCATTTCAAAAACAACCCTTCACGCAGAGGCGGATTATCTTTCTTGCTAAAAGCAAGCAAATCAATTGTATTTTCTTTTGCTTTTACCTCGGTGAGTGATGCCGATGTACGCAAAAATTTTGTCACCTTTCAAAAGGAAATACTCCCTTACCTCGTAAAAGCGGCGCTATAATATTCTCTGCTAGAAGTCAAATTTGTGTTTAATTCGACTTTAGTTTACTGCATCTAGTTAACTTTATGCAAAAACAAGATGAATCTACAATTAGAATCTAACAACTTAGTCGATTATCTCGAAGAATTTCCTCCTTATATCGTTTATACGGCTAGCCCAATACATCAGCTTATTGATACCATCAAAAAAGAAAATACTACTGTTTTTGGACAAG
This sequence comes from Pedobacter sp., assembly GCA_039810685.1. Taxonomy (GTDB): domain Bacteria; phylum Bacteroidota; class Bacteroidia; order Sphingobacteriales; family Sphingobacteriaceae; genus Pedobacter. The sequence goes on along the minus strand of JBDHXL010000042.1, from coordinate 3,979 downwards.
CCAAACTAGCGTTTGAATGGGTAAGAGACCAAATTAGCCACTCTTTTGATAGCCAAAAACCCGAAATAAGCATTGGTGCAATAGACACGCTGAAAAACGCTGACGGCATTTGTTTTGCCAAATCGCATTTACTGGTTAGTCTTTTACGTGGTTTAGGTATTCCTAGCGGTTTTTGTTATCAGCGAGTTCTACGCAAAGGCACACCCGATTCGGGCTTTGCCCTACACGGACTAGTAGCACTTTATTTACCAGAAAATGGTTGGTTTAGGGTAGATCCGAGAGGAAACAAGACTGGGATTAACGCCCAGTTTGTTAGCGAATACGAACAACTGGCCTACACTATACGCAAGGAACTAGGTGAAGTGGATTATCTTAAAGTTTATGTACAACCCCTAACATCAGTACTTACAGCCATGGAACACAGCTGTAACAGTCAAGAGCTTTTTTATAAAAGACCAACCAGCATTTGAAAAAACAAAAAAGGTTGCGTGTTAAAATTTGTTAAGAATTTTAACCAAAAGTGGTCAATGATTAGTTTAGTGCAAATTAAATTAATTGAATTGTCAGATTATTCCCTTATCTTTGCAAAATGTTAAAAATAAAGCGTCTTACTATTGCTTTTTTGGTATTAGCCACTCTCGGTCTAGGAGCTTGCAAAAGTCGTTTCGAGAAACTTCGTTTAAGTAACAACGTTGCCAAAAAATATCAAGAAGGCATTAGGCTTTATAATCAAAAAAACTACTCGAAAGCGCTCATCTTGTTTGAAGAGTTGGTACAGAAATATCGCGGTACTGCCGAAGCCGAAGATTTGAACTACTACTACGCTTATACCTTGTACCGTTTGAAGGACTACACAACGGCTCGTTACAAGTTTAAAGAATTTGCGGACACCTATCCGGCCAGCCGTAATGCCGAAGAGTGCAGATACATGGGTGCTTATTGCTATTACTTGGATTCGCCAAAATCTTCCTTAGATCAAGAAAATACTTATAAAGCTATTGATGCTTTACAACTCTTTATCAACCTTTATCCCAAAAGCGACCGAGCTGCACAAGCTGCCCAATATATTGCCAACTTGAGGGACAAACTTGAGAAAAAAGCATTTGACAATGCTAAGCTGTATTATGATTTGGGTGGATACGACCTTACCAATTACAAATCGGCAGTAGTGGCTCTACGCAATGCACAAATTGAGTTTCCGGATATAAAGTATGCTGAAGAGATGGACTTGTTGATGATCAAATCGCAGTATATGTATGCTAAAAATAGCTTTGCCAACCGACAAGAAGATCGTTATAATGAAGCAATTAGTTTTTATAATGAGTTTGTAGAGAGCCATCCACAAAGCAAATATTTAAAAGAAGCTACCAAATTAAAAGAGGAATGCCTTGCAGGGATTGCTCAAGCCAAAAAAACACTTGCCGAAGAACAAGCCTTAATTGAAAAATACAAGGCACAAGAAGAGCAAGCCAAAAAAGATAAAAACAACAGTTCGAACAATAATTAATATAAAAGAAAATGAGTACTCAAAAACCGACTATCCCTAGCACAACGGTTACCAGAAACATTCGTGACTTTGATAAATCTACGAACAATCTTTACGAGTCTTTGGTTATTATTGCCAAACGCTCCAATCAAATATCGAATAATTTGAAAGATGAGTTGCATGCTAAGTTAGCCGAGTTTGCATCAACAAACGACAATTTGGAAGAAGTTTTCGAAAACAGAGAACAAATCGAAATCAGTAAGCACTATGAACGTATGCCTAAGCCTACTCTTATTGCCATTGATGAGTTCTTGAATGACAAAATCTATTTCAGAAACCCGGCAAAAGACCAACAGTAAGCAAATTGGCATGTCGTTTTTATGAATAGAAGTGAAGAATAAAACTTACTTTTAAACAAAAAAACGTGCTAAAACATAAAAACATTCTTCTTGGCGTTTGTGGCAGTATAGCCGCCTATAAGTCGGCCTATTTGGTAAGACTTTTGGTGAAGGCTGGTGCAAACGTCAAAGTTATTTTAAGCCCATCAGCAAGTAATTTTATTACGCCGCTTACTCTTGCTACACTCAGCAAAAACCCGGTTTATACCCAATACTTCGAAGAAGAAACTGGTGTATGGAGCAATCATGTAGAGCTAGCACTATGGGCAGATTTATTTGTTATAGCCCCAACTAGTGCCAACACTTTGGCTAAAATGGCTTCGGGAATTTGCGACAACTTATTGATGGCCACCTACCTATCGGCAAAATGCCCTATTTTTTACGCTCCGGCCATGGATTTGGATATGTGGAAACACCAAAGCACGCAAAGCAACATCGCTACACTAAACGGCTATAAACATCAACTTATAGCACCCGGTAGTGGCGAACTGGCCAGTGGCTTAGAAGGCGAAGGACGTATGGCCGAACCCGAAGAAATTGTAGCCAATATTGAGGCTTTTTTCTCTGAGCAGCTTCCTTTAAAAGGGCTAAAGGCTTTGGTGAGTGCTGGTCCAACCTATGAAGCTATAGACCCGGTGCGCTTTATCGGCAATCACTCGTCTGGCAAAATGGGGTATGCCATTGCTAATGAACTGAATAAACTTGGTGCTGAAGTTACCTTAGTTAGTGGCCCTAGCAGTCTTCAATGCAGCTCTGCTATTACAAGAGTTGATGTACAAAGTGCTCAAGATATGCTTGTAGCGATGCAAAAGCATTTTAAGCAGTCAACAATAACTGTTATGAGTGCAGCAGTAGCCGATTATCGACCCAAACAAATAGCACAAAACAAAATCAAGAAGAAGGACAGTAATTTTAGTTTAGAGCTAGAGAAAACTACTGATATATTAGTCGAATTGGGTAAGCTGAAAACCAATGAACAAGTGTTAGTTGGTTTTGCCTTAGAGACTAATGACGAGGAGAAAAATGCGATTGACAAGCTAAAACGAAAGAATTTAGATTTAATTGTACTTAACTCATTGCAAGATTCGGGTGCAGGTTTCAAAACAGATACCAACAAAATCACTATCTTTAATCGTGCACTTGAAAAATATAAGTTCGAGACTAAAACTAAACAAGAAGTAGCCCGAGATATTTGTTCTGAAATTATGAAAATAATTGATCATCCTAATAAAAAGACCGATGCGTAAAGTTATATTAATTGTTTGTTTTTTATCCTTTTCTTCGCTGGTCTTTGGTCAAGAACTAAATGCTAGGGTGCAAATTTTGGCTCCCAAAATAGGTAATGCCAACAAAAGAAATTTGGATGTGTTACAAAATGCAATCAGAGATTTCTTGAACAACAACAAATGGACAAATGAAACATACCAAGCTCAAGAAAGAATTGCTTGTAACTTGGTAATAACCCTCACTGCTTGGGATGGTAACGCCAGTTACAGTGCCGAAGCACAAATACAATCTAGTCGTCCGGTTTATGGCACATCATATAGCACTACCCTACTCAATTTCAACGATAAGGATTTTAATTTCAACTACAGCGAAGGGCAAGCCTTAGATTTTTCGGAACAAAATTTTGTAAGTAACCTCAGTTCATTACTCAGCTTTTACGCCTATACCATTATTGGTATAGACAAAGATAGTTTTGCTAAACTGGGTGGCAACACCTACCACCAAAAAGCACAAAATAGCTTAAATATTGCACAAACAGCCGGAGCAAAAGGTTGGAAACCTGCAGATGGCTATAAAAATCGCTATTGGTTGAACGAAAACTTACTAAGCCCAAGCATGAGAAACTTGCGTACTTTTATTTACGAATACCACCTCAACGGTCTCGACCGATTACAAGCCAACAAAGTAACGGGACTAAAGAATATAGTGTCGGCCATTAATACCCTCAAACAACTCGATCGTCAAAAACCTGGTTCGTTATTCCCTAACATCTATTTTTCTGCAAAAGCCGAGGAAATGACCCGACTACTGGCAATGGTAAATACACAAGACCGTGTAAAAGCCTACAACATCCTTGCAGAAATAGACC
>JBDHXL010000041.1:0-20982 GCA_039810685.1 Pedobacter sp. | reverse complement strand
CCTTTGTCTCCTTTATCGCCTTTTGCTCCAGTCAATCCAATAGGACCTTGAGCTCCAGCATCTCCTTTGTCTCCTTTATCGCCTTTTGCTCCAGTCAATCCAATAGGACCTTGAGCTCCAGTATCTCCTTTGTCGCCTTTATCGCCTTTTGCTCCAGTCAATCCAATAGGACCTTGAGCTCCAGTATCTCCTTTGTCGCCTTTATCGCCTTTAGAACCAATACCTGTTGAAATTTCCTCCCATTTATCTACATTCCAAACATTAAACTTACCACTACTTAAGTTAAAGATCAACAAGCCTCTAATATCATTATTAACCACACCATTAGCTTGTAAGGCATTTCTTTGAGCATCAGTTAGCCTCGGTATCAACAAACCTTTATCAGTTGAATAAACATCTAATATTGATTTAGGATTTGGTGTTTTTGTACCCACACCAACATTGCCATTTTGAGCAAAAGATTGTGAAAACATCCAACTCAAAAGAAAGACTAAAAGAGTTTTGAGTTTAAAATTGTTCATTTTGTAGCGTTTTGGGTAATTTTATACACAAACATAAAAACTAAATTCCACATTTTAAAATTTTTCCACATTTTTTTTATTTTCAACTCACACAGAAACAGTAAGTAAACCTAAATTATACTGTAAAAAGACCTGATTTAGTAAAGAAAAATATAACTTTGCTTTTTCGTAACATCCAAAACTCATTAATTTGATGAAACACTCCATTGAAGAATTAGAAAACATCGCATCACAAGTAAGAAGAGATGTTTTAAGAATGGTACATGCTGTTCAATCTGGACACCCTGGCGCATCATTAGGTTGTGCCGATTTTTTTACTGCACTTTATTTCGAGGTGCTAGATCACAACCCAAAGTTCAACATGGACGGAATTGGTGAAGATTTATTTTTCCTATCAAACGGCCATATCTCCCCAGTTTGGTATAGCGTTTTGGCTCGTTCAGGTTATTTCGAAGTTTCAGAACTAGCTACTTTTAGAAAAATAAACACTCGTTTACAAGGCCACCCGACTACCCACGAGCATTTACCCGGAATACGTGTAGCTTCTGGTTCTTTAGGTCAAGGTCTTTCTGTAGCTATAGGTGCTGCACTAGCAAAAAAACTAAACAAAGACAATAAAATAATTTACACCTTATTGGGTGATGGAGAGTTACAAGAAGGGCAAAACTGGGAAGCATTGATGTTTGCCCCACACCACAAAGTTGACAATATCATTGCCACTGTTGATTACAACGGACAACAAATTGATGGCCCCACCGAGAAAGTGTTATCACTAGAAGACCTTAAAGCCAAATTTGAGGCTTTTGGTTGGTTAGTTATTTCATCAAATGGTAATAATATGCAAGAGCTATTAAACAAGTTGAATGAAGCTAAAAGCCTTTGCGGAAATGGCAAACCAGTAATGAATATCATGAAAACTGACATGGGATATGGGGTTGACTTTATGCAGGGTACACATAAATGGCACGGCTCTGCACCCAATGATGCCCAACTAGAAAATGCCCTAGGTCAAATCAAAGAAACACTTGGCGACTATTAAAAGAACAGTTTATTCAACAAAGTAAAACCACCCTATTCAGGATTTAGTAATGAAAAAATATACATACACTGAAAAAAAAGATACTCGCTCAGGTTTTGGAGCAGGGCTGCACGAAGCAGGCAAACGAAATGAAAATGTTGTAGCCCTTTGTGCCGACCTTATCGGTTCGCTAAAAATGGATGCCTTTATCAAAGATTTCCCTGAGCGTTTTGTGCAGGTAGGTATTGCTGAGGCCAACATGATGGGTATAGCTGCCGGACTAACCATTGGAGGCAAAATACCATTTACCGGTACATTTGCTAATTTCTCGACTGGCCGAGTTTATGATCAAATTCGCCAATCAATTGCTTACTCAGGCAAAAACGTTAAGATTTGCGCCTCTCATGCAGGCTTAACACTAGGCGAAGACGGTGCGACTCACCAAATTTTGGAAGATATAGGTCTTATGAAAATGTTACCGGGCATGGTTGTCATTAATCCTTGTGATTATAACCAAACCAAAGCCGCAACCTTGGCTATTATGGAGCACGAAGGCCCCGTTTACCTACGCTTTGGTCGCCCAACAGTACCTGTATTTACTGCCGAGGATCAGAAATTTGAAATAGGTAAAGCTTGGATGGTTAACGAAGGAAAAGATGTGACCATCGTTGCAACCGGGCACATGGTTTGGCGTGCCATACAAGCTGGCGAAGAACTTGAAAAGTTAGGGATTGATGCTGAAATTATAAATATCCACACCATTAAACCTTTAGACGAAGAGGCCATCTTACAATCGGTACAAAAAACAGGCTGTATAGTTACCTGCGAAGAACACAATAAATTTGGTGGATTAGGTGAGAGTGTCTCAAGATTTTTGACCAGCAATTGCCTAGTTCCACAAGAGTTTGTGGCTGTTGACGATAGTTTCGGCGAAAGCGGTACACCAGACCAATTGATGACCAAGTACAAACTTGACCCATCAGATATTGTAGCTGCTGCACAAAAAGCCATTTCGCGTAAAACGAAATAAAATTTAACATGAAGCAAGTTGAAGACCAGGAAATTCTCGAAAAGTTTAATAACGAAAAAACCCGAGAGGCCGGTTTCAGCTTGCTTCTACAAAAGTACCAACAAAAAATCTATTGGCATGTACGCCGCTTAGTGATAGACCACGACGATGCCGATGATATTGTGCAAGACACGTTCATCAAAGTATGGAAAAACCTTGCATCTTTTCGTAACGACTCTCAACTCTACACCTGGATATATCGAATTGCCACCAATGAATCCATCACCTTTTTAACCAAAAAAAGGAACAAAAATAACGTGTCGTACGAAGACATTAATACGGAGTTGAGCGAAAAATTAAGCGACAACACCTATTTTGATGGCGATAAAGCACAAAGAAAACTTCAAGAGGCTATTTTAACGCTTCCCGAAAAACAACGCCTTATTTTTAACATGAAATATTTTGACGATTTAAAATATGAAGAGATTTCAAGCATATTGGGCACCAGTGTTGGAGCACTTAAAGCATCTTACCATATTGCTGTCAAAAAAATTGAATTATTTCTAATTGCAAAAGATTAATTAAACCTTTCGACAAAATAAACATCCATAATACAAAATAGCTTCAATAGTAATGAAAAGTGAGCACGAATTAGCTGTATTAAACAAAATAAAAATGGATAATTGTTTTCTTGTCCCGGATAATTATTTTGACCAGTCGAAAGCGCAAATTTTATCTCGTATCCAGATTGAAAATTATACAAACCACAAAGGCTTTAAGGTACCTGAAGGATATTTTGAGCAATTAACGGAACGCATCAATGCTCAAATACAATTAGATACACTTATTGAGCATAAAGAAGAAACAGGTTTTAAAGTTGATGAAAAATATTTTGAGCAACTGAATGCTAAAATAATTGCTAAAACCCAACCATTAGTTAACAACTCAAAAACAGTGCGTTTGTGGTCTAAAAAATGGTTCAAGTATGCTTCGGCAGCCAGTATTGCTTTGCTGATTACTGCAGCGTGGGCAACAAAGCACTTTGTAGGTAAATACAAACTAGCCAAAGAAGAACTAGCTAAAGAGCAGCTACTTTACGACATTGATGACGAAGTGATAGCCGATTACATTTACGAGGCCAAAAACAAAAGTGCGATACAAGTAAAATCGAGTGAGCTCGAAGAGTATATTATTAATAATATGAGCAGCTACGAAATTTCTAGAAATATAGACTTATGAAAAGTACCATATTCATATTGACCCTTTGCACGCTTCCTTTTTTAACTAGGGCACAAAACCGCCAAAGCACCATGGAAAAAATGGAAGCTAGAAAAATAACTTGGATTAGCAATAAACTTGACTTAAGCAGTGATGAAGCAAAGATTTTTTGGCCTATTTATAATGATTATGCCCGAGAGCTAGGCAAACTTCGCAAAGAACGTGCTTCCAAAATGATTAGCTTCAGAAAAATCAAAGAAATTGATGAACTTAATGACCAACAGATTGAAGAGCTGATATTGCAAGATTTTAATTTTAGGCAAAAAACTCTAAATCTTGAAAAAAAATACTACAACAGATTGAAAGCAAATTTACCTCTAAAAATTATTGGTAAATTTTATCGAGCGCAAGAAGCTTATAAAAAAGAATTACTACAACAATACAAAGCCACAGCCCAAAACGGCAATTAGTTGCTTTCTATCGTCATTTGTTTTTAATTTGTTAAGGAAAAGAATAAAATTAAGTTATTTAATGACTTAATTTTGCTGGCATGTTAACACAAAGACAATTATTTCTACGGCACAACGCCCAAACTTCAACCAGTCCCCTACTCTTATCTTTTGAAAAAGCTAAAGGTTGTACGCTTTACGGCAGCGATGGCAAAACCTATCTGGATCTTATTGCCGGTATCGGTGTAAGTAATGTTGGGCATTGTCATCCGCAAGTAGTTAGTGCCGTACAGCAACAAGCAGCAAGCTATATGCACCTAATGGTTTATGGCGAATTTGTACAAAGTCCGCAAGTAAATTTTGCTAAAGCCCTAGCCGATGTACTACCCGAACAATTAGACTGTACTTATTTTGTGAATTCGGGTGCTGAAGCTGTTGAAGGAGCTATGAAATTGGCCAAACGCTATACGGGTAGAAGTGAAATTATTGGTTTCTACAACAGTTATCATGGCAGTACCCAGGGTGCGCTGAGCCTAATGGGTTGCGAAACCTACAAACAGGCCTACCGGCCATTACTACCCGATGTAAATTTCATACGTTTCAACCAAGTCGATGACCTTGCTAAAATTACTAAAAGAACAGCTGCCGTAATTATTGAACCCGTACAAGGTGAAGCCGGAATTCGTGTTGCTGACCCTACTTTTTTACAAGCCTTAAGAAGACGTTGTAACGAAACCGGAACACTTCTTGTCTTTGATGAGATACAGAGTGGCTTTGGGCGTACAGGAAAATTATTTGCTTTTGAACACTACGGTATCATCCCAGACATATTATTGTTGGCCAAAGGTATTGGTGGTGGTATGCCAATTGGAGCTTTCATTGCATCGCATGAAATGATGAGTGTATTTACCCACTCACCTATTTTAGGGCACATCACCACTTTTGGAGGACATCCCGTAAGTTGTGCGGCAGGTTTGGCCACCTTGCAAGTAATCCAAAACGAAAATTTGGTTGACACGGTTGCACAAAAAGCTGCATTATTTCAAAGCCTGCTCGTGCATCCGGCTATCAAATCGTTTAGAGGCAAAGGCCTGATGATAGCTATCGAGTTTGAAAGTTTTGACTTCAACAAGGCCGTCATCGATGCATGCATTGCAGACGGGATTATTACTGATTGGTTTTTGCATTGTGAAAATTCATTGCGATTGGCTCCTCCCTTAGTCATTACGGATGATGAAATAAAAAGAGCCTGTCAAATCATTTTGAAGAATATTACATCCGTTACAAACAAATTATGAACCTTCTTCTAATTGAGGACGAGAAAGGGCTAGCCTTAGAACTAATTGATTTTCTGGGTACAGAAGGATATAGAGTTGATTATGCACGAAATAAATCAAGTGCCGAAGAGAAAATTTTCGTTAACAACTACGATTTTATCTTGCTCGATCTTGGCTTACCTGATGGAGATGGTTTAGAATTATTGGCCTATATCAAATCCTTAGAAGAAAGAGAAGATGCAATAATTATTTTAACGGCACGTAGCAATGTCGAAGAGAAGATAAAAGGTTTAGAAAGCGGTGCCGATGACTACTTAGCAAAGCCTTTTTCTTTAAACGAATTGCTTGCCAGAATGAATGCAATTATTAGAAGAAAACATAAAATCTCAAAAAACGAATTTAGACTTTTTGATTTTACTATCAACATCAGCAATAAGGAGGTGTATTATAATAAAGATAAAATCCATCTTACTAAAAAGGAATATGACATTCTGAATTATTTAGTTCTTAATAAAAATCGTGTGGTTTCCAGAATTAGCCTTACCGAGCACATCTGGGGTGATGTATTAGAAATCAACTCAGATTCTAATTTTGTGGATGTTCATGTAAAAAATCTAAGAAAAAAATTAGGCAAGTATGCCTCAGTACCTTGGTTACAGACTATCAGAAGCGTAGGATATAAAATTTTGTTTTAACGGCACATAATGCGTTTAAAGGAAAAATTAGCTTTATACAATGCTGTTACCAAAGCTATTGTGATTTTGGTGCTGGGAGCAATTATTTTGGTATCAATTGACAAAATAGCAAACAAGCACCTAGACAACCGATTATTAAAAAAGTACGACAAACTAATCAGTAACCTGAGCGATAAAGAAGTAGATAGCCTTATAATCACTGACAAAACATTTACAGATTTCAATATTCTAAAAGACGAGTATATTGTATTGAGTGAAAATGTTACTGCGCTAAGGACAGACACCAACACGCATTTTAGTACCGAAGACCGAGAGCTAAAAGGAGATATTGAGAGTTATCGAATTTTGAGCCGAAACTTTAACTACAAAAATAGTGTTTACCACTTAGAACTAGGCTTAAATACAAGTGGAACTACCGCTATTAAAAACACTCTGCGTCTCTACCTATTTGTAGTGCTCATTATGGCTCTATCAATTTCTCTAATCATTGACCTCAGTTTTTACAAGGTACTACTGGCACCTTTCTATAAGATTATTAACCAAAAACTTTTAGCGACAAAACATCCGGTAGATTATGATTTTAAAAAGATACCAACCAGTACTTCTGATTTTATCTTGCTAGATGATAGTATAAATCTTTTAATGAAGCGTATTGCTGACAATTTTAGACTTGAACGCCAATTCATTGCCAATGCTTCACACGAATTATTAACGCCAATTTCTGTATTGAACAGTAGATTAGAGAATATTTTAGCTGCCGAAAATTTGACTTCTACTCAAGAAGATAAGTTATTGGCTTCTTTAAAAACACTTAACAAACTAAAAAAAATTATCAATAGTCTTTTGCTCATATCAAAAATAGAAAATGAACAATACACACAAGAAGATCAATTAAAGTTGAGTAGCGAAATACAAGAAGTGTTGGAAGAACTTGATGACCGTATTAGAGACAAGCATATTAAAGTATTTCAGAAATTCGAGAGTGACTATCAATTTTTAGGCAACAAAGTGTTATTTTCAATTCTTTTAATCAACATTATCTCCAATGCTATCAAGTACAACCGAAATGATGGTCAAATTCATATCCGGTTTGAAAAGACAGCCACACAAGGTTGTTTGACAATTAGTAACACAGGCATTGGTATTCCGGAAAATATTATCAATAAGATTTTTGAACGTTTTGAGCGTGCAAATAATCTAAGCAATACTGAAGGACATGGATTAGGTTTAGCCATTGCAAAAAGTATTGCAAGTTTTCACAACATAACTATCACAATTAATTCTGAAGAAAATAAAGGCTCTGAAGTTAAATTGTTTTTCCAAAGCAATTTATAGTTCACTACTTACTCTAAAAATCAACAATTTAATTAGAAAGAACATCTTACTTCTAAAAAATAACACTTATTGTAATGTGCCGATAAAACTTCATCATTTCTTCATTTAGTGTTAAGAACTTAGCAGTATAAAATTAGTTTAAACTCTAAAATATACAACAAATGAAAACACTAAAATTATTGGCCTTTGCGTTAGTAGCTTCTTTCGCAGCCAGCACAGTTAATGCACAAACTCCAGCAAAAGTAGTATCAAAAACTGAAGCTCATACAAAAAAACCAGCTAGTCCAACAAAAAAAGCTGATACTGCCAACCACAAAAAAGAAGTAAAAAAACATGCTAAAAAAGTAGAAAAAAAAACAGCAAAAAAAGCTGATAAAAAAGCCTAATCGTTCCTTTTTAGTTTCCACATGAAGCATTGGCCGGATGGTCAATGCTTTTTTACATTTAATATAGCCGCTGACGCTTGATAAGGTAAGCCTCTAAAATTGGTCTAAAACCTTTACTAATATCGGCATCAACCCAATCTATCTTGTACTGTGCGCAACGCTGTTCTAGTTGTGTTCTAAAATGCTTCATTCGCTCTTGGTATGCCACACGTAATTGAGATGGGTGGGCTTTTAACACTTGTCCACTCTCTAAATCAACAAATTGGTAAGGCCTATTGTCAAAATCAAAATTTACTTCCCTTTTTTGATCAGTTACGTTAAATAGTACGACTTCATGTCGATTAAACTTTAAATGCTGTAGTGCTGCAAAAAAATCATCCTGTGATTGGTCGGTAATCCCATTTTGGAGCATATCACTAAAAATTAACACTAATGAGCGTTGGTGGGCTCGTTCGGCTACTTGATGGATAGCAGTAGCTAGGTGGGTAGTTCTGTTTAGTCGGTTCTGCTTCAACAATTGTTCGAGCTGGTTCAGTATTATTTTTTGATGTGCAAAGGTAGAGCGTGCCGTTGTGCTAAACAGCAATTCGTCTTCAAAAACACTTAAGGCAAAAGCATCTCTTTGTTTTTTGAGCAATTGGGTCAATACGGCAATACATTCTACAGCAAAGCGCAATTTATTGTACTCTTTTGCCGGAAAAGACATGGATGAAGAAATATCCAAAACCATTTGACAACGTAAATTGGTTTCTTCTTCATAACACTTGCGGTAGAGTTTATCGGTTCGGGCATAGAGCTTCCAATCAATATTTTTAATATTATCGCCCTGGTTATAAGCTCGATGCTCGGCAAACTCAACAGAAAAACCATGAAACGGACTTTTGTGTAGTCCTGTAATAAATCCTTCTACCACTTGCTTGGCCAAGAGCTCAAGGTCTATCGTGTTTTGCTCATCAAAAGATAATAAATCATCCACAATATAAACTTACAAAAAAAGCTACTTGTTTCCTTTTATCTTTTTAAAACCTTCAACCAAAGCTACCAAGAACAAGCCTATTACAAGTGCTGAAAGCACTTCCTTAACCAAATCTGGAACACCAGTGATATGGTGAATGTAAGGAATATGGTGATTGAAGATACCGCCCGCAACAAAAATCAACGCCAAGGTACCAATTACTGCAAAAAATTTGATGACCCAAGGCAACAAGTGTATAAAGAACAATCCCAAATGATTTAAAATCCCTTTTCTTTTAGACACAAAAGTCAAGTAATACCCAAAATCATCCATCCTTACAATTAAGGCTACCAAGCCATACACCCCAACGGTTGCCAAAAGCGAAACAACACACACGGTCGTAATCATGATACCAATACTATTGTCCAAAACGGTACCCATGGCTATAATTACAATCTCAATTGAAAGTATAAAGTCGGTCTTAATGGCAGATTTCACTTTGGTTGCTTCATCAACTTCCACCACCTCGGTATGGGTTTCTTTTTTCTTAGCAAAAAAGTAGTGGATAATTTTTTCGACCCCTTCAAAAGCCAAATATGCCCCACCAATCAGTAATATCCACGGTAGTGCAGGCGGAAAGAAATAATTGAGCAAGAGGGCTATTGGCACTATAATAACTTTATTGAGCAAGGAGCCCTTGGTTATTTTCCAAAGCACGGGTAGCTCACGAGATGAAACAAATCCTGTTGCTTTTTCGGCATTAACAGCCAAATCATCACCCAATATACCTGCTGTTTTTTGGGTTGCGATTTTGCTTGCTGCTGCCACATCATCCATTAAAGCCGAAATATCATCTAAAATTGCAAAAATACCTGAAGCCATATCTTTTTATAGGTACAAAAAAATTCCAATACATTGTTTAGACATATTGGAATTTTTTGTGTGTTTTTTTAATTATTTCAATTATAGTTGACCATCCAATTTACCAGCTAAAACTGATTTTGGAGCTGCACCCACTTGTTTATCTACCACTTGACCACCTTTAAAATACAATAGAGTTGGGATGTTACGAATACCAAAATCCATAGAGATTTGAGGGTTGTTATCCACATTAACCTTACCCACAACAGCACGACCTTCATAATCTTTAGCCAACTCTTCTACAACTGGACCTACCATGCGGCAAGGACCGCACCACTCTGCCCAAAAATCTACCAAAACGGGTTTGTCTGATTTTAGTACCAACTCTTCAAAGTTAGCATCTGTTAATTCTAAAGCCATATTAATTATTTTTTTAAGTTTACAAAAATAGTAGCAATTACAGTACCATCAATTTGAATGTGCCAATATGACATTTTAATGGTGGTGTAGTTTATTGTTATTTAAATTCAAGGCTAATGTATTTATTCTTTTTAATCTGAGTTATAAAGTCATTAGTAGGATTTATGGTTTTAGTTTTTGAAACCATATCGAGGCTGATTTCCTTTTCTGTATCATAAACCTTAAAAATAAGTTGGCATTTTTGACTTTCTGTACTTTCTTTGTTCTGTTGCAATACCTGCTGTACATCTTTTATCAACTGTTCTGACACAGCTTCAATAGGCATTTGCAAGGTTACCGATTTGATGAGTTTTTCTCGTAAACCGGATAAAAGATCGATACCTGTTATCTTAAATTCATAAGCGCCTTCTTGCCGAAACCTCAGATCTATTTTGCCTCGTAGTTGTAAGAAATAACCTTCGGTTAAGTATTGTTTAAATTTGATAAAGTCATCACCAAAAACACTCAACTCTGCTGTATCGTCATAATCCTCAAAAACAAAGGTTCCAAAAGGACGACCATTTTTGGTGATACGCTGTGATGCCGAAACAACCAAACCTCCAATTATTAAATCGCGGTGCCTCAATTGTTGAAACTCTGCCATAATTTCCTCATCAGCACTTCCGTCAGCAACCTTTTTAATCAGATTGATGTGCCTTACCCGTTGTGGGCAAAACCGATCTATCTCAAAACGATAATCATCCAATGGGTGGCCAGAGAGAAAAATACCTATTGCATCTTTTTCATATTTCAGCTTATCCATCAGCCCCCACTCTGGACATTGGGCAAAGCTAGGCTCCAAAATCAAATCGGCTTTAGTGCCCCCAAACAATGAGGATTGATTTGAGTTTTGGTTATTCTGAAAATCATTAGAGTATTTAATTAATTTTTCGATACCACTCAATTTATCATTAGCACCAATAAAGAAGTATTGCGAACGATTGTAACCGAAAGTGTCAAAAGCTCCTCCGTACACAAAACTCTCATAAGCCTTTTTATTGACCGTACGGGTGTTTGAGCGTTTAGCAAAATCAAATATAGATTGGTAAGGCCCATTGGCTGTACGTTCTTCTATTATGCTTTCTACTGCTTTTTCGCCTACTCCCTTCACTGCCGACATACCAAACCTTACTTCGCCTTTGGCATTTACCGAAAACTTCATTTCTGATTCGTTGACATCAGGCCCTAAAACCGGCACTCCAATTTGCCGACACTCTTCCATAAAGAAAGCAACTTCTTTAATGTCATTCATATTGTTGGATAAAACGGCAGCCATGTACTCTGCCGGGTAGTGTGCTTTGAGGTAGGCAGTTTGATAGGCCACCCAAGCATAGCAGGTAGAGTGCGATTTGTTGAAGGCATAAGAAGCGAAGGCCTCCCAGTCTTTCCAAATTTTATCGAGTACTTTCTCGTCATGCCCTCGCTCCGATGCTTGTTTGATGAACTGCGGCCTCATCTTATCTAGCACGTCTTTTTGCTTTTTACCCATAGCCTTACGCAGCTTATCAGCATCGCCTTTAGTAAATCCGGCCAGTTTTTGCGAAAGCAACATTACTTGTTCTTGATACACCGTAATTCCATAGGTGTCTTTAAGGTATTCTTCACAATCGGCTAAATCATAAACAATTGGCTCGATACCGTGTTTACGTTTGATGAACTGTGGGATATAGTCCATAGGGCCGGGTCTGTAAAGGGCATTCATCGCAATCAAATCGGCAAACACGGTTGGTTTTAGCTCTCGCAGATATTTTTGCATCCCAGCACTTTCATACTGAAAAATACCCACGGTTTCTCCTCGCTGAAAGAGTTCATAAGTCTTTTCATCATCAATCGGGAAAGTATCCGGGTCCAGATCTATGTTATGTCGTTTCTTTACCAGCTTAACAGTGTCTTTTATCAAGGTAAGGGTTTTAAGCCCCAGAAAGTCCATTTTTAGCAAGCCAGCACTCTCTACCACAGAGTTATCAAATTGGGTAACGTACAAATCGCTATCCTTTGCTGTGGCCACTGGCACGTAATTGGTGATGTCTTCTGGCGTGATGATGACACCACAAGCGTGTATTCCGGTATTTCGTACCGAACCTTCCAATATAATAGCCTGTTGTAGGGTCTGCGCTGTTAAATCGTTACCATTCAGTAAGTCTTTCAGTTGGTTTACATTCTCTAGCTCATCGCCTCTTAATTTTTCTTTTAAAGCTGCTTGGTCAAGACTAAAAATTTTTGACAATTTGAGGTTGGGCACCAACTTGGCAATTTTATCGGCATCGGGCAAGGGCAAATCCAACACCCTAGCAGTGTCTCTAATGGATGATTTGGCCGCCATTGTACCGTAGGTAATAATCTGTGCTACCTGACTAGCTCCGTACTTACCAATTACATAATCCATTACCCTGCTACGTCCTTCATCATCAAAATCAATATCAATATCGGGCATCGAAACCCTGTCCGGATTTAGGAAACGCTCAAAAAGTAAATCGTACTTAATTGGATCGATATTGGTAATGCCTAAACAATAGGCTACCGCCGAACCAGCCGCCGAACCCCTGCCCGGCCCTACGGACACATCACGTCGGCGAGCCTCGGCTATAAAGTCTTGTACAATAAGAAAATAACCAGGGTAGCCGGTTCTCTCTATGGTAGCCAACTCAAAATCTAATCGTTCTTGTATTGACTCGGTAATTTCTGGATAACGACGTTTTGCCCCCTCATAAGTTAAATGTCTTAAATAAGCATTTTCGCCTTTCTTGCCTCCGGTGGTTTCGTCTTCAGCTACTTTAAACTCATCAGGTATATCAAACTTTGGCAAAAGCACATCTCTTGATAGTTGGTAGGCCTCAATCTTATCAACAATCTCTTGTGTGTTTGTAATTGCTTCGGGCAAATCCACAAAGAGTTCTTTCATTTGTGCTGCCGACTTAAAAAAATATTCAGTATTAGGCATCCCAAACCGATAGCCTCGTCCGCTACCTATTTGTGTTGATTTTTTTTCGGCATCTTTAACACAAAGCAAAATATCGTGTGCTTCTGAATCTTGCTGTTTTATGTAGTAAGTATTGTTGGTGGCTACAATTTTTACTTGGTGTCGTTTTGCAAAATCTAGTAATACCTCATTGGCTCGGTTCTCATTTTCTTGTCCATGTCGCATTAGTTCTATGTACAAATCATCACCAAATTGGGCTTTCCACCATAGCAAAGCTTCTTCGGCTTGTTTTTCACCAATATTTAAGATTTTACTGGGCACTTCGCCATATAGGTTTCCGGTCAAAACAATGAGGTCTTTCTTGTATTGCTCTACAACCTGTCTATCTATACGAGGTACGTAGTAAAAGCCTTTGGTGTAAGCGATAGAAGACATTTTAGCCAGATTATGATAGCCGTTTTTATTTTTGGCAAGAAACACAATTTGATAACCATCATTTTTTCGGCTCTTATCGGTATGGTCATCACACACAAAAAACTCTAAACCCACAATTGGTTTTATATACTGTGCTTCAGGCACCTCCTCGCCTTTTTCTTTTGCTGCTTCAATCCTTTTTTTCTCATCGGCGTTGTGCGACATAGCAGCATTCACAAAATGGAAAGCCCCCATCATATTGGCGTGGTCGGTCATAGCCACTGCTGGCATCTTCTCTTTCACCGCAGCTTTAACCAAATCTTTTACCCCAATGGTACTTTGCAGAATAGAAAATTGTGTATGGTTGTGCAAATGTGTAAAATTTGTCTTAGCCAAAATCTCTCGATTGGCTTCAACATCTATTTGTAAAGTACTTTGGTTGTTAGTTTTGGAAATTAACTTTGCCGACTCTTGTTTAAGATTGAGGTGTTTTAAACCTATTGGGGCTATTGGGTTAGGGTTTTTATTCCTAAAGACCTCAAAATAATCGGTATCAACCAATAAGTCTTGTGCACTAAATTGCCCAATACGAACCAGCTCCAAGAAACAACGACTGGTAGCCTCTACGTCGGCTGTGGCATTGTGAGCCTCATCAAAAGGATGACCAAATAGGTACTCGTGCAACTCGGTAAGTTTAGGTAGTTTGTATCGCCCACCTGGGCCACCCTGAATTTTTACGAGTGAAGCTGTATTTTCAGTAGCTGTGTCTAATATTTTACACGTATCAAAGGGATTGGGCACACCCAGACGAAAAAACTCACAGCCCATTATATTGATATCGAAACCAATGTTGTGGCCAATAACAAATTTTGTTTTTTGTAGTGCCTGTATAAATTTTTCAGCAACTTGCGCTAAGTCTAGTCCTTGCTGACTGGCCAACTCGGTGGAAATACCGTGTACTTTTTCCGAATCATAAGGAATGTTAAATCCATCTGGCTTAACCAAATAATCCTGATGATCAATCAATTGACCCATATCGTCGTGCAGTTGCCAAGCAATTTGCACACAACGTGG
Source organism: Pedobacter sp. (assembly GCA_039810685.1). Lineage (GTDB taxonomy): Bacteria > Bacteroidota > Bacteroidia > Sphingobacteriales > Sphingobacteriaceae > Pedobacter. Next base: position 6,391 of record JBDHXL010000041.1, on the reverse strand, counting down.
CCAGTTATCCGTATCGCTAATTGGTGCTTTAAAATTACGTGGCAATCCGGTAGTTTCGGTATCAAAAATTAAGTACATAGCTGGGCAAAATGAGAATATCAAAACTAGTTATTTTTTTCAAGGCAAAGCACCTAGAGTTTTCAACAGTACACAAAAAGCTTAACCAAGCTTGGGCGCAACTCGACAAAAAATGTATATTCGCAAAGTTTAAATAGATATCACATGGCCAAACTGTTAATAATTGACGACGAGAGAGCAATACGCAATACCCTAAGAGAAATTCTAGAGTATGAAAAGTATGAAGTTGACGATATTGACAACGGATTGGATGGCTTAGCGATGATAAGCAAAAACCACTACGATTTGGTGCTTTGCGATATTAAAATGAATAAAATGGACGGGATGGAAGTGCTAGAAACAGCCATGAAGACCAAACCCGACTTACCATTTATCATGATATCGGGTCATGGCACCATCGAGACTGCTGTTGAGGCTAGCAAAAAAGGAGCTTTTGATTTTATATCGAAACCACCTGATTTGAACCGACTGCTCATTACTGTACGCAACGGTTTGGACAGAGGCTCTTTGGTTAGCGAAACCAAGGTACTTAAACGCAAGGTGAGCAAAACCCGTGAAATTTTGGGTAACTCAGAAGCAATAAACCGCATAAAAGAAACCATTGAAAGGGTTGCTCCCACCGAGGCTCGTGTTTTGGTAACCGGAGCCAACGGTAGCGGAAAAGAACTAGTAGCTCGTTGGTTACACGAAAAGTCAAACCGATCTGAAGGACAATTGGTTGAGGTAAACTGTGCCGCAATACCATCAGAACTTATTGAGAGCGAGCTATTTGGTCACGAAAAAGGCTCTTTTACTTCGGCAGTAAAACAACGTATCGGCAAATTTGAGTTGGCCAATGGCGGCACTTTATTTTTGGACGAAATTGGAGATATGAGCCTATCGGCACAAGCCAAAGTGTTACGTGCCCTACAAGAGCACAAAATAACTCGTGTCGGTGGTGAAAAAGAGATTGAGGTAAACGTACGAGTTATTGCTGCTACCAACAAAGATTTGTTGAGTGAGATTGATAAAGGAAATTTCAGGATGGACTTGTACCATCGCCTAAATGTAATCAACATTCATGTTCCCTCTTTGAAAGAGCGTACAGACGATATTGCTATTATTGCCCAGAGTTTTTTAGAGGAAATTTGCGGCGAATACGGTATGCCACTCAAGAAAATTGAAGAAAAGGCAATGAGTGCCTTAAAAAACCTACCATGGACCGGAAATATCCGTGAGTTACGAAACATGGTAGAACGGCTTATCATTTTGAGCAATAAAACCATTACCGAGGCCGATGTTATTGCTTTTGCTAACCCTGGCAGTGCAATACAAAACACAGCTTTAGTAAACAACATCGAAACTAGCAATACTGAAAACATTGCTGGTATTGATTATGAACGTTTCAACAATTTTCAGGATTATAAAGACTTTGCCGAAAAAGAGTTTATCAAATACAAGCTCGAAAAAAACAATTGGAACGTTTCAAAAACAGCAGATGATATTGACATACAACGCAGCCACTTGTATAGCAAAATAGAGAAATTTGGCCTAAAGCGTAACGATTAATACCGTTTTACAGCATATATTTCTTTATGGCTAGCCATACTATTGGGTCATAAGCATAAACATCGGGTCTAGTTTGTAATTGTCCTTTAGCATCAACCCATGCGGTGTAGTATGCGATAAACACGCCTATTTTTTTTCGTGTACCAAACCAAGTTGGTTTTAATTTAAAAAGGTTGACAGTGTCTGTTTTTTTAGCCATCACCTTTTTAAACAAATCGTTTTTGGTGGTATCCAGAGGTGGCAAATCCACTTCCATTCGCAATTTGTCGTACTGGCTGGCATTGGCCACCAATAGTTCGGCAAACTTTAATGGGTCATCAACTCTTACACAACCGTGGCTAATAGCCCTATTGGCATAAGAAAAAGCTGTTTTGTTATTGGTATCGTGTAGGTATATACTGGCACTATTGTCAAAAACAAATTTGAATTTTCCAAGTGCGTTCCGCACACCTGAAGCTTGTTTAAAATGAAAAGGCAATTTTTCACGAGAGTATTGAGCCCAATTTATCGTATCCGGATCGCTTACCAAACGCCCTTTGTAATACACGTTGATATCATTGTTTGACAAATAAAAAGGGTCTTTTAAAGCCTGAAAATAAATTTCGTTCTTTGCTATACTAACGGGTATATTCCAAATAGGATTGACCTGTATGGCATTAAAAACACTGTACAATTGCGGTGTTTCGTGGTTTTTTGGCTTATCGTCAAGTTTTTTGGTTTTCAGGTAGTTTTTTTGCTTCTCGGCATAGTCTTTCTCTCTTTTAGTACCCACACAAACTTTCATTTCTACTAGTGTGTCTTGTTGTTTAGTCCAGGTGAGCATAAAATCAGGAATATTTACTTCTACTAACTCTTCTGTATCAAAGGGCAATTTCCAACGCATACGCTCCATATTCACCTTTATTAAAACCATTTTGGGGTCATCTTCGGCAATTTGTTGGCTCCGCAAATTTTGCAATTCTTTTTTCAGTGCCAAGTAATTGGAGTTTCTGGGTTGCACCCGCTTTAGCTCATCCTGTATCGAATAAGTATTCAAGAGGCTATCCATGCTAGTGCTGTCTGCTCGTTTTACTTTGATATAGAACCGATCCAAGAAGTTTTGTGGGTTGATACTCCCAAATTGCATGAAATTATGGTACTTCAACAAAGATTTTGCTGCTACAAGTTCTAAATTGGCTACAGCATTGTACACCTCATCAATTTGTTTGAAATGGTTTTGATGCAGCCTTTGTAATGTCGATTCTAATTGCTGTTTATAAAAAATATTGGTATTGAAGCCCTCTTGGTTAGACTGCTTAACAGCTACAAGCAAACTGTCTATCTCGCCCTCTGCAAAAAACTTGGTGACTAAAAGAGGCATGTACTCGTTTCTACTGTAATAAGCGTTGAGTACATTATAATAAGGCAATTCGTCTATTTGGTTTAGCAACAAATCACGAAAAATAGGTTTGTACTCAGCCGTATCAAACTGCTCATACAAATCGTCTTTAAAATGAATAGAAAGTTTTTGGGCAATTTTTGGTTTTTCTCGAAACCAGTTACAAGCACTAAACAAAGCAAGAATAAGCGCAAATAGTATAAATTTCTTCAAATGTAGCACAATTAGTTTTTAAAAATTATTCAAAGCGATTGCATTATCAAAATAAATGCCATAATTCTTTGATGTTTTGATTAACAAATTTATATTTGCAATCTCATTCCGCTACAAATTTAAGGAAAGAAACAAAAAAATGTCATTTACTTTAAATCATCATCGTCATTTTCATCATCGCCCTTGTGGCGATATGTAATGTACTACCCTGTACTTCAGGGTGATTTAAAAAAAATGATTATTTTCTTATCCTATAATTTACAACATTGAAAACTCTAAAAATTGCTATCCAAAAATCGGGTAGATTAAATGAAAAATCTGTCGAGATTTTAAAAAATTGCGGTCTATCTTTCGAAAACTACAAAAGCTCGTTAATTTCTACCGTTACCAACTTTCCACTAGAAATTTTATTTCTGAGAGATGACGATATCCCTGAATATGTGCAAGACGGTATTGCCGATTTAGGGATTGTAGGTGAAAACATGATTGTTGAAACCCAAGCCAAGGTATCGTACTTACAAAAGCTGGGTTTTGGTAAATGCTCGCTAAAAATAGCCGTACAAAGCAACAGCGACATAAAATCTGTATCTCAGCTAGAAGGCAAGGCTATAGCCACATCCTATCCAGTAATATTATCTAAATTTTTAGCGGCCAACAAAGTTCAGGCTCAAATCAGAAACATCTCCGGCTCGGTAGAGATTGGTCCAGGATTGGGTTTAAGCGATGCTATACTCGATATCGTCTCTACCGGAGGGACATTAAAAAATAATGGACTTAAGCCTTTTACAACGGTTATGGAATCTGAAGCCGTTATGATTGCAACACCAGGCTTAGAATACAACACAGAAGTGATAGAGCTAGTACAACGAATTCAATCTGTACTGAAAGCAAAATCAACCAAATATGTAGTGCTTAACGTAGAGAAAAAAAATCTTGCGGCAGTAGTTGAATTATTACCCGGAGTAAAAAGCCCTACTGTTGTTCCATTGTATGACGAGGGCTGGGTTGCCGTACACTCGGTAATTGAAGAACGTGATTTTTGGATAAAAATAAACAGCCTAAAAAATGCCGGAGCACAAGGTATTGTAGTAATGCCTATTGAGAAAATTATCAGTTAATTGTAGCAAATATTTAAAAAAACACTATTAACTATTAGTTAAGTATAAAATTTAATAAATTGAAAATCTTTAATATAGATAATTTATCTAAAGAAAACATAAAGGATATTTGCTCACGTAAAGTCGCAGATGATTTGGCTGTTAGAAATAGTACCGAAAGTATTATCGATGCAGTTAAAGCCAGAGGTGACGATGCACTTTTTAGTTTTGCAGAACAGTTTGACAAAGTGAAACTGAGTACTTTGACTATCGAAGCCGAAGAACTAGCAGCACTTGCAAAAACCTGTCCGGAGGCGGCTCAAAAAGCTATTGATTTAGCTTATGACAACATTTACCGTTTTCATGCCGCACAAGTCCATTGCGAAGCACCATTACAAACCCAAGAAGGGGTAAAATGCTGGAGAGAAAGTAGGGCAATAGAAAAAGTGGGACTTTACATACCTGGAGGTTCGGCTGTGCTTCCCAGCACTTTATTAATGTTGGGTATCCCTGCAAAAATTGCCGGATGCAAAGAAATAGTAGTTTGTTCGCCACCACAAGCCGATGGAAAAGTCAATTGCTATGTGGCATACGTAGCTGTAAAATTAGGTATAGCCCGCATTTATTTAGTTGGTGGAGCCCAAGCCATTGCTGCTATGGCTTTTGGAACAGCTACCGTTCCTCAGGTTTACAAAATTTTAGGGCCTGGCAATCGCTACGTTACCGAAGCCAAAAAATTGGTTCAAAACCAAGTAGCAATTGATATGCCCGCAGGCCCTTCAGAAGTATTGGTAATTGCCGATGAACAGGCTAATCCTGCATACATTGCAGCCGATTTGTTGGCGCAGGCCGAGCATGGGGCTGACAGTCAAGCTGTATTGGTAACTACATCAAGTAAAATTGTAGAAGAAAGTATTAATGAGATTGAAAAACAATTAAATGATTTACCTCGAAAAGAAATTGCCCAAAAAGCAATTGCCAATTCTTTTGCTGTAATTACAAATAGTTTAGAGCAAGCTTTACAGTTTAGTAACGAATACGCCCCAGAACACCTGATTATTGCTTGTGAGGATTATGAGCAACTGATTCCCATGATACAAAACGCTGGTTCGGTGTTTTTGGGCAAGCACAGTCCGGAGAGTGTAGGCGACTACGCATCTGGCACCAACCATACCCTACCCACAAGTGCCTTTGCCAAAGCTTATTCAGGAGTTTCAACGGATACTTTTGTTAAGAAGATAACCTTTCAAGAACTTAGTGCCAAGGGCTTAGCCAATATTGGACCTGCTGTAGAAATTTTGGCAGAGGCCGAGGGGCTACAAGCCCATAAAAATGCGGTCAGTATCCGACTAAAGGACATTTAATGCAACCTCAAAAAACTTAAAAAATGAATATCATTGATCTTCAAAGAGAAAATATAAAAAACCTAAAGCCTTACTCTACCGCAAGGGATGAGTTTAAAGGACAAGCCAGCATATTTTTGGACGCCAACGAAAACAGTTTCGGCTCTCCCCTACCCGAAAGCTACAACCGCTACCCGGATCCCTTGCAACTTGAGTTAAAAAAGGCCATCAGTCAAATCAAAGGAGTGCCCGAGAGCAATACCTTTTTGGGTAATGGCAGCGATGAAGCTATCGATTTGCTTATCCGAGCATTTTGCAATCCCGGCAAAGACAACATCATCATCTTACCACCCACTTATGGTATGTATGAAGTATCTGCAAACATCAACGATGTTGAAGTACGGAAAGTAAATTTATTACCCAATTTTCAACTAGATTTGGATAAAATTGCCGAAACCATAGATGAAAACACCAAAATCATTTTTATCTGCTCGCCCAATAACCCAACGGGCAATTCCATTATCCGCAGTGATATCGAAACCGTATTGGTCAATTTTAATGGCCTAGTCGTGGTTGATGAGGCCTATATCAATTTCTCTAAACAAAAAACATTAATTCAAGAACTACAAGAGTACGAAAACCTGGTTGTATTGCAAACCTTCTCTAAAGCTTGGGGCTTGGCTGCATTACGTTTAGGACTGGCCTTTGCTTCTAAGGAGGTAATAGACATCCTT
>JBDHXL010000040.1:0-21346 GCA_039810685.1 Pedobacter sp. | reverse complement strand
GCACCAAGCATGGTCGCTAAGTATTTCGCTCAAATTGCGCTCTGCAAGATTTGCCCACCTTGGATCGGTTAAAAGTTTAAGACCTAACATAGCTCTATTTAATATAAAAGCACAAAGATAAGCATCGTCACAAAAAACTTTATTATCTCAATGGTGTTTATTAACTTTGCAAGCATACCATTTCGGTGAATTTCACAATTGAAAATCGTCTGGAAATTTAGTTAGATCTGCCATCCAAAATTTCGTTTCAATTGTTTCATAATGGTTTAATTATCACCCAATTTTATTATTAGTAACACATGAGTTTTGATTATAACACCACCAGGAGTGAACTGATATTGGCCGAGTATGGTCGCAATGTCCAAAATATGGTTAAATACATTATTGGCCTACCCAGCAAAGAAGAACGCAACAAATATGCACAAGCTGTTATAGACCTGATGGGTTTTTTGAACCCTCACCTAAGGGATGTAGCCGATTTTAAGCATAAATTATGGGATCATCTACACATTATATCCAATTATCAAATAGATGTGGACAGCCCCTATCCCAAACCCGACCCTGTAAAAAGAGAAGAAAAACCAGAAGTTTTAGCCTATCCACATCAGCGTATCAAATACATGCATTATGGAAAAACCGTTGAGAAATTGATAGAAAGAGCTATTGCAGAAGAAAATACCGAAATAAAAGCGGTAATGGTTAAAGATATTGCCAATTTCATGAAGATGGCTTATGTACAATGGAACAAAGACAATGTTTCTGACGAAGTTATCATCAAAAACCTCAAAGAATTATCAGGCGGTGCACTCACTTTAGACGAGAATATCAACCTTAACAAAGTAGAGTTTAAGAACAACAACAATAATAATCGCAACAACCGCAACAACAATAGGCAAAACAAAAAAAACAGGCAAAAAAACAATAAACAACGATATTAGAAATACCCTCACAAAAGAATAGTTATGAATGCATTTGAAATTACAGGAGGCAAAAAACTCAAAGGGGAGATCACCCCACAAGGGGCAAAAAACGAGGCTTTACAAATTCTGTCAGCAGTATTACTCACCGATGAAAAAATAACCATCAGTAATATTCCGGATATTAAGGATGTGAACAAACTGATAGAGCTTTTAGGCGATTTGGGGGTAAAAATTGAACGTTTAAGCAAAGACACTTACTCCTTCCAAGCCAAAAATATCGATTTAGATTTTTTCCAATCAGAAACTTTTAAAGCCAAAGGAGGAAGCTTACGCGGCTCTATTATGATTGTAGGGCCACTCTTAGCTCGTTTTGGAAAAGCAGCTATCCCTAAACCCGGAGGCGACAAAATAGGCAGACGACGTTTGGATACCCATTTTCTGGGATTTGAGAAACTTGGTGCAAAATTTGTTTACGATAGTAAAAAAGCCTTTTTCAACGTAGATGCTTCCCAATTAAAAGGTACCTATATTTTGCTCGACGAAGCTTCGGTAACAGGTACTGCAAATATTGTGATGGCTGCCGTATTAGCCAAAGGCACAACAACCATTTACAATGCTGCCTGCGAGCCCTATTTGCAACAATTGTGTAAGATGCTAAACCGCATGGGAGCTAAAATAACAGGCATTGGCTCTAACTTGCTAACAATTGAGGGCGTAAAAAAACTTGGAGGCACCGAGCATCGCATGTTGCCCGACATGATAGAAATTGGTTCTTTTATAGGGCTGGCCGCCATGACCGAATCGGAAATCACCATTAAAAATGTTTGCTATGACGAGTTAGGCATAATACCCGAGGTTTTCAAGAAATTAGGAATTCAACTCGAACGTCGTGGTGACGACATTTATATCCCATCACAAAAGCATTACCAAATAGATACTTTTATTGATGGTTCAATACTTACCATAGCCGATGCACCTTGGCCGGGTTTCACCCCCGACCTCTTGAGTATAGTTTTGGTAGTAGCTACCCAAGCCAAAGGTAATGTGCTTATTCATCAAAAAATGTTTGAGAGCCGTTTGTTCTTTGTTGATAAATTGATAGATATGGGTGCACAAATCATTCTTTGCGATCCGCATCGTGCTTCGGTAAATGGTATCGACAAAAAATACAAATTAAGAGGTATACAAATGACTTCGCCAGATATTAGGGCCGGTGTTGCCTTGCTTATAGCTGCACTTTCTGCCGAAGGGAAATCAACCATATTCAATATCGAGCAAATAGAACGTGGCTATCAAGATATCGATATACGCCTACAAGCCTTAGGTGCAGACATTAAGCGTATTGAAGCCAAAGGACCGAGCCATTAAAAAAACAAAGGCCGCTAAATCCATAGTGGCCTTTGCTAAACAAAACAAACTATTAATACTGAGAACCTGTTTAAAGGTTGAGACAAAAGTACTATTTTATTTAGATTAATTCCAAATAAAGAAAAGTATTTTTTTAATTTTTTATGGCCTTCTGTAAAAAAGCTCTATTTTAGGCGTCCGAAAACAGCTAAGCTTTTGGCATATAACGCAGATTTAAACATAATAGAACAAGTAAACATGTTGCTTACCAAAAAGAAATTATCCCCCTTATTTGCAATTGCTTTGGCATTTATGTTGAGCAGCTGTACAAGTGAGGCAAAGAACAAAAACACCAAATCGTTATCCAAATCAGGCGATAGCAGTGTAACAACTGAAAGCGTAGAGGAGACCATAGTAAGGACACCAATAGATTCGGCGAAATACCAACAAGCTCTAAAAGCACTTGCCAATGGCGACACAACTGGCAAATGGCCGGTAAAGAACCAACCTATCCCATTGGATGGTGCAATTTTACCCTTTAAAAGAGTAATTGCTTACTACGGCAATCTTTACTCAAAAAAAATGGGAGTTTTGGGAGAGTATGACCACAAAACAATGTTGAGCATGTTGGATAAAGAAGTAGCGAAATGGGAAAAACTAGACCCTAGCACCCCCGTACAGCCTGCTTTGCATTACATAGCTGTGGTTGCTGCCGGAGACCCTGGTAAAGACGGCAAATACCGCAACAGAATGCCATTTAAACACATCGATTCGGTGTTGAATATTGCCAAAATGCGTAAGAATATGATTGTGTTCTTAGACATACAAGTAGCACTAAGCACCATTCAGACTGAATTGCCACTGTTAGAGAAATACTTGCAATTGCCCAATGTGCACTTAGGTATAGACCCCGAATTTTCCATGAAAGACGGGTCGCTACCCGGGCGCAAAATTGGCACTTATGATGCAGCCGATGTCAACTATGTTTCGGGCTATCTGGCCAACTTGGTAAAAAAAGGTAATCTGCCCCCAAAAATTTTAGTTGTTCATCGCTTTACCCGTAAAATGGTAACCAACTATCAAAACATCAAACTAAGACCAGAAGTACAAGTTGTAATGCACATGGACGGTTGGGGCGAGCCCGATTTGAAACTGGGCACCTATCGACATTTTATTTACAGCGAACCAGTACAATTTACCGGCTTTAAGCTATTTTATAAGAACGACCTCAAGAAAGCCCCCCATCGTTTAATGACCCCCGAGGAACTTCTAAAACTAAAACCGAAACCAATTTACATACAATACCAATAAGCTGGATGGCTTGTTGGGCAAAATGCAGCAAGCAATTGAAGCATTTTGTTTATAAAAAAGGCTACCTTCAATTTTCTTGAGGTAGCCTTTACTATTTTGTAAAATATACTAAAGTGTACGCTTGGCTTTAACAGTTAAGCCATCTCCCCTATCTTCAAAAGTACCTTCCAAAACATCACCTTTAACTACTGCTCCCTTTAGACCCGAACTTGGCGAATCAAAATAAAGGGTAGAGTTGGCATAAGGGCCTGAAACAGTAATAGCATTAGTTTCGCCATCTTTTCTCATATTGCCACTCCAAGTTTTGTTATAAGTCAATATGGTAGCGTTAAACGTTCCTTTCTCACCATTGGTTTTGGTGTAGGTTCCCTCATAACATTTCAATATATTGCTCGAAGTTTCTTTAGCAATTACAAAAGAGGCGTTAGGATGTCCGGGAATACTGCTAGCAGTTATACTGGGCGAACTTCCGTTGGCACCAACCGAAAAAGTTACTGAAATGCTCTGCCCATTTAATGTACCAAAAAACGGTGCAATATAGGGTCCTGAGGCCGGGAAAGATACTTGCGACATCAAATTAACCTTTACACCATCAATCACTAAACTAGCCGTCAGGGTGTTTGAGCTAGAGTTTTCAATATCGAACTTAATAGTACCGGTTGAACCGATAAACACTCCTTTATAAACACCTTTACCGCTATTGTCATTTGCTGCTTTGGCTTCTGGTGTAGTTGTGCAAGTAGTGCAGGTATAAGTAGTATCTACTTTTGGCTTAGATTTTTTGCAGCTAAGCCCCACCCATGTTATTGCCATTGCTCCGAGCAAGAGGGCAACAAGTTGTAGTTTCTTCATAATTTTTATTTTTTTCACAATTATATCGCCTAGCCAAACAATACACAATAAGTAATATGCGGTATTTTAAACGGGTTACAACTGCCAATTTTACCGAAAAAATCAAGGGCATAAGATTTGATAAGGCTTTTATTATGAATGAAAAAAAGTTTAATCACGATTTTCAGGTCAACGATCTCGAAAATAATAAGGTGGATGACAGCTATGCCAATTTTAAAGCTAAGTTAGAACAGGTACAGAACTTCCCTGATTTGTATATCTTTAAGTTCATTATCAAAGATGAAGGTTCTAAATTAGAGGAACTAAGAGCGGTATTACCAGATGATGAGTTTATCTCGCAGCCCTCAAAAACCGGAAAGTACCAGTCTATAACCGTAAAGAAATGGATGCAGAACGCAGATGAGGTGATTGCCATTTACAAAGCTGTTGGCCAGATAAAAGACATCATTATGATGTAGTATAAAAAATCCCCATCTGCATTGGCAAATGGGGATTTGTCTTTTTTACCAAAGAACGATTAATTGATTAATTTTTGGGTTAACTTATAATTTCCGATACTAAGTGTAACCAACAGTAAGCCTTTGTACGCTTTTGCAGGAAGATAATAGCGGTTTTGTCCCTCGGTCAATAAAACCTCGACACTAGCCAACTCATCACCCACAACTGAACGTATTGTAATTTTACCTCTATTTAAATTGGGTGAGTTTACCTCGGCAACAAGATTACCATTAGCTTGCTTAGCAACAACAAGACTCAAGTTTTTACCAAATCGAGTTGCCGAAACAATTTTTTCAAACTCGTGTACCTGTCCGTTTTTGTCTATTTGTTTTAATTGGTAATAGCTCTTACCTGTCGGAGCTTGGCTATCTATAAATTGATACTTTTGTAACGATTGGCTATCTCCCTGCCCCTTTATTTCGGCAATTCTTTGAAAATTTTGTCCATCATTACTCCTGTACAACTCGAAGTGGCTATTATTTTGCTCACTGAGGGTACTCCAGCGCAGTACAACTACCTGGTTTTCTGTTCGTGCAGAAAAACTATTTAAACTTACCGGCAGCGTTTGATTAATACTGTTCAAAAAAGTAATAATCTGAGTATCGGTAGTGCTCAAATCATTCATTAGTGCCCAAGCTTGGTTTAAGAAAGCCGTTTGCTGACTAGAAGTAAAATGGCTAGCATTTGGTATAGTACTGGTAATTGCCGTATGCAAATCATCAACTTTGGTTAAAGCCACACGACTAGCAATTTGCTGGCCTGACAAGATAATCTCGTCTCTACTTAGTGCCTTGCTATACAGCCTTGCCGTAGCTACATCACCGTTGAAGGCACTTTGTGCATTGGGGCCATCAACCGCATCGCCTCCAATACCTATCCACTGTGCTCCGGCTTTTGATGAGAACACTAAAGCATCTGATGCACTCAAGGTTTTTTCTTGCATCAGTACGCCGTTTTTATAAGCTGACAGTTTTTTGGTGCTATTATCCCAAGTTGCAACCAAGTGATAAAACTCGCCAATATTGAGTTTACCGAAGCTCACTCTGTCATAAGCACTTGAGCTTTTTCTAAACCAAAACTCGGTATTTCCTCCGTTAGCCTGTTCAAAACCAAAGCCTCCGGTCTCTTGGCTTGATACTGGTGCCAACGTAGCAGACGAACCAAATTTAACATAAGATTCAAGCGAGAAAGCTGCTTGCAATTGCGATTTAAATGCTGCATCATTTTTATAATCTACCTTAAAATATTGAGATGAATTGCCCGTAGATCGATTTACAAACTGATTAATACTACTCTCGTACAAGGTATTGGGTGCTGTGCTACCCTGCCCAATGCTAAAGGCTTTTGCTGAAATATCATGAGCCGTTGCGTTTGTTTTAAACCTGATGTCTAATAAATCTGCTGTTGGTAAAACTGCACTCGGATCTACCATATAGGCACTAGTAGTAAACAAATCGCTCACTATTGGTGGCACCGATACATTACCATAAGAATCTATTCCGGTTACACGTATGCGGTAGGTAGTTTGTTCGCTCAACCCGGTGATGTCCCATTGTAGGCTATTGGGTTGATCCTCATTTAAGAAAAATCCTGAAAAAATATTGTATTTAGGACTAGACAATACTACATCATTTTGATCCAAAACTTCTACCAAGTAATGGTGCACCAAGTCATCATCTTTACCTTGGGGAAAACTGATTTTTACACTACTATCTTTAATATTTGAGACATTGGGTTTATCTCCACTTTCAAAATAAGGTGCGGCACCTCCGGTGCGTCCTTTGTAAGTAAAACTAGCTGTAGTAAAAGGTGATTTTATAATCCAAGCTTGCTTAATCTCTTTATCACGTGTAAAATCCCAGCGTTTCACTTTAAGGTCGCCGTTGTTGAGTGCGGTTAAGATTACGCCTTCGGTTACATCTAAATATCCTACCGGATGAATGCCATCCGACAAACCTTTCTCTATTTCAGAATAAGTCATGCTCCCTTCGTTAATAGAGGTAAATTTATCTTGGTGTATAGAGCGCTCATCACCCAAAGGATAATGTGAGTGCCCCGAGAACAAAACCACCTCCGGATTAGCCTCACAAATTGCTTTTAGACCATCAGTCCCCCAATTATCGCCTCCACCAATCTCATAAGAACCGTAAACAGTGCCCGTAACCGGCATGTGTGCCATAACTAGGATAGGTTTTCCCGGACAATCTATCTTGGCTTGAGCTATTTTTGCACTCAGAAAATTTTGTGAGGTACTTTGGTAAGCCGTAGCATAAGCCGATGTTTCCATACTGATGGTGATAAAAGGATAACCTTTAATCACGATATATTGATTGAGCGGCTGCCCCAAGATGTTGCTAAAATCAATACCCGACTGCGACAAACTGTTGTACCAATCGTGATTACCCATTAAATAATACACCGGAACGGCACTTTCTAAACGCGAAAAAAGTGATTTGGCTGTACTCAGTTGTGTTGGTGTGCCCCAATCGGTAACATCACCATTGATAAAAACGGCATCTAGTTGTGGCGATTGGGCAATTAAACGATCTATTGCTCTATTCAGCTTAACGCTCCAACCCTTATCATTCCCTACGTGCGTATCAGAAATGATAGCGACCTTGGGCAAGGTACTCACTTCGGGTTCTAATGAGCCAACCTCTGTTGCAATCTTATTTATAAAAACCTGAATATCATTATCTACAATAGTTAAATCACCCATAAGCCCCCAACCTTCTTGCAACAAAGCTTGTGCTTTGGTCTTTTTGCTAGCATCGTCAGTAAAATTGATAAATGCAGGCAATTTAACGCTCAAAATTGTATTCAATTCGCCAACTTTAGTCAGGTTTTTACGAGCTTGAATTTGATTATAAAGATTAGAAACTTGTGTAGCACTTAGGGCAGTACTATACATACGAGCGTATGCCACATCGCCGTTCCAATAATATTGTGATACGTAAGTAGGATGTGCATCACCCCCAATTGCTATCCAATGTGCATCGGCATTAGCAGGTGCTTTGTAGGCACCGCTAGCAGTAGCCGACCCGTTAGCTACTCCATTGTAATAGGCAGTTACGGTAGCATCCGAGCCGCTGCTCCGATCTACGACATAAACCAAATGATAATACAATTGGTTAGAACCTAAAGCTGCGTTGTAAATTGATTGGTTGCCCACCTTTACCTGACTGCCCGTGCTGTTGTACCAAAGCTGGGTGTTTCCGGCCGAAGTACCTTTGTGCTCAATACCAAAACCACCTCCTTCTTGTGCACTAACCGCACATTTATCAGCATCAACGTTTAGTTTAACAAAAGTCTCCAGTGTAAAACTTCCGGCAATGCTATTGATAAAATCTGTATTGCCTTTGTAGCTAAGTTTATAAACGGGTCCATCACTAGAGCTACCGCTACCGTCAAAACGGCTGACATATTGGTTGATACTGCTTTCGAAAACGGTAATTGGATTTTGACTGGGAATGCTCACTTGCAAAGGACTGCTGAGGGTGCCTGCAGCAGCTACGTTTAGGGCCTGTCCGCCCGATCTAAATCTTACATCAAGCAAATCGGCAGTTTGGGCAAATACCCCAAACCCCAAACCTAAATGCAAAATGGTTAATAAACCGGCTTTTAAAAGTCTGTTTTTTTTCATGGTTTAAGTAAATGATAATTTAATGCTTTATATATGTTGGATTTCGGGTGATTTGGATAAACCCAACAATTACTTGGTTAAAACCAAATATAGAGCTAGAATAGCCGATTTTTTAAATAAAACCTCATGCAAACGTTTGAAATAACAAGTAAAAAACAAATTAGGACTTTAACGTGTTTTAAGTAAAATTTCGCTCATCAATACGCAAAATATAGCTATCATTTCAACATTTTTTTGCTGTAAACTGATGTTATTTCCCTTTTAAAAACAAGCAAAAAAAATGTAAATCTATTACCCGATTAATAAATACAGTTAACAAACTAAAATGAACTAACTAAGAGGGCAAAAACCCTTTAAACGGCAAATACACTACAATCAAACGTTTGTGTTGTAATTTTTTTATCCTCCAAATCATAAAAAAATATTCCCCCTAAAAGTTAAAAATAATCCCCCTTTGGCTTGTTGCTTTTATAAGATTTTTGTCTTTCAATAAACTTAAAAAAATCTATCTCTAACAACATGCGCCCGTTTCTTCAAAAAATAAGTATTATCCTACTATTACTAAGTATTTCTTCAACAGTTGCATGGGCTACCGACTATTACCTATCACCCACGGGCAATGATAACCATAACGGCACATCAGCCAGTAGTGCTTGGCAAAGTTTAAGCAAAATCAATTCTACAACCTTTTTACCCGGCGACCGTATTTTGCTACAGGCTGGTGGTGTATGGGACGGACAGCTTTGGCCAAAGGGCTCGGGTAATTCTAGCCAAACCATCATTATAGACCAATACGGTTCGGGCAACAAACCCGTAATAAACGGCAATGGTACCAGCTATCCCTCCACGCTTATTACAGGTGCAGTAATGCTCTACAACCAATCGTATTGGGAGATAAACAATTTAGAAGTGACCAATTATCATCCTACTCTGGTTAACGCCCGTGCTGGTATCCTCGTTATGGCTGTTAGTGCTACCATACAGCAGCACATTTATATACGCAATTGCTATGTGCACGATGTAAATGCCAACCCCAGTCCAAACCTCAGCGCAACCAACAACAAGAACTCTGGTGGTATCATCTTTTTTGGCAGCAATATCGACAAAGATGGTAACGATGCCAATGTCAATTCAGGCTTTAATGACATATTGGTCGAATCGTGTAAGGTCTATAAGGTTACCAAAGAAGGAATACGCAACAAGAGTGACAACAACGGGGCTTTTCCTCGAGTAAATAGCAATATCATTTTCAGGAATAACCATGTAGAAGAAGTTTTTGGTGATGGTATTGTACTGGGAGAAATCTTTGAAGGAGGCCTTATCGAATACAATTTTGTGAAAAATGTAGCTTACACCAACACAGCCAATTATGCAGGTATCTGGACACACTATAGTACTGGCAGTATTATTCAGTTTAATGAAGTGTGTGATATGGTAGGTGGTATGAACGATGGTGAAGCTTTTGATGCCGACAACAATTGCAACGGCGATATTTTTCAATACAACTACTCGCACAACAATGTAGGCGGTTTTTTCTTGATGATGCCCAGTGCACAAAATATCATTATCCGATACAACATTAGCCAAAACGATGGTAATGGTAAAGAGCTTTTTCACTACACCAGCAATAGCTACGCCAACAATCAAATTTATAACAACACTTTTTACATCGGTGCCGGAGTAAGTACCACACTATTTAAAGGAGGTAATAGCAGCCGTACACTTCGCTTTTACAACAACATCATACAGGTTGATGGGCAAGTGAACAAATTTGCTGACAACCCCTTCAGTGCCAATAGCCGATTTGCCAATAACTGTTTTTACCCTGCCAGTATTAGCCAAATAAATGGACCAAGCCAACACCCCGGGCTAATTAGTACTAACCCCATGCTAGAAAACCCTAGTGCTACGGCTTATGGTCTTAATCAAGTAAATGGTTTCAGATTGCAAGCTACATCGCCACTCATTAATACTGGTTTGAATTTGAACCAAAACGGTGGCCGCGACTACCTAAACACCCCACTTTACATTAGCGATAGAGCAGATATTGGAGCTATCGAATACCCAACACCAATAAGCACGGGGCAAAACAACAACCCACTTTTAGGCATACTTCCCGTAGCAGACAGCTATGTCAGAAACGGCAGTTACGCTAATAACAACTATGGCTCAGCAAGCATATTAACCCTTAAAAAAGATGCTAGCAGCTACGAACGTGAAGTATTTTTAAAATTTGACCTCAACAGCTTAACCACTACACCCAGCACCGGTAAGCTTCGTTTATACCTTGATGATGCCGATACCGATGCAGCACAAAACACCTGGACTTTATATTACGTTGCAGATGACAGCTGGACCGAAAACACCTTAACTTGGAGCAACAAGCCTACAAGCGACAACAACGCCTTACATAGTGTTTCGGGTGTAAGCATGGGTAATTATATCATTTTTGACGTGTACAACCAACTGATTAGCGAATACCACGGCGATAAGGTTTTGAGCTTAAGACTGGTATCAACTACAAGTGGCTCGCAAACAACCAGTCATTTTGCATCAAAAGAAAATCTGATACTCAGCAATGCCCCTCAATTGATAACCGAGCAAAGCCCAAGTATTCAAAATCAACAAGTAGTATTTTGGCAAGATTTTGATAGCTCGCTCACCGAAAGCGATTATTTATTCAACAGCGGTACAGGCAATATTTCTAACGATAAAAGCAAAAGATTTGCCGCAACAGGTAAAAACGGCACTTTCAACAATGAAATAGATGCTGCAAAAGGCTATAAACTAGTACGACCAAGCGGAGCAAGCGGCCAATCTGTTGTTTATATAAATGATTTGGCTTTCCCTGATGTAAGTAACGTAGTAGCCGTTTTACAATTTGACCTTAGTATAGATCACCCAAGCACCACTACCACCAACTTTGGTTTGGCCAGTGGCACACCATTTTCTATAAATTTTGGTTCGGGCTACAGCCTCGATTATAGCGATCAAAACAGTAAAACATACACCTCGGCTAATTTCTTTTTCCCAACTGCAGGTAACGATAGCTATCAACTAAAAAACAACACCACAGCTGTTGGTACTGCCTTGAGTGGAAAAAACCAAATTACCATAGTGCTAAACAAAACCGCCTCTACGGTTAGTTTTACTGATCATAGGGGTTTTCAGCGCAATGTTGAGGCCGGTAAATTCTGGGTTGGTATTCTCAAAAACGATCACAGTTTCCAAAGTATAGACAATGCAGCTCCCGCTCCAGCCAACCCCTCAATCAATGTATCGGCTATTCGTTTCCGTACCGCAGCCAATTGGTCGGGTTATGTAGCATTAGACAATGTTTCGGTAAGCTATATACCAACCGACGGTTCCGGGCAGGTGCTTCCGGTAAAAATTAGTGCTTTTACAGCCAAAACACGCCCCTATGGTATCGACCTCAATTGGCGTACTACTACCGAGCAACAACTTTCTCATTTTATTGTTGAACGAGCAGCAGCCAACAGTAATTTTTTTAGCGAAATTGGTCAAATAAGAGCTACTGGACAAGCGCATCAATATCATTTCACCGATTACCAGGCTCTAAATGGAACAAATCTGTATCGGCTAAAGGCTGTTGATCAAGATGGTAAAAGCCAAAAATCTGGAATTATAAGTGCCCAAAAATGGGTAAATAATGAACAATTTATCGTTTATCAAGACAAAAAGGGAACATTAAACTGTATTATACAAACTGAGCAAGCACAAAATTCTCGTTTGGTGCTCAGCAGCATAAGTGGCCAAAAAATTATCGAACAAAACATTAGCCTCATACCTGGCAGTAACAGTTTTACCCTAGCCCTCAGCACAAAGGGGCTATACATTGTCACCTGGTTCGGCTCTAAACAAAGCGAAAGCAGAAAAATTATCTTGAAATAAGAATTAGGTTAATAAAGAAGGACACCATTATGCGCTATCCTAATCTTAGGATAGCGCCGTTGTCCAATTCTGTATCATGATCTAAGGCATAAATCTCTTCGGCAACCTCATCGGGCAAACGAAGTTTTCCTTGCTCCTTCAAGTCGATAAAACGTTGTAAATCTTTAAAATCCTCTACATTACTGGCCCTAATATTATCTTGCATTGCGGTATCTACTACCCCCGGTGCTACCGACACTAGCTTTACGCCATGCGAAACTGCCGCTTGTTCTAGCGCTACCACCTGACCAAATAAATTGAGGGCTGCCTTGCTTGCACAATAGCCCGACCAGCCAAAATACGGTTTCTGGGCAGCTCCCGAGCTGATATTGATGATACTTTTTTGTACATTCAACTGAGCAGACTGTTGTATAAAAAATAGGGTACAGAGCATCGGCACAGTCAAATTTAATGTCGTGATGGCCAAAATATCTTTTGCTTGCTGTTTGGCCAAAGGAGCAATAGGCCCCAACATTCCGGCATTGTTTATCAGACTTATTTTTTGCACCTCCTCAAAGCTCCGTATTTCTGTAAAAAGTTTTGCAAACAAGGCTTCTAGATGTTGTAGATCCATCAAATCAAACTCAATTTGTTCTACACCAAGGGCTGCTAACTCGGCAGACTTAGTTCTTGCAATGCTATAAACCTTAGTTCCTTTTCGGGCATAACATGTCGCAATGCCTAGCCCAATTCCTTTGCTCCCTCCGGTTATGATAAGCACTTCTTTTAACATTACTTATTGTCTTTTAAGGATTTATAAATGAAAAACAAGATAGAACCAAAAACCAATAGTAAGGTTGAGGGCAGAAACCACCAACCCAAACCATCTTGTGTTGCATCATCTGTCCAAATTACAGTTAAACCAATGGCAGAAAAAATTAGCGCAACTACCAATTTTAACCATCGTATAAGCCGACAAGCCCAACGATACTGGTACTCGGCATTGGTATCGGTAATTTCTTGAGGATAATTAAATAGATGTGGATACCTATTCAGAAAAGTTAAGCCTATAACCATCACGGTAGAGATGATGGGCAAACTAAACAGATTTGATTTACTGCCAAAAGCATCTGCTTGCCCCGCAGCGTTGAAATGTGTTGGAATTTGTTCGGGCAAATCATTAAAAGTCCATAAAAGTACTGACCAAAAAACAAACAAAACCAAAAATGCGGCTAGCTCAATAAGCCAATCTAAAGGGCTAAGTTTAATCTTAATTTTTGGTCGTTTAGTCATAAACAATTAGTAGATTTTTGTCTATAAACCTATTTGCACAATGCTTATTGGTAAATTTAGGCTTGCGGGCTTTCCAGACACTTCAACGATAATCCCAAAATTATCAAATTTTTCTTGAAAAAGAACCGATAAAAATCATACCTTTGCATTCTGAAATGAGTGAGTTCAATCAGACGGTTTTAATTGCTTCTATAAAAGGTTTTCCCGTTTCCAATACTCTTTTTCGTTTATCATTTTTCAAACCCCTAACACATCAGATTTTAAATGACAAACTACGCAAAGTTGCCTGCAATATTGCTATTGGCTGACGGCACGGTATTTTACGGTAAGGCTGCCGGAAAAATTGGTACAACCACCGGAGAAATTTGTTTCAATACCGGGATGACCGGTTATCAGGAGGTTTTTACCGACCCTTCATATTTCGGGCAAATCATGGTAACAACCAATACCCATATTGGCAACTATGGTATCCACCGCAATGAAGTTGAATCGGAAAGTATCAAAATTGCAGGACTAGTTTGCAAAAACTACAACATCAGCTATTCCAGAAAAGAAGCACACGAATCTATTCAGGATTATTTCCAAAACGAAAATATCGTGGGTATTTCTGATGTGGATACCCGAGCGTTAGTACGTCACATTCGTGACAAAGGAGCAATGAATGCCATCATTTCATCAGAGATTACTGATTTGGATGAGCTAAAAGAAAAGCTATTGCAAGTTCCTTCGATGGAAGGTTTAGAACTATCTTCTATAGTATCAACCAAAGAAGCCTATTTTTATGGCAACCCTGATGCACCCTTGAAAATTGCTGCTCTTGACCTCGGTATCAAAAAGAATATCCTCCGAAATTTCGATGAGCGTGAGACTTACATCAAAGTGTTTCCAGCAAAAACTACCTTTGCAGAAATGGAACAATGGGGTGCCGATGGTTATTTCATCTCTAATGGCCCAGGCGATCCTCAATCGATGCCTTACGCACTAGAAACCGTAAAATCGGTGTTAGCTTCCGGAAAACCGATGTTTGGTATTTGCTTGGGACACCAACTTTTGGCCTTAGCCAACGGAATTGGCACAATGAAAATGTTTAACGGACACCGTGGACTAAACCATCCCGTAAAGAACATTATCAAAAACCATTGTGAGGTTACTTCGCAAAACCACGGCTTTGGTGTGATACCCGAAGATGTTAAAAAATCTGACAAAGTAGAGATTACCCATATCAACCTCAACGATGATTCGATAGAAGGTATCAGAGTTAAAGGCAAAAAAGCATTTTCGGTACAATACCATCCCGAGAGCTCACCAGGCCCTCATGACTCTCGTTATCTTTTCGATGATTTTATCAGCTTAATTAAAGGTGAGTTAGCTCCTTGGTAGCGAAAATACCAGTAATACACCTACAAAAAAGCCTGTTTTCTATCCGAAAACAGGCTTTTTTAATACGTTATTATCTCGAACAACTACAAGAAATGTTTTAGCTGAATAATTTCTTGCTCTTCCAAATACCTCCATCGGCCACGAGGTAAGTCTTTTTTGGTCAGATTGCCATACACTACCCTATCCAATTTTACTACTTCGTATCCCAAATGCTCAAAAATACGCCTCACAATACGATTTTTACCACTATGTATCTGAATACCTATTTCTTTTTTGGAAGCACCGGCAACATAAGAGATATTATCCGGCTTTATCAAACCGTCTTCGAGCTCAACTCCAAATTGTATTTTATTGAAATCACCTTGACTAAGGTTTTTATTCAACTCTACATGGTATATCTTGCTGATAGAATTTCGGGGATGCGAAAGTTTATCGGCCAAATCGCCGTCATTAGTCATCAACAATAATCCGGTAGTGTTTCTATCTAATCGACCTACAGGATAAATGCGCTCTTTGGCAGCCTTATCCACCAAGTGCATCACCGTTTTGCGCTCTTGCGGGTCATCGGTTGTGGTGATGTAATCTTTGGGCTTATTGAGCAATACATAAATTTTCTTCTCCCGTTTAAGTAATTCGCCGTTATAGCGCACCTCATCTTTGTAAGGATCTACCTTATGCCCGAGCTCTGTAACTACCTGTCCGTTTACACTAACTACCCCTGCCTCAATAAGCTCATCAGCCTTACGTCTCGAACAAATACCCGCATTGGCTATGTAACGATTTAAACGAATTAGATCATCGTTTTGTTCTTTTTGCTTTCTGCTTCTATTTAATGGAGCAATACGTTCGCCTTTATCCAGATTTCTGTCCGCCTTACCACGATAAGGTTGACGAGAAAATCCCTCATCACTTCTTTTTTTGAAAGAACGGTTAGCACCCTCCTTGCGATAGTCTTTATTCCATTTGTCGGAACTAGCTTTTTCATTTGATTTTGATCGTTCGCCGTATTCTCGTTTTGGATAACTCTCAGTATCTCTCCTTGAAAAGCCGCTAGATTCGGATCTTCTACCACCTCTATCGGCAAAATTCCCTTTATTCTCAAAGGGCTTATCGCTGTATTTTTTGTATGGCCTTTTATCATCAGAAGAGGGGCGATCATTTGATCGGCCGAAAGATCGAGATCCTGATCCAGATTTTTTAAATCCGCCATCTTTGTCATTTTTATTGAAAGGTCGGTCTTCCGAAAAGCCCGGTCTTCGAGAGCGGTTATCATCGTTAGAATTGTTTCTTGGTGAAGAAAAGGATTTCGAACTTCCATCGAATTTCTTCCCAAACTTGGATTTGTCATCCCGACTGTTCCCTCTGTTGTTGTATGCCATAATTTAATTTTAAGGCTTTTAAAAGCGGCTGCAAAGGTAGCAAAAATAAGGCAATTTACAAGTAATTAATTTATTAAAGCCCATGTAAAGACCAGACTTTACTTTATGCGTTAATAAGAAAAATTTAGATCAAACTCACCCCTTCAATGCTAATTTCAAACAGCAAGTAAGTGGCCTAAAAAAATGCATTTAAACCCGTTTAAACAACTAAAATTCGTAAGTATTTGATAATTAACAAAATAAACATTATCTTTGTCGCCTTAATTTTATTGCTAACTAAAATAAGGAGGAAGATGTTAAAGAAACACCTCATTCCAGGCCTAGTTTTCTGCGGATTGCTAGTCATGGCCAAAGTGTTTGCTTATAAGCTGCCAACCGAAAAAGTAGTTCATAAAAATGAGCCATTTAAGCTCTCAGAGAAGAGAGCTACAACTTCAGATTTTTCATTTGCTCAACTCAGCTTTGCTGATGAAAGTTTGCCTATCGGCGATGAGAAAGTGAAACAAAAAATGAAAAGCACCTTAAAAAACTTTTCGTTTGCCCAGTTACAAAGCTCACGATTGCACCAAAAAGCTTTAGAGTGGTTTCCGGTTATTGAGCCAATATTAGAAGAATTTGGGATACCTAATGATTTTAAATACGTGGTTCTTGTCGAATCGGGTTTAAAGTGGGGCGTGTCACCAAAAGGGGCTGCCGGATATTGGCAATTTATGCCCGGAACTGCACGACACTACGGTTTAAAAGTAAACAATAAGGTTGATGAAAGATACAACCTCTACAAATCAACCGTAGCTGCAGCACGCTACATCAAGGATCTCTACAATTTGTTTGACAGTTGGGTATTGGCTGCCGCAGCCTACAACGTTGGCGACAACCACATGCGTAAGCAAATTAACAAGCAACAAGAAGACAATTATTTTAAGATGCGACTTAACCGCGAAACGGGTTCTTATGTTTACAAACTCATCTCGATTAAAGAGGTGCTTGAAAACCCACAACGCAACGGCTACGAGAATCAGCATCCTATCTTGGCCTACAAAGCCCCTGTTAAAGAAAACGGTTTCTTTGTAGAGTAAAGGCCTAAGTACTGCACTGTACTTAAGCCTTTACTAAAAGGGTATTTTATTCAAAAAACTCACTATATAGTAGATAAGATTTTTTTAGCTTATCTACCAATACATGTGCCGCAGCCTCGTCTTTAGCTTCAGCTAGCTGTTTTACCAACTCAAGATGGGGGTGCAACCATTTGTGCAGTTCGTCATGACTTTTCCCGGTCATGGTGCAACTTTTTATCAATTTATCGTTTTCGACACCTAGATTTTTGGCTAAGGCTTTATAATCGGTTCCGTTTTGTGCAATAAAATCATCCAACAAACGCGAGCCAGCAACTACAAAGGGTTTCATCTCGGCATTGACCAACCAACGAGCTCCCTGATTTAGCTGAATAACTTCGGTGTTTGTGGTATCGTGCTGATGAGTAGTAGCACCATCCTCTTCGTGTGTACTGTGTCCTTTTTCGTGATGCTGGCAGCTCCAAATTAAAGCAGCACAGCAAACTAATACAATTAATTTTTTCATTTTATTCCTACTTAACTTCTTGCGAAAACGATAAAGAGCTTCAAAAATAGATAAATTTGTATTTTATTCACAACTACTTCATCAAATATGAATTAGTACAGTTTAATGCTCGTGCTCACCTGTATTTTTAAGTGCCATTAACAGGGTATAGGCTCCTTTTTCTACAATTTTTGCTCCTTGCAGCGCTTGTGGATTTTCAATTATAGTCCAACCTCTACCACTTGCACCTGTTTTCACCTCTATCAGTTCAAAACTATTCTTACTCTCTTGCTTAAACACAAAATTTTTCCCTTCAAAAGTAACAATACTGGCATCGGGTAGTGCCCAAACTTTGACGCTAGGCACTTCAATCTCGGCATTCATATACATTCCCGGAATAAGTGATGGATCGTAGCGTTCGAAATGGGCATGGGTCTCTACAGCACGGTCGTCAGAAATATTTTTCCCTATCAATATCAGCTCTCCGTGGTGTTTCTTTTCAGGATGGCTATTGGTATAGGACACCACTTTTTCACCAAGTTTAATCTTGTCCCAATCTTTCTCAAAAACCTTTAAATTAAGGTGCAAGTCGGTAGGGTCCACCAATTCAAACATCACATCGCTTGGCGAGAGGTATTTGCCTACATTGACCATCACTTTGGTTACATAGCCATCAAAAGGAGCATATATTTTTACACTTCGGCTAATGTTAGCTACATGCAATTTTTCGGGTTGAATATTGATGAGTCGTAGTTTTTGTTCTAAGGCAGCCTTGTTTACTTCTAACATTTCATAAGCTGCTTTGGCCTGTTGGTAGGCTTTGTCGCTAGTGGCTTTACTTTGATTGAGCTCTTTTTGCCTGTGGTACTCAGCCTGTGCGGCTATTAACTGTGCTTTTACCGACAAATAGTCTTGCTGTATTTGTATGTACTGGTTGTCTTCCATTACGGCCAACACCTCTCCTTTTTCAAAATGATAGCCCGGCAAAAGTTTGGTAGATTTGAGATAGCCTCCCAAGGCTGCACTCACCGACACCAAATTTTGTGGGGGTACATCCACTTGTCCGTTTAGTCGCAAGGTTTGCACAATGGTGCGTTCTTGAACCTGTGTTGTGCTCAGATCCATATTCTTCAATTGAACATCGGTCATTTCTAAATGATTTGGCTGCTCGTCATGCTCATCGGTATGGCTTGCCGAATTTTCTTTGCTGCCGCAACTCATCAGCAAAAGTAATGCGGTAACTATAAATATATTTTTCATTTCTTTTCTATTTGGATAATAAATAATCTAATGCAATGCTTGTTTGGTTTAGCTCATCTAGTGCTTCAAAATATTGTTCTTGTACTTGCAATACCTGATTAGCCAATTGTACCCACTCTAGGTAGTTTATTTCGCCTTTGAGGTATTGACTTTCTGCCGCTTTGGCAATTTGCTCTGCTTTGGGCAATTGTAAAGTCTGATAATTTTCTACCACAGCATGCTGAGCTGTCCATCTGGTTTTAAGTTGTTTCAACTCCATAGCTAAACGCTGTTTTTGTTGGTCTAGCTCATTTTCGGCAATAGCTATCTTGTACTGCTCTGCTTTTAGGATTTTTTTCTTCACACCAAAGAAAACAGGAAGTCCAATACCCACCTCAAAAACATGATAACGCTTGTTATCAATATCCCTAAAACTTTGGTTGGAATAGCCCAAGCTCAACTCGGGTAAAAGCTTTCCTTTCTCAAGCTTAAGGTTGGCTTTGGCCAAATCAAGCGTATGCTGCGCCATAATTACCGAAGGATGTAAAATGTCATGATTTGAATTTTCTTGCAATTGTTTTGAAGGATATAAGAGTGATGCTGCCTCGGGCTCATAAGCTATTGTGGAATTCATCAAAACCTGAAATAAGCTTTTCTGCTCGTTAATATTTGCTCTAAGTACCTTTAATTTATTTTGCAAGGCACCGTATTGAAGTTCAACTGCAGAAGACTCAACAATATTTATAAGCCCTTTTTCTAGACTTAGCCTGGTCTTTTCTCGCAAGTGCAGATACTGAGCTTCGGTTACTGTCCATAATTGTTCTTGTTTGCTTAATACCAAAATCCGATAAAAAAGTTCGCTTAGGTTTCTTTTCAACTCCAACCGATCTAGGTTTTGGTTGGACTGCGCCAACTGCCATTCTTGCTGATAAATTTGCTTTTGCTTAGCAAAACTACCCAGCACAAAGCTTTGAGAAATCCCAATCTTATTATCCAATGTTGGCCCGTTAATTTGTCCAATTTCAGTGCTTAGTGTAGTCAAGGGCAAATCTGTACCGGCTGTCTTGCGTTTTGCATAATATTGCATAAGCAAATTGTCCTTTTTTATTGAAAGGTTTTCTTTTTCGGCAATAGCAAGTGCTTCATTTAAGCTTACTTTCTGCGGGTAAGCCTCAAAACTCAGTCCTATCAAAAGTACAATGCTTACTATCTTTTTATTGATTTTCATCTTCTTAAACGAAAAATTCTCAAATAGGATAAATAAAATTGGCAGAACAAAGAGTGTTAAGAAGGTGGCTACCAACAAACCACCTATTACCACGGTTGCCAATGGCCTTTGTACCTCTGCCCCTGCCCCTTGACTAATAGCCATTGGCAAAAAGCCTAAAGAAGCTACAAAAGCAGTCATCAATACCGGACGCAAGCGTGTTTTGGTTCCTTTTAGTACCACTTTCAGCAGATTATTTTCGCCATCTGCCCGCAAACGGTTGTACTCGGCAATGAGAACAATTCCGTTGAGCACCGCTACACCAAATAGAGCAATAAAACCTATGCCTGCGCTAATACTAAAAGGCAAACCTCGCAACGCCAAAAGGTAAATACCCCCAATAGCCGACAAAGGTATAGCGGTATAAATCAATAAACTCTCTTTCAGCGATCTAAAAGCAAAGTAAAGTAGTATAAAAATTAAAGCTAAAGCTACGGGCACAGCAACTAGCAAACGGCCAGTTGCTTTTTCAAGATTTTCAAAAGCGCCACCATAGGTAACATAGTAACCTGCCGATAGCGGGATTTGTTGTTCTACCTTAGCTTGAAGCTCTTGCACAATACTTTTAACATCTCGGCCACGCACATTAAAACCCACAACAATACGTCTTTTAGCATCTTCTCGCTGTATTTGTGCCGGGCCGTTTATAACATCAACATCGGCCAGTTGGTATAAGGGCACTTGCAGGCCCCTAGGTGTGGGCACCAACAAATTTCTGACATCACTAAGTTGATGGCGTTGGCTTTCTTCGAGGCGCAAAACCAAATCA
>JBDHXL010000039.1:0-21964 GCA_039810685.1 Pedobacter sp. | reverse complement strand
ATGGTAGCACCAAAACCTTTTTTATTAGCTGTTCCGGATTTTGTAGTGATAATAATAGCACCGTTTGCACCACGAGAACCATACAAAGCTGCCGCACCAGGGCCTTTCAACACGGTTACACTTTCAATATCTTCAGGGTTAATATCATTGATAGCACTTCCGTAATCGGCCGGAAGATTGTCTGCACCAGTAGCATAGGTTGATTCGCCACTTACAGCTGTACGACGGCCACTACCTTGGTTAACCACTACTCCGTCAACAACGATTAAAGCCTCGTTATCACCGGTCAAGTTGTTTTCACCACGCAATATGATTTTATTAGAACCAGTTGGTCCACTACCCGATCGTACCAAGTTAAGACCAGCTACTTTACCCGATAGCGCATCGGTCCAGTTGCCCGATATGGCATCTGTCAATTGCTCGCCTGATACTGTTGTTGTAGCGTAGCCCAGTGATTTTTCCTCACGTTTGATACCCAAAGCAGTAACTACTACCGCATTTAAAGTGTTTGTGCTTGAGGTAAGTTTAATTAGGGCATTGGTTGTAGCAGCACCAAAGGTTGTAGCATTGGTGTTGTAGCCAATCATAGTAAAATTCACAATTGTACCTTTTGCTAGGGTTACGCTAAACTGACCTTTTTCATCAGTCTGCCCTATCATTTTTTTGGTAATTGCATTAACCAAACTAACAGCCGGCATTCCGGAGTTATCTTCGGCATCAACTACTTTTCCTTTTACTGTAATGTTTTGTGCGTGGGCTTTGTTGATTGGTAGGACAAAAAACAAAAGCAAAAACATCAATACCGGAGCAATGCCCCTTGTAAAGATATTTTTGCCTCGTTCGCCAAACCAAGCAATCACAGCACGCTTTGCATTCGAATTAGCCTTGCAATTCGATGTATGCTGAAGCATACAAGCGTTTTTTGTAATTGTTCTGTTCATAGTGCTTAATAATATCAGGTTTTGAAAAAGTTCTTTTTTTACCTTGGTCAAAAATGAAAAGGTAGTATTATTAAATTGTTAAAATAATTTAAACGATAGGGTTATTTAAAACTTCGTGTTACTTACAGTTTATAATTGGTTTCCATTTGCAAATATGATTGCAATAATAAATAAAAACAAATTGAAAGTAAACAAAATTTTTTAAACACACAAACCAAACATCAAAAAAAATGAGTAAAATACTTAGAAGTAGTATTGCACACTAAGAAAAATCACAACACAAACAACTAAAAATAAAGTAGTTAAACACTGAAGCAGTTTTTCCTATTCTTAAACAAGATTTTTACAATCCATAAACAGGAATACCAAAGAAAACAACTGACCCAACAAAAAGATAACAAACAAATTGAAAGGAAGCACAAAGATAATAGCATCAGAATGCAATAAAGAAACACTCCACTGCTAGTAGAAAAGAAGATAAACAGCGTTTAAACCACCGATACTGTAACTCCCATCCCTTCCAAGTGAGCAATCATCTGGGGACTAATACCCTTATCGGTAATAATATGATCCACATCATCAAAACCACAAATCTTACCGAAACCCCTTTTACCAAATTTGGTCGAATCGGCAAGAACCACCACTTTTTGAGACACTTTTATCATTTTCTTATTCAAATAAGCTTCCATAGCATTGGTAGTGGTAAAACCATGCTCCAAATCAATCCCATCAACACCCAAAAACAAGATATTAAAATAAAAATCTTGCAAAATTTGTTCGGCATAAGCACCCGTAACCGAAGAAGAGCTTTTTCTCAATAAGCCTCCTAATTGGATAACTTCTACTTCTGGGTGTCGCAACATTTCAATAGCAATATTTAACGAAGAAGTAACCAAAGTTAGCGGAAGCCCCATGGGTATGTGTTTGGCAAAATAAAGCAAGCTAGTACCCGAAGCCACCACAATCGAATCGTTCTCTTTCAACATTTTTGCTGCAGCTACCCCAATTCGGTCTTTTTCTAAAGACTGCATTTTTTCTTTCTCGTTTACAGGCCTATCAACTGCATAGGGGTTGTTGAGAGTGGCACCGCCATGAGTTCTGAAAAGTAAATTCTTATCTTCCAGCAACTTTAAATCCTTACGAATAGTTACTGAAGAGACTTTTAGTGCCTTACACAAATCAACCACGTTAACATATTGGTCTGCATGTATTTTATTGAGAATAAATTGGTGACGTTCTGCTAATGTCATACTTGTTTGGTTATTTTATAGCTTACTACAAAGAAACACAAAAAAGAGCTATTTCCATATTTTTTATCATAAAATCAAATAAATTTTAATTATTTCAAAATTGATTTCGTATAATTGCTTATTGTTTCGTTTTATTCCAATTTCAACATGCAAAGAATACATCAACACCAACTGACCAATCAATCCAACTGGGACATCATAATCATAGGTGGAGGAGCTACCGGACTAGGCACTGCGCTAGATGCCGCAAGCAGAGGCCTCAAAACTTTATTGATAGAACAATCAGATTTTGCTAAAGGCACCTCAAGCCGCAGCACCAAACTAGTGCATGGCGGAGTAAGGTATTTGGCACAAGGCGATGTAAAATTGGTGAGGCACGCCTTAAAAGAGCGTGGTCTGATGCAACAAAACGCCTCTCATTTGGTGTATAAAGAAGAATTTCTCATTCCTTGCTACGACTGGTTCTCTGTCGTAAAATATTTGGTTGGTTTAAAACTATACGACTGGTTGGCTGGTCGTTTAAGCTTTGGTAGTTCAAAATTTTTCAATAAAACGGAAACCCAAAAGCGTATGCCTGGCATTAAAACGCAGGGTTTGATTGGTAGCATCAGGTATTTTGATGGTCGATTCGATGATTCGAGATTGGCCGTAAACATTGTACAAACGGCAAAAGAAAAAGGTGCAACACTTATCAATTATATGAAGGTTAACGAACTAATTAAGGACGGAGACAGAGTGATTGGTGTAAAAACCCAAGATTTAATTAGTAAAGAAAGTTATGAGTTGTATGGCAAAGTAGTTATCAATGCTACCGGTGTATTTGTGGACGAGATTTTGAAGATGAACAACCCACAAGCCAAAGCAATGGTTCGTCCTAGTCAAGGAGTACACCTAGTGCTTGATAAATCATTCTTAGACAGTGAATCGGCTTTAATGATACCTAAAACATCAGATGGCCGTGTCCTTTTTGCCGTAAAATGGTACAATCACTTATTGGTGGGTACTACTGACACCCCTCTTGACGAACACACCCTAGAGCCTAGGGCTTTAAAACAGGAAACTGAATTTATTCTTAAAACTGCAGCAGCTTATTTGCAAAAAGCACCTACACAAAAAGATATTTTAAGTGTATTTGCCGGACTAAGACCATTGGCAGCCCCTACTGGCGATGGCAATAGCACCAAAGAAATAAGCAGAGACCACAAATTGTTTGTTTCGGCAAAAGGCCTCATCACCATTACTGGTGGTAAATGGACAACCTACCGCTATATGGCCGAAGACACCGTAAATCTAGCTATCAAAGAAGCTGGAATAGTAGCCCCCAGTTGTTCAACAGAACACCTCTCTATACACGGTAATACAACAAAAACCGATGAGCACTACTTAAATATTTACGGTACAGACAGGCAACACATAGAGAAAATGATGAAAGAAGAGCCTAGTTTAGCCGAAAAAATACTTCCCGATTTTCCATACACCAAAGCAGAAATATTGTGGGTTATCAGAAATGAATATGTAGAAAACTTAGAGGATATTCTTGCTCGAAGACTACGTGTCTTATTTGTTGATGCAAATGCAGCAATTGCCATGGCTGAAAAAGTAGTACACATCATGGCCGATGAAATTGGAGCCAACAACGAATGGATAAACACCCAATTGGATTCTTTTATTAAATTAGCTGCAGAATATACCTACAGTCCCAAAGCAACAAAAGACAAAATAGCAATGGTATAGCAATCTAAAACTAGCGCTCATGGGTAAATTTATATTATCCTTAGATCAAGGAACAAGCAGTTCGAGGGCAATAATATTTGACCAAAAAGGCAATATTTGTACCATAGCCCAACAAGAATTTAAACAAATTTACCCACAAGCTGGTTGGGTAGAGCATGATCCTAATGAAATACTAACTAGTCAGTTGGCTGTAGCCAAACTGGCCTTAGAACAAGCCGAGATATTGGCAAGTGATATTTCGGGGATTGGTATTACCAACCAAAGAGAAACCACCCTAGTGTGGGACAAAAATACTGGAGAACCTATTTATAATGCTATTGTTTGGCAAGATCGAAGAACAGCCGAATATTGCAACCAGTTAAAACAACATCGTTACCAAAGAAAAATACAAGAAAAAACAGGGCTAATTATAGATGCCTATTTTTCGGCAACAAAAATTAGATGGATTTTAGATGAAGTAGAGGGAGCTAGAGAAAAAGCAGAAAAAGGCGAACTAGCTTTTGGCACAGTTGACACTTGGCTCCTTTGGAACCTTACTGAAGGACGTGTACACGCTACCGATGTAAGCAATGCTTCACGCACCATGCTACTCAACATCAACACTTTAGATTGGGACGATGAATTATTAGCAATTTTTGATATTCCGGCCTCTATACTACCACAAGTTAAGTCTTCTAGTGAGATATACGGACACACAGCTGCTTCTATTTTTGGTACAACAATACCTATTGCGGGTATTGCTGGCGACCAACAAGCTGCATTATTTGGCCAAATGTGTACCGAGGTTGGCATGGTAAAAAACACCTACGGCACAGGTTGTTTCATGCTAATGAATATAGGCGAAAGCCCAAGAATATCCAACAACAACCTACTGACAACAGTTGCTTGGAAAATTGGCAACAAAACAAACTATGCATTAGAAGGGAGTATATTTATTGCAGGTGCAATTGTGCAATGGCTACGTGACGAATTAGGTATCATCCAAAAATCATCAGATATTGAAACTTTAGCTACACAAGTAGCCAATAGTAACGGCGTGTTTATTGTACCTGCCTTTGCCGGTTTGGGTGCCCCCTATTGGAATCAAGATGCTAGAGGTAC
Source organism: Pedobacter sp. (assembly GCA_039810685.1). Classification (GTDB taxonomy): domain Bacteria; phylum Bacteroidota; class Bacteroidia; order Sphingobacteriales; family Sphingobacteriaceae; genus Pedobacter. Next base: position 16,938 of record JBDHXL010000039.1, on the reverse strand, counting down.
TATTACCGGAATAACCCGAGGCACCAGCAAAGCCCATTTGGCTAGAGCCGCAATTGAGAGTATTGCCTACCAAACTATGGATGTGCTAGAGGCCATGCAAGCTGATGCCGACAGCCCCATAGCGCAATTAAGAGTTGATGGCGGTGCAACGGCAAATAATTTACTGATGCAGTTTCAGGCTGATTTATTGGGCAATGAAGTAATTAGACCTCGTATTACAGAAGTTACCGCTTTAGGGGCTGCATATTTAGCCGGATTGGCTACCGGATTTTGGAAAAATCTGGAAGAAATTAAAGCACAATGGCAAGTAGAACAAAACTTCATTGCCAACCAACAAAACCTAAACATAAACAAACAAGGATGGAAACAAGCTGTAAAAGCAGCTATCGCCAACACCGAACTATAAAACAATGAATAATCCGTATTTAGCAGAATTTGTGGCCACCGCCGTCATGATTTTGATGGGGAACGGGGTCGTAGCCAATGTAGTACTAAAAGATACCAAAGGAAATGCCAGTGGGTGGATGGTCATCACCACGGCGTGGGCTCTGGCAGTATATGTAGGCGTAGTTATAGCAGGGCCATATAGTGGCGCACACCTTAACCCGGCAGTATCGCTAGCCATGTCAATAAGCGGTGATTTGTCTTGGGCTGATTTTCCCTATTATGTATTAGCCCAATTTGGTGGGGCTATGCTGGGAGCCTTTTTGGTTTGGATTTTATATAAAGACCATTTCAATGCCACAACAGACCCACAGCTAAAAGCAGCACCATTTGCTACGGCACCAGCAATCCGCTCTAAGCTAAACAACTTTTTTTCGGAAACATTAGGAACTTTTGTGCTTTTGTTTGTGATTTTTTTCATTACTACCGCAAGCCTAGACAATGAAACAAAAACTCCAATTGGTTTGGGCTCAATAGGAGCAATACCTGTTGCCTTTTTGGTATGGTCTATTGGTCTAAGTTTGGGAGGTACAACCGGATATGCTATTAACCCCGCTCGCGACCTTGGACCACGGTTAATACACAGCCTTATACCGATGGAGGGTAAACGAGATAGCGATTGGTCTTATGCTTGGATTCCCCTTGTAGGGCCAATGTTAGGAGCGACAATTGCTGCTTTGCTTGCACAAATTTTGCTCAAGCCTTAAAGATTGACAATTAAAATATCAAGTTTTAGCTATTATTTTTGATGTGGAAGCAGGAGAAATCTATCCAATTTATGGTGGCAACTTAACGAATTCTTACATCCTTTATAAAAGAATAACAAACACCATCTTCACTAACTCGGTGTGCAGTATTAGTTATTATACACCTTTATCATAAACACAAAATCCTGCAATTTTTCAACTTGTTTGCTTCTCTTCAAACCTAACAAGCTGCTTTTCTTACCATAAGCAACTCGTCTGTTTAGCGAATCTTTCGGGATAGCGTTGAGTGCATCGACAATATATTTAGATTTCACTGCAAAAGTTGCTCCATCGGTTTTGTTTTCTTTTCCGTTTATGATACCCACAACATTACCATTATTGTCCAACAATGGGCCTCCGCTATTACCCGGATTTACCGGTATAGCCACCTGATAGGCTACGGTATCGCCATTGATACCTGTTTTAGAACTCACGTATCCATCGCCCAACACAATATCATCTTTAGGGAAACCAAGCGTAAACACCGATTCGCCTACGCTAGAACTTCCTTTTTTCAAGGAGTAAGGTAAAGCACTAAGCTCCTCAAATTGTTTATCGCTAATTTTTAAGATGGCTATATCATTAACCGGGTCGTTATAGAATGATTTGACCCGATAAGAAGCCCCTTTATTGTCTTGCACATAAACCGAATCGGCTCCTCGTACCACGTGGTAATTGGTAATGATATAGCCATTGCTAGAAATTGCAAAACCAGTCCCACCAAAACGAGCAAAATTAGCGTTAGCCTTATTACTAGTATTTTTATTGGCGTTTATATCACGAATCAAGTTATTTTGTGATCTTTTAAGCTGTGCCATATCTCTGCTCATAGCTTCAAATGATCCGGCTTGCTTATTGTTGTTTTGAATAGAGTAGATGGATGCAATAGCCAACAAAACAAAGGATGCCGCAATAGCCACTGTAGATTTGTACGACTTCCATAGAGCCACAATTTTGGATGGATGAGGACGATATTGTTGGGCAAGCTCTTCAACATCAATTTCGGCATGAATATGCTCTAGCTGCTGTTTAAGAAGCGACTTTTGACTATAGTAACCCATAGCATCCATAAAAACTTTATGCGATACTACTTTATGATCAACTGATGGATTGCTTGATCTTAAACGCTCAAATTCTTTACGTTCATCTGTTGTTAGCTTACCATTCAGATAATCTTCAATAATCGCCTCAAGTTCTAGTTCGTTTCTCATATCAATGGCTAAAAAACAATTTTTTCAATCTTTGCAAACATTTATACTTCTGTGTTTTGGCATTATCCGTATTGGTATAACCAAATTTTTCACAGATATCTTGCATTGACTGGTTGTGCATGTAAAAATCTTCGATAATGGTTTTACAAGGCTCTCCCAGTAGTTCAAGTGCCGATTTCATTTTTTCAAATTGCTGATCTTTAAGCTCGTGTTGTTCCATATCTTCATCAACAGACAACACTTCTTCAAAATCAGCAATATTATTGCTCTTGTTATAACTTTGGTTCAGTTTTTTGAGCCAAATACGCCTACAAACAGAATAAATATAGGTTTTTAGTTTGGCACTCAGCTCAAAATTACCACTCCTTATTTTATTGTAAAGAACAATTATAGCTTCTTGATAAACATCCTTGGCATCGTCTTCGTTACCGTTATTATTGAGCACAAATTGTAAAATCATCGGGAAATAGGCCTTATATAATTTTTTAATGACCTCATCCGAATGATTGAGTATGCCCAAAACCACTTCACGATCACTTGGCAATGAATGCTTAATCTTTTCGCTCACTTATAAATACCTTTTACTTAAAATAGTAACCCAATGAAATAAAAATACTTAGTACGGCATTACCCTGTTTTACATTTCAATGATTTTGATTGCTCAAAATTGAAAAACAGGTTTCAAATATAATACAAAAATCGTATTTATATTTTGAGTAATGACGATAGAAACTAATTCGAAGATTCAACTCATTGTTGGATATTCTAACAGAAATAGACCTTCAATTGATTAGACTATCTCTCGATAAATATCATCTTGTACACTTAATTTAGCTCGATATATGTGCTTAGCTAAATTGTTAGCCACATTACTTAGCTGCTATTTCTTTGGTTTTTTGTAGATATCCCTCCCATCAGTCAGCCAATTTAAGCTAAAATTAAGAAAGTACATCTTATAAGGGATCGATTCATCTTCCTCTACATAGACCCCAATTGTCCCATCGGGTAATATGGTGATGGACGAATAAGCAGACTCTCCTTTGCTGATTGTTTTTTTCAAAGGCCAGGTCTTGCCCTCATCGTAGCTGACCCACATACTTACATTTGTTCTGTTCTTAGCGTTGGGCAAAGTGTGTAAAAGCCTGTTTTTATCGTAGCCGTCCAATGTAGAAGTATATCGAACAATATCGGCATCGCAAGCATTTCCCCATATCTCGGGCCATGTGTTTTTTGGCCCCCAAGTTTGTCCTCTATCAGTAGATTTTGCCCATAAACGGTTACCGGCAGTTCGGCTGCTTAGCAATATGCTTCCGTCATTCAACTCTACTACCTTTGCCTCATCTCCCCCATCCATTGCTTTATCAGAAACCTGCCAAGTCTCTCCCTCATCATCTGAATAAACAACATAGTTATTGAGCTTCCCGCTTTTAAGGCTTTCTCTTACCACCATCACAGCCATTATACGTCCATCTCGTAAGCAGAGGCCTTGCCCAGAGCCAAAGAAAGAAGCTTGCCATGTTTTACGGATGGTATCCGAGCAATTTATTCCATACAATTGATGGGTGATATCTCTGGGTGCCGACCAAGTTTTTCCATTATCATTACTTACACTCATAAAATGACCTTGAGGCTTCTCTGCTGTAGATTTCCATAAACCTACACCACCTACATACAATGCAAGCAATTTGCCCGATTTGGTTTTGATGATGTTGACATCTCCAAATCCTTTGTTTCTGCCTTCACCTCTAGCTACAATAAGGGGAGCAGACCATGATTTACCCATATCGGTGCTTCGTTGTGCAATTACGTCTATATCTTCGGGCAAATCAACCGAATTAAACTTTCTTTTATCGGTAAGCACAACCAAGGAATTATCATTGGCAGTAATAATTGCCGGTATTCGATAATTTTTAGAATCATAATCCCCTGGAGCTAAAACCAAGACCCGTTTCAAAAGAATTTCTCTTGAACCATCAGGATTGCCATTATCGAGCTTAAAGGTTTGCTCGGCGGTTTTAATTGCTAATAAAGTAGCATCAATTTTATTACCCTCTGTAGCTTTTTCTGATACATCTACCGTAATCCAAATATGATTAGTCCCCGATTGGATCTTTCCAGTAGTCTTTATACTGAAATCACCTTTTTTAGCTTTTGTATTTGCTATCAATTCTCCAGATGGTTTTCTTGGATCGAAGTGATTTGAACTACCCGTATTGTAAATTTTTATTGCAGTAACATCTTTTAGATTTGTACTACCATTGAGATTGATTTTTATCTCAGAAATAGCCGTTTGTTGTTCTCCTTTGGCACTTATAATTGCATGTAAAACAGGTTCATTCACATTTCCTCTTCCTGTGTAGTTATTATCTTGCAGCACAGTAGCAGAAGCCACTGTTACAGGGTTAATAGTTTGAGCAGTTGCCCGAACAATTCCCATTGCCAATAAGCCCCAAATAATCAATTGTTTTTTCATTGCGGTAGTTCTTAATTTAAATAAAAGATGAACTTCAAAGATAGTCGCAAAAAAACAAAGCATGAAACATGATAAGAAAAACCTTTGATTTTATCTTATCAAGAACAAACTGCTAGCGCAGAAAAACTAAGCAAAAAAATACACTTTACTCATAAATACTGTGGTAAACACTATCCGTTACAACCTCCATCCATACCGTTTCTCCTTTGTCCCTTCCGGTAATGGCAACCTGCACAAAGGCGCTATCCTTACTGGCTCCATGCCAGTGAGGTACATTTGGCGGACATTTTACTACGTCGCCTTTTCGAAGTATTTTTTTGGCTTGCCCTTTTTCCTGGTAATAGCCTACGCCATCAATGGCTAACAAAATTTGTCCACCGGGATGCAAATGCCAGTTGCTCCTTGCGCCCGGCTCAAAGGTTACATTACCTACAGCATTGGGATTAAGGCTGTCGGCGGTAATCAGCGATTGTAAATAGACCGTACCGGTAAAATTATTATTTGTGATTTGTTCTCCGGTAGGAAATACAAGGCTGTCTGTGTCAGTGACTGCTTGTCTGTCTTTATTGTTATTGCAGGCAGAGAAAGTAATAAGGATTGCCAGTACGATTGGAAGGATATTGTTCATATATGTTTGTTTAAAGATTTTTTTTATAAAAACTAACTAATTTATTAACTGCTTGTGTTACATACTCAGGTTTCCAATAAGTTTCAATATGTGTAGCACCATCAATCAAAAATAATTCCTTGCTTTTAGCATTGATGGCTTTTTCAAACACCTCATCCGTCATGTATTTGGTATCAGCCTTGCTCCCGGCTATCATGAGCAAAGGCTGATTGATCAATTCCGTATTGGTATTAGCATCCCAGGTCATTAAATCAAGCAGGCTGCTCATGGTATAAAGAAAAGTGGAATTAGGATGTGTATGAGTTCTGTAATAATAGATATACCCTTCCCTGTATAAATCGGTGGTAGTTTTCTCAATCTCTTCATCTGTTACATTGGCTACTCCTGCATACAATATCTTACCACCAGTTGCTTCCTGCGCTCTGGCTTCCGACGCTTTTTTTAATCGTTCCTGAATGGTGGCAATTTGCGAATTCAAAAATCCATTACGCCTTACCTCTCCTGAATTAAACATACTTAAAGTAGCAAGAGCTTTAAACCTTTTATCCGACTGTGCTGCTTTTAATGAGTAGCCACCACCGCCACAAATGCCTAACAGACCAATGCTTCCGGTATCCACACCCTTGTATTGTGAGATGAAATCTGCCATGGCGTGGATGTCTTCAATGCGATTAGCCGGTTTGTCGGTGTGCCAGGGGAATCCTCCACTCGCTCCCTGGTAAGCAGCATCTGCAACAATAGTGATATAACCGGCTTCTGCCAACCGCTGTGCATACAATCCGGATGTTTGCTCTTTAACTCCTCCATTGGGATGGGCAATTACTATAGCAGAATATTTTTTTGATGGCTCGAAGTTTGCTGGTGTATAGACATTGGCGGCGATGGTGATGTCTTTAATTTTATAGTTCACCAGATGGATATTTACTTTACCTTTTTCATTTTTTGAAATGGCACCTTCATAAACCAATGTCCAGGGATTTTGCTGCGCCTTTGATGTATTTTGTGAATACGCCACATCTGTAGCTGACAATGCCGTGGCAATGGCGATGGATGTTATAATTTGTTTCATTTGTATAATGTTATTTTCTATTAGTTATTTTATTTAAAACTTCCTTGGCAGTTACTGCATTTTCCTTTCCGATCGTTTTTCCGATGATAGCAACAAAATCTTGCAGTTGGGCTTCCGTTACTCCAAGGTTCAGACATATCTTCATGTGTGATTGTAGCATGGGTTCAACGCCACCAATGGTACTCAAAACGGAAATGGTTACCAGTTCCCTTTCCCTATAGGTCAATACATCTCTTTCAAAAATATCCGCAAACAACTGCTCTTTAAGGAAAGTATCAATTACCGGTGCAAAAGCGGAATAACCTTTCAATGTGTCGGGTTGTGGAGCTTGTAACAACTCACCTAAAATCCGCTTTCCTCTTTCGTATTTTTTTTCGTTCTGCGAAATTGGTGATGCAACCCTGCCTTCATTATCACTAATTCCTTTCGCTTTACGTTCCTTCAGCACTTCCATAAAGGTTTGCAATCCACGAATGCTGCGTGGAAAGCCGCAATAGGCATACAAATGCACCGTCGCTTCTTTTATCTCGTTAACGGTAAGTCCTGCTTCAAGCCCTTTATTTAAAGCGGTTTTCAGTTTTTGTAAATTGCCCTGTGCTGTAAGTGCTGCAATTTTAACAATGGCTTGTTCTTTCTGTGTTAATACTTTTTCTGATGTTGCTTTCTGCTGTGCATTGATATTTCCCAACATACCAATAATTGCAATGAATAATGCTATAATTTTTTTCCTACTGTTTAATTTCATCTGTTTGTTTTTTATAGTTTTATTGGTTAGATGGAATTCGCATAAAATTATCGTCGCTTTGGGTATAGTTTAGCTTGATAATTTATTGTAGTATTCCGATTCTCTTTAACCATTTCTGAACCTCTTTTTGTGTTTCAGTTTCTTTATATCCCTCTATTACGTATAAAATTCCATCCCTTTCTGAACCGCCTTTTGTCGTAAACCCGTCCAATACTTCGCTGTTGGGGCATAATTCCTTTACTGCCTGAAAACTGCTCCCGATGCCGTAACCGCCATTTGTATTGAATGGGACAACTGTTTTGCCGCTTAAATCATATTCGGTTAAAAAACTTTTCATTGGTGGGGGCAACTGCATTCCCCAGGTCGGGAAGCCTATAAACACCACATCGTACTGCGCTATGCTGTCAATTTTTGTTTTTAGTGGTGGTAAAAAGCCAGTTCTGTTTTCTTCTGCAACCTGATTAACAGTCGTCTGATAGTGGTCTGGATAAGGTGTTACCAATTCCAGGGCCACCAGCGTTCCACCCACGGTATTGTGGATGATTTGGGCAACTGCTTTTGTATTGTTGGTACGGGACAGGTAAACAATCAACACCTTTTTGTCTTGAAACCCAAATCCATTGCCATTACCCGGCACGGCTGCTTTAGAGCAACCCGACAACATACTTATGACTGCTGTTGCCATTAAATAAAATACCGTCACAACATTCATCTATACTTTGTTTTACAGTACAAAGTTCCAAACTCCCGGTAGCAATATGGATATACGGATTGCTGCATTTGCAACCAATATCACCTATCCAACCCTTTTGTCTTTAGCCAGTTTTCCATTACATCGGCTATTTCAATATTGTTTAAATCAGAAAAAGGAAAATGGGTATTGCCTTTAATGCCTGTTTCCGGCAGATGAACCACGGTCACATCTCCACCATGTTTGTTGACTACATCCCGCCACAGTCTTGCCATGGCCAGGCGCACCCGCCAGCCGTCTGCACCGGGATTTTCAGAAGGCTGATCCGGTATATTATCACCATAGTAAATGATAATAGGAATTTTGGTGAGTTTCATGAAATCCTCCATGGGTATTGCAGAGGCGGTAAGTGCTCCACTGCTGCTTTCCATGGGTTGCGGCAATTCTCCTTCGGGAAAAACAAAACCGCTACCGGGTTCATAAGAAACAATGGCTTTTACATTTTTATTTTTGATAGCCGTAATCCAGCCCATGCCGCCGGAGTGAGAATGGGTTACCAGCACAGCAGGTCCGATTTTATTGAACAATGCCGATGTGGCATCAGTGGTTACCTTGATGTCTATCGGGCCTATATCGGGTGTCATTTGGCGGAAATACTGTTTGAGTGTATTGGTATCGCGGGCAAACTGAACATTATCGTAATATTTGGGCCACACACCAAGGCGAAAAACATCAAACCATTGCTGTTCATCCGCTGTCGGATTGATGGTTGCAGGAACCGTGCTTCTGCCTGCATCTCCTCTGCGGGGCTGATCAATGAGGTACACACTATAGTTACGGCGCAGGAAAATATTATTAAATCCTTCCCGGCCGTCCGGCGTGGTCATCCATGTTTTGGAAAATTGGCCGAAACCGTGCCAGAAGACTAACGGTAGTTTTTTAGCCTGAGCCGGGATCTGATAAGTGACATAGGCATGGTCGCCATGAAAGGTTTGGCCATCCGGTGTTCTTTTGATGTTATCATAAACGCCTTCATTTTTTATCACGGTACCACCGACGGCAAAGCTTCCTTGATCCCTGATCATCATTAAACCGTTTTTACTAGCCGTACAGGATGAAAGCATGATGATTAAGATGATACTTAATACAACTATTAAATTGTTTTGTTGCATGGATACATTCATTTTATTGTTTTTACTATATACCCCTCGATTGAATGTTACCCCTGTTTTTCATTGCTTTTTCTATCACATCAAACCTCGCTTTGCGTGGATCCGGATGGCTGATGACTTTTCCATCAATGTTCACATCCAATATTTCCTGGGTTTGATTATTATACCGGGGCCAGTTGGGAAGTCCCTCGCCATTGGGATTACCGGTTTTGGCAAAGTTTACCCAGTAGCTGTTCATTGTTTTTGCCAGTTCCTTTTCTTCCGGAGTAGCTTCACCGTTCTGTCCCCATCGTGCATTCAATGTGTTGAATACAAAAGCAACTTCAGATCCATGTCCTGCACCAAAGGGTGAACGTTGCCTGGCAGACACTTGGACATAACCAAACTGATACACGTAAACAGGTGCCCCTTTCGCTATAAATGCTTTTGCCGTCATGCGTGCCGGTTCACCCCAAACCCAATCGGTATTGAACTTTGTGAGCACCTCATTGAAGGTTTTATCCCCATCTGCATCATAAGCGGCTTTTACTTCGCTTTCCAAAGCACCAAAGGATGCAAATAGTTCCTCCTTGGTCTTGCTGTTACTTACAAAAGCACCGCCGATTTCGGCACTACTGTTCCCAATCATCAGGGGTATTTTGGGTTGTCTGCCGAATATGTATGCCGATTCAGCAGTTTCTACTACCAGTTTACCATCCAGTATAGGGCCGGAATAAGTACGGGGGCCACCCTGCCCATCTGTTTCCTGCCCGCCATCCACGATTTGTTCAACCGGTAAAGCTCTGAGTTGCGCCAAAGCTGCTGCATCTGTGCCTTCAATGCCCATTTTCTTTGCGAAATTCATCCCGATGGTTTCGGCTGACACTTTGTAGAATACATCCGCATTTTCTTTATTAATCGGTCTGCCGGTTAACACCCCATCTCTGCCGCCGCTTGATTCGCCAATGGCTTTATGAAATAGTCCTTTTGCTGACGGAATAGTTAATAAGGAATGAACAGATACGCCACCTGCAGAAAATCCGAAGATGGTAACATTGTCCGGGTTTCCTCCGAATGAAGCAATATTTTTTTGTATCCACTGCAATGCTGCAATCTGATCCATAAACCCATAATTGCCTTTCAGTTCATTCGGAAATTCCTGGCTTAAGGCAGGATGTGCAAAAAAGCCTAAACGCCCCAAGCGATAATTGAAAGTAACCAACACCACACCCTGTTGGGCGAATGCATTTCCGAAGTTCTGCGGACTGGAGCCGCTACCTCCTGTAAAGCCACCACCATGTATCCAAACCATTACGGGCAATTTTGATGTTGCAGTGCTGTGGGCAGATGTCCACACATTCAGGTAGAGACAATCTTCTGAAGAGCCTTCTGCAATGGTTCCCGGTTTTGCTCCCCAGCCTGCCTGCGCACAGTTAGACCCAAACTTACTGGCATCCCATTCGCCCGACCAACTTTTTACCGGCTGCGGAGGCCGCCAGCGAAACGCACCAACAGGAGGTGCAGCAAAGGGAATGCCTTTGAAAACAGCCACTCCATCTTCGGCAACACCTCGAACGATTCCATTGACTGTTTTGATCTTTGGTGCATTACTAAAGTTTTGTTGCCCTTGCACGGCAAAAGCAATCAAAATAAATAATCCGGCAATTATTTTTTTCATTTCTTTGTTGTTTGTAAGACAAAGGTCTTCTAAACTGTTCTATTTTTAATTACCCAAATTGCTTTTTGAATTACCATTATTGCTGTTTATGTTTAATTAAGAAAAAAAAGGCTGTAATTTTAGGCTATAAAACAATTAAAGATGGAAAATATAAGGCGATTTGACACTGTGCATGATTACAATGTTTTCAATAAGAATGAAACATTGCATCCGCTGGTAAGTGTGGTTGATTTGTCGAAGGCTGAGCCCAGAAAGGCCTCCAACATGTATTTTGGTTTTTACACCATCTTTTTAAAAGATGTGAAGTGTGGCGATTTGCGCTATGGACGACAGACTTATGATTACCAAGAAGGAACCCTAGTGTTTATTGCGCCCGGGCAAGTGGTAAGCGTAACCAATTCGGGCGAAATCTACCAGCCCATAGGTTATGCCTTGCTATTTCATGCCGACCTTATACACGGAACGTCTTTAGGAAAAAACATGCAAGATTATAGCTTTTTTAGCTACCAATCCAATGAAGCACTTCACCTGTCTGAAAGAGAAAGAAAAATTGTTTTAGATTGTTTTTCTAAAATTGAATATGAATTGGAACATGCTATTGACAAGCATAGCAAAAAACTTTTGGTAGATAATATTGAATTACTTTTAAACTATTGCACCCGTTTTTACGACAGGCAGTTTATTACTCGGGATAAAGTAAACAGAGGAGTTGTAGAAAAATTTGAGACGTTGCTTAATGATTATTTCCTGAGTGAAAAACCACAAACTATTGGCTTACCTTTGGTAGCCGATTGTGCATACGAGCTAAATTTATCTCCCGGTTATTTTGGTGATCTGATTAAAAAAGAAACCGGGCAATCAGCCCAGGAATACATACAGACCAAAGTTATTACCGTAGCCAAAGAGCGGATTTTTAATATGGACAGATCCATCAGCGAAGTAGCGTATGACTTGGGATTTAAGTATCCGCAACATTTTACCCGCTTGTTTAAACAAAAAACAGGAATGACACCCAATGAGTATAGGAAAGCAAATTGAGCAAACTTTGCTAATGCTATCTACTACGCAAAGCTTTAGCTATTACTAAAGAACCATGGAACGCAAATAAATCTTTGCTATAAAATCAGAGTACAACCATTAAGCACCTTTTAACTTTTTCATAAAAGCCAAGAACGCTGGTTTTAACTCTACAAAAAGTGGATTATCTTTATCCCGTAACATAACTTCGCTAAACAATTTAAGTCCTAACAGAAATTCAGTTCGATCTGAAGTTGATTTAAAATGCTCTTGAGCCTTTTCCGTTTCTAAGATTGAGATGATATCATCATGGTTTTCAAATTCAAAACTTATTGATTTCCCTGAATATGAACCGTCTTTAAGACCAATCTCGTCAAGCTGTATTTTATACCGATTATTGCGTTTCGTTGTCATGTATATAGTTATTGTTTAAAAATACAAAGTGTTCGGTATGCACCTCCATACCGAGCACTTTTCGTTATTCATGTCAGTATTTAGCTCTATTAATAACCCGCTGTAAATCTTTCTTGGTGATGTTTTGGACTATCTATCTCATCAACAATTACAACCGACAAATCTTCAACAGACAAGAAACTTCTGTTGTTTTCATCAAAGACAGGATTATCTTTTCCTAAACGATAATTTGCTGTACGTCCAGTACTTATTCCTTGGTGCATTTCCAATGCCGGACTAAAAAAAGCCCAATCTAGATCTGTTTCATTTTTAAGTTCATTTAAATAATCTCTGGCAGCACTTGCACCTGCATAAAACTCTTTAGGAAACGTTGGCGTATCAACAGCTTGTACACCTTCTGCTACGTATAGGCTTCCGGCACCGCCAATTACAATGAAACGTTTCACCCCGGAAAGTTTTACAGCTTCTTGAATAGCTCTTGAACCTGCCAAAAAATCATTATATAAATTCGGATTAGTCCAACCAGCATTGAATGCACTTACAACTACATCAAAACCTTTTAAAGCTTGTGCCAACTCGTTTACTTTTAAAATGTCAACAACAATAAAAGTCAGATTAGGGTTATCTGAATTGTTATTACTTCTTGAAATCCCTGTAACCTGATGATTACGATTAATCAACTCTTTTGTGATGTTTGAGCCAACAAAACCAGTGGCTCCAATTACTGCAATTTTCATCTCTATATTGTTTTAAAATTATGATACAAAATTGCAATGAAAAGTGTTGTTTAAAAAGGTAGATTAATGCCTTTAAATGATACTTTTACGCCAATCTATTTTGTTCTCTAAACTCGCTCGGAGTGGTTAGTGCATGTTTTTTAAAGTATTTGATAAAATTGGTGGGCTCTTCAAAACCTAAATCGTATCCTATCTCTTTTATACTAAGTGTTGTATAAACTAAAATTCTTTTAGCCTCGAGCATTACTCTATCGTGTATAAATTCTTTTGGTGTCTTTCCGAGTAATTTGGAGGTTGCTTGGTTTAAACGTTTTTCTGTGATAAAAAGAGATTTGGTATAGAAACTAACCTGTTTTTGACTTTTATAATTATCTTCTAATAAGTCCTTAAAAAGCATTACAGAATCGTACTCATTCCCTTTTTGAGGTTCAAAGGGATATTGCAACCTACTAAACCTCTCGGCCTGTAGTAAAAAATTATGCAATAAATTTTGTAATAGCTCGGCCTGCCTACTGTCTTTGCTTTGTTGAAGTTCTGTCTCCATTTGTTGCAAGATAAGCTCAAAAACTTCAACCTGTCTATCGATTTGAATAAGCGGAATATTGAATAAATTATTAAATAGAAAACAGTTCTTCAAAAATCTCGTATCGGCCTGCGTTTTACAAAAAAAACTATCTGTAAACAAAATAATCTTCCCTGTATAGTGTTTGTTGCTATCAAACTGTTGTACAACATCTTTATGCAAAAACAAGATGCTATTGGGTTGTATTACTAGGGGTTTAAAATCAACCAAATGTATCGGATTACCTTCTTTAAACCAGATAATCTGATAAAACTCTGTTCGATGGGTTGTTGTCAGAGCTTTTTTTGAACTTTGGAGAACTTCGTTAATATCTAATATTTCAAACTCATGTGGAAGCCCAGGTTTAAATCCATACTTATATATTTTTTTTGATTTTAACATAAGACTTCTACGATAAAACGCTTTAAAACAAATATACAACTATATACTTAAGCAATTTAAACAATAATAAAACCTACAAATTCAACATATAAAAGATAAATAGTGTTTAGCTTGATCACGAAATGGTTGTATTAGCAAAAAAAAACGAGAGCTGCCGTATTCTAATACGACAGCCCTCGGTATAAAGTAGCTATTTTCTCCGCTACTAAAATTTGTATTTTAAACCAACTTGTAAACCAGTGGTCATGTTATAAGTATCAGCTCTGCCAAGTATAGCTGCTATATAATCCTTGTCTTCGGCATTGGTAAAGTCATAATCAAACTGCAAACCGGTTTGTAAGAATAGCTTTTGATTTAGTTTAAACTGAACCCCTGCATTGGCCATTGCGCCGAAAGTAGTTTTCTCAAACTGGCCTTTATTTTTAACAAATAAATCGCTACCACCTACAGCAAGTTTTGCATTGGTAAGAAAACTAACTTGAGGACCTATTTTACCGAAAAAAGAAACAGGTTTAGAATCATCAGTGTTGTAAGAGAAATATACCGGAATTTTCAAATACTCTAGTTTTTGATGAGCTTCTAATCCTACTACCTTTGATTTTTGGCCTTGGAAAGAATAAAGCACATCCAAACCTAAACCTACATTATTGGTAAAGTTATAACCGGCACCAACACCAAAATTGGCATTGAAGGTTGCTTTCTTGTCAATCGCACTATTATCGTTGTCATCACTATTTTGCAAAAAGCTAAATTGAGGTGTTGCTTTTACGCTTAAAGACAAGCCTTTTTGTGCCATTACAGTTGTAGCGCTACCGGTCATGAATACTAGTGCTAGAGCACTCATAAAAATCTTTTTCATAATCTTAAAATTTTTAAATGTTTACAATTTATTTATTTCGCTAAGCTTGCCATCAATTAAGCTTGCTTAACGAAACAAAGGTAGATAGTGCCTAAAAGCTACGGAAGGGACATTTTTCGGCAACTTTGGTTTCAAAGTCGGAAAAAACAACACAATCACAAATTATATCGAAAAATTATAGATCAACACACCACAATGCCCCAAACTAGACATGTTTACTTCTATAGGTCTTGGGAGATATTCCTTCCATTCTTTTAAAGAATTTCCCAAATGCAGACTGATCACTAAAGTTTAGCCAATCTGCTATTTCGGCTATACTTTTCATGGTAGTTCTTAGCTGAATTTTTGCAGCTTGTAAGAGAAAAAGGTTAATAATATCACCTGCGGTACGCTTGCTTACTTCCTTTACCGTTTCGGTAAGATGCTTTGGCGTAACAAATAATGCCTCTGCATAAAAGCTTAAAGACTTTTGCTCTCGGAAATGCTTTTTAGCTAATGCAAAAAATTGTATGGTTAGTGCTTCTCGGCGGGTAAACTGCTGGTTATCATCTAGTGCATATTGCGGAGCTAAATTAACCAACTCCAAAACAAATATTATGAAGTAATGACTAACTATCGCATATTTATAGGAATATTGATCCACATCAAACAAACGAGTTTCCATTTGGTCTATTAAATTTGTCATATCCTTAGCTACAGATTTTGACAACGACCAAACCGTTTTATGTTTAACCGAGTAAAATTCGGTTATCTCCCAAAAATTTTCAGGTAAGTTTTGTTGAGCAATAAACCCAGTAGTGTAAGCAACTATTTTCAAAACAGCATCTTCGCTAATGAAAATTTGCTCTTTGGTTGCATCTGGTGGTATTATTAATAAATCACCTTTAGCTAAACTTAACTCTTTCAAATTAATTTTTACGCCAGCACTACCTTTAACAAATAGCACTAAAATAAAGAGGTCGCTTTGAATATTGCTTTTTGCAATCAAATCTTCAAGAATAATACCTTTAGAGAAATCTAAAGTACGAACTATAAGACTATCAGTACCTTTATAAGTAGAAACAATCTGTGTAGTTTTCACTGTATTAAACATTCAATTTTGATTACTTACCAAAAGTAGCACAATTTTGAAACTTAATATTTCAAAAAACAAACTTATTTGGAAAACACTAGACTATGCGAAGATACCTTAAAACTGCTTGGGCTTCTTTTTCTGCCCGGCGTTTACCGCTATTTCATGAATGCGTTGTTGTCGGGTTTCGGGGCGTTTGGCTAGAACGAGCCATTGCAACAGCATTTTTCGAACGGATTTGCTCAAACTTTCAAAATAAGCTTGTGATTCGGGATATTTATCAAATTCGGCTTTTAAATCGTAGGGAATGATGAGTTCTTCAACTTCGTCGAGTAAGGTCCAAGAACCATTTTGTTGTGCCACTTCAATACAATGCAAACCTGCGGCTTGCATACGTCCGCTTTCAATGAGGTGTGTTACTTTTTCTTTGTTGATTTTTGACCAAGTGCTTTTAGGTTTGCGTTTACTGAAAAACTGATGAGAAGTTTCATGGTCTATTTTGATTTTCTTGCTATCAATCCAACCATAACAAAGCGCCACATCTACGGCTTCGCTCCACGAAAGTGAAAACTTACCCGATGCTTTGATATGAAAAACAAGCCATACAGCTGTTTCTGAAAGATGATTTTGTACTAACCATTCTTCCCACGCTGCACGACTTGTTGGATAGAAAATTGATGTTTCTGACATGTTATTTTACCACTGTTGCTTCTAATTCAACGTTTAAAGTAGCAAATAATCCTTTTACTTCAATCATTGAAGTAGCTTGTTTGATACCATTTTGTTGAATAAAAGGAACATAAACATCCATACAAGTCGTGAAAAACTCTTGCATATTGGTGGTGTAGATATTCAACCGAACGATGTTTTTGCAATCGTATCCTGCTTCTTGAATCAGTTGCTCCAAGTTCTTAATGGTTTCCTGACTTGTCCACTTTAGTGCAACAAATCAAGTTTGGCTAATAATTCTTCTAATTCCTTAGTAATTTTTCCCTTAACAATCACTTCTTTTTGAGTTAGTTTGTTTTGCATTCGGGCA
>JBDHXL010000038.1:0-22436 GCA_039810685.1 Pedobacter sp. | reverse complement strand
GGTTGACGAGCAATACCTTCCATTGCTTTACCACCTACTTGACCGATACCGATACCGGCACCAATTACTGCTAAACCGGCACCAATTGCCGCAATTGAACCTCCCATAACTAAATTTAATTTATAATTTGTAAAAAATGGTTTCTAAAAAATATTAATGGTGTTCTTCTACCGCCATCCCGATAAAGAGTGCCGTTAGAAGTGTAAAAATAAAGGCTTGCAAAAAGGCCACCAACAGCTCCAACACATCCATAAACAACACAAAAGCTACTGAAACCGGAGCAATGGCCAAAGTTTTAAAAATAAATATCAACGATATTAAACTCAACACAATGATGTGACCCGCTGTAATGTTGGCAAAAAGACGTATCATCAAAGCGAAAGGCTTCGATAAAACACCAATCAACTCTACCGGAATCATAATCGGGTACAACCACCAAGGTACATCAGGAGCAAGTATATGTTTCCAATAGTATTTGTTACCGTTGATGTTTACCAAAATCAATGTCCCTAAAGAAAGCACAAAAGTTAAAGCGATATTGCCGGTAACGTTGGCACCTCCTGGAAAAATAGGCACAAGCCCTAAAAGATTGTTTATCCAGATAAAGAAAAACACAGTTAACAAATAAGGCATAAACTTAGCGTATTTATGACCAATGTTGGGCTTAGCAATATCATCACGAACAAATAAAATAATTGGTTCTATTAATGATTGGAAACCTTTAGGTGCTTTACCTTCACGTTTTTTGTAGGCTCTTGCAACACCTGTGAAGATAAAAAACAACAAGGCGAAAGACACAAACATTGCTGCTACGTTTTTGGTTATAGAAAAATCCAAAATCGAAGCAGAAGCCGCCTCATCTACAGTACCGTCAGCAGTAAGCACCTTAACCTTACCTTCAACCAATCGGTAGGTATTATGTGTACCTACGTAATCATGTTCACCATGATGAAACTGCGCTGAAGAGAAAAACTCAAAACCTTGAGGAGTATAAAGAATTACGGGCAAAGGCAAAGAGGTGTGCCCCCATAAGTGCCAACCGTGCGAATCGGCAATATGCTCCATAATTACCTTAGTAGGCTCAAAAGGTTCATCCTCGCCATGAGCGGCCGGGGCAGCTACCGTATGTTCATCGGTCTCGTGCTGAACCGTACTAGCATTGGCATTAACAACAAAAAACGCTAAAAAAAGCGCAAAAACAGTGATTACTCTCTTAAACCTGAACTCAAAAACGTGGCTGAACTCCATTTATTAGCAGTTTTTTACTTTAAATTTTGGTGGCGCAAGTTACGTAACAAACCTAATATTTCAAAGAGGCTAAACAATAAATATAAAATAAAAAAATTGAAGATAAACCGTAGCTCTACCTCATCGTGTTTCTTACTGTAAATCAGCACAAATACTAGGGATGATAATAGCTTTACAAAAAAAGCTACCATTATAACCATTACCCCGGCCTCTTTGGCCTGTTTAATACCTACAAGTGCAGTTGCATAAGCCACAAAAGTCACTAAGGCAAAAAAAACAAAGACCAACCAAAAATCTGGAGAAAACAAATGAGATGTTGCATCGAAACTGGCTAATACACCAGACACGGCAGTCATTAGCGCAACAAATAAAACAAAATATAAAAGCTGTTTAACCATACTTATAAATTTCGCAAAGATAAAGAAAGATAAAGAATGTCATTGGCAAATACTGTTTGGGATTTACTTGAGACAAAAACCGCTAAATATTTCTAATTTTGTGACCAACCTTATATAAAACTTATTGTCATGATGAACGGGAACACTTCCCTAAGCAGTCACGAAGGCTTTTTCAACCAGCTTCGTAAGGATGAATTTAGTCGCTTGGATAATTCTGGCCAAGTCTATTTAGATTATACTGGTGGCAACCTCTATCCCGAATCGTTGTTAGACCAGCATTTCAACCACCTACGCAGCCATGTATTGGGCAACCCTCACTCAACCAACCCCAGCTCTTTGCTCTCAACCGAATTGGTGCAAGCAACAAGAACAAAGGTTCTCGATTTTTTCAATGCCCCCGACTACCATTGTATTTTTACGGCTAACGCATCGGCCGCCTTGCAAATTGTGGGCGAGTGTTACCCTTTTAGTAGCGAAAGTTTATTTTTGCTTAGTGCCGACAATCACAATTCGGTAAACGGTATCAGAGAATACTGCAAAGCAAAAGGTGGCACCTTCAAATATTGTCAACTCAATTACGAGGACCTTACCCTCAACGAACAGCAAATTACCGATAACCTAGAACAAGCCAGCAACTATCAAAACAAATTGTTTGCCTATCCGGCACAATCTAATGTATCGGGTATTAAGCACCCCTTAGCTTGGATAGAAAAAGCACACCAAAACGGTTGGGACGTATTGCTTGATGCCGCTGCTTTTGTACCCACCTCAAAGCTAGACTTAACACAGATAAAACCCGATTTTGTTTCCATATCTTTCTATAAAATTTTTGGCTACCCAACTGGTCTGGGTTGTTTGCTTGTGCATAAAGATAAATTCGACAAACTGAAAAAACCTTGGTTTGCCGGCGGCACGGTAAAATTTGTATCTATCAATTACCCGGGCTATTTCTTGGCTAATGATCACGAACGTTTCGAGAATGGTACGGTCAATTATTTAGATATTCCGGCCATTAGCAATGGGCTAAGTTTCATTGAGCGCATAGGTTTCGAACGCATAACCGAACGTATTAAATACCTGATAGCCAAACTTATTACCGATCTACACCAACTACAACACCAAAACGGCAACCCGCTGGTGCGTATTTTCGGCAGTGAGAACCTCAGCCAAAAAGGGGGTACACTCATCTTCAACCTACTAGATCCCAATGGTAATTTGTTCTCGATTGAGGAAGTAGAAACCAAAGCTAACAAAAAAGGTATTTCTTTAAGGACTGGCTGTTTTTGCAATCCGGGCATAGATGAGATAAACAACTGCATAAGTAACGAAGAGACTGCAAAATATTTTACTACCAAACACAGTGGCTCTTATCACGAAATGATTTTTTATTTGGGACGAATGCGTGGTGCTATCCGAATTTCGGTTGGTCTGGCCACCACCACCGAAGATTTGGATTGTTTCTTAGAATTTATCAAAACTTTTAGGGACAAACAACACATCTAGCTAAGCCAAACCGATTTACTAGTTTTTTTGCTTATTCAATGTCCTGATTACTTGGTAAAGAGCCGCTACTGTTCCCAATAGTGCCAACAATGCTGTAACCAAAGAATCGTTGGCCTGCCTTTTTTCATCAATCCTGTAGCCAACGTAGGCAAAAACACCAATGGTTGCCAGCATTTGAAAACCTATGGCCGAGTATTTCACGTAGTTATTGAGGCTATTTTTGCTATTTTCGTCCATATAGTACAAAACTTTTCCTTGCGAAACAGCAAAACAATAAGGCCGTTGAAGGAAATAAATCACAGATAATATCAAAAGTATTAAGTTTATATTGCCGAATAAAATATTTTTGCAGTTATTTAGTTATCCATAATAACCAACATTTAGCGATTTGAGAACCAATCGACCAATATTATATTTAGTTTTTTTACTGGTGTCTTTAGGATTTTTGGCAGCCTGTTCATCACAAAAAAACACAGCTATCAACAGAAAGTTGCAAAGCCTATCTGCCCGCTACAACTATATCTACAACGCCAATGTGCTGTTGGACGAGTACCTAGAAAAAACAGACGAAAGCATCACCAAAGATTTTAACAGTTTATTACCTGCTTTTTACGCTCCACAAATGGCCGACGTAAAGAGTGCAGGAACAAAAATAAACGAGCTAGAACAGGTTGAGCAAAAGGCAAGAGACGTTATTGCCGAAAAAAACCTAAGCAGTTATATTGACGAGGCCTATTTGTTGCTTGGTAAAACCAATTTTTACCAAGGCAAATACTACAATGCGCTTGCATATTTTGACTATGTTGCCAGAGGCTATAAAAAAGACCGACCGGTATTGATAAAGGCTTTGAACTGGAAAGCCCGCAGCCTAATGCAACTTGCCGACTACAATACAGCCAGCAAGATACTGGATACCGTTTTAAAAGAGCTCGATTCGGTGAAAAAAGGAAAAGCCGAAGTCTATGCTACTCTTTCGGAGATGAACTCCATAAAGCAACAAGACCAACAATCAATAGATTTTCTTTTAAAAGCACTTCAATCGCCACCTACAAAATACGAGCGTTTGAACTGGACGTACCGTTTGGCACAACTGTATGACAAACACCAAGACCCACAAAAAAGCCTCGCCTACTACACCAAAATTGTGAAAAGTAATGCCCCATTTGAGCTTTATTTCAATGCCAAAATAAACAGTGTGCGCTTAAATGCTCTTTTGGGTGGACAAAGCTACAATAAAAGAGAGCAGCTGCAGAAAATGTTGAAAGACGACAAAAACAACGATTTTGTAGATCAGATTTATTATGAGATTGCACAAGATTACGCTGCCGCAAACGATTATAAATCAGCCGAAAACTATTACAAAACCTCGATAAGCAAAAGCACTAAAAATAGCGGCCAAAAGGCTCTTGCTTACCTAAAATTGGCTGAGCTTAACGAAAAACAATACAGTGATTATGCCAGCGCCAAGCTCTATTACGATAGTACAGTAATGACCTTGCCTCGTAACCATCAACAATACAAAACCATAACCAACAAAGCGGCCAACCTGTCGTTTATACAAAAAAGAGTAGAAACCATCCGATTGGAGGACAGCTTACAAAGCTATGCTAAACTGCCCGAGCAAGAACGTGCCGCTGCCCTAAGTCGATATTTTGAAAAGTTTAGCCCAAATGCGAAAGAAAATAGAGCTAGCGAGGGTAGTAGCGAAGATCACAACGATGGTTCAATTGCATTGGCTACTACACGAGGCAACAGCTCCTTCTATTTCAACAACCCCGATGCCTTGAGCCGAGGCTACAACGAGTTTATAAAAACTTGGGGAACCAGAAAATTGACCAACAATTGGCGCAACAACAGCAAAAAGAATGAGCAAGCAGCAGTCAATACCGATGCTTTTGCCGATATGAGTACAGGAGCTACCGACCCCGACGCACCACTTATTGCTGCCTCTACAAGCCAAGATCAAAGTAGTAAATACCTCGACTCCATCCCTCTGTCGCCTGCTCAACTAGAAAAATCGAACCAAAAAATCATCAAAGCTTATGTAGAAATGGGCGATTTTTATCATCAGGTGATTAAAGACAAGGCCGAAACTGCCAGAACATTTGAAACACTGCTGGCTCGTTTCCCAAACAACAGCTATCAGGACAGGGCGTACTACAGCTTGTACCTCGCCTACAAAGACATCAACCCAAGCAAAGCCAATCATTACAGTGCATTGGTATTGCAGCAGTATCCCAACAGTGTTTTTGCCAAAACAATACTCGACCCCAATTTTTCAACCAAAAAGAACGAGCTTGAGCAAAGGCTTAGACAGCAATACGAGGTGGTTTTCGGCAAACTGCAAGAACAAAAATATACCGATGTTATTAGCGAAGTTACGGCTATCAACAAGCGTTTCCCGAACAATAGTCTTGCGCCTCAGTTCGATTACCTGAAAGCCTTGGCCATTGGCTATACCTCGCCTGTAAAAAACCTAGTTGCTGCCCTAACAGAATTGGTGAAGCTTTACCCCAATGATAAGTTGATAAAACCGCTTGCTACGCACCACATTGCTTTTATAAACGCCAATATGTCTAGTTATAGCGATGGCAAAAAAGCATTGAAGCTAAAAAATGAGGACGACCTGTATTTCAAGGCTATACACAAAAATAGTGTACGAATTGACGAGCCCATCATTGCCAATGTATTGGACCCTACAGGCAAAAAAGAGGCAAGTATTTTCAATAAACCTGTGCTAGCTACAACAACACCAACACCCCAAAAAACTGAAGAGAAACCTCAAGAAAACAAGCCTCTGCCTATAGTACCTGCAAAACCAATTGACACGGCTGCCTTGCCGCAAAAACAAATTGCTGCAATAAAACCCGAGGCTAAAACTTTAAACCCCGATACAGTTGAGCAACAAAAAACAGTACTAAAAAAGCTTGACACTATAGCATCAACCCCAATAGTACCCAAAGACAGTACTACAACACCTGTTGTAACACCTCCAGTGAAACAGCAACCGATAAAGGACGAACTTTTTAGCGATGCTCCGGCAAAAACCTATTATTTTGTTGTAGCTGTCCGCTCTGCAGAGTACAGTCTCAGTTCATCACGGTTTGGCATAGGCCAATTCAACAGGGGTAATTATTCGGGAGCAAATTTGCGTCATCAACTACTCGAGCTGAGTCAGGATCAATTGATATATGTTGGTGACTTTAGTAATATCGGCGAGGCCAAAAACTACCAAACTAAAATACGAGAGCAATTGGGTGTAATTATGAAAATATCGCCAAACGCTTATACAAGTTTTGTGTGTAGTAAGGAAAATTTCGAGAAAATTGTTGATCGCAATACGCTAGATCGATACATCAAATATTTTGAAAGTAATGTACAATAAGAACTCAGGTAATTTAAGTCCAGAAACTATAAAAAAATACAACTGGTGGATATGGAAATTGTTGTTGGGAGGCATTATTGCTTTTGCCATTTTCATTACCATGATTGGTTATGGTGTCTTTGGCGAAATTCCCTCATTTCGTACCATCGAGCACCCTAAAAGTAATCAGGCAACCGAAGTAATTTCTGAAGACGGGAAAGTGCTGGGCACCTATTTTGTCAAAAATCGCAGCAATGTCGATTTCAAAGAAATATCACCCAATGTCATCAATGCCCTCATAGCCACCGAAGATATCCGTTTCAAAGATCACTCGGGCATAGATTTTAAAAGAACATTTACCATTTTTCTCTATGCCATAATTGGTAAGAAACAAGGCGGTAGCACCATCACCCAACAATTGGCGTTGAATCTTTTCTCTGAAGAAGGGCGGGCTAAGAACTCGTTTAAACGTATTATTCAGAAATTCCAAGAATGGGTAATTGCGCTGAAACTAGAACGCAACTACACCAAAGAAGAAATCATTACCATGTACCTCAACACGGTAGATTTTGGTAACAATGCCTACGGTATTAAAGCGGCCGCTAGGGTCTATTTTAACACAACCCCCGATCGGCTTACGGTACCACAAGCTGCCGTACTCATTGGGTTGCAGAAGGGTATTACACGTTACTCGCCTACTCGCAATCCCGAACGCTCTTTGCAACGCCGCAACACCGTGATGGCTTTGATGGAAAAACAAGGCTATATTAGCACAGAAGAATTTGAAGCCGAAAAAGTAAAACCGTTAAACCTGCGTTTCAATGCCGCAAGCAATAACGATGGGGTTGCTCCTTATTTTAGGGCTGTTTTAAAGAGTGAAATTCGTAAACTTTTTGAGGAACGATCTATCTTAAAAGCCGATGGCACACCTTATGATTTGGATCGCGATGGACTTAAAGTATATACGACCATCAATTACGATATGCAAGTATATGCCGAAGAAGCCCAAAAAGAATATATCAAGGTATTGCAAGAGCAATTCAACAAGAGTTGGAAAGGAAGAAATCCTTTTAAAGGGAAAGACGATTTGATTGAGCAAGGCATAAGACGATCTGACCGATACAAGGCCTTAAAACTAGAAGATAAGAGTGATGAAGAGATTATGCAGGATTTTAATACTCCTACCACGCTCAATATATTTACTTGGCACGGCAACGTAGATACCCTGATGAAACCCATCGACTCGGTAAAGTATTACAAGCTGCTACTCCGCAACGCCATGATGGCCATGGATCCCAAAACGGGTAGTATCAAAGCTTGGGTTGGCGGCATAAATTTTGAACATTTTAAATACGACCAAGTAAAGATGGGTACACGCCAAGTAGGTTCTACCGCAAAGCCGTTTACCTATGCCGTGGCCATAGAGAATGGTTTTTCGCCTTGCTATACCGTACCTAATGAACCTGTTACCATCAGCAATCCCGGTAGTCCCGACTGGACACCTCGCAACTCCGGAAAACCGCTTCCGGGCTCCATCACCCTACAAACAGCCCTGGCCTTTTCACAAAACTATATTGCTGCCTATCTGATGAAACAAGTAGGTCCGGCTGCCGTTGTAAATGAGATAAAGAAAATGGGTATCAGTACAGATATTCCCGAAGTACCTTCTATTTGCTTGGGTACTTTTGATGCCTCTATTTTTGACATGGTAGGTGCCTATAGTGTATTTGCCAACAAAGGTGCTTGGACGGCTCCTAATTTCATAACACGTATCGAGGATAAAAACGGCGTGGTACTTTATGAAAGTCGCCCTATCATAAAAGTAGCGATGAACGAAGAAGTTGCCTACGTAATGACTCGCATGTTGAGAGGGGTAGTGGCCAATGGCACAGGATCCAGATTGAGTTATAGATACAAGATAAACACCCCAATAGGAGGCAAAACCGGCACCACCCAAAACAACTCTGACGGTTGGTTTATGGCCATTAGCCCCGACTTGGTAACGGGTATTTGGACCGGCTGTGAAGATCGTGCCTTTCATTTCACCAGTACCAGCCAAGGCGAAGGAGCAAACTCTGCCCTACCGGTATTTGCCGGTTTTATGAAACGAGTATATGCCAATCCAAAACTAAATATCAGTAAAAAAGACTTTGAGCCTCCTACTGGTGGTGTAAATATTGTTTACGATTGCAGCCAATATCAGCAACAAGAGCAAAGCGAAACCGAGACCGAAAAAAAATTAGGCTTTTAGCAAATTCTATCGAGCTAAACACTGTTTAGCTCAAGAGAATAATGATTATACGCCAACTAGTAGTACTGTAATTTAGGCAATACGCCTATCTATTGCCTCGGCACCGAGTGAGTGATGCACCAAGCGGCCACTAGATGCAATTTTATAGAACTGATTGCCCGGACAAGAAACCAGCAACGAAAATGACACCATTGAAACTACATACAGGAAACATTATTGACATTTTTTCGGCAAACACCGAAATGACGCTTGAATTGCCCTATGTGGACGAAGGAATTAGTGCAGGTTTCCCTTCACCGGCTTTGGATTTTGTTGATTTGACTATTGACCTTAACAAACATCTTATCAAAAATCCTTCAGCCACATTTTACGGACGTGTAAAAGGTGTTTCACTTAAAAATGCAGGGATAAATGATGGCGATTTGCTGATAATTGACAGAAGTATTGAACCAACAAACGGCAAAATTGCCGTTTGTTATATTGATGGAGAATTTACTGCCAAACGTATTAAAATTTCAAAAAAGGAAATTTGGCTTATCCCCGAAAATGAAGATTATAAACCTATTAGAGTAACAGCAGACAATAATTTCTTAATTTGGGGAATTGTTACTCACGTTATCAAAGATGTTTAAAAATGTTTGCTTTAATTGACTGCAATAATTTTTACGCTTCGTGTGAGCGGGTTTTTCGTCCAGACTTGAACGGAAAGCCTATTGTTGTACTGTCCAATAATGACGGATGTGTTATTGCTCGAAGCAACGAAGCCAAAGCCGTTGGTATTCCAATGGGAGCACCTGCCTTTGAATACGACAAACTTTTTAAGCAGCATAATGTACAAGTTTTTTCGGCAAATTTTGCTTTGTATGGCGATATGTCAAACCGAGTAATGACCATACTTTCAGACTACTCACCCGAAATGGAAATTTACAGTATTGACGAATGTTTTTTAAAACTCAAAGGTTTTGAAACATACTTCAATTTGCAAAACTATGGCGAAGAAATGCGCTACAAAGTAACAAAGTGGACAGGAATACCAATCAGCGTTGGTATTGCCCCAACAAAAGCACTTTCCAAATTAGCTAACCGAATTGCTAAAAAATACCCCGAAAAAACAAAAGGCGTTTATATCATTGACAGCGAAGAAAAACGTATAAAAGCCTTGAAATGGCTTAAAATAGAAGACGTTTGGGGAATTGGCAGACAACATACCAAACGCTTAAATGCCCAAAATGTTTTTACAGCTTACGATTTCACACAACTTACTGACGAATGGATCTGTAAAAATTTAGCAATCGTCGGGCTGCGTTTAAAACACGACTTACAAGGTATTCCAACGCTTGACTTGGAAGAAGTACAACCGAAAAAAAACATTGCCACAACCCGAAGTTTTGAAACCAATTACACCGAATTTGAACAATTGAACGAGCGTATTTCGACCTTTGCAAGTTCGTGTGCCGAAAAGTTGCGTAAACAAAAATCTTGTTGCAATTCGTTAATGGTTTTTATACACACCAACGGACACCGAAAAGACTTACCGCAATACAGCCGAAACATTGTTGTAAAACTTCCATTTCCAACAAATTCAAGTATCGAGTTGGCAAACTTTGCTAAGCAAGGTTTGAAACGGATATTTAAACAAGGTTATGCATACAAAAAAGCAGGTGTAATTGTTCAGGATTTTACACCCGAAATGGTTACACAAACCACACTTTTTGAAAGCCGGGACAAACGACATATTCCGTTGATGAAAGCCATTGATAAAATAAATTCAAATTTCGGACAACAAAAAATACGACTTGCAAATCAAGATCTAAAACGAGTTTGGAAAATGAAGCAACAAAAATTGTCGCCACGCTATACCACCAAATTAAGCGACATCATAACCATAAATGTTTAACGAAATGTGCTTTCATTCCCAACAATCCAAATCAGCACAAGAATTAAAACAGCGTTTTAATGCAAATTTCAAAGATGAACATTTATATCAGCCAACCATTTACAACGGTTTTCAATATCCAAAAACACCAATCATCACGAACAAACAACCCAACGAAATACAGCTTTTTAATTGGGGATTAATTCCATTTTGGGCAAAAGACGACACTATTAAGAAAAATACGCTCAACGCAAAAATTGAAACCATAAATGAAAAACCAAGTTTTAGAAACTCGATAAACAATCGTTGTTTAGTGCTCGCAGACGGTTTTTTTGAATGGCAGTGGTTGGACGAAAAAGGCAAACAAAAACAAAAATACAAACTGACTTTGCCCGACAACGAGCTTTTTGCCTTTGCAGGACTTTACAGTGAATGGACAGACAAATCAACAGGCGAGATTATCAACACATACACTATCTTGACAACAGAAGCGAACGAGCTAATGAGTAAAATACACAATATTAAAAAAAGAATGCCGGTAATAGTTGCAGCAGACAGTGAACAAAATTGGCTTAATGGAAAAGAGTTAAAAATGCAAAACAATAAACTAATAGCAACTGAAGCATAAAAACTGCATCTATCAGCAATTTGGTAAAATGGTGGGTACTGTGCTAAAATCAAATATCGTCACTCAATTGAGTTTTTAGCCAAAAAATTAAACACTAACCCCTCAAAATAAACTACTTATAAAAATTACCAGAACGTTAAAACCATAGTACAAGCTTATATTCTTTTTGAAGTTTTCAAATAGAAAGTAAAAAATCATTATTTATCAAATCCAAGTATAGCTGCTCAATATGGTTTAGATTTATTTAGCTTAACTTTGGCACTATGGCTGGTTTCGACTATAAAAAGGCATTAAAAGACATCCCCCACAAACCCGGCGTCTATCAGTACTTTGACGAAAACGACGAGCTGATTTATATCGGGAAGGCCAAAGACCTCCGCAACCGAGTTAGCTCTTATTTTGTAAGCGATAGGCAGCTCAACGGCAAAACTAGGGTGTTAGTCTCCAAAATAAGGCGTATCCAGTTTACTATTGTTGATACTGAAATTGATGCATGGCTACTAGAAAACAGCCTCATAAAAAAGCATCAGCCCCGCTACAACATTATGCTCAAGGACGATAAGACCTATCCTTGGATTGTAATCAAAAACGAAGATTTCCCACGCCTAAGCGCTACGCGAAAAGTTGTGAAAGATGGTTCTACCTATTTTGGTCCTTATGCCTCGGTAGGGATGATGCATACCATTATTGAGTTTATTAAAGAAACCTATCCGCTACGCACCTGCAACTTGCCACTTACCGAGCACAACATTATGGCCGGAAAATTTAAGGTCTGCCTCGAGTACCAAATTGGTAACTGCAAAGGCCCTTGCCAAAACTACCAATCAAAAGCAGATTACGATAAAAATATCGAAGAGATAAAATCCATCCTGAACGGCAAGGTAGGCCATGTTATCAAAGAAATAAAACGCAACATGCACGAAGCAGCCGAGCAATTGCAATTTGAACTAGCACACAGCTACCAACAAAAACTCAACCTGCTAGAGCGTTACCAAAGTAAATCTACCGTTGTAAGCAATACCATCAACAATGTGGATGTACTGAGCATTGCCAGCGACGAGCGTTTTGCTTTTGTAAACTACCTCAAGGTGATGAACGGCAGCATTATCCAAACACAAACCATTGAGCTAAAAAAACGATTAGACGAAAGCGATGAAGAACTGCTAAGTATGGCTATTGCCGAGTTCAGAAATAGATTCCGCAGCAATTCTAAAGAAATTATCGTACCCTTTGAGATAGCTTTGGAAGATCCCAACCTTAAAATAACCGTACCCAAGCAAGGTGAAAAGAAAAGTCTGTTAGAGCTGTCCGAAAAAAATGTGCTGTTTTTCAAAAAAGAAAAACTGAACCAATACGAGAAATTAAACCCCGATTTGCGTACCGAAAGGATACTCTCGCAAATGAAACTAGATTTGCGTCTTACCCAAATTCCCTATCATATCGAGTGTTTTGACAATTCTAATTTTCAGGGCAAATACCCGGTGTCGGCAATAGTTGTATTTAGAGATGCCAAACCCAGCAAAAAAGATTATCGGCATTTCAATGTAAAAACGGTTGAAGGCCCTAATGACTTTGCAACCATGGAAGAAGCGGTGTACCGACGCTACAAGCGGATGCTGGACGAAAACCAAACCTTGCCTCAATTAATTATTATTGATGGTGGTAAAGGCCAACTGTCAGCAGCTCTGAATAGCTTAAAGAAATTGGCTATCGATAAAAAGGTTACCGTAATTGGCATTGCCAAACGCTTAGAAGAGCTTTACTACCCGGGCGATAGCCTACCCTTGTACCTCAACAAAAAATCAGAAACCTTAAAGATTATTCAGCAACTGCGTGACGAGGCACACCGTTTTGGCATCACATTTCACCGAAAAAAACGCAACCAAGGCACACTCAAAACCGAATTAGAAACTATCCCAGGTATCGGAAAAAATACAGCAGAAAAGCTTCTGAAACAGTTTAAATCGGTAAAGCAAATCAGGGAGACATCCCCCGAAGAGCTATCTGCCCTACTCAACAAAAAACAGCTCACTGCCCTTCAACAATATTTTAATCCTACCAAAAACCCCGATGGCTAAGCAGCCAATTTTTCGAATAGCTGCTTTTCGTCCAAACCTTTTTCATATTTGGCTACTACCAAGGTAGCCACCGTATTGCCTATAATATTAGTCAAAGCTCTGGCTTCACTCATAAATCGGTCTATCCCCAAAATAATAGCTACGGCCTCTACCGGTACATGCCCTACCACAGGTAATGTGGCTGCCAAAGTAACAAAGCCACTTCCCGTAACTCCGGCTGCCCCTTTAGAGGTTAGCAATAAAACCAAGAGCAAGGTTACCTCTTGTTGCAGAGAGAGGTGCATATCTAAAGCTTGTGATATAAAAACAGCAGCCATAGTAAGGTATATGCAGGTGCCGTCTAGATTAAACGAATAGCCCGTTGGGATAACTAGCCCCACAATTGGTTTTGAGCAGCCCGCATCTTCTAGCTTCTTCATCACGTTGGGCAATACCGACTCTGACGATGAAGTACCCAACACAATCAACAACTCTTCTTTGATGTATTTGAGTAGCTTAAAAACATTGACTTTCAAATAAAATTTCAGCACTGCACCTATTACAATAAAAATAAAGAAAAGGCAGGTTAAATAAAAGCTCAGCATCAGCAAACCCAAAGAAGACAAGGCCGCCAAACCATATTTGCCAATGGTGAAACCCATAGCACCCATAGCACCAATTGGAGCCAAATACATAATCATTTTCACCACAGCAAATATTCCTTTCAAAAAGGAATTCAATACGTTGATAACGGGCTCTGCCGATTTGGGACCTATTTTGGTTAGCCCCACACCAAACAACACTGCAAACAGCAAGGCTTGCAACAGATTGTCTGAAGCTACAGCAGCCACCACATTGGATGGAATAAGATTGAGCAACCAGCTCACTACGTCATTACTCTGCGACTCTTGCACATAATGTGATACCGAAGAGGCGTCCAGATGCTTGGGATCTATGTGCATACCCGTTCCCGGCTGTATCCAATTTACAAATACCAAACCGATTACCAAGGCCAAAGTGGTCATCACCTCGAAATAAACCAACGAAGACAGACCAATCTTACCAACCTTTTTAATGTCTTGCATACCAGCAATACCCACCACAATAGAACTAAAAATTAAAGGGGCAATCACCATTTTTATCAATTTGATAAAGCCATCGCCCAAGGGCTTTAATTTTACTGCAAAATCGGGATAAAAGACACCCAAGAGCACACCAATCACTATTCCAATAATCACTTGGAAATACAAGCTGGTTACAATTTTTTTCATGAATTTGAGACGTTAATTTTTACTAAAGTAGTATTATTAAGTTATCGTACCAAATGATAATTTTAGAATTTCGCAAAATTCACATTCATCAATTAACTATTTATCTATTCAAAGTTTTGCATAAAAGTGGTCACATTCCATACCACTTCAAATCTAAAACCAATTGAACAATATAATATGTCTAACTTATAATTGCACTTGTCTAACATATTCATTCTTTTGCCTATAAAATCTAAAATATTGAGTTAAAAATATACGATGCATACGATTAGAGCTATCTTTAAACGACATTTAAAAATTAGATAGCCTACAAGATAGTTTGTTGGGCAACTCTTGCATCTTAACCATTTGAAAATGATAAATACTTTAAACACTTTCTCGCTCGATGGGAAAGTGATAATTGTGACTGGTGGAACCGGAGTTTTGGGCGATGCCTTCACAAAAGCAATAGCCGAAGCCGGAGGCAATGTTGGGATATTGGGCCGAAATCTTAAAATTGCCGAAGCAAGAGCCGAAGCAATTCGCCGAAACGGAGGTAAGGCTTTTGCACTTCGTGCCGATGTGATGAAAGAAAGCGAGTTGTTACAAGCCAAAGCCTATTGTCTGGATAACTTTGGTAAGATAGACGGTTTAGTCAACGCTGCGGGTGGCAACAATCCAGCCAGTACATTGCAGGCAGATGATGATATTTTTCGGATTAACCTTGAAGGTATGAAACAAGGCATGGAGCTGAACCTTTGGGGCACTCTACTTCCTACCCAAGTTTTTGGTGAGGCCATGGCCCATTCTGCGGGTGGCGCTATCGTCAACATCTCCTCAATGGCCAGCCAAAGAGCATTAACCAAGGTATTGGGCTACTCGATGGGTAAAGCCGCAATAGACTGCTATACCAAATGGTTTGCCGTAGAATTGGCTGCCCGCTACGGCGACAAAATAAGAATGAATGCTATTGCTCCAGGTTTTTTCCTTACCGAGCAAAATCGATTTTTGTTAACCAAAGAAAATGGAGGCTTTACCGAACGTGGCGACAAAGTTATTCGAAACACCCCTCTTAAACGTTTTGGGCAAGCCGATGAGCTAAAAGGCGCTTTGGTATGGTTACTTAGTGATGCTTCTAAGTTTGTTACCGGTGCTATTGTTAATATTGACGGAGGTTTCTCTATTTTTAGTGGAGTTTAAACGATGAAAACTTATCAATTTACACAAACCATGCGTTGGTTTGGACCTAAAGACCCGGTGAGCCTGGCCGACATTAAACAGGCCGGTTGTAGCGGTGTGGTTACGGCCTTACACCATGTGCCAAACGGTGAGGTGTGGACTGTTGAAGAAATAAAAGAGCGGATTGCCATCATTGAGCAGGCCGGTTTAACTTGGGATGTGGTAGAAAGTGTTCCGGTACACGAAGCCATTAAGACCCAGAGCGGAGATTTTCAGCAATACATCACCAATTACCAAAAGACCTTGGCCAATTTGGCTGCTTGCGGCATCAAAATAGTTACCTACAATTTTATGCCTGTGCTAGATTGGACCAGAACCGATTTAGCTTACCAAGTGGCAGACGGGTCTAAAGCTGTTCGTTTTGAGAAAGCTGCCATTGTAGCTTTTGATGTGATGATGCTCAAGCGTAAAGGCGCCGAGGCTGATTACAGCAAAACTGAGCTTGAGAAGGGAAAAGAAAAGTACGAGCAAATGAATGATGAAGAAAGATTACTTTTACAACGCAACATCATTAAAGGCTTGCCGGGTAGCGAAGAAAGCTTTGGCCTTTCTGATTTTCAAGAGGCTTTAGATACTTATAAAAACATTGATGCCAATAAATTACGCACCAATCTTATTTATTTTCTTGCAGCAATTACCCCACAAGCTGATGCGCTCGGCGTAAAATTGGTTATACACCCTGATGATCCTCCTTTCCCTTTGTTTGGGTTGCCTCGTGTAGTATCAACTGCCGAGGATGTGGCGAGGCTTTTTGAAGCCGTTCCCTCTAGTGC
Organism: Pedobacter sp.; assembly: GCA_039810685.1. GTDB lineage: Bacteria > Bacteroidota > Bacteroidia > Sphingobacteriales > Sphingobacteriaceae > Pedobacter. The sequence continues at coordinate 5,849 of JBDHXL010000038.1, read as the reverse complement.
AAACGGACTTTGCCTATGCACAGGCTCCTTTGGTGTACGTGCAGATAACAATTTGCCTGAGATGGTCAGACGTTTCGGCGATCGGATTAATTTTGTTCATTTGCGTAATGTACAAAGCAACGAACAAGGCGATTTTTTCGAGGCCAACCACCTAGAAGGAAATACCGACATGTTTGAGGTCGTTAAAGCCCTAAGCGAGGTGATGCAGCAACGCCAATGCAACATGGCCATGCGACCAGATCATGGCCACCAAATGCTGGATGACCTAAAGAAAGAAACCTACCCAGGTTACTCGGCAATTGGTCGGTTGAGAGGGCTAGCCGAGCTACGCGGCCTCGAAATGGGAATAATTAGAAGCAACAAGTACTAGCTCAATCAATTATGAGTACTATTTTTTCAGAAGACTTTCTGCTACATACCGAGAGTGCCAAAAAACTATACCATGGTTTTGCAAAAGAACTGCCCATTATTGATTTTCATAACCACTTGCCTGCCGATCAGATTGCCGACAACAAGAATTTTGAGAATTTAACCCAAATTTGGCTAAAAGGAGATCATTACAAATGGCGAGCCATGCGAAATCTGGCCATCCCCGAAAAATACATAACAGGCACTGCTACCGATTGGGAAAAATTTGAAGCTTGGGCTTCTTGTGTTCCGCAAACCCTCAGAAACCCACTTTTTCATTGGACACACCTCGAGCTAAAAAATCCTTTTGGCATTAGCGAATACCTGAAACCCGAAAGTGCTGCTGGTATCTATGATAAAGCCAATGCCCTATTACAGCAACCTGAATTCTCTACTCAAGGGCTTTTAAAACGTTTCAATGTAGAAATGATATGCACTACCGACGATCCTTGTGACGATCTCATGCCACACCAAACATTGTCAAACAGCAACTCTACGTTAAAAATGCAACCTGGTTTTCGTCCAGACAATGCCTTGCATATCAATAAAACAAGCAACTTTCGCAAATATATCAAAAAACTATCAGCAGTAACAGGCATAACTATTGATGGATTTGAGAGCCTTGTTGCTGCACTTGCCAATAGAATTGATTTTTTTGAGCAAAACGGGTGCAGAATTGCCGACCATGGCTTAAGTTATATACCTAAATGGAAAGTTTTTACAGGTGAATTGGATAGAGAGCTCAAAAAATACATCAATGATGAGTATGTTACAGCCTTTTCAGAGCCCGACACTTTCATCGCCAACCTACTCTTGGAACTGTGTAAAATATATCATGCCAAATCGTGGGTACAACAATTTCATTTGGGGCCACTACGCAACACCAATAGCAGACTGTACCAACAAATAGGAGCCGATGCCGGGGTGGACAGCATAGGCGATGATGCCCAGGCCGAAAATTTAGCCCAATTTCTCGATTACCTCGACAAAAATAACCAACTTGCCAAAACCATCATTTACAACCTCAACCCTGCACACAATGAAGTCTTTGCTAGTATGACCGGAAATTTCAACGATGGTACCATACGCGGAAAAATACAATATGGTAGCGCTTGGTGGTTCTCCGATCAATTGGATGGAATGGAAAAACAGCTGAATGCACTTTCAAACATTGGTTTGCTCAGTACTTTCGTAGGTATGCTCACCGATAGTCGTAGCTTTTTATCATTTCCCAGACACGAGTACTTTAGGCGTTTACTCTGCCAGATACTGGGCAAAGAAATGGAGAATGGACTATTGCCCACAGACCTAAATTGGGTGGGCAAAATGGTTGAAGATATTTGCTACTGCAACGCAAAAAACTACTTTAATTTGTAAATCATCAGTTTTCACTGTATTTTACAGCATGAAAATAATTTGTTTTGGCGAGCTATTGCTTCGTTATGGCCCCGATCCTGAAGGAAATTGGGCCAAAAACAACCAAATGCCTGTTTATATTGGTGGTGCTGAGCTCAATGTAGCACAAGCTCTTCATGGCTGGGGGCAAGAAGTAGCCTATTGCAGTGCCCTACCACAAAACTACCTTAGCGAAAGCATTGTTGCAGAGCTAAGCAAAAGAGGGATACCAACACCCAATATGGTTTTTAAAGGCAAAAGAATTGGAGCCTATTACTTGCCTATTGGTAGTGAGCTTAAAAATGCAGGCGTAATTTACGATAGAAGCGACTCGGCTTTTGCCCAATTACAAATAGGCGATTTTAATTGGGACAATGTTTTTGAAGGGGCAAAATGGTTTCATATCAGTGCCATCTGCCCGGCTCTCAACCAAAATATTGCCGATCTCTGTCTAGAAGCATTACAAGCAGCCAAAAAAGCAGGGCTAAAAGTATCAATAGATTTAAACTATCGCAAAGCACTGTGGCAATATGGTGAAAATCCTGTAAGCATTATGAGCAAGCTACTTCCTTATTGCGATTATTTGATGGGCAATATTTGGGCTATCGAATCGCTATGCGGTATCAGCAATCCATTAGCCCAGCAAAATGAGTACAGCGATGAAGAACTAGCAATCGGGGCCGAAAAATCCTGTCAATTACTAATGAAACAATATCCCCAATTATCAAGTATTGCATTAACTTTCCGCATGGAAAAGCACTATTGGGCTTTGCTCTACGATGGGCAAAATAGTCATAAATCAAGAGCCTTTAATTTGGCTAGTCCCAAAGACCGTGTTGGTAGCGGCGATTGTTTTATGGCCGGATTAATTTATGGCATCAATCAAGGGCATCCAGCCAACAGTATTATCAACTTTGCAGCCTCTGCCGCAGTTGGCAAACTACAAGAAGCTGGTGACAGTACACAGCAAAGTATCGAACAAATTAACAATAGAATACATGAATAAGCATCAGATTATCACCCAGCAAATTAAATCAGATGGATTTTTACCCCTCTTTTATCATCCTTCTGCCAGTATCTGTATTGCAATTGTTAAGGCACTCTATGAGGGGGGTGTTCGCTGTATCGAGTTTACCAATCGAGGTGAAAATGCCCTAAGCAATTTTAAGGAATTGTTGCAACTAAAAAAACAAGACTTCCCCGACCTACTATTGGGCATAGGTACCATAAAAAATGAGCAAGAAGCCGAAGCGTACACCCAAGCAGGTGCAGACTTTTTGATAAGCCCTTGTTTTGACCAAAAAATATCTGGCTTTGCCAACGAGGCCAATATGCTTTGGATGCCGGGTTGTATGACACCTAGCGAAATAAATGCTGCATCAAACAACGGACATAAGTTTATCAAACTTTTCCCCGGCAATGTATTACAAGCTCAATTTATTAGCGCAATAAAACCCGTCTTTGCTGATGTTGATTTTATGGTAACAGGCGGAGTAACTAACGAAATTGACAACCTAAAGACCTGGTTCAAAGCTGGTGCTGTTGCCGTAGGCTTAGGCCGCAACCTTATACGAGATAGTTGGCAAGACACCGACGATTTTAGTGTACTTAGAAAAGATGCTGCAAGTTTACGACAGAAAGTACAAACAGCCAGAGCTTACTAATTTTTGTGTAATTGCAACACCTTTTCCAAGTGATGATGGCTTATACCAAAAAAAGACTTGGCCGAGTTTATTTTATCCAATAACTGTTGTTTCTCGGCAGGGCTTTTATCTTTACCTTTTATGGCAACTAACATTACATTTTTTGGGGTGTGCACATCCGACACAAATTGAAAAACCTTGGTTTTGTAGCCAAAATACTCTAATACCAAAGCTCGGATACCATCAGTTACCATTTCTGCCTGCCTTTCCAGAAAAATTCCGTGTCGAGTAAGGAAATTTAGTTCGTTTTGTGCTTTCCCTAGTTCCATTTCCTTTCTAATTTGTTTATGACAGCAAGGAGCTACCACAATTAATTTAGCAGCACAAGATAAGCCTTTGGCTATGGCGTCGTCGGTAGCTGTATCACAGGCGTGTAAAGCAATCAATAAGTCGATGTTTTCTTGCTCAAAATTGGCAATGCTCCCCTGCCGAAAGCTTAGTCCATCAAATTGTAACGATTGGGCATATTCATTGCACAAGTTCACCAAATCAGCCCTATATTCTACTCCCAACACCTCAACCTTCTGCTGTTTAGTCATGAGCTCATAAAGTGCAAAAGTTAAATAACCTTTTCCTGAGCCCATATCTACCACCTGTTTTATTTGACCCTCCGCAAACTCTTTAAGCAATCCGTTCAATATCTCGACGTACTTGTTAATTTGGCGGTACTTATCTTGGGCATGTTTATAAATTAAGCCTTTGCCATCACTCAAGCCAAGTTTCTGTAAAAAAGAAGCTTCGGGTTCAATCCATCTTCTTTTCTGTCTATCGTGCTGTAAGTCTGGAGGGCTTTTCTTGTTATTGCTTTGTTGACGAAAAAAATAATCCCCATTTTTTCTTCGTTCAAGTATAAAATCTGTTCCCAGGGTAAATAAGGTAGCCGTCCAAAAATCTTTGCTCAAATATTCTGCTACCAAACTTATTCCCTCTTCAGGTGTATAGTTCTTATGCAGATCCTTAGTCTTGTATCGAAAATTGAAAGCCAAAAACTCCTTATCTTTTATCAAAATTTGTTTGATATAAATGTTCTTGAGCTGATTGTCATTTCCCTTATAATTTCCCAAAGATAACTTCACAAAAAGCTGATTGCTTAATGCAGCTTTACACTCTTCTACAAACAGCTGTAAGTTTTTGTTTTTGTCCATCTGTATTATTTTAATTGTATTAGTTGTGCTGCCCCTTTGTAATCCTGCTGGGGAAAATTTAAGTGATAAGTTTTCTGATCAATAATTATATTTAATTCCGTAGCTGAACGACTTGGGTCGGCTACCGCCAATGTTTTATTAGTTTTATCTAAAATAAGTAGGCAGGGCCGATCAACAGTTATTTTCTGTTTATCTAACTGATAACTACCTGGACGATAAATTACATAGAAATCATTCTTATCATTACTCAAAGCCTGAAAATCGGCGGTATTAATCCAAGTAAAATTAGCGATTTGTTTCAAATGATGTCGTATTTCTGGAATATCTACATCAAGCAAAACTGCATAAGCATAATGATTTTTCTTGTTGTGTCGAACATAAAGATCAAATATATCTTTATAAAAACGTGTACTATCAGACACCGCATCCACATCTTGCCATGCCCCCTCTCGTTTTTCCATCGTTACGGAAAGATCTTGGTTATCGCCAATGAAGTAGTATAACTTTCTATCGTAGTAAATCCATTTCTTTCCTTTGTATTTACCTTCCAACCAGCTTTTCTCAGAGTTTATCTTTGCCTGTTGGTTCACCCCTGTCACAACATGTTGCATATTATTCTTCTCAATTCCAGCACCCAAAGACAACATTAGTCTATCAAACACAAAGTAAGACTTTTTGGCTCGCAAACCATTACGTTCGTAATCCATCACACTAATTCCAGATACACCCAAACTTAATGTACCTACAAAAGACTTTTTATTGCTGGTTTTTGTAATTTCAGGCTCACCAACATTAAAAATTGTATCAGCAGTAATGCCCGGTAATCGATTCCACTTCCACAAAGGCAAAATAGAATTGTATTCTAGCCCACTATACTGCAATAGGCTTACTCCATCATTTAAATAAGCCCCAAGCTTATTCTCCCCATTGAGGGTCTCAATTCTTTCTACAAATCTACCGTGGGTCTTTACTGATATATGAAAGTGGTTATCCTGCCCATGTACCAAATAGTTACTTCTCCAAAAGCTGATAGTCCTAGGTTCAGCAATTCGAGATTTTACACCTTTATACTTAACTGATGAATGCAATTGGCCTACTAATTTTTGATCAATGGCAAAGCCTTCAGCTCTTGCATTGGGGCTTCCAGGGCGTAACTGCCTACCAATAGCAGTAATATCCATAGCCGATTTATAAAAAC
>JBDHXL010000037.1:0-23030 GCA_039810685.1 Pedobacter sp. | reverse complement strand
TTATAACGGTTTCGGGCTTTGCGTTCGGGCGGGTTTCGGAACACAAAGTTTCAATTTATTATCAATGTTCAACAGTAACACAAAGCTCCAAATTTGCACGTCAGCCCGCCTAACGCCAAACCTTTTGTTAGCTACAGTAATTCTCTCAACGTTGTCAAAAATTCTTTACCATCTCCCATCTTCATTTTATTACCCTCGTCAATTATGTAAGGAATTCCATTTTCAATTTTTCTAACAATTCCATTTTTGTCCAAAAATATGTTTACCGGATAGGATGTCATATTCATAGAGTTTATGAATTTTTCAGCATTTGCAATTTGTCTAAACGTAAAATTATACCTTTTTAAGAAAGCTTTTGTCTTTTCAGTATTTTCGAATGTGATTGCTAAGAAGTTTGCACTGTCTTTGAGTTGAGACTTTATACCATTTAATATGGGCATTTCTTCGATACAAGGTTTGCAAGTAGTAAACCAAAAGTTTATCAAAGTTGGCTTTCCTTTTAAATCTTTGATACTGAGTTTTTTGTTGTCTAATGTTGTCAATAATGGTAAAGGAAATTCTTTGTCTATATAATCTTCAGGCTCAAAGGTATTTTTCTCTTTTACTTTTGGTTCTCCGATTTGGATGTCCCAATTATAACTATAAATTAAACTGTCTTGATTTTGACGAACTATTTTAAAATTGTCTTTAATTATAACCTTTACATCTTTTGATGGAAGTATATTTTTTAGCTCTTCAATTTTAGCATTCTTAAAATTGTAGTAAGCAACTGTGTTAACTATTTTTCCTTGGTTTGTCAAAATATACTTTGTTTGTCCATAGGTCCAAGCTGATGACAAAATAATAACGGTCAAGCAGAGTGATTTAATTTTCATTGATATTTTTTAATTTAAGTAGTTTAATATTATTGTAGCTAACGGCCTGGCAGCTTGTTGATGTGGTAGATTTTTTGCACTAAAGTTCAATCGAAGAACGAAAGATGAACCTTGCTCAAATGTCCAATCGAAACCATTCACCCCCCCACTTTTGGCAATACCTTTTGCTCGTTGCACAACTCAAAAATAAAACTAATAAATATACTTTGATATAACAATTATTATTGTATAACTATTTGATATATAAATATTTATTAGTATTTTGTGGCATGCAAGGGCGCAAACAATTTACAACAAAACTCTTCTATCAGACTTTCTGGAAGATCTAGTTCACACATACAATAGCTGTGGTTTGATGAATGAAGAGTTGAATCTATACGACTTGTAGCAAAAAAATCCAGCTATTAGGATAGAGAAGGGTTGGAGAGCATCGATCCAGTAGTGTTTTTCAAGATCTCACTGGCAGTAAAGCTGAACAAACGCAACAGCGATAGAACCTTGTTGCGCTTTTGTTCAGCTAGTTTATATAGCCGATTTAACAAGCTTTTGCAGTTTTTAGAAAACTGCAAAAGCTTTTTTTATACTATTTCTAAAAAATAATTATCAGCAGAAGTAAGATAATAATGATAGCACCAACCGATAAGCTTACTCTGTCGCTCAGAAAATCAGCACGTTTCTTCATCTCTTTCAACTCTTTACGCAAAGCTTTCTTTTCTAGTCGGCTTAAGTTTGATTTGTCCATGTTGCGTATCTCTTCTACGCGTTTCGTAATGTTAGCAAGTTCTAGTTTTTCTCCGGCACTAAGTTCTTTGGCTGGAGCTTTTCTATCGTTAGCAAAAGCTTGTTGCCCCGATGTAGCTAAAGAAAAAACAATGGCCAATCCGTAAATTATTTTTTTCATATCGTTACTGTGTATAATTGTTGGCTAATTTATAAACAAAAAGCCTACCAAAAACAAGGTAGGCTCTAAAAAAATGTGAGCTTATATTTATTTTATCTCAAAAACCGTATTGACGGTAAAGCTCAGTTTAATTTTTTTGAAATCAATTTCTGGTGCAGGTGCCGCTTCGGCCATAGCATCGGCAGCCATGGTTTTTAAGGCATAGTTTCTGTACACTTGTGGATGAAAAACATTGTCGCCCGCATCTTGTATCTCTAATATCCCTCCTATTTTTTCGCCCAAAGCATCTACCATGTATTGCGCTTTGGCTTTAGCATTTAACAGGGCTTTTATTTTCAAATCCTTTTTTAGGCTGTCCATCTTGCTGTAATCATAACTTTCTATATTGCTACTCATAATGCCTTTAGCATCTAAATCGCCCATAATTTGGTTAAACTTATTGAGGTCGCCCACTTTTAGACGGTATTGTTTGCTGATCAAAAAATCGGGATTTTTCTTTTTTGCATAGTAATTGTTCCAGCTGCTCAGATTATTAATCATTAAGCTCTCTTTGGGCAAGCCTGCTTTTTGCACGGCATTTACCAATTCGTTTTCAAGCGTGTTGATGTCCACTTTTTTCTTAGCATTGCCATCTTTCAAATACTCTCTCAACGAAATACTGATGTAAATAATATCTGGTGTTACTTCGGTTTCGGCAGAACCGCTTAGGCTAATTTTCTTTCTTAAATCTACTTGCTGTGCGGTAGCACCTAGGCTCATCGTGGCTAGCAGTGCTAGCGTAAACAATCTTTTTATCATATTCATTTTTGTTTTTCAATGAGATGTAAATATCGTGCCAATTCCATACGGGAGTGATCCTATTTTTACATTTTCAATTGTAACAAATTGACTATCAAAAGCAGGTGATTATCACATAAGTCAACAACTCACCTACCAACCGATATTTTAATAAAATCGCTCAACAAATAGGCTATGGTCTTACCTATTAAAAAATCTTGACGCCCATCAGTCAGTTGGGCCGCTCCCTCACAAATATGCAAGTATTGACCCTGAGCGGCTATTTTTCGCAATTGCTGTCGTAAATAATTGAGCGAAAAACCACTTGGCGTAGCTGCACTAGCCAATTGATGGGATAGGCAGTCTAAATCTATCTCTATACCGTAGCCATTTGTAAATGCCGGAGGTAAGCACAACGGCGGCCAGTTCTCATCCAATATATCTTCAAAATAGCGTAGCTCTACGGCTATTTGTGTTTGCAAACTATTGTATTGCGCCTGGCTCAGGTAATTTTGGTGTAGGCCATAAATAAAATAACGGTGCAAATAGCCTTGTTCTAGAGCATTGGAGAAACCGTTGCCGCTGTGTCGCCCCTCGGCACTACTACGCAGGTCGCTGTGCGCATCAAAATTAACGACTGCCATTTTTTGGCCCAATCCCAAGGACATTCCTTTCAAAATAGGGAAAGCATTGTTGTGCCCTCCGCCAATTATAAGGGGTGTTTTTCCGGCTTCGGCCAATAGTTTTAGCAATGGCCATACCTGTTCATCCAATTTGGCTACGGCAGCTCGGAGTTCGTTTATTGAAGCTCCTACATAGGGTTCAACTTCAAAATGTCCCAATAGCATTAGCTCCTCACCCCGCAGCCAAGCATTTTGTTGAAGGTTCAGAAAAGCTTTTAGGGCCAAAGGCCAAACAGTATGTGCCCCTCCAATTCCGGCATTGCCTCGCACCCCAATATCTTCAGGAATACCCAGCAACACAAACTTGGCCGGATGTGATCGCAGCAAATCAACCGATAAATGAGCCTGCTGGTAGGTGCCAATACACTCCACCAATTTGGTTTCGCCAACTCGAGTTTGTAGCAAAGGCTTGATATCTTCCGGTTTATAAATTCTGAAACTATCCATGGTAAATCGACCCGTTGATGATTACCTTATCAATATGTGATTGCCCAAAACTGTATGGCAAAAACGCTAAAGAATTGATGGGCTTAGTGATGAAAAAGTTGGCCCTTTTGCCTACTGCAATGCTCCCCACCTCATGGCTTAGTTGCATAGCTGCTGCCCCGTTCAGCGTTAGCGCATTGAGTGCCTGCTCCGGACTCATCTTCAATTTGATACAGGCTAATGAGAATACAAAATTCATATTGCCCGAGGGGCTCGACCCGGGGTTGTAATCACTGGCAAGAGCTACCAAAGCATTGTTGGCTATTAGCCCCTTGGCATTGGCAAAAGGGATATTGAGGTAAAACGAGCAAGAAGGCAATAGGGTAGCAAAAGTTTTGCTCTTGCCCAATGCTTGTAGGGTCGCCTCGTTGGTTTCTTCTAAATGATCTACCGAAAGGGATTGGTGTTTAATTCCTATTTCTGCTGCTCCGCTTACCGATAGTTGGTTGGCGTGTATCTTGGGGCGGAGGCCATAAGCAGCAGCAGCCTCTAGTATTTGTTCGGTCTCGACTATCGAGAAGAAACCCTTTTCGCAAAATACATCCACATAATCGGCCAATTGTTCCTGAGCTACTTGCGGCAATAGCTCGTTTACAATTTGTTCAATATAAGCCTGATGGTTTTGTTTAAATACTTCGGGGTAAGCGTGTGCGGCTAGCAAAGTTGCTTTTATAGGTATGGGAAATGCAGCTTTTAAGCGTCGTATTACACGGAGCATTTTCAGTTCGCTGGCTACACTAAGGCCATATCCCGATTTTATTTCTATTGCTCCGGTGCCTTGTTTTATCAGTTCGTTTAAACGTTGAGAGGCCGAGGCAAAAAGCTCATCTTCGCCAGTCATTTGCAATTTATTGGCCGAGTTGAGTATGCCGCCACCAGCCGCTGCAATTTCTTCGTAAGTTTTACCTTGTATTTTCAAAGCAAATTCTTCTTCGCGTGGGGCAGCAAATACCAAATGGGTATGGCTGTCGCACCAAGTCGGCACCACCATGCACCCGCTAGCGTCAATAGGTTCAAAAGCCCTAGCATCAAATGGAATTGACTTCATTTCCCCAAAATCTTTAACCAATCCATTCTCGAGCAGAAGCCAAGCGTTATCGAGTTGGGGCAACTGATGCAGCTCTTGCCCTCGCAAGCAAAGGGTTTCTTTGGGATGTATCCCCACCAAGGTTTTGATGTTGATGATTAGCATGTGCTATGGCTCAAGGTTTTAATTCTAGATAGACCGGGCAATGATCACTGTGTACGGCTTCTGAGAAAATTTTGGCGTTTTGCAAACGATCGAGTAAGGGTGTACTGGCCAAATGGTAGTCGATACGCCAGCCCAAGTTTTTACTTCGGGCTCCGGCACGGTAACTCCACCAAGAGTAATGGTGCGGCTCGGGGTTAAAATGCCGAAAAGTATCTATCATTCCGCTTTGTACAAATTTTTCCATCCACTCCCGTTCTTCGGGCAAAAAGCCAGAGCTATTTGCATTAGACTTGGGGTTGTGAATATCAATAGCTTTGTGGCAAATATTGTAATCGCCAGAGATGATTAGGTTGGGAATACGCTCTCTCAACTTGGCCACATAATCGTAAAAGAAATCCAGAAATTCATATTTCTTATCTTGTCGTTCATCACCGCTTGAGCCCGATGGCAGATAGAGACTAATTTGTGAAAAATCCTCAAAATCAGCTCGTAAAATACGGCCTTCGGCATCAATCCAGGCTTCGCCGCAACCGTACTCTACATGTTTAGGCTGCACTTTGCTGAGAATGGCCACCCCACTGTAGCCTTTTTTCTCTGCCGGAAACCAATAGTGGTGATAACCCAAATGTTCTATCAGTCCCAGCACATCAGGTATTTGCGAGGCTAAAGCCTTCACTTCCTGAAAACATACCACATCAGCCTGTGTAGCTTCTAGCCATTTTAACAATCCTTTTGTGGCAGCAGCCCGAATACCGTTGATGTTGTAAGAAATTATTTTCATGTTCTACGAGCGATTTAATTGCAATTCTTTTTCTAGTTTCTTGGCTTCTCTTCTTTTGAGTAAGCTGATGTTCATGGCCACATCCTGTTTGGGGCGATCGGCCTTCCCGGTTTCTACGGCGGCTATACGATCAATCATGTCAATACCCTTTACCACTTCTCCAAAAACGGTATAGTTCCTGTCCAGATGTGGGGTACCCCCGATACTTTTGTAAACTGCTCTTTGGTAGTCGGGTATTTTATGTTTCAATCGGCGTTGCTCAAGTAAGTCCAGTTGCTCATCAGTAAATACTCGGCCTTGCACCAAGTAGAATTGGCTTCCGGCCGATGCCTTCTCGGGATTCACATCATCACCTTCACGTGCAGCGGCCAATACTCCTTTTTTGTGGAAAAGGCTGTCTCTAAACTCGGCAGGCACCGTATAACTAGGGCCTCCGTTGCCCAATTCTTGGTCGGGGCTAGCCTGTTTAGAATCGGGATCGCCTCCTTGTATCATAAAATTTTTGATGACCCTATGAAAAAGTGTACCGTTGTAATAACCCTCTTTTACCAATTTTATAAAATTATCGCGATGCAAAGGGGTTTCGTTGTACAACATAACGATACATATTCCTTTATCGGTAGTAATTTTAACGTACCGGTGTTTGGGCTTGGCGGCAAATGCCGAACCGGCCATCAACAAAAAGCATAAAAACAAAAGTTTTTTCATATCCTTATTTTGTGCTAAGTTATTTAAAAAAAACGGGCTATTGTCTTATAGAAGTCTAAAATTGAAAATCGACACGAAGCTATTGGGCTAATACTTATCTTTATGGGCAGATGATTCTCTACATTAAAAATATGGTTTGTCCACGTTGTGAGTTGATGGTGGCTTCGGTAATCGAAAAAAACCAGTTGACCGCAATAAAAGTGAGCCTTGGACAGGTAGAGCTTGCCCAACAACAATTGAGCGACAGCCAAACACAACAATTGGCCAAAGACTTGCAAGCACTTGGTTTTGAATTGCTTGCCGACAAAAAGAAGATACTGGTTTCTCGTATAAAATCGGCAGTAGTTGATTTGGTGCACCGCCAAGACAGCTTGCTAAAAATTAACCTATCTGACTATTTGAGCCAGCAAATACAAAGCGACTATGCCCAATTGAGCAGTATTTTCTCTGCCGAGGAAAAAAATACAATTGAGCATTACTATATCCAACAAAAAATAGAACGGGTAAAAGAATTGTTGAGTTATGGCGAGCTCAGCCTATCAGCCATAGCTTACCAGCTCAACTACAGCAGTGTGGCTCATCTCTCGGCACAGTTTAAGAAGGTAACCGGGCAAAGCCCTAGCCAATACAAGGCCCAACAAAACAGAAAAGGGCTCGATACAATTTGAGCGTTTATAATTGCTCAAAAGGAATATCCATAAGGCTGAAATTTTGCCAGCCTACAAAATCAAAATGCCACCATTCGTTTTTTATTACCCTGAACCCGTGTTTGTGCATTACAGCAATCAAAAAATCTCTGTTGCGAATTACATCTGGCTGCAAATCTTGATAATCTGGTGATGCTGCAGCCTCAAAACTGTCGTAAGGTGTGGGCATAGGTACATCTTGACCTGTTTTGAGGTCAATTAAACTCAAATCTACAGCGCAACCACGGTTATGCTTAGAACCCTGTTTGGGGTTGGCCACAAAACTTTTATCGCTAGCTTTATCATAAAAGGCTAAGGTAACGGCATAAGGGCGGTAGGCATCGTAAATTTTTAGTCCATAGCCCTGTTTTTTTAGCTCGGCCTGAATCTTTTTTAGTTGCTGTACAACGGGTTTTCGGGCAAAAGCACGTGCTTGTGCATACATAACCTGCTGCATAAAATTGTTTGTACTTGCATAGCGAATATCGAGCTGTATGCTGGGTATCGCCTTTTTTATCTCTACCAATTCCAAATCGGGGTTTTGTTTAATTGCTGCCCGATATTGCTGCAAGCTGTTCATTATGGGTAAACCGTAGGGGTTTTCGGCTTTTTGCTGTGCAATAGCTGTAGCAATCACAAACAGCAGCAAAAGGTTTAAGATTATTTTTTTCATGCTTAGCCTATTGAGAAATCATCTCGGGTTATTGTTTCAAAGTAAGATATCTCCAGTTTGTTCAACACATCAATATTAATTTACCCGATAACTCAATACTTTACGTGCCAAATTTCCATCAACGTCAACCCCTTCAATAACAATGCGGTAAAGCCCGGGTACATCGGTATTAAAATAACTGATATTGGCCTTACCTTCTTTGTCTGTTACCAACTGGGGCTCCCAAAAAACGGTTGTTCTGAGGTCGGGACGAGAATCTTCTTTAACATCATACTTTGGCGAGTAAAACTCCCTAACCATAGCATAGCCCAAGGGGTTGTATTTAATCAAACCGGGGGTATAAGGATTTACCGATCGGTAACCTTCACCTCGTTTGGTAGTAATAACAATTACCCCCGAACCGCCCCTACTTCCGTAAATGGCTGTTGTTGCTCCACTTTTCAAAACTTCAACCGTTTGTATATCGGCCACAACAATTTCATCAAGGCTCACGTCTTCGCCTTCGAGCATCATCCCGTCAACCGATATTTTCATTGGCTCGGTGCTTCCTCTTGCAAAGGCTTGTCCGTTGTAGATTTGTACACCGGCCACCCTTCCTTGCAAAAATTGCGATAAAGAAAAACTGGTCTCCAGATCTTTGGCATGGAAAACCGCATCGGCATGGCCAGCCCCTCCAATATTGGACGATTCGTAACTGGGCTTGCGTTTCTCAACCACCTTTACTTCATCAAGCAGAATAGTCCGGTTCAAAAGTCCTCGCTGCACCTGGTCATCAAAATAGCGATTGCTCTCGTTCAAATAGCCCAACATAGACTGGTTTACGTTTACCTCCATATCGCCGGTATTGGGGTTTTTGGTAACGACCTGCCCCGGTACAACGTCCATTACAATGTCCACAAATTTTCGGTCTTTTTGTGTGCGGGCTTGTACAACAAATTTGGTACTATCTGTAAATTCTATTTGGTCGAAACTAAATCGCCCTTTCTCATCCGTTAGGGTATCGGTAGCAAAAAATCCTCCGGTAAACGACACGAGCATGATTTTCCCTTTTACCACCGGTTTACCTCCCTTAGTAACTGTACCGCTGATTACAATTTTTTTCTCGGCTGCAAACCGGGGTTGCTCCACTTTGCTGTCGGCAATTTTTTTCCATTCAATTTTTCGCCATCCTTGGGTCAGTAACAAGGCATCCAGGTCTTGTCGTTTATCTTGTCCTTGATCCAGAAAATAATAGTTGGGTTTTTCTACGTAGCCTGATAGGTCAGCGGTGAGCAACATTCTGCTCAATATATTGCTTTCGTTTTCTAAATCGGGTTTAACAGCACTGGTGTTGGTTACTGCTACCGAGAAACTGCCTTGCACAGCCTGCCCCCTATTGCTGGCCTTAACATCAAAAGCAACTTTGCCCCTTTGCGGGTAATGGCTCAGTAGGCCTTCACTATCTAACTGTATCTTATCATGAAAATTGTTGATAAAAACTAGTCTTTCGCTTAGCGGCTTGTAATCTTGTGTTAAAAGGCTTATTTGAAGTACACCCGAGGGCAAACTGTCTTTGGGTACTGATAGCGATACCACTTGTTTGCTCGATGATATGGCGCTAGAGAAATAAACCAAACCGTTGTGATGTGCTATCAAATTGTAATCGGCTTTATTGAGCAAATCGGGGCTTAAAAACAAACGAATATTCAATTTGGTGCTATCTTGATTGCTTACAGCCAACACAACCCCACTTTTTTCTACTTGTGGCAAATTATAAGTTTTTTTACTGCCGTTGGCAAACTCTACCTCGGCTTTGTAAACTTGGTTGGGCAGTGGGTTTATGAAAAAGCTACACATACCCAACTTATTGCTCTCAAACTTAGCAATCTCTACCCCATCACTATTGATAACTTTAGCCTTAATGGGCTCGCCCAAGCCACGTCCGTTGATGGCTTTTACCCCTATACGGTTGGGTAAACCCTCAACCATTTTGCCCCCTTCGGGAAAGAACTGCACATCAAAACTATTTTGGGCTGCATTCAAGGCCATTACTTTTTTCACGACCTGTTTGTTGGGTAGGCTAATACTGGCTTCAATGTGTCCTTCTTTTAGCAGATCGGGTTGCTTGTTGAGGGCTTCTACCACTATATCGCCCAATTTGCTTGTGGTTGATTTGCCTCGGGCCAAGGTTTTATTGTTTAGCTTTAGCTCATAACTAACCGGACAATCGGTGTAGGGTAAGTTTTGCTTATCGCTAAAACGAAGTGAAGCAATAATTTTTTGCTGACTGGCCTCATTTACTATCGAGTAATTGACATTGGTAAACACCTTGTTGGCCCATGAATTACCAATTTTTATGGTCTTGTCGTAAAAAAACTCAGGGCCGGCATTTCGCATCCATTGGGTGTAGGCTCGTATTCGGTAATTTCCCTCCGTTAGTGAGTCGGCAAGTTTAAAATCGCCCCACGTAATACCGCCCCGCAAAGGCAGCATCATTTTTTTATCAATACTGTCTTTCTCGTTTATCAACTCTACATAAACCAAACCACTGGTAATAGAGGGTTGGCCTGTTTTAGCATTTAAAGTATAAACTTTAAACCAGATGTTATCGCCTACGGCATAATAAGGCTTGTCCAGGTGTAAATAGATTTTTTCTTGTGCCAAATTACTGGTTATAACATCGAGTTTTTTAAGGTATTCGGGTAGTGGGGTATTTTGGGCGAATACAGGATTGATTAGGCAACAAGCCAACAGCATCAATCCGCAAAAGAGGGATTTCTTTTTCATCAAGTTCTTAAATAGAATTGCAAGATACTAATTCTTCACTTATCAGGATTATAGACTCTAAAAATCAGCAAAAGGTTCAAAATTCATTTTTCCACATCATACTTTCAACCGGGCGTGTTGTTTTGCGGTTGTATTTCGCATTGGTTTTTGTGTTGTAGTGCCGGTTTATCTTCCCTTCAACACTAAAATACAACAATTGCCCTATGGGCATACCGGCATATACCCGCACAGGCTGCACACAAGAAATTTCAAGAGTCCAGGTGTTGCAAAAACCCACATCACCTTTACCGGCGGTTGCATGTATGTTGATACCGAGCCGACCGGTACTGCTTTTGCCCTCCAAAAAAGGCACGTGCAAATGGGTTTCGGTGTACTCTAGTGTTACTCCCAAATAAAGCGTACCGGGCTGTAGCACAAACCCCTCTTTCGGAATTTCAAAATGATCGGCCTTGTTGTGTGCCTTAGCATCGAGCACTCTGTCTTTATAAGTGGCTAGGTATTTGCCCAAATGTACATCGTATGAGTTAGTTCCCAAGCACTCGGGCTTAAATGGTTCAATAATTATACTCCCTCGTTCTATTTCTTCCAATATCCGTTTGTCCGATAAAATCATTTTGTGTTTTTTCGCCTAATTTATGATTAATTTAGGATACTTTTGTAACGATTTTTCGATTTAGAAAATGCCTATAATTTTAGATCTTAACATTGATGAAGATTGTCGTTTGGCCATTTGGCGGCTAGAAGAAAGCCATGAACAATTGAAATCGGGCCTACAACTTAAACAACACGAGCTGGATATTATTAACAGTTTCAAGAGTGAGAAGCGTGTTTTGCAGTGGCTGGGTACCCGATTGCTGTTACGAACCCTGCTCAACACTCCCGAATACATCGACTGCCAGTTAGACAATTTTGGCAAACCATATTTAACCAATTACAATTACCATATTTCGCTTAGTCACTCTTACGACTATGCTGCCGTAATGCTAAGCCGTAACCCAAACAAGAAAGTAGGGGTTGACATGGAAATGATAAAGCACAAAATTAAACTAGTGCGTCACAAATTCCTGTCAGACATTGAGTTGTCACACAAACACGTTGGCAACAATATAAATGGTTTATATGCCTGCTGGTGCGCCAAAGAAGCTATTTACAAATGGCACGGTAAAAAAGAACTGGAATTTAAAAGAGATATCCGCATAAAACCTTTTAAGCTTAACGAGCAAGGTGGCCAGCTACAAGCGGTGGTGCAGATGAAAGATGAAAAACAAGTGCTCGATGTCCATTATTTTAAAACCGACGACGGCTATATGGTAGGCTACGTAATAGCGTAATTACATGAAAAACAAAGAAGTACAATTTATAGACTGGGGCTTGACCGACTACCAAGCAGCTTGGGACAGACAAGAAAGCTTGTTTGAGCAAATATTGGCCATAAAGATGAAAAATCGTCAAGAGGCACAACAAAGCGAGACCCCCAATTATTTGGTGTTTTGCGAACATCCACACGTGTACACCTTGGGCAAAAGCGGACATCCCGAGAACCTCTTGCTGGACGATGAAGGCCTGAAAGCAAAACAAGCCACCTATTATAAAATAAACAGGGGCGGCGACATTACCTACCATGGACCCGGGCAAATTGTAGGCTACCCTATCCTGGATTTAGACAACTTTTTTACCGACATACATTTATACCTACGTACCCTAGAAGAAGCCATCATCCTCACCCTTGCCGATTATGGTATTGTTGCCGGTCGGTATCCCGGCTATACGGGTGTATGGCTTGATGCCGACAACGAAAAAGCTCGTAAAATTTGTGCGATGGGAGTGCGTTGTAGCCGCTGGGTGACTATGCATGGCTTTGCTTTCAACGTAAACGCCAACCTCGATTATTTTAAAAACATTGTTCCTTGTGGTATCGACGATAAAGACGTTACCTCTATGCAAAGAGAATTGGGTCAAGAGCTCGACCTCAATGCAGTAAAACAAAAGCTAAAAGCACATTTAGCCACCTTGTTTGAGATGAAACTTGTTTAAGCACTTAGGCTAATAGTACACCTTAGCACATCGTAACCCGAAAAAAAACCACATTTACTTGGGTCTATCTCTAAAATTGCTAATTTAGCTAGCACTATATTAGTAAGTTGCATGGAAAAAACCGTTCAGTCACTCGCCCAATCATTGGCTCAAGGTCATTTTGCGGCAATAGCCCGAGCACTGACTTGGGTAGAGAACGGCTCCGAGCTCGCTGATGATTTATTGCGGCAAATACACATCAACACCCAAATACCGGTACTGGGAATTACAGGCCCGCCGGGCGCAGGGAAAAGCACTTTGGTAAATGCACTACTGAACGAGTGTATAGCCAAAAACCAACGAGTTGCCGTTTTGGCAATAGACCCAAGCTCGCCATTTAGCAAAGGTGCACTTTTGGGTGATAGAATACGCATGAGCCGACATTTCAACCATCCCAATGTCTTTATCCGGTCAGTAGCCAGCAGGGGTGCTTTGGGTGGACTGGCGGCCAAGGTAATAGAAATGTGCGATCTGCTAAAATCGGCCCGGTTTGATGTGGTGATGATAGAGACCGTAGGCGTTGGCCAATCGGAGGTAGAGGTAGCTGCTTTGAGCAGTAAAACCCTTGTAGTGCTAGTGCCCGAGGCTGGAGATGAAGTGCAGCAACTTAAATCGGGGCTAATGGAAATTGCTGATGCCTTTGCCCTAAACAAGGCCGACCGTGAAGGAGCTGCAAAATTTGCCAACAGCTTACAAAAAACCCTGAAAGACCAACACAAAGAAGTGCCTGTTTTTCAAACCATAGCCGATAAACAGCAAGGTATTGCTCCCTTATACGAATGGCTAATGCAGCCCAAAGCAAATGATAACAAACAAGCCGCAGAGTTATTGGCCGAGCAGGCTTATCGCCTCATACAACACCAACGTATGCAAGGAGTGGACAAAGACATCTTGCTTAAGCAGCTGAGCGAAGCTCTGGAGCACCCCAATTTTAATATTTACCGTTTTATAGCAAACTGGGTATAGTCCTTGCTCAGCAATGCTAAGTTTACTTATTGTTTAGAAAGTATCAGCAACTCTAAATCTTTATAGGGAAGATTAAACATTTTGGCCAAATCTTTATTGGTAAGATGTCCCTGATAGGTATAAAGCCCTTCTCTGATACCGGATTGCTCCCAAATCAATTTATTTAGTCCGCCCATATCACCAATAGCTACCAAAATAGGTGCAAAGATATTGGTGAGGGCATAAGATGCGGTACGAGGCACTCGCGAAGCGATATTGGGTACACAATAATGGATAATACCGTGCTTTACAAATGTCGGGTTTTTATGATCCGTTACTTCAGAAGTTTCAAAACATCCTCCTTGATCTATACTTACGTCCACAATTACAGAGTAGGGTTTCATTTTAGCAACGGTTTCTTCGCTTACTACACAAGGGCTTCGGCCGTGTTCGGCTCTAATGGCACCTATTACTACATCGCAATTGGTGATGGCCTTGTTGAGCACAACCGGCTGCAAAACCGAGGTAGAAACCCGATTGCCCAAGTTGTTTTGCAGACGACGCAATTTAAACAAAGAACTGTCAAACACCTTTACCTCGGCACCCAAAGAAAGTGCGGTACGGGCAGCATATTCGCCTACCGTACCTGCTCCCAAAATAACAATTTCGGTTGGCGATATTCCGGTAAAGCCTCCAAGCATCAGCCCCTTACCCCCAAAGGCCGTACTCAGGTACTCGGCAGCGATAAAAATAGAAGTAGCTCCTACTATTTCGCTCATGGCTCGTACTACGGTCAATATCCCGCCTTCATCACGCAGGTGTTCGAAAGCCAATGCATTGATTTTTTTTTGCATCAAGGCTTTCAGAACTTCGGTGCTGAGGCTACAGGTTTGCAAAGCCGATATGAGGGTGTGCCCTTTTTGCATCCAGCCAATTTCTTCGAGGCTGGGCGGTGCAATCTTCACCACAATATCAGCTGCCCAAACTTCTTTTTTATCGTACACAATTTGTGCACCTTGCTCGCTATAGTCTTTATCACTAAAATTGGCCCCATTGCCTGCGCCGCTTTCCAACACTACCTTGTGACCATTGTTGACCAACAGAGCTACCGATAGCGGGGTAAGCGCAATTCGGCACTCTTGAAAAGAGCTTTCGCAAGGGATACCGATAAATAGCTTATTTTTTTTTCGCCCGGTTTCCAACATTTCTTCTTGTGTCTCGAGCAATCCCCTTTGGGCTATCGAAGCCATCACATCTGTTAATCCTGTTGCCATTACCAATGGAATAAAATACGTAAAAGTATGAAGTTACAAAATTTAAGGTTTGAGCCAAATATTAATCCCATATAAACCCGAATTTGCTCGATTGGGTTAATCTATCTCCCCAAACAAGGTTTTATAAATTGAGTACTTGTAATTATCGGGGACGGTACTTTTCTCAAAGGCTATGTTTTCATCAAAAAGCTCAGCCAATTTATCGGCCAAAGCATTTATAAAATCGGTCTTAATTGCTTGCATTTCTTCTGCATCCAATATGGTTTTTCCATGACGTATTTCAGTGCCTTCATTTTTTTCTTTTAGCAAGTACAAATGGGGTGCAATTTGGGCAATCTGATGTTGGTCGGCGTAGAGCGATGTATAAAGTAGCGTTTGTAGTACGGCCTTGTTTTGTTGCTTGTCGTTGGTGTCAAATAGCTTATTCACCCCATTAAATCGGTTTTTATCGCCTCCGGTTTTATAATCCACAATACGAACGAGCCCCTCTTTCTCGTCAATACGGTCTATAATCCCCTTAAAAGTAACACTTTCGGTTTTACCTTTGAGCACAAAATGAAACTTAGACTCAAAATCATGCTCGAGTGCTTTGATGGTAAATGGTACGTAAGTAGCGTCTATACTAAGTGCTTTATCGGCAAATTTTTGCACAATGGCCAAGGCCAATTTTTGGGCAGGTAATAGTTGGTGCTGTTCGAGATTAAGCTCTGCTATTTTTTCAAACGCTTGCTGCACCCGGAGTGGCAGTTCTGATTTAATTTTATTGATGTACTCTTCATCAACCAATTTGCCAATTTTATCAGCATAAGCCTCTTCTAGCACTTTATGCAACACCTCTCCAATAAATCGGGCTTCTAGATTGTCGTTTACCTCTTTGGGCTCTTTTATATCCAACAAATACTTGTAGGCAAAGTCTATAGGATTGGCAATATAGGTGTTTAGCGCCGTTGGCGATAGGTATCTCTCTCCTTTCAGATAACGCTGAAGTGCTGATTTTATCGGCTCTTGGTCTTTTGCAAGACTAAAAGTTTCTGTTCTTTCGGCTACCAAGGGCAATACCAATTGTTTATGCTCAATGGTAAACTTGCTTTCGTATTGCAACTGATAATAGAAGCGACTGGGCTCGCCCCCACCCCCCAACTCGGGTAGTGAATTGTACAGCAAGGTAACTTTAGATGCTCGCTGTACCAAACGATAAAACATATAGGCCGACACCGCATCAAGATTCTCGGCTATGGGTAGGCCATAGGCCCGGCGAATACTGTCGGGGATAAAACTATCTGCCAAGCTGGTTTTGGGTATAATCCCCTCGTTGAAACCTAATATCAATACATGATCAAAATTAAGGTTACGACTTTCAAGCAGCCCCATTAGTTGCAAAGCGTCTTGCTCTTGCTCTTCAAAAGGCACACTTATTCCCAGCAAAATTTTGCGAAGCAACTGCCCAACCAAATCGTGATCCTCGTCTTGTAGGTAGGCCCCCAAAGTATCTTGCATACGGGTCAACTCTTTGAGGCATTGCAGCAATATGCGGGCCTCTATTTTGTTTAGTCCTTGTTGCTCGCTATGTTGATGCCACAAGGTTTGCAATAGCTGCAGCAAATTGTTGAGCAAGTTGACACCTCGATCAGCAACACGGAAGTACAATTGCATCAAAGGTTCGGCCTCGGCTTGCAAACGATCTAAGCTCAAGTTTACCAAATTTTCGTCAATAATTTCTTGACTTATTCTGGTTTTGGTAGCGGTAGCAATAACGGTATGTGGGTGCGACAAAAAGGCTTCAAATTGCTGGTGATCCAAGCGTTGCTGTTTCAAAAGCTCGGCCTGTATTTGCAACCACAAATCTATCCAACTATAAAGCGATGATTGTGATAAGGCATAGCCCATGGTGATGTTGAGGGGCACTTGTTCATCTATACTTTGCAAGCAGGGTATCAACAAACTTTCATCGGCCAAAACAACCGCACTGTGCCCATAGTCCTTGCCCAACAATTGGGGCAACAATTTGGCTTGCACGCTTTGCCCTTGCACAGCATACAAACTAAGCTGACGAGGGAAATCCTCAAAAAAATGTTTTGTGCTAGTCAAAGCATTCAACAATCCGTACTCCTCAAAATTTCGTCGCAAAAAATACCCGGCCTCCTGTTGCTTATCATCCAAGTAGTAGGGATCGGTATCAAAATAAAACAAAGCTTTACCCTGGCTTTGCAATGTTTTAAATATGTTGGCCTCGGCCCTACTCAGAGCGTTAAAACCTACAAAAATAAGCTTGCCTGCTCCCAAGTTTTGTAGAAAATCTAAGCCCTCTAAATCACTTTGTGCCAAGTGCCGATAGATACGCCCGTAGGTGCTGTAGCCTTGTGCTTGTAACGAGGCATGAAACTGATGGTATAAACCCGGCATGCGTCGCCATAGGGCAATAAAACGCTCTTTGCGCTCTTTGTGCTTGGTTGCGGAGTACGACTCCCAAAAACGACTTAAAAACTCGTGCTGCTCTTGGGTTAGGTAATCAAATTCTTGATCTATCTGGGCAATATCACCCATGTCGCGGTACAATTTATCGGCATCAACCAAATCACTGTCTATCTGAGCAAAATCACTTAAAATAGTTTTGGCCAAGGGCAAAAAATGCGCACTGTTAATTCGGGATTTTCCTTCTTGGTGCAACAATAGATTGTAGGCTCTGAGCAGGTGGAAAAACTCGATATAAAAATCGGCCACTTTTTGCCCCGATAGCTGCGCCATAAAAGCTTGGACCGTATAAAACCGAGGACTAAAATAAGCCCTACCAAATGACTCGGCCAGCATTTTTTTGAGATAGGCTGCCGGACGTTTATTGTTAAAAATGATATGACAATGTTGGATATCATCGCCAAAACGATGATACAAATCTTGTGCTACTTCTTTTAAAAATGGGGTCATCCTATTTAGGTTCCTTAAATTAATAGTTGGTTATTTTATTGATTAACATCGCCCTTAGGTATTTTCAACCCTTACCAAGCTGTGGTTGTGTGCATAATACAAATAGCCTTTTACCGAGCTATAGCCCAGCTCTCGGTACAGTTGAGCATAACCTTGCACCTGCTCGATGTGTTTTTTCTCTTGCCCTAATGTAAATTTATAGTCCACAATGTGCAGGGTATTGGCTTTCCAGATGGCAAGGTCGGGGCGGTGGCTATTCCCTGCCGAGTCGACAATAGTTTTTTCGGTAAACCGTTCTTCAGCATCAGCCAAAAGAGCTTTTAAATCGGCTTGCTCCAACACCTGCATCACTTCTAACTTAAGCTGTTTTTGCTCGGTTTTAGAGATGGTGCCCGCTAGCCAAAGCTGTTCTAACTCGTTCTCAACAGCTTCTGCATGGTTGGCATTGGCCAAAACCTGATGTTTCAGCGAGCCCAAACGGGCGGCATCTGCCTGTTGCAAAACATAAGGCAGTTGTTCTTTGTTGTCTTGCCGGTACAAAGCGGCCATTCGCTGGCTATGCGGATAATGGTTAAGATGCAAAGCTTGGTCTTGTTGTAATTTGGCCTGTGGTGCATTTGCTATTGGATTCACTTTTTCGTAATAACCCTCTGTACTAAAAGATAAGCCTTCCGTTTCGGCTAATTCCTCCATACACTCGTTTAGCAATTTGCCAATTTGATAATCATTGCTTGGGAAGGCTAAAAAAAGATAATCTTTTGCTCTTGTAGTGGCCACATAAAGCATATTCATCGCATCCAACATGCTATCTAGCATTTCGCGGTAATAGCTTTTTGAGACGCTCGAATACTTCAGGTTTTTGACATAGGGAAGCGGTAAAACCGAAAATTCGGCAAAGGGACTTTCTGCTGCCGGTGCCCAAATACGGGTATTGTGCTTACTTTCGGTAGCCCAATTGCAAAATGGCACCAATACCGCTCTAAAAGCTAAACCTTTAGATTTGTGTATGGTATAAATTTGCAAAGCATCGGTTTGGTCTGATGAGGGCAGGGCCTTCTCTTGGCCTTCTTCGTCCCACCACTTCAAAAATGTACTCAGCCCTTTTTCGCCGCTTCGGCTTTGCTCGCCCACCAAATCTCTAAAGGCCAACAGAAAAGGGTATAAACGGTTTTGTAGGTGTAGTTCATACGCTGCTATCACTTGCTCTACCAGTTCGCTCAGAGGTAATTGAAGCCATCTTTGCCAATTTTCGCAGAGCGATGTTGGTAAAAGACACGCCAATTTATTTAGTTCTTGCTTGGCCATAGCCAACATTGCTGCACTACAAGTTTTGCCTCTCAGCTGCTGATACAGTACAATGCAATTGGCCTTGTAGAGGGTGGTCTCGCTTTCGAGATTCTGCATACTCCGCAGCGTGTTGATGATGAGTTTTATAGACGGATGATTGGCCAATTTCAGGGCTTCGGCAGACACTACAGCAATCCCTTCTTTCATCAGCGACTCTACACACAGGGCCGCTTCTTGGTTTTTGCGAACCAGCACAGCTATGTCTCGAAGCTGGTAGCCCAGTTCATCCCTCAGGTAGCGAATTTCATCCAACATTTTTTCTAGAGCCAAAGTTTTAAAATCGGCTACTTCTTGATCTTCCTCTTTTTGCTCTTTGCTCGGGTCTAAGCGATAAACTTTTACAACACCGCCGGCCGGGCATTGCTCGGGCTTGGTTTGTGCCACTCCTTTATAAAGCTGCTCAAGCACCTGATCATAACCCTCTTGGCTCCACCATGCGCTATCGCCTTCGAACTTAGCGTTGATATTAGCTTGGGCTTTAGTGGCCAACTTTTGGTACAGGCTATTGTTAAAATCAATGATGTGGGCCGAACTTCGGTAGTTCTCTTTTAGGCTGTCGTGTACCACATAAGCCGAACCAATATCGGCCTCGGCTTGTCGGTGCAGAATAGCCCAATCGCCGTTGCGCCATCGGTAAATGCTCTGCTTAGTATCGCCTACTATAAGGTGATCGATATAACGACCACTTGCCGAGGCAATAGCGTTTGACAATAACACCCGAAAACTCTTCCACTGCTGCACCGATGTATCCTGAAACTCATCTATCAGGTAGTTGCGATAGGTGGTGCCCACTTTTTCCCAAATAAAGGAAGGGTTTTCGTCTCCAATTTCATTGCCCTGCTCATCTATAGGATTGGTAATTCCGTTGATGAGCTTTTGGGCATCGCTAATAAGCAGGTTCTCATTTTCGCTCCGATATTCGCTCAACAACTGTGAGGTTTCGTACATCAAACGTAAAAAATAGAAATCTTTCTTCAGCTCAAGGCTCAAACAATAATCGGCAATACCATCAAAATAGATTGTTTGCAACGCTTCTAAAATTGGTTTTAAAGCAGGAAAATGTTCAACTTCTTTAGCGTTATTTTGAAAGAGTGAGGAGGGATTATCTAACCATTCAATTAGTTGATAAATGAGCTTGCCCCTGTCTTCATGCAGCCTATTAATCTTAAAAATAGGGCTTCTACTCTTACCCTTAAAGCATTCTTTAGTCAGGTCAAATTGCTCAATCCAAGCTTCTACTTTTTCGCTCTGCTCGGCTATATTATGCTCAAAATCATTAATAATTTTGTTCATCTTTTGCTTGGTCTCCTCAAAAACACGGTGAATGTTTTCGGGGCCAATTCTTCGCATCGCTTCGTCAAAATCCTGATAATTATCTTTAAAAATCTGTTTTATCAGTTCTTGCAATTGCTCTTTGTAGTCCCATCTTTTGCCACTGTCTATTTTTTCGAGCACGCCTTCAACCAGCCAATCAAAAATAAGCTCGTGTTGCTCCAAACTTTGCTCTAGCTTTTGCAGTAGCTCCTGGGTCACTTTGCTTTCGTTTAGTTCTACGGTATAGTCGCCACTAAGCCCCAATTCAAAAGCAAAACTGCGTATCACTCGTTGCACAAATCCGTCTATTGTGTTGATGGAAAAACGCTTGTAATCATGCAAAATATCCCGATAGATACGGTGTGCCTCGGCCTGTAGGCTGGCCCGATTGTAGTTGGGTTTTTGCTCCAAAAGCAATTGACGATAGCTGGCTATACCAGGCGTGTCATCATCTTTGGCTAGGCCATACAAAACCGACAAAATTCGCTCTTTCATCTCCATTGTGGCCTTGTTGGTAAATGTTACGGCCAAGATATCCCGATATTTACGGTCGCGACCAATTATCAAATTCAGATAGTGTAGGGTAAGACTAAAGGTTTTACCTGAACCAGCAGAGGCTTGCAATATTTTTAGCGGTTTTAGCATCGAGTTTTTTATTGAGGTGGATAGGAAAGGTCTAATTTCTGATTTTTTTTGGCATTTTACTAGCTCTGTTAAGAATTGCTACACTTGCCCCCAAAGCAGCTACCTTAAAGTTAGTGCAGTAAATTTTTTATGTTCTAGGTAATGACTTGTAGGAGCAATTGGCATTTCGTTAATTCATAAGCAATTTATTTTTATTAAATTAATACCTTTGCAGCAGCAAAATAATAATTTGATTTTATCATGTTTGAAAATTTACAGGACAAATTAGACCGGGCATTCAAAGTTTTAAAGGGGCAAGGCAGCATTACAGAAATCAACGTGGCCGAAACGATGAAAGAAATTCGCAAGGCCCTGCTCGATGCCGACGTAAATTACAAAACAGCTAAAAGTTTTACCGACCAGGTAAAAGAAAAAGCCTTGGGTGCCAACGTGCTTACCAGCATTTCGCCAGGGCAATTGCTCACCAAAATCATGAATGATGAGCTAGCCGCATTGATGGGCGGCGAAGCTACCGAGCTCGACTTAAAAAACAACCCCACTGTTATACTCATTGCCGGACTAAACGGTGCCGGTAAAACCACATTTACCGGAAAACTGGCCTTATACCTCAAAAATAAAGGCAAAAAACCACTTTTGGTTGCTGGCGACGTGTATCGTCCTGCGGCCGTAGATCAGCTTAAAGTATTGGCCGAGCAAGTGGGCGTACCGGTATATGCCAACACCGAGAGCAAAGACCCCGTAGGTATTGCACAAGAGGGTATTGCCGAAGCCAAAAAGAACCAACACAACGTTGTGATTGTGGATACTGCCGGGCGCTTGTCGGTTGATGAGGCTTTGATGAACGAAATTGCCGAGGTAAAAGCCAAAACCAACCCACACGAAATTTTGTTTGTGGTAGATGCCATGACCGGTCAGGATGCCGTGAATACTGCCAAAATATTCAACGACCGCTTAGACTTTACCGGGGTAGTGCTGACCAAGCTTGATGGCGATACCCGAGGCGGTGCGGCCTTGTCTATCAAATCGGTGGTGGACAAACCTATCAAATTTATCGGTACTGGCGAGAAAATGGATGCCCTAGACGTGTTTCACCCCGACAGGATGGCTTCACGTATTTTGGGTATGGGCGATGTGGTGTCCTTGGTAGAAAGAGCACAACAACAATTTGACGAGAAACAAGCCGCCGAGCTTCAAAAGAAAATTCGTAAAAATAAATTCGATTTCAACGACTTTTACGGGCAAATCCAACAAATCAAAAAAATGGGTAACATGAAAGATTTGATGGGCATGATACCCGGCGTAGGTAAAATGGTAAAAGATATTGATTTGGATGATAATGCCTTTAAAGGGGTAGAATCCATCATCCAATCGATGACCCCCTACGAGCGTGAAAACCCCGACTCGATACAACAAAGCCGTAGGGCTCGTATTGCTCGTGGTTCGGGCAACAAAATTGAAGATGTGAACAAGCTCATCAAACAATTTGAGGACATGAGAAAAGTAATGAAACAATTCTCTAACCCAGCGGCAGCTGCCAAAATGATGCGTAACATGCCAAAAATGCCTCGATAATCTAACTTGTTAACCACAAGCACAAAATATCGACAGTTAGGATTTGAAAACTGGACAAGCAAATAACAGCAGGTAATTTAAACTGGTCAAAATGGTGGGGTAACGTCTAAATACAAGCTTTCTGCTTCGACTTCCCTCCCATCACCAATCAAGTACCCTTAAAAAAGTTGCTTGCTTTAGTGCACACCTAAAGTCTAAAAAATAGACAGATTTTTAGCCTCTGCAACGCAATTGACCTCCACAAAGGTCGCTCTTGTGCTTTTCGTATTTGATTTTGTAGGGGTGTTTAGTCATCTTAACGTCATTATAAAGCCCATTTAAAAAAACTGGCAAAGTACTTGTAATAAACTTCCCCGAAATCAGTTTAATAATTGTTCATTAACTTGATCTAAAGCATCCTCGAAAGAGGG
>JBDHXL010000036.1:0-23330 GCA_039810685.1 Pedobacter sp. | reverse complement strand
GTGCGTCGAATATCTAGTCGAACGGAGGCATAAAACTTAAGCGCATTACCTCCGGTTGTAGTTTCTGGGTTGCCAAACATCACCCCAATTTTTTCGCGAAGCTGGTTGATAAAGATACAACAGCAATTGGTTTTGGAGATGGTGCCGGTTAGCTTGCGTAGTGCCTGGCTCATCAACCGAGCTTGCAAGCCCATCTTGCTGTCGCCCATTTCGCCTTCAATCTCAGCTTTGGGAACCAACGCAGCCACCGAGTCAATTACAATCACATCAATAGCACCCGAACGTATTAGGCTGTCTGCTATTTCTAGGGCTTGCTCGCCATTGTCGGGTTGTGATATGAGTAGGTTTTCTACATCGACCCCTAATTTCTGAGCGTAAAACTGATCAAAAGCGTGCTCGGCATCTATTATTGCTGCAATTCCTCCTTTTTTTTGGGCTTCGGCAATGATATGTGTAGCCAAGGTAGTTTTACCGGACGATTCGGGGCCGAAAATCTCAATAATACGACCTTTGGGTACGCCACCAATTCCTAAGGCAATATCGAGGCTGATAGAGCCGGTTGAGATAGCTTCGATACTCTCTACGGCTTGGTCGCCCAGTTTCATAATAGAGCCTTTACCAAAATTTTTCTCTAATTTATCAAGGGTAAGCTGTAATGCTTTGAGCTTTTCTGTGTTGGGATTCATGTGTTTGCGATTAAATAGGCGATAAAAATATAACTAATATGAGAGTATTACAAAAAATATAAAAACTAATATTATTAGCAAAGTAATATTAAAATTATGAATTGTGCAAATATTTTTAGAATTATTTGTATTGCTATTTCTACTTAGTATTGGTGTAGGTCAATTTGCTTAAAAGGTTGTTTGGCTCATTACTTAACGTTGCTTTTGTTGGTAATATTTGCAGAAATCTCTTATCCCGCAAATGTCACATTTGGGTTTTCGGGCTATACAAATGTACCTGCCGTGCAGTATAAGCCAGTGGTGTGCCAAAGGGATAATATCTTGGCTCAGGTGTTTTACTAAATCTTTCTCAACGGCCAGAGGTGTTTTTCCGCTGGTGAGGCCAATACGACGAGCTACCCGATATACATGGGTGTCAACAGCCATTGCCGGAGCATTATATATAACAGAGGCAATTACATTGGCTGTTTTGCGTCCTACACCCGGCATCCTTTGCAAGTCGTTTAGTGACGAAGGTACCACATCATGATATTCTTTATGCAATATTTTGGCCATCCCAACCAAATGTTTTGCTTTGTTGTTGGGGTAGCTGATAGAGCGGATGTAATCAAAAACAAGATCCGGACTGCTATCGGCCAAAGCTTTTGGGTTCGGAAACCTTTTGAACAGTTCTGGTGTAACCAGGTTAACCCTTTTGTCGGTGCATTGGGCAGAGAGTATTACTGCCACCAGCAATTGGTAGGGGTTGTTGTAGTGCAGTTCGGTTTCGGCAAATGGTTGGGTGGCAGAAAAATAAGCTACAACACCCTGATAGCGTTCTTTTTTTAGCATAAACAAAGATAAGCATTGTTGCTTGAGCTTTCTATTTATACCTTTACAAAGATGAATACGTTTAGATTAGGTAAAAAATCAATGGGCAGATTTTTGTTTCGCTTGCTTGGGCTGATATTGCTTTGGTTTGTAATCCTATCCTTTGCTTGGGTGTTGTTGTATCGTTTTGTTAACCCGCCTGTAACCTACCTGATGCTGCAACGAAACCAAGAGCGAAAAGCCATGGGCAAGCAAGCTAAGATTAAAAAAGAATGGGTCAACTTTAACGAAATAGCCGATAATATGAAAAGAGCGGCAGTTGCTGCTGAAGATCAACTTTTTTTGCAACATGCAGGTTTTGATTTTAAGGCTATCGAGAAAGCCTATGAAAATAACCTCAAAAACAAAAAGAAGATAAAAGGCGGAAGCACCATTTCGCAACAAACAGCTAAAAATGTATTTCTTTGGCCTGGGCGGTCTTATTTGCGCAAAGGGCTTGAAATGTATTTTACGGTACTGATTGAGCTGTTGTGGAGCAAAGAACGTATTATGGAGGTTTATTTGAATGTGATAGAAATGGGCGATGGGATTTATGGCGCAGAGGCCGCCAGTAGGGCCTACTACGGACATTCTTGCCGCAAAATGTCTAAGGCTGAAGCAGCACTTTTGGCTGCCTGTTTCCCTAATCCACTTCGTTGGACACCCCTCAAAGCTAGCCCCTACATCCAACACCGAAAATACCTAATCATGAAGAATATCAGGCGTATTGGCCCGCTTGATTTTTAAGGTATTTCACTTCGCCAAACCTTTTATCATAGCTTGGTAAATAAATTCCAAAACAATATTCAGATATTTTTGTCATAAATAAGATTTGCTTATTTTTGTTGCAGTTTTTCAAACACGTGTTACTATAACAAATAGCTAATGCAAAAGGATATCGAAACATTGGCAGATATTAAAATTATGGTGGATGATTTCTACGGAAGCATTCGCGAGGATGATTTGCTGAAAGATATCTTCAACAATAGAATTCAGGATCGGTGGCCTGCTCATTTAGAAAAAATGTACAGTTTTTGGCAAACCGTTTTGTTGGATGGTGAACGCACCTATTATGGAGCACCTTTTTTGCCACATGCCAATCTGCCGGTAGCTGCTTTACATTTCGAACGTTGGGTAACACTTTTTAACGCTACCGTTGATCGTCATTTTAAAGGGCCAAAGGCCGAAAGAGCCAAATGGCAAGGAGAAAGAATGGCAGAGATGTTCCTCAGCAAAATCAATTACCTGCAAAACAGTAATGCCATACCTTTAATGTAAAATTGCAAATTAACTTTTATACAGAAACATAAATAAAAAATCAAAAATGAAAAAGACAGCTTTATTATTCGCAGTAGCACTAGGATTTATGGTGTCATCTTGCTCAAACAATGCTAAAGAAGCAGAAGAAAACACCGAAGCTACCACCGAGCAAAGCACAGAGGCTGCTGCCCCTGCCGAGAGTGAAAACGCAACTATCACCCTCAACGCCGGAGATGATATGAAATATGATCTTAGCGAAATCAAAGTGAAAGAAGGACAAAAAGTTACCTTAACCCTTCACCACACCGGTAAATTGGCAAAAGAAGCTATGGGACACAACTTTGTACTTTTGGCACAAGGTGTTGTAGCCGCTGCTTTTACTGCTGATGCTTTGAAAGCTAAAGACACCGACTATATTCCTGCTGGTGATGCTTCACAAATTATTGCTCACACCAAATTAATTGGTGGAGGCGAGTCAGACACAATTGAGTTTACTGCCCCTGCAAAAGGTACCTATGAGTTTCTTTGCTCTTTCCCTGGCCACTCTGCCATGATGAAAGGTACTTTCATTGTAGAATAATAACCAGAGAGAATTTATTCCATAAAAAAGCCCGGGTTGAAATTTCAATCCGGGCTTTTTATACTTGTACTTTTTGTAAACTATAAATTAAGCGTTCAGCTGCTCGGCAAAAATTTGCTTGTGCCAACTATCTTTCAGAGCTACTTCCCATTTGTGCTCAAACTCGTCAAGGCTCAAAACTAAGTTGTTGAAAACAATGGTGTCTAGGCCAATTTGTTTGGTGGTGATGAGGGTTTCGAAATCTTCTTTTTTGGCCAATTGCACTTCGTCATCAATTTTATAGGCCATGTTGTAGCGATTAAAGAAATCAATATTAAATTTCTGACCTATCTTATCAATTTCATCCATAGATGAACTGATGGAGCAGCCCGACACTTGTGCCATGCCTTGCTCTTCGGCAAACAACACAATAAAGTAATTGTACAGCACCTCGGCCTTGGCCTGTAATTGATAACCATGAGCCTTCCATCGTTGGGTAAAATCATGAAGCATGAGGCTTATTTCTTCAACTTCTTGATCACTCATTTTTCGGTCGCTTTGATAAATCCAGACCTTGGATTGTGGAGAAAATTTCATGTTGCAAAATTATCTTTTTTTTAACTTGCTTGCAATTCGGTAGGCTCGGTATGAAAAACTTTACAATAATCTTGAAAAGGTACAGAATTCTCTTTTTGGGTCTTGTTTTGCTGTTTACTTCGTCTTTTTCGATTAGTGAGGATAGCAAAAGCTATATCCACAAAGTGCTAAACAGTTGTTACGATATTAAAGCTGAGCAAGAGGGGCTGCGCTCTTTTGAGCTGAAAATTACCAACAAGGGCTTTTGTCGTTATCGCAAAGTATTCCTCAACGGTAAAGAAGAGTTTTTTGCTTTCAACCTGAGCCGCTTTAAGAAAATGAGCTATTACGGTACTACCGAACAAGGCGAATTGTGCTTGCATACCCAAAATGACGACGTAATTGTGCAAACTCGTCGCGACAGAAAAGGGGATATAGATAGTATGGCTACTGCTTTGTACATCCCTTTAAAAAATGTTGAGGTAGAGCAGCTCAACGAGTTGGCTCGATGTTTCAACGAGCTGGCCGAGAAACCAAAAACTAACTAAATTTGCCTATAGTCCGTTTGCTCTAGCGGTTAGCTCGGCAATATCCAGCACTTCAACTTCTTGCTCTTTTTCTTTCACTTTTACCCCGTCACGCATCATGGTCATACAAAATGGGCAACCGGTAGCTATGATTTTGGCATTGGTTTCAAGTGCTTCTTCTACCCGGGCTACATTGATGTCTTTGTTGCCTTTTTCGGGTTCTTTAAACATTTGTGCACCACCGGCGCCACAGCATAAACCGTTTGATTTGCAATGGCGCATCTCTATCAAATCGGCATCAAGCGCTTCTAAAGCCTTGCGTGGCGCTTCGTAAATGCCGTTTCCGCGACCCAAGTAGCAGGGATCATGAAAGGTTATTTTCTTGCCTTTAAAACTTTCGCCGCCCTCGGCTCTTAGCTTCCCTTCGTTGATGAGGTCTTGGATAAGTTGCGAATGATGTATAATTTCATATTGACCACCCAAGCTGGGGTATTCGTTTTTGATAATGTTGAAACAATGCGGACAACCGGTCACAATTTTTTTGATGTTGTAGCCATTTAGCGTTTGGATATTGGTCATAGCCTGCATCTGAAACAGGAATTCGTTGCCTGCTCGTTTTGCCGGGTCGCCGGTGCAGCTTTCTTCTTTACCCAATACGGCAAATTTGATGCCTACATGATGTAAAATTTTGCAAATATCACGGGTAATGCGTTGTGCTCTTTCGTCGTAGCTGCCTGCACAGCCTACCCAAAAAAGAATTTCTGGGGCTTCGTTATTGGCGGCCATTTCGGCCATGGTAGGTACTTTAAAATCCATTGTGATATGATAGGTTGCCTTATTCTTTAACAATTAGTTCTCTTGTGCCCAATTAAAACGGTCTTCGGGCGAGTATTTCCAAGGGGCTCCGTTGTTCTCGATATTGCCAAACATGGTGTTGAGGCTGGCCGGGGCTTGCGATTCTTCCATTACTGCATATCGTCTCAGCTCTACAATAATTGCTAGCGGATCGATATTGACGGGGCAAGCCTCGGTACAAGCGTTGCAACTGGTGCAAGCCCATATTTCTTCACGGCTAATGTAATCGTCCAGTAAGGATTTACCGTCTTGGTAGTCAGGGCCGTGCTGGTCTATATTTTTACCCACTTCCTCTAAGCGGTCGCGAGTGTCCATCATTATTTTTCTGGGCGATAAAAGTTTGCCGGTCATGTTGGCGGGGCATACCGATGTGCAACGTCCGCACTCGGTACAAGTATAAGCATTAAGCAGATTTATTTGGCTCAGGTCTTGCACGTCTTTAGCTCCAAATCGTCCTGCAGGTACATCATCAGGGATAAATGTAGGGTCTAGCATGGCTTTTACCTCTTTGCTCACGCTTTCCATATTGTTGAACTCGCCTTTAGGCTTCAGATTGGAAAAATAGGTGTTGGGAAAAGCCAAAATAATGTGGAAATGCTTAGAATAGGGGAGGTAATTGAGGAATGCAAAAATTCCTATAATGTGAAACCACCAGCAAAATCGTTCAATAAACACCAGGGCATTGCTGCTGTCTGGGAGTAAGGCTTGGAAATAGCCGCTTACCGGAAATGCACCGGCTTGTATATAATGTGTTACATTCAGGGCCTGCAATTTAGCATCGGCTGCATTCATGATGAGGAATGCACTCATTAATAATATTTCTGTAATTAAAATATAATTGGCATCCGATTTTGGCCAGCTCTTCATCTCGGTTCCCGAAAAACGTTTAATCTTTATTACATTTCTGCGTATCAGAAACAAGGCGCAAGACAAGGCCACCAAAAGAGCCAAATACTCGAAACTAGCAATCAAAAAATTGTAAAAACTACCCAAGCCGGCAAATACACGGTGTGTACCAAAAACACCATCAATAACGATTTCCAAAACTTCAAGGTTGATGATGATGAAGCCTGCATAAACCAAAAGGTGCAAAATAAAAGGCACGGGCCTTACTGCCATTTTGCTTTGGCCAAAAGCTACTTTGAGTAGGGTAATTAGCCGTTCTTTCTGTTGGTCGCAGCGACTAGCCGGACGACCGAGCTTGATGTTGCGAATAACCTTGCGTACGTTGAAAGTGAAAAAAGCCACTCCGGCAATTAGCAATAAAACAAATATGAGTTGTGCCAACATATTGTGAGAATTAAATGCGTAACGAAGTTAATAGTTTTATCAGAACAAACAATTACTATGCAAGCATAATTTTAAAATTTAGAATGCTTATGGATTAGATGAGAAAAAATGCTTACAATTAATTGTCTGATTTTTAGAATATATAGGGTTTAAATGAAGAATGATAGCGTATTTTTTTAAAAAATAATTTTGCCTTTCAAAAAAAGAAACTACATTTGCAATCCCAAACGGGAGGTGCCTTAGCTCAGTTGGTAGAGCAAAGGACTGAAAATCCTTGTGTCCCTGGTTCGATTCCTGGAGGCACCACTTCCTAAAAGCCTTGCAATAATGCAGGGCTTTTTTGTTTTTAGACTGTTACTCTGCATAGGGACGCAGGCATGAAATACTATCTAAAGCAATTCTTGAAAATTTACACGAAATCCAATCAATAGTTCCCCATCTCAATTCCTAATGGAGGATATTTATTAGCTATTGTGAAATTGGTTTTTGTAAAGGCAACTATCTTCGAAATGTGACCATGATTTTAGCACCTCGTTTTTGCTAAATGAATAAAGTATTCGCTTACATCGAAGATATAGCTCACTGAGAATTGGGGGAAATGGGATTTTTTTGATGAATGAGGTAGTTGATTAAGGGTTATCCTTGTTAGTGGTTCGGGCTTTCTGTTTTTAATTTGTCTAGCTGTGTTTTCAAGGTGTTGAATAGTTTGATTTCTAATGTCATTGGGTCTAATTTTTCTGTTGTCCAAAATGGAATTTCCATTGCGGTTATTGTGATTTTGTCAGAAATGTTGAAACCTGAATTGATTTCAAAAACATCTAGCTCGTTTAGGTGGTCTGTTATGTTTGGATACAAAAGGAAAATGTCTCTGCAACCTCTACGAAAAGCATAGCTTGTCATTTGATAAAGGTCGGCTTGTGCTATTCCTTTTTTTATGTCGTTTTTGAAGTCGAACGAACGAAGTTTGTATTTCGTGTCAATAATTACTTTTCGTCTGTCTGCTGTTTTGGAGGTCAAAAATATGTCGTGTTGCATATTAAATGCTTTCGGATTGCTTGACAAATATTCGTTTGACTTTTGATATTCTACTTTCCAATCATTAGAAAATTTGTCGGCTAAAAAACCCGCAGCAAAATCTTCAAAAATGTATTCCATTGGAAACAACAAGCACCATTGAGACAAATCATAAGTATTACTTGAATAAAGTTGCTGATTCAAAATTAATTTACAACTGTCAAGAACTTTGTTGTAATCTTCAAAAAAAGAATTGAGGGTAATATTTTCAACATCGTAACTGTTGCAAGGAATGTCTTCAACTTCATCTAAAATGAAAACAACTTCTTGAAGCATTTGAATGTTTTCCGCAAACTTTGTTTGATTCATTAAAAGTCTTGAACAATACTTGATTACACGATTTACTTTGTTGTCAAACAAAAATGGTTCGTAGTCGCATTCTATGTTTTGAAAATTTCCATTTACCAAACTGTTTGCAATGTATCTTTTAAAATTTATTGAACCTCTTGGCGTTTGCATTGCTTCTTCGACAGGTTGGTACATTGTTAAAGGTTGATTTGAAACTGTTTCTAAAAATTGATTTGCAATTAAGTTTATAATCAATTCAGGAAATTCGTCAATTGAAAATCTGTCAAGTTGTGCTTGACTGAAAGGAAATTTCCATTTGCTACAATAGTTAAACCAAAAAAAGATATGACGAAGCATATCGTTTTTGTCTTTGTCTGGACAATTGCGAAATACTTTTGGGTAAATCTCAACTAAATCGTTTGCTGTTTGAATAAAGCCAACATAGTTGTTCGCTCTAATTTCATTATTTGAAAAGCGTAAAAACGGCTGATAGTTTTTATCGGTTTCGTTTTCTTCTAATTCTTCTGTTAAATCCGTGAAATTACGTTGTCGCCAAATTGATTTTAGCGAATGAAATAGGGCTGTAGAATTTTCAACTTTCACCCATTTATCATATTCAAACAACGTCTGTTTCATTTATCGTGGCGATATTGTCCAATTAAATTTTGTAGTGTCGTATTCAACTTTCCAAGTTGTTTCATTGAATATGTCTGAAACGATTTTCGTTTTTCCTGAAAAATATTCCATTAAAAGTGGAATAACTTTGTTTCTTAAAGTTGTTTCAATCGCTTCGTCTTTCATAAAATAGGCGTGACCAATCAAATAATCGGCAGAATTTTTCAGTTTGTAAATTTCTTCGTTTATTTTTTGAAGTAACGTTTTCGCTTCAGATTTTAATTTTTCGTTTTCGTAATCTGGATAATAACCAATAAACTCAAATCTTCTCCGTAAAGCAATATCAATGAGAGCGATAGACTTGTCAGCCGTATTCATTGTGCCGATAAGATAAAGATTTGGCGGAACGCCAAATTCTTTTTCTCCATTTGGCAATGAAATTTTCAATTCATTGGGTTTCCCGAGTCTTTTGTCATCTTCAAGCAAAGTGATTAGTTCGCCAAAAACTTTTGAAATGTTTGCACGATTTATTTCATCAATGATTAAAACAAAGTTTTTTAAAGGTTCTTTTTTTACGGTTGTTGATTTGTATTGATAACCTTTCTCGGTTAGAAATTCTCTGAATTTTTCAATTAGTTCAAAACTATAAGTAGCGTGTTGTTTTTCTAAACTCGGAATGTTTTCTAATTTCTTTATATCTTGTCGATTTTGAACATCAGCAAGATAAATGTTGATTAGGGCATCATAATGCATTCCAATTCTCTGATTTTTCCAAAGTTCGCCATTTTCTTTTTCGCCTGTATAAATGAAAACTTCATCTTCAACTGAATAAATTGAAACATTGTTTTTAATGGCAAATTTGCCATTTTCATCAATTTCATTTTCAACATATTCTTTAAACTCTCCAAACTTTTCGTTAACCCAATTTTCTCTTGAAATGGTTTGTTCATCTTTTAAAGAGTTTTCGTAATTCTCTTTTGCTCGTTTAGCAATCTCGTAGAAAATTCCATAATGTTTTTTAAAACTCAATTCGCTTGTTGCTTCGCTAACATTTGGACGAATACCAATCATAAAATCTTCATAAGAATAATTTTGATGAAACGTTACAAATTCAATTTGTCCTTGCTTACGTAATTCGTCAAATTGTTTCTTGTTAGAATTATGGTCAGCCGAAAAGCCGGTTGCGATAGCAACAGCTTTGTCAATGCTGTTGTATGTTTTTCCCGTTCCGGGCGGTCCAAATAAGATTTGATTTAACGCCATATTTATTTGAGATTTTTCTTTGTTTCCGTTTATTTTTGAAGAATGATTAAAAATTGCCTTCACATCTTCGTTTGCAACAATTTGTATTGTGTTTCTATAACTGCCGTAACCTTCTAAATCAAAACTTGAAAAGTTCTTTTCCCATTCAATGTTTAAGGTTTTCCCATTTTTAGAATTGTGCGTTACAGTACCAATTGCTTTTATTCTTAAAATACTTTTTCTATCTTTTGTTGCATACGAAGATTTTATTGCGACTTTGTCTCCAACATTTACACCATTAACTACGTCTGCAAATTTGTCGTCATAACCATTTTCCCAAATTCCATTTTGGATAAATCTTTCTGTTTGGTCGTCTCCGCCCCAAGTTGCACCAAGAACGTAATATGCAATTATATTACCTTTGCTCTCAACCGTGTAACCTAAATTTTTAAAAAACTTATTTGTTGGTTCACCTCCTGTGATGTTCCAAATACGTTCTCCGTTTAATTGTTCGTGAGCATACCGCATAATTTCCTTTGGTGGATACGCTTTACCATTTATGATTACGTCAAATTTTGTAGATGGTTCAAGTTGAATATTCTCTTGTTCAATTTTTTCAACCGCTTTTTGAATTAAGTCTTGCGTTATTTTGTCTGGTTCAAATGCCATTTTTCTGTCGTTATTAGCTTATATGTCGGTTGTTTGCAGTTTCGTTTTAGCCTGACCGCTAACGCTTGCCTCGCTTGGCTTTTACTTTGTATTATTAAATTTTTAATCAAACAATGATATGAAAAATTAAAAAGGAAAGCAGAAGTAAATTATCGGCTTCGCAAGGCTTTTAGGCCTATACTTCGTATTCGTCTTCTGCCTTTCTTTTTCTGTTAATCGGCCTCAAATAAAATGATTAAGCACTTATTAAAGGTTTTAAAGCAGGTCAACAACATTATTTCCTCTAAATTCAAATATATGAAAAACTACAAATTATTTGTCGGGTTTGATGTATCCAAATCAAAGCTGGATGTGCGAAGTTCGTTTTAGTGACTATCCCCATCAGCGGTTCAAGATGATGAGCCGATGCTATGAAAGAAGCAAAGCGGATTTTGCAGCATCATAAAAATTGACTAATCAAAAAATTAAGTTCAGGACAATATAACACTATACTTGCATCTACTTCAAATTGTCCAGAAGTAAAAATACCTGATGGTTGATTTGATTTAAAAAATACAGAAATTAGAACCAAATATGAAAAAACATGAATAATATGTTTTAATTTTGCCAACGTATTGTAATTGAGCAGTAGATGTTTCAGCGTATTGTTACATTTTTTGAACAGCAGAGCTTTGGAGTTTCGTCTTACTTGGCCAATAAGCTAAAGATGAGCACCGCAAAAGTGCGTTTGTTTTTTATCTATTCATCTTTTTTGGCAGTAGGTTTCCCTATATTGTTTTATTTGCTTGCAGCCGTGGTATTGGATGTGCGCAACTACATGAAACGCATCCGTCTAAGGGTTTGGGAGTGATATAAACGAGCTTAGGAAGCCAAAATTTGGGCTATTTCATCAAATCCTCTAGCTTTGGCCATATCCGCAGGTCGCTGGCCATTTGCTGTTTTGGCTTCGGCGTTGGCACCTTGTTCGAGCAGCAAAATAATTAGGGCTATATTTCCGTTTTGTGCCGCATAATGTAGGGGGCTGGTGCCGTCTTTCTGGTTCACATTCACTCGGGCTCCTGCTTCTGTTAATACTTTGATGATATTCAGGTGGTTATTGGCCGCTGCCGAGTGGATAGGAAAAATATCCAGGCCGTTGTTGCTGCTTTGGTTTGCATCTGCACCTCGCAGCAATAAAAAACGTACAAGCTCTACATGGCCAAACCAACTGGCCAGCCCCAAGGGGCTATAACCATCGGTAGAGTATTGCTGCAGTAGATCGGGCTGTTTGTAAATTAGAAATGGCAAATCATCAAATCGGCCTAAGCAACAAATTTCATGGATGTCTAGACTTGGGCAATGCTCGGCTATAAGGTGAGCCATTTCGGGATGCTTGTACAAACAGGCTAAACGCACAAACGATATGCCCTTCGAGCTTTTTTCTTGCAATAGGGCAGGCTGGCTCAGTATCAGCGATTCAACCTTGTCTATTTGGTTTTGCGCTATGTAGTGTTCCAGCTCTTTGGCTTTCATATCATTGTTTTTATCAGACAGTTAAATCTAGTAATTATTCGACGTATAAACAAAAAAATCCCATCTTCCGTTTTGGGCCGATGGGACAATAAATAAAACCTGAAGAATGAACAATTACTTGTTTGTTGTATAGGACTTTGCGCTTGATAAAAGGTTTAAACAAAATGCTTTTTAGTTTTTGCTTGGCTCAACTAAGCTACAATTTAAACAGTTTCTTATATTTGTTAAAAATCTTTTGATACGATGCCGATTAGAGAAAATCAGTTTAAGAGTGGGAATCAGTTTAAAACAAGGTCAGAAAAGGGTAAAGAGAATGAAAAGGGTACAAAATCGATCGAAAAACGTTCGATAAGAGCAGAGTATCTGCCTACTTTTGATTTCAGAGACGGGCGTTTGGTGAAGATTATCGGTTTGTTTTTGTTGTTGATGGCATTGTTCTTTTTGGTTGCTTTCACCTCTTATCTTTTTACTTGGGAGGATGACCAAAGCTACGTGATAGATGCCAATGGGGGGTGGAGTAACCTCTTTAAAAGTGTTGAGCAGTTGAAACAGAGTGGTGTGCAGGATCCTATTGTGCAAAACTGGCTGGGCAAGTTTGGCGCTTTATTGGCACATCAATTTATTTTTAAATGGTTTGGTATAGCCTCGTTTTTGTTTGCTTTTGTGTTTTTTGTGGTCGGGTACCGCCTACTCTTTAAGGTGAAGATTTTTTCGGTAGAGAAAACCTTGGCTTACAGCTTCTTTTTCTTAATCTTTATTTCATTAAGCTTGGGTTTTGTACATGCTTTTATTGCACAAACTCCTCATTTTTTAGAAGGTCAGTTTGGTTTTTGGCTCAACCGATTGTTAGAAATACAAGTAGGGCAAACTGGGGTTGCCGGTATTTTGGTATTCCTGGCTTTGAGTGTGCTGGTAGTAGCTTATAATATAGATTTTCGTATGCCTCGTAAAGAAGAGGCTCCCAATCCACGTCGTATCGTTGTTGAGCCCGAAGTGCCGGAGAACATTGTACTCGAGCATGATAACCCTTCGGCTCCGGTAGAGTTTAGTATCAATGATCGCTATGCGGCAAGCAACAAAGTGTCGCAAAACTTAAATAGGCCAGAGCCTGCTCCTATAGTATTGCCCGAACAAGAAAATCCAATTATCGAGTTAGAAAAAACTGCCAATGACGCAAACGTATTCAATAGTTTACTTGTAGAACAGCCGCTTGAGGTAGAAGTGCCCACAGAACCGACCGTAAGCGAAACTCCATTGGTAATAACCGAACAAGAGCCCGAAAAAACAGCCGAAAAATTAGTTGAAGAGTTTGGGCAGTATGATCCCACCTTGGATTTGGCTGGATATAAAAAACCACATCTCGATTTGTTGGAAAACTACGGTTCTTCTAAAATTGCCGTAAATGCTGATGAGCTCGAGGCCAATAAAAACAAGATTGTTGAGACCCTGAATAATTACAATATCGAAATCGATAAGATTAAGGCAACAATTGGGCCAACGGTAACACTCTATGAAATTATTCCGGCACCCGGTGTGCGTATCTCTAAAATAAAAAACCTCGAAGATGATATTGCGCTAAGTTTAGCCGCTTTGGGTATTCGTATTATTGCACCTATGCCCGGCAAAGGCACAATTGGTATAGAGGTGCCCAACTCGCATCCCGAAATGGTGGCTATGCGAAGTGTGCTGGCTACCGAGAAATTTCAACAAAGTAATATGGATTTGCCCATTGCGCTGGGTAAAACTATTAGCAACGAGGTGTATATTGCCGATTTGGCAAAAATGCCCCACTTATTGGTTGCAGGTGCTACGGGACAAGGTAAGTCGGTGGGTATCAACTCAATATTGGTTTCTTTGCTCTATAAGAAACATCCGGCCGAGTTAAAATTTGTTTTGGTCGATCCTAAAAAGGTAGAGCTGACTTTATTCAATAAAATAGAAAGACATTTCTTAGCCAAATTGCCTGGTGGCGATGACGCCATCATTACCGATACTAAAAAGGTTATCCATACCCTCAACTCCTTGTGTATTGAGATGGATCAGCGTTATGATTTGCTAAAAGATGCCCAAGTTAGAAACCTGAAAGAGTACAACGCCAAATTTGTTAAACGCAGACTTAATCCCGAAAATGGGCATCGCTTTTTGCCCTACATTGTGTTGGTGGTTGATGAGTTTGCCGACCTAATTATGACAGCCGGCAAAGAGGTAGAAACCCCAATAGCACGTTTGGCCCAATTGGCTCGTGCTATTGGCATACACCTGGTGCTGGCTACACAAAGACCCTCTGTAAACGTTATTACCGGAACTATAAAAGCAAATTTCCCCGCTCGCTTGGCTTTTAGGGTTGGTAGTAAAATCGACTCGCGTACCATTTTGGATACCGGAGGTGCCGACCAGCTGATTGGTAGGGGAGATATGCTATTGGCCTTAGGTAGTGATTTGATTCGACTACAGTGTGCTTTTGTGGATACACCCGAGGTGGATAGAATTTCGGAATTTATAGGCACACAAAGGGCCTACCCCGATGCCTATTTGCTCCCCGAATACATAGATGAAAACGGTGAAGGTTCTAGCAAAGAGTTTGATCCCGAAGATCGCG
Organism: Pedobacter sp.; assembly: GCA_039810685.1. Lineage (GTDB taxonomy): Bacteria > Bacteroidota > Bacteroidia > Sphingobacteriales > Sphingobacteriaceae > Pedobacter. The sequence goes on along the minus strand of JBDHXL010000036.1, from coordinate 8,729 downwards.
ACCCTTTGTTTGAAGAGGCAGCACAACTTATTGTTACTCACCAACAAGGCTCTACTTCGCTCATACAGCGTAAAATGAAATTGGGTTACAACAGAGCCGGGCGAATTATAGACCAATTGGAGGCTGCCGGTGTGGTAGGCCCTTTTGAAGGGAGCAAGGCTCGTGAAGTTTTAATTCATGATTTGTACGCTTTGGAACAGTTCTTGAATAATCTAAATCAAAAATAATTATTAAAATTCAGTATATCGCATTAAATGAAGAAGTTAGTATTCTCTTTTTTAGTGTTGAGCCTATCAGGAGTGGTGGCTTTAGCACAAAATGACCCCAAAGCCAAAGCCATTTTGGCAGAAGTAAGCAAAAAATATCGTTCGTATGATGTTGTAAAGTCTGACTTTACATTTACGCTTGACAACAAGCAGGCTAAAGTAAAAGAAACCCAAAGCGGCGTACTTTACGTTAAAGCCAATGCCAACAAGTACAAAATTGCCATGACCAACCAAGAACTGATTAGCGATGGTAAGGTGCAATGGACTTATTTGAAAAATGATCAGGAAGTACAGGTAAGCAATGTTGATCACAGCGGCGAGTCTTTAAATCCGGCCAAAATCTTTACCATTTATGAAAAAGGGTTTAAGTACTTATATACCGGCGACAAAAAAGTAGGTGCTAAAACCTACCAGCAGATAGAACTTTCTCCTATTGATATCAAAAAGTCGGTTTTTAAAGTGCGTTTAAGTATAGATAAGGCAAATAAGCAAATAAGCAATATTGTTATTTATGAAAAAAACGGAAATATCTATACCTATAATGTAAAGACATTTTCGCCCAATGTTAAAGTACCAGAGACCACTTTTGCCTTCGATGCCAAAAAGTACCCGGGTGTTGAGGTGGTAGATTTGCGATAGTTTTTCTAAGAAATGACATAAAAATAAGGGATGAAGCCATCAGCTTCATCCCTTTTTTATTAGCTTTGAGCAGCTAAAACTTTCATATTGAAAATAACTTTTCTAGGTACGGGCACTTCGCAGGGCATTCCGGTAATTACTTGCCGATGCAAAGTGTGTACCTCTGCTGATCCCCATGATAAGCGATTGCGAGTTTCGGTATGGATACAGACCAATTCAAAAAGTATTGTAATTGATAGCGGGCCCGATTTCCGATACCAGATGCTGAGAGCCGGGGTGCAAGATTTGGATGCCATTTTGTACACTCACGAGCACAAAGACCATGTTGCAGGTTTAGACGACATTAGACCCTTCAATTATTTATTGCATAAAAAGATTGAGATTTATGCTAGCGAGCGAGTACAAGAATCGTTAAAGCGGGAGTTTCAATACATCTTCTCAGCGGTGCAGTATCACGGTTTGCCCCAGCTCAACCTCAATACTGTGGGTACAGCACCTTTTACCATTGGTGATTTGCAGGTGCAGCCCATAGAGGTGATGCATTATAAATTGCCTATATTGGGTTACCGCTTTGGCGATTTTACTTATATTACAGATGCAAAAACCTTGTCTGCCGAATCGATAGAGCGGATAAAGGGGACAAAAATTTTGGTGTTAAACGCCCTACAAAGAGAAAGCCATATCTCTCACCTCACTTTGGCAGAAGCTATTGAACTGGCTCAAAAAATTAATGCAGAGCATACCTATTTCACACACATCAGTCATAATATGGGCTTACACGCCGATTTGCAGCAAGAACTTCCGCCCAACATTAGTTTTGCTTATGATGGGCTAAGTATAGATTTGGATTGATTGTTTTTTTGAAAAAACACATCCGAGTTTACAAAGCAAATGATATCTTTGCAGCATCAAGATGCCCAGGTGGCGAAATTGGTAGACGCACCATCTTGAGGGGGTGGCGCTGGCAACGGCGTGGCAGTTCGAATCTGCTCCTGGGCACAAAAATAATCGTATCAAACCGGGCATAAAAGCTCGGTTTTTTTTTGCTGGCATCTTATTACAAACGCTTTAACTTGGTTTTTTTCTAAGAATTAACGTTGCATTCTTGTGCGGTTTAAGTGCTATTACAAGTGTAGATGGTATTGCTTGATTTTTCTTTTTGGTGAGTTTGTTGTTTTTCGTTATTAAATTCTGTATATTGTGGTTATGTTGGTTTTAAAACTTGTAAAATGTTATAAAGTGGTATAAAATTTTGCAGGTATCTAGTTATCAAGTTTTTAATTTGTGCCTAAAAAAAATATAAATTTTTAAAATTATTAAAAATATACCGTGTAAATTATATTATTTTAATAAAAGTATTATCTATATTAATGAAATTGTAAAATAATTTGTAACTTAGTGTCCGAAAAACACTAAGACTATTTTTTACTGAAATATATAGATGATGACACGACAGGAATCCGAGCAGGGACTCTACAGGAGTAGTTTTGAGCATGATGCTTGCGGTATAGGCTTTGTTGCTCATGTAAAAGGAAGAAAATCTCATCGTATCATTGCTGATGCGCTTACTATTCTGGAAAACCTTGACCACAGGGGTGCAAGTGGAGCCGAAGCTAACACGGGTGATGGTGCTGGTATTTTGATACAGATACCTCATGAGTTTTTGTATGATCAATGTTTGCGGGCGGGTTTTAGTCTGCCGGCATCAGGCGATTATGGTTTGGGTATGTTGTTCTTACCCAAAGACATCAAAGCAAGGGAAGAGTGTCGTGATATTATTTATCGCACATGCGAAAAACTTGGGTTGGACTTGCTGGGTTTTCGCAAAGTAAAAGTTAATACCGAAGGTATAGGGCAAACAGCTCTATCGGTTGAACCCGAAATTGAACAGGTTTTTGTAGCACGCCCCTACCATGTGGCTGCTGGTGCCGATTTTGAGCGAAAACTCTTTGTGTTAAAGGCTTACCTCAACAAGACCATTTATAATTCGGTAAAAGGGAGTAAAAGTGATTTCTACATTGCCTCTTTGTCATCTCGGACGGTGGTTTACAAAGGTCAATTAACTTCCTTGCAAGTGAGAAGCTATTTTGAAGAGCTGAACGATCAAAGTATGGTTTCTTCTTTGGCTTTGGTGCACTCACGTTTTGCTACCAATACTTTCCCCTCGTGGAAACTGGCTCAGCCTTTTCGATATATTGCGCACAACGGAGAGATAAATACCTTGCAGGGCAATTTAAATTGGTTCCGTTCTAATATTAAATCATTTGTATCGCCATATTTCAGTGCAGAAGAGTTTGATATGATTTTGCCTGTTATTGAGGAAGGTCAGTCTGATTCGGGTTGTTTGGACAATGTTATCGAGCTCTTGCTCCATGCAGGGCGTTCACTACCACATGTTATGATGATGCTAATTCCCGAAGCTTGGGACGGTAACGAGGATATGGATCTGCTGAAAAGAGCATTTTATCAGTTTCATGCCTCGTTGATGGAACCTTGGGACGGCCCGGCAGCCATTGCTTTTACCGATGGCAGTTTAATAGGGGCAACATTGGATAGAAACGGTCTGCGCCCATCTAGGTATGTCATCACCGATGATGATAGGGTGATATTGGCCTCAGAGTCGGGTGCGGTTGCTATTGATCAGAGCACTATAATACAAAAAGGCCGACTAACCCCCGGTAAAATGTTTGTGGTGGATATGGAGCAAGGTCGTATCATTAGTGATGAGGAGATAAAAAACCAAGTATGCAGCAGAAAACCTTATGCCGACTGGATTAACAAATACCAAATCAAACTAGAAGAGCTGCCAGAGCCTCGTTTGCAATTTACCAGTTTGTCGCCAACATCGATATTTAATTACCAACAGGTGTTTGGCTATACCTCTGAGGATATTGAGCAAATCATCAAGCCGATGGCAATTGACGGTAAAGAAGCCATTGGCTCTATGGGTACCGATACGCCTTTGGCTGTGCTTTCATCGCAGGCACAACATCTTTCGTCCTATTTCAAACAGCTTTTTGCTCAAGTTACCAACCCGCCAATAGATCCTATCCGTGAAAGAGTAGTCATGAGTTTGGCCGGATTTATGGGCAACTCGGGCAATATTTTGGAAGAAGACCAAATGCAATGCCATTGTGTAAATATCAAACATCCGATATTAACCAATGCTGAGTTGGAGAAATTGAGAAGTATTGATACGGGTTTATTTCAATCCAAAACGCTGCAAATGTATTTCAAGGCCAACGGTAAGGCAGGCTCAATGCTCAATGCCCTCAATCGTTTGTGCCGTTACGCTGTTGATGCGGTTGAAGATGGTTTTCAGGTAATTATACTGAGTGACCGTTCTTTAGATTCGACCCACGCTGCTATCCCTTCTTTGTTGGCTGTATCTGCTGTGCACCACCATCTTATACGCAAAGGCTTGCGTGGGGCTGTGGGTATAGTGGTAGAAGCCGGAGATGTTTGGGAAGTACACCATTTTGCAACGCTATTGGGCTTTGGAGCAACGGCAATAAATCCTTATTTAGCCCTTGAGACCGTTGGGCTAATGAGCAATGAGAGTGGTAAAACTCCCGAAAAGCTTTCTGCAAACTACATAAAAGCAGTGAATAATGGCTTGCTCAAAATTTTCTCGAAAATGGGTATATCAACCTTGCAATCGTATCAAGGAGCACAAATTTTTGAGATTTTAGGTTTAAACAAACAAGTGGTTGATACCTATTTTACAGGAGCCGTTTCGCGTATAGGGGGGCTAGGGCTTGATGAGATTGCACAAGAAGTACTCATCAAACACAACAGGTACTTTGGTAAACAAACCAATACCGAAAATTTACTTGCTACCGGAGGTAACTATAAATGGCGTTTACGTGGCGAAAAACACTTGTTCAACCCCGAAACTATACATCTTTTACAACACGCCACTAAAAAGGCAGATTACGAATTGTTTAAAAAATACTCCAATTTGGTAAACGAGCAGTCTAAGCAGGCCGTTACCATAAGAGGATTGTTTGATTTTACCTACGCCCGCAAACCCATAGCCATAGATGAGGTAGAACCTATCGAATCCATCATGACCAGGTTTGCCACCGGAGCCATGTCTTTTGGTTCTATTTCGCACGAAGCACACTCTACCTTGGCTATTGCCATGAACCGTATAGGTGGTAAAAGCAATACGGGCGAAGGTGGAGAGGATGAAATGCGCTACGAGCTATTGCCCAATGGCGATTCGATGCGTTCGGCCATAAAACAGGTTGCCTCGGCTCGTTTTGGGGTAACCAGCTATTATTTAACTAATGCCGACGAGTTGCAGATTAAAATGGCACAAGGAGCCAAGCCCGGCGAAGGTGGACAATTGCCTGGGCACAAAGTGGACGATTGGATTGCCAAAGTAAGGCACTCTACGCCTGGCGTTGGTCTTATTTCTCCGCCACCACATCATGACATTTACTCGATTGAAGACTTGGCTCAGTTAATTTATGACTTGAAAAATGCCAACAGACAAGCCAGAATTAATGTTAAATTGGTATCAAAAGCAGGGGTGGGTACTATAGCTGCGGGTGTAGCTAAGGCACATGCCGATGTTATTTTGGTGTCTGGTTTTGATGGTGGTACTGGTGCTTCGCCATTAACTTCTATCAAACATGCCGGACTTCCCTGGGAGCTGGGTTTGGCAGAAGCACACCAAACTTTGGTAAAAAACCGCTTGCGAAACCGGGTGATTTTGCAAACGGATGGTCAGCTGAAAACCGGGCGTGATATTGTTGTGGCTGCTTTGCTTGGTGCCGAAGAATGGGGTGTGGCAACTGCTGCTTTGGTAACAGCGGGTTGTATTATGATGCGTAAATGTCATCTAAATACCTGTCCGGTAGGGGTAGCTACACAAGACCCCAACTTGCGTAAACTTTTTACAGGTGATCCCGACCATGTGGTTAATCTGTTCCGCTTTCTGGCACAAGAAGTTCGCGAGTTAATGGCCGAACTGGGTTTTGCAACCGTAAACGAAATGATTGGGCAGTCTGATCTTTTGAAAGTACGTGAATTCTCTGATAAAGATTGGAAATTGAAACACCTTGATCTTTCGCCAATCTTATATAAAGAAACCAGCGAGGATGGTATTTATTACAACACCGAACAACAAGACCACGGTTTAGACAAAGTGCTGGATCATCAGTTGATTGCGGCATCAAAACAAGCATTGGATGAAAAATTACCTGTTTTTGCCACCTTCGAGGTAAAAAATACCGATAGGGCTATTGGTACAATGTTATCCAACGAAATTTCTAAGATTTATAAGAGCGAAGGTTTGCCTCCCGATACCATAAATATCACCTGTAAAGGTTCGGCAGGCCAAAGTTTTGGAGCCTTTGCAACCAAAGGTTTGAGCATTACTTTAGAAGGTGAAGGTAATGACTATGTGGGCAAGGGTTTGTCGGGTGCTAAACTGGTAGTGTATCCTTTCTCCGATATCAAATACGCTCCGGAGCAAAACATTTTGATAGGTAACGTGGCCTTGTATGGTGCTACCTCTGGCGAGCTGTATGTGAGGGGTATGGCCGGCGAGCGTTTTGCTGTTCGTAACTCGGGAGCAACCGCAGTAGTAGAGGGTGTAGGTGATCATGGTTGTGAGTACATGACCGGGGGCGAAGTGTTGATTTTGGGTAATACAGGTAGCAATTTTGCCGCAGGAATGAGCGGTGGCGTAGCTTGGATTTACGATCCCACCAAGGAATTGCCAAAACGCTGCAACCACGAAATGGTTGACCTTGATCCATTAGCCGAAGAAGACTTGCTGCGTGTACACAACTTGCTAAGCAATCATAAGCGATTAACCAATAGCAATGTAGCCGCATTTATCTTGAGTGATTGGGAAAATCAATCAGCAAAATTTGTTAAAGTATTCCCGAAAGAATACAAAGCCGTATTGTTACAACGTAAACAGATAAATATTAATTAAGATGGGAAAGATTACAGGTTTTTTAGAATTTGACAGGGTAGCTCCCGAAAAAGAGCAGGTACAAGAACGCCTAAAGCACTATAAAGAGTTTGTATCCCTTTTCCCGCCAAGCGAAATTAATAAGCAGGCCGCACGTTGTATGGATTGTGGAGTACCTTTTTGCCAATCAGGATGTCCTTTGGGTAATGTTATTCCCGAGTTTAACCATGCTGTTTATAAAGAGAATTGGGCCGAGGCAGCTAATATTTTGCTGAGTACCAATAATTTTCCGGAATTTACCGGGCGTATTTGTCCGGCACCTTGCGAAAGTGCTTGTGTATTGGGTATCAACAAACCTCCGGTGTCTATCGAAGAGATAGAGAAACACATTATTGAGATTGCATACGAAAAAGGTTATATTAAAGCCAAACCACCTTTGATAAGAACAGGTAAACGTGTAGCCGTGATTGGTTCGGGACCATCAGGTTTGGCTGCAGCTGCACAACTCAATAGAGCTGGGCATGAGGTGGTGGTGTACGAAAGAGATGATGTACCGGGCGGTTTATTGCGCTATGGTATTCCCGATTTTAAATTACAAAAAGACGTGATTGACCGACGCCTTGAAATAATGAAAGAAGAAGGGATTAGCTTTGTATGCAACGCCAATGTAGGTGAGAATGTAGATATATCGAGCATATTGCGTGATTATCATGCAGTGGTTTTGGCAGGTGGCTCCACTATTCCACGTGATTTGAAAATTGCCGGCAGAGAAGCCGATGGAATTCATTTTGCCATGGATTTCCTTAAACAACAAAACAAACGGGTAAGCAGCAGAGCAGTTGAAGGTAAGGAAATCTCGGCCAAAGGTAAAAACGTAATCGTTATTGGCGGTGGCGATACCGGTTCAGATTGTATCGGTACGTCTAACAGGCAAGGGGCAAAATCAGTGACCCAGTTTGAGATAATGCCTATGCCACCTAGTGTAAGAACAGAACACATGCCTTGGCCTAGTTACCCCATGTTGTTGAAAGTAACTACCTCGCACGAAGAAGGCAGCGAGCGTTTTTGGACAGTAAATACTAAAGAGTTTGTTAGTGATTCCGAAGGCAGATTAAAAGCCTTAAAGGTAATAGATGTAGTTTGGGAAACCGACACCAAGACCGGGCGGCCAATCAGTTTCAAAGAAGTTCCAGGCTCAGAACGTGAGTTCCCTTGCGAGCTGGTACTCTTGGCAATGGGCTTTTTACATCCTCAAAAAGAAGGATTGTTAGATAAATTACAAATAGAACTAGATGAACGCGGTAATGTGAAAGCTAAAGAAGGTGATTATCAGACCAATATAGCTAAGATTTTTGCGGCGGGTGATATGCGTCGAGGCCAATCTTTGGTAGTTTGGGCTATCTCCGAAGGTCGAGAAGCTGCCAGAAAAGTTGATGAATATTTGATGGGCTTTAGCAAATTGCCTTCAAAACACGTCATTCCATTTGTATAGACTATACTATAAGTAAAACGGCCTTTTGAAAATTTCAAAAGGCCGTTTTACTTTAGCTCTGTTGGCAATTAATGTGGCAGTTTGTCCCTCAAATAGCCGTAGCACCAAGTGCCCGCAATAGCACTAAGCAGTACCACTACAATAACACTTGCGCCTGAACCAATAAGTGCATAGAGTGGGCCGGGACAAGCTCCGGTTAAAGCCCAGCCAAAACCAAATAGTAAGCCTCCATAAACTTGTCCTTTATTGAATTTCTTTGGACTCAATTTAATACTCTCGCCATAAATAGTTTTGATATTGAATTTTTTGATGAGCCAGATGGACAGCATACCCACGGCAATAGCGCTGCCAATAATACCATACATGTGGAACGATTGCATTCGAAACATCTCTTGTATCC
>JBDHXL010000035.1:0-23852 GCA_039810685.1 Pedobacter sp. | reverse complement strand
CTTCTCTAAATTTTAGCATTTTGAACACCTTAGTGCAACAAATGTAGCACTAAGAAAATCATAATATACTGTATTTTAATGATTTGTAAAATTAAAAAAAACAAGGTGGACAAGTCAGGAGATATTCAACCGAACGATGTTTTTGCAATCGTATCCTGCTTCTTGAATCAGTTGCTCCAAGTTCTTAATGGTTTGTTGCAATTGTGTACGCATAGCAGCATTGCTTGGCACTCCGTTTTCATCAAGTGCTACTTGTCCTGAGCAATAAAGAGTTCCCGCTACATTGGTTACTTCAACAGCTTGTGCAGAGTTGGTTTGTGGACCCCAAACCCAAGGGTCGATGATTCTTTTTTCCATTTTAATTTTGTTTTAATTATTTTATTTACTGCAAAACTAAAATGGGGTAGTGACAGCCTTATGTCAGGGGTGTTTTAAAAATTAATGATACGTATCAAAATATTCCTGTAAGGTCATTCCGTGCGGTTCAAATTTGTCGGAAAGTATTTCTAATTTTTTAATTCTGTCTAAGCGGAAATAACGAAATTCTTTTCGCAAACGACAATACGCAACTAACAACCAATTTTCGGTGCTTAGTAATGCAAAAGGCTCAATAATTCGTGATGTCGTTTGTTCCTTTTCATTCGTGTACTCAATTTTTGTGAGGCGAAAATTTGTCAAAGCAAATTGCAAGTCAGATAAGCTGTTGCTATTTCGTTCTCTATTAATGTTTTGGTCAAATCGTGTACGCTCGGAAAGTAAGTTGACTTTGTCTTGTATGTTGTATTTCAAGACTGCTTTTATTTTGTCAATGGCTTCTGTGTAATCTTTGATGAACGAAATGTCTTTGTTTTTGAGAACTAATTGCTCTGCCATAATCAAAGCATTGGCTTGATTTTCAGTAAACATAATGGGTGGAATTTTATAGCCTTCCATTAATGAATATCCTTTACCTTCTTCTGTGATGATAGGTACTCCAGCTTGCTCTAATGCGTCTATATCACGATAAATAGTACGAATACTTACACCAAATTTGTCCGCCAATGCTGTTGCTGTCAAAAGTCGTTTCGTTTGCAACTGCATTAATATAGCTGTTAAACGTGAAATCCGCTTCCTATCCTTATCCATTTATTGGAAATTTATGGTATGAGGTACTACACAACTAGTAATTGTAGCATCCGCAAAAATACTTTAAGCACAAAGGCCATCAACTTTACAATTAATGGCCTTCATTATCTACTATCACTCTATTTATTTGAGTTTAAACCTGTTTTCAACCATACCTTTAAACTCGTTATCCAAAAAATCGGCATGTATCATTTGACTGGTTGCCGGCATTCCTAACAAGGACACGGTACCTTTTACGTACTTGTATGAAGTAGGACTCACGGTTTCGCCTGGAGCCAAAATCTCTAAAGCTTTTTTGAGATAATTGTCGCGGATATCGCCAAAATCATACATCACCGTACCGGTGGGTACTTCATCCAAAACATAATCGGGGGTCATACCGTCATAATAACCTCCTTGTCCGGCCGAATTTTTGGTTTCGAACAAAGAAAAATACACATCATATTTGTTTTCGAGTGTGATGGGGAAAAAACCGATTGGCTTACCGTAGGTAGTTTTACCAACCAATTTCACATTTACATGCGGTTTCAAACTATTAATAACCAGCTCACTAGCCGAAGCTGTGCTTCCCGATACGATAAAGACAATATTTTTAACCGAGTTTAAAGCACCTAGCTTAGCAAAATATTTAGTATTTCCGTTTATTGAATAATCTAACTTAGCATAAGTAATCATCTCACCATTAGAGCCGTATTGTATTTTCCCATTTCCGTCCAATAGGGGCTGTTTAGCCAAAATATTAGCTAATCCGGCTTGCATAGTGGCATTATAATACTCTGAAAACATTACACCGTTAGCGGTGCTAGGAGCAATAAGATTAATTAATCGCTCGGCTGTACTCACATAACCGCCACCGTTATAGCGTAAATCTATAATCAAATCGGTAACACCTTTATTGGCAAAATCAGCAAAAGCGGCATCCAATACTGCGGCCGAGTTGTTGGCATTAGAAAAACGGGCATAAGCCAAATAACCAATCTTTTTTGCACCGGCTGTATAAACATTGGTCTTGTAAATGGGGTTACTTTTAAAAGTTGCTTTGTTAAGGGTAATGGTAAATGGTGTTACCCCGTCCCCTTTTATACCCTCAAGTTCCACACTATTTCCGGACAACGCGGTGTTCAATGGGCCAACCTCTGCATTGTAATTGGTACCATAGCTTTGTCCGTTTATTTTTTTTATCACATCGCCCCGGTGCATGCCTTGTGCATCGGCAGGAGAGTTTTGATAAATTGATGTAGCATAAATCACGTAATTGCTCGTGGTGCCATACAAACCAAAGCGCACTCCTAGGTCATTACCGTTTCCTTCCAAATCAACCGAAGATTTGGGATTAATGCTAGCAGATGGATTTTTTTTGCTTTTTTCAAAAATATAGGAAAATTTAGGCGATGTGGCTCCGGCTTTCCATTCGTATGGCTGCGAGAACTTGGCAATAGCCAACAATGCATCTTCATAATTATCTAAATCTGTACTGCCGTTGGTGTACTGTCTAGGATTAAAGGTCTCGTATGATGCCGTTATCTTATCATTCCAATAATAAATCTGCTTCGCATAAAGATAAATCGAATCGAGTGTGAGCTGCTGTCGGCTTGCAGTAGGGACTACAGGTGTTGTATTTTGGGTATTTACTTTGCTTTTTTTACAAGCGGCAAAGGACAAGACTAACAAAACTATGATAGCCTGAGACGTTCTGACATTCATTTTCATACAGTTAATTAAGTTTACGAATTAACGCTTTTTTTAGAAAAAATTCTCAATATTAAAAATATTTACTTGACTATCCTGAAAATCTATTTTGGTTTTCGAAGTACAAAGCAAAACAATTGGTGGCTCTTTTTCTGTTTTTTGGGCAATAATTTCTTTTAGGGTCAAGTCTATGGATTGTTCAAATTCTTGGGTAAAATACAAACCTAGGTTTTTCTCTAAACCGTGCCATTCTATTTGCTTGATTTTGTTGATGGCAATATCAATATTACCTTCTGCAATTACATAAATTTGCTTATCCTGCTGGCTACAAAGCTTTAGGTAATCTAAACTTTTCTGAAACAAAAGTAGTTTTAAGGGTAAGCGAGCCGTTTGGTGCAACAACTCAAAATTGCTCCGATACTTTTCAGCTATACCAAATTGTAGGGCTGTTTTAGAAAAAATATCAATCGCTCCTTCCCTATCGTACTCGGCCCGCATATACCCCACAATAGCCTTAGCATCTAATTGCTCGGTATAAGCCATAAACTCTGAAAACAAATAATATACCTGAAGCAGATAATCACGTTGCGGATACAGCACATCATCCAACATAAACACCAAACTTTTGGCTTTCTGAAATTCGGACAGTTGTATCAAATCTTTCTTTTCAGCCATAAATTAAGCAATAAAAGCATGCATCAAAGATAATTTCATTGCGTTACTATCCACAAAAAACACACCATTTTGGGCCGCATTATCAGGTAGTTGCAATTGTGGTAGTGTGCTATAATGCAAGTTACCATTTCGAATCACCAACCAATCAGCTTGTACTTGCATGGGCAAATAAGTCTGTAATACATCCGACTTGGGACACAGCACTTCAATTCCGTACTCCTCAAACAAGGTCAGTGATTTTGAAAGAGCCATCATCTCTTCCAAATACACCGGTACCAATAGTTTTACACCCCAGTCGAGGCAAAGAGCTAATAGCTGGTGTGCCAAGGCCGATTTTTTACATGCCCCCATACTTTTTAGACGATAGCTTGCTGTAGTCAATTGGGGTACATCACCGTAATCAGCCAAAAGCAATTGCTCTTGCTCAAAGGCTTTTGCCAATCGTAAACCGAGTGCTGTTTTTGCCCCGGTAATTAATATATCAGACATGGTTCTTTTTTAGATTATCAATCCATCTTTCATGGTCAGCACCCGGTTGCTGATTTGTGCCAAATCATTGTTGTGGGTTACTATCACAAAGGTTTGCTGAAACTGATTACGCAAATCAACAAACAATTGGTGCAACGTGGCTGCATTGGCCGAGTCGAGATTGCCCGATGGTTCGTCTGCAAATATAATTGCAGGTTTGTTGATGAGTGCCCGAGCCACCGAAACCCTTTGTTGCTCGCCGCCCGATAACTGATTGGGTTTATGCTGTGCCCGATCGGCCAAACCAAAATATTGCAACAATTCTAGCGCATAGCCCTCAGCCTCTTTTTTGGATTTTTTGGCAATATAAGCCGGAATACAAATATTCTCTAATGCTGTAAACTCGGGCAATAGGTGATGAAACTGAAATACAAAACCCAAATTTTGGTTCCGAAAAGCGCTAAGTTTTTTCTCACTCATAGCACTAATTTCTTGACCATCTATCCAAATTTGACCCTGGTCGGCACGATCTAGAGTACCTGCTATGTGCAAGAAAGTACTTTTGCCCGCACCCGATGCCCCAACTATAGCTACAATCTCACCTTTTTGCACCTCTACATCCAGCCCCTTTAAGATTTGGATAGACCCAAAGGCTTTTTTTATCCCAACAGCTTTTAACATGCAACAAAATTAGTATTTTCTGTACAATGATTGACTTATAACAAGCCAAATGGTAAATAGACTTATAAAAAAAGCTACCCGATAAAATGGATAGCTTTTTATTTTTTTATGCGAATATCAATTAATATTCGTCTTCGTTGAAGAAGAAATCTTCTCTGGTAGGATAATCAGGCCATATCTCTTCGATGGTTTCGTAAGGCTCGCCGTCATCTTCCAAAGCTTGAAGGTTTTCTATAACTTCTACTGGTGCACCAGAACGGATAGCGTAATCTATCAACTCATCTTTTGTTGCTGGCCATGGTGCGTCTTCCAAGTGCGATGCTAGTTCTAAGGTCCAATACATATGCTATTCAAATTAAAATTCACTAATCATTTTCCGCAAAAATATGTGAAAAAAAAATAGTAAAACAAATTATTTTTCAACTATTTAATCGGGGCTCCCAAATGTGTTCTGCAATACCTGAATCATGTCCTATTTTACGCCCCAAAACAAAAAGATAATCACTCAATCGGTTTAGATAGATAATCACTTTTGGCTCTACAAAATCGTTTTCGGCCAACTCAACCACCAATCGTTCTGCCCTACGGCATACACAGCGAGCCAAATGTGCGTAAGACACCAAAGTATTCCCTCCGGGCAAAATAAAATGTTTTAGCTTGGGTAAACTCTCGTTCATTTTATCGATTTCTTTTTCTAGCAACGTAATATCGGCATCAAACAAATCGGGTGTTTGCACAAAAGATTGCTCCGGGTCAGAGGCTAATGAAGCACCTATGGTAAACAATCTGTCCTGAATTTCTTTCAGTACCGTTTTGCTATTGGCATCGATTTCTTGACAACCAATTAGTCCTATGTAGGAGTTCAGCTCGTCAACTGTGCCGTAGCTATGTATGCGAATGTGGTGTTTGGATACCCGAGTACCGCCTATGAGAGAGGTCTGCCCTTTATCCCCCCCTTTGGTGTATATTTTCATGCCTGATGTGTATTTGTACTAAGGGACAAAATAGCTAATCGGGCAGGAACACACAAATTAATCCTAAATTTATTGCTTTTGTGACACCGTTTTGATATCCATATTTACATAATCATCCTCAATTAATCCATCCCTCATCCGTACAATTCGGTGAGCATGCTGAGCGATGTCTTCTTCATGCGTTACTAAAATAATGGTGTTGCCCTTGCTGTGGATATCTTCTAGAAGTCCCATTATCTCTATAGAAGTTTTGGTGTCCAAATTACCGGTGGGCTCATCGGCCAAAATAATAGAAGGGCGGTTGATGAGTGCCCTTGCTACCGCTACCCTTTGTCGTTGCCCACCTGATAGCTCATTGGGTTTATGATCAATTCTATTGCCCAAACCCACCTCTTCTAAAGCTTTTTTTGCTCGGGCAATACGTTCTTTTTTATTCACCCCGGCATAAATCAAAGGCAAAGCTACATTGTCTAAAGAGGTAGAACGAGGCAAAAGATTAAAAGTCTGAAAAACAAAGCCAATTTCTTTATTGCGAACTTCGGCCAACTGATTATCGCTCATGTGGCTTACATTGGTGCCGTTGAGGATATAATCACCTTTAGACGGAGTGTCCAAGCAGCCCAATATATTCATTAGCGTAGATTTTCCGGAGCCCGATGGCCCCATCAAGGCTACAAACTCACCTTTGTGGATGACTAAACTAACTGATTTTAGAGCATGAATAGTCTCTGTACCAATAACGTATTTACGCCCTATATCTTTAATTGTGATGAGTTCTTCTGCCATAATTTTTAGACATTAGACCGCAAAGGGCTTCACATTGTTACAATATGATGTTATTTTTCGATAATTTTTGGCACAAGAAAATACGATTCGTTGTGTAAGGCCGAGTTTTTCAAACCTTCCTCAACACTGAGCTCTTGTTTTGCTACATCTTCTCGCCAAACGTTATGCGTATCATTCATGTAAACCAAAGGTTGTACCGATTCGGTGTCCAACTCGTTTAGCTTATCCATAAACTGAAGAATTTTGTTCAGTTCTTGAGTCATCCCTTCTACTTCGTTTTCTTCAATATGTATCCGTGCTAAGTCTGCAACTTTATAAACCGTATTTTTATCAATCTGCATAGGACAATTTTGATTTTATTTTTTGATACACTTCTTCTTTAAGTTTTTCTTCCTCTTCGGGCGCAAAGTTAGTGGTATTTATGGGCGAATGTACATATAAATCTAAAATACCTGGTCTGGTGCCGTGTTTTACTCCATCATCCCACATCAGTTGCCATACATTGGCTATTGATATGGGTACAATAGGTATGCCTTTTTCTATAGCTAAACGAAAAGGCCCATTTTTAAAACTCTCTAGCCTTGGCGGATAGTGGTTACCTATTCGACCTTCGGGAAATATTATTAGACTCATTCCATTATCGAGGTTTTCGGAAACTTTTTTAAATGCCTTGAATGAGGATATTTTGCTCTTTCGGTTTACGGTAACATCTATTGTACTAAAAAACATGGCCGTAACCGGATTTTTTAGCAGCTCTTCTTTACCCATAAAATGAAAACGCCCTTTGGCTATAATGCAGCAAATAAAAATATCTAGAAACGAACTGTGGTTGGCACAAAAAATATAGGTTTGCCGAGTATCAAGTCTGTTTTTATTTCTAAAAACCGGAATTATACCTGATAGATAAAGCACTAAATAAGAATGAGCTTTTCTAAATCCATTGAGTATAGCATAAGTTTTTTTGTTACGGGTAAACAACCAGTAAAAGGGCAAAAAGATGATAAATATCAGTAATATCCAAAAAAAAACAAGCAACAAATGGATGCTGCGAAATAGTCTTGTCATTATAAACTTGAGTTTAGAGTTTGATACATTCGACAATTTCTATAAACACTACTCAAACCCATCTATAATTTGATGTCAGATTGGGTCATTTCGTTATTGACACACCGCCAGATGTTTAATGAGTTTTTATTTTTTAGTGCCTCGGGCAATAAGCTATCGTTCCAGTTTTGATAGGTCAGCGGTCGGGTAAACCGCTGAATACCGTCTGCACCAACTGCACCAAATCTACTATCGGTAGTAGAAGGAAAAGGGCCACCATGCTGCATTGCCAAAACTACTTCTACCCCGGTGGGCACCCCGTTAAAAACTAAACGCCCACACTTTTCTTGTAAAACCGAAATCAAATCCGTGTAATCGTTCAATTCTTCGTCTTCGGCAATTAGCGTAGTGGTCAATTGTCCGTTCAATTTTCGGGCAACCAATAGCAGCTCTTCTTTATCTTTACATACTATTATAAGCGAGAAAGGGCCAAAAACCTCTTCAGAAAGCAATGGATTTGACAAGAAATAGCGGGCAGGTATTTGTGCCAAGGCAATCATCCCGTCATTCTCTTTAATGATGTTTCCACTTTGATACAAAACATCAACATGGCGCTGCATCATAGCCGTTTGCATTTTGCTCAGGTAATTGGCAGCAATGGGCTTGTTCAGCATTTTTTGCGGAATAGCCTGATGCATATCAGTGGTCAGTTGTTTTACAAACCAGTCCAACTCCTCCCCTTGCTGGGCAATTAACAATCCAGGTTTAGTACAAAACTGCCCCATATCCTGAGTAATAGAACGCTTCAATTGTTGCGAAACCGCTTGGAAATCGTTTTTCAACTTATCCGGCAGTAGAAATACGGGATTTACACTACTCATTTCGGCAAATACCGGTATGGGGTCTGGTCTTTGTTGTGCTGTATCAAAAATGGCTTTGCCACCACTACGCGATCCCGTAAAACCAATAGCTTTAATAATTGGGTGTTTTGCCAAATACTCGCCCACCTTAAAATCGGCTCCGTACACATGTCCAAAAATCCCTTCGGGCAATTGCAATTGTGCTGCTGCCTTTTGTATGGCTTCGGCAGTCAGTGTTGAGGTATGAGCATGCTCTGGATGGGCTTTTACCACTACCGGGCAACCGGCTGCTAGTGCACAAGCGGTATCGCCACCTGCAGTTGAATAAGCAAATGGGAAATTGGCTGCACCAAATACCAACACGGGACCAAGGGCCACCCTCATCTTTCTAAGATCGGGCTTTGGTGGTTTACGTTCCCAATCGGCAGTATCAATTCTGGCTTCTAACCAATCGCCGCGTTCAAGAGCATCAGCATAAGAATTGAGCTGAAACTGAGTGCGTTTTAATTCTGCTTGCAAGCGAGTTTCTGACAAATTGGTTTCGGCCTTGGCCGCTGCTATCAACTCGTTTTGTGCCAAAGCAAGATTTTGAGCTATTTGTCTCATAAAATCAGCTCGAAGCTTAATTGGGCTATTTTTGTAGGTGGTAAATGCGTTTTGAGTTTTTAGTAATAAATCGTCGATATCGGCAAAAGAATGATCATTATACATTTTCAAGTAGTTTTGAAAAGACCAAATTAATGAAAGTAAAATAAAATTGAAAGCAGCTTTTGGAGCATTTTATCAATAATATAGCTGATGAGCCAAAGCACCGTCAGAAAGCAAAGCCTATTTTTTATGACAAAAGGCTTTCTGAATTTGAACTACAAAGCCTTACATTTGAGCAACAATTTTAAACTTTAGAGTAATGACACATTCAGAAAAATTGAATCGTATAAGGCAAATGATGAAAAAAGATGGCATATCAGCCTACCTTTTGCCTTCTGCCGACCCACATATTAGCGAGTATTTACCTCTTTACTACCGCAGCATCCCCTATTTAACCGGTTTTACGGGATCGGTAAGTACCGTAGTCATCACTGAAAATTTTGCAGGTTTATGGGCCGATTCGCGTTACTTTGTACAAGCAGAAGAACAACTAAAGGGCAGTGGTTTTGAGCTGGTGAAGCTTAAGGCTCAAGGTATGCCCGAGTATATTACTTGGCTGTACGACAACTTAGCGCAAGGAAGCAAAATCGCTTTTGATGACCGTACGGTATCAGTAGCTTTAGGCCTGCAACTGGAAAAACAACTAGCCACAAAAAACATCAGTTTTGCTACGCATGATTACGTTGGCCAGCTATGGGAAGATAGACCTCAACTACCCAAAGAGCCTGCTTTTTTACTAGATGACAACTGTGTTGGTCAATCTATCGAAAGCAAGCTCGATCAAATAAGACAGGCCATGAAGAAGCACTCGGCCAATTATCACTTAGTCTCGTCATTGGATGACATGGCCTGGATTTTCAATATACGTGGGCAGGACGTCAATTACAACCCCGTGGTACTCAGTTTTGCACTCATCACAGCTAATACAGCCACAATTTACCTTGATGCAAGCAAGCTCTCTGAAGCCGATCTAGCAAAGCTCCACGCAAAAAAAATTAATGTAGCCGATTACAATATGCTGACTAAAGACTTGGCAGCTTTGAAACCCGGCGAAAGTATTTGGGTTGACCCCAGAAGAAATTGCTACCAAGTGTATAACAGTATTGCTAAAGGTATAAACATTATTGCAGAACAAAACCCTTCAACCTATCTCAAATCCATCAAAAACGAAACCGAAATCCAAAACACTCGCCAAGCGATGATTGCAGACGGCGCTGCAATGACACGGTTTTTTAAATGGATAAAAGAGCAGGTCGGAAAAATAGAAATTACCGAAATATCGGCAGCAGAACGCTTAAGAGCATTTAGAGCCGAGGCTAATAATTTTGTAGGCGAAAGCTTCAACACCATAGCCGGATATCGGGCACATGGAGCTTTGCCTCATTACTCGGCTACACCCGAAAGTGATGTACAGATTAAGGAAGAAGGCTTATTCTTAGTAGATTCAGGTGGCCAATACCACTACGGCACAACCGATATTACCCGAGTAATACCAATGGGCAAAAATACCGATGAAGAGAGTACCGACTATACTTTGGTGCTTAAAGCAATGATAGAGGGTAGCAAAACCCGCTTCCCAAAAGGAACGTGCGGATACCAAATTGATGCCATCACTCGCAAATCACTGTGGGATTATGCTATCAATTATGGACACGGTACCGGACACGGTGTAGGCTATTACCTCAACGTACACGAAGGGCCACATGTGTTCAATGCATCAGCTACTCCAAATGCGATACCACTAGGCGCCATCACTTCTATCGAACCGGGAGTTTACCGAATTGGCAAACACGGTGTGCGAATTGAAAATTTAGTGCTAACTGTTGCCGACCAACAAAATGAGTTTAACGAGTTTTATAAATTTGAGACCCTTACCCTAGCTCCAATAGACACAAGCATTGTCAAAAAAGAGTTGTTAGAGCAATCACATATTGATTGGTTAAACAATTACCACAAAACTGTGTACGAAAAAGTGAGCCCTTTGCTCAACGAAGACGAAAAAGCATTTTTAGCCGAAATGACCAAAGCTATCTAAGCTTTACATACATCAAAAAGGGGTAGAAAATTTCTGCCCCTTTTTGTACTGATAGAATCCAAAAAAGATTATTTGTTTTTCAACAAATCTCTAATTTCAGAGAGTAAGACCTCTTGGTTTGAAGGTGCTGGTGGTGCAGCAGGTGCAGCCTCAGCCTTACGCTTCATACTGTTCATTCCTTTCACCATCATAAAAATTACCAAAGCCAACAATAAGAAATTGATGGCGACAGTAATAAAATTACCATAAGCAAAAATTACAGAACCCTCAATTTTGCGAGCATCAACAAGAGCTAAACCTGCTGGCACATCGCCTTTGAGTGCCAAATATAAGTTAGAAAAATCGGGTTGACCAATAATTGCTGAAACAATTGGCATAACCAAATCATTCACCACACTGTCTATAATTTTACCAAAAGCACCGCCAATGATTACACCGACAGCCAAATCCATCACATTACCTTTGATGGCAAATTCTTTAAATTCTTTTACAAATCCCATAGATAAAAATCTTTTATTTATATCAAACTAACAAAACACAAACGAATAATCCAATTTTTATTCGTGCTTTTTGCTTATTTTTGCATAAATAATGTGCTTTGGGTTATGCTAAAACAACATTTACAGCAAAAATTACTTCAAAAACTTTCACCTCAACAAATACAATTCATCAAATTGTTGCAGGTACCTACTGTTGCTTTAGATACCCGTATCAAAGAAGAGCTAGAAGACAATCCGGCACTTGAAGACCTTAGCCTAATGTCGGCAGAAGAGCCAAAAAACGAATACGATGACCTGAATGACGACAAAGAAGACTACGATAACAACGAAGAAAACACAGACGAATTTAACTTAGACGATTACCTGCAAGAGGACAACAGCAACGACTACGGCAACAACTATGGAAATGGCGACGATGAGGAGGATAAGAAAGAAATGCCTATTGCCGTAGAAATGACTTTTTTTGAATCGTTGCAACAACAGTTGGACCTCACCCCTCTTTCTGATAAAGATTTTATTATAGGCAGACAAATTATAGGCAGTTTAGATGATGACGGGTATTTGCGCCGGCCTATACTTTCGATGTTAGACGATTTGGCTTTTTCACAAAACGTATTTGTAGAAGAAGAAGAGGTGTTGGAAGTGTTAAAACTCATCCAAAGTTTCGACCCCGCCGGAATTGCCGCCCGCGACTTGCAAGAGTGCCTGCTGTTACAATTGAGGCGCAAAGATCTCAACAACCCTGTTATTGCCAAGGCCATAGAAGTTGTAGAAAACTACTTGGACGAGTTTACTCGCAAACATTACGACAAATTGGAACGAGCTATGGGCTTAGATGGTGATTTACTGAAAGATGTAGTTGCCGAAATCATCAAACTAAACCCAAAACCAGGCGATACTAGTCAAGTATCCAGCAAACAAATGCAAATTATTCCCGATTTTCACATCAGTAACAATGACGGGATATTGGCACTTACACTCAACGGCCGCAACGCTCCCGAACTACATGTCAGCCGCTCTTACCTCGAAATGTTTGAACATTACGACAAGGCCTCCGAAAAAGACAAAAAACTAAAAGAAGCCGTACAATTTGTAAAACAAAAGCTTGATTCGGCAAAATGGTTTATCGATGCCATCAAACAAAGGCAACAAACCCTACTAAAAACCATGAACGCCATCATGCATTTTCAATACGATTACTTTTTGACTGGCGACGAGCGTATGCTGAAACCAATGATTTTGAAAGATATTGCAGATAAAATAGAGATGGACATTTCTACTGTATCTCGAGTTGCCAACTCTAAATACGTACAAACCGAGTTTGGTACTTTTCTGCTCAAATCTTTCTTTTCTGAAGCTATACAAACTGAAAGTGGCGACGAGGTTTCTAACAAAGAAGTTAAAAAGATTTTGGAAGAGTTTATTGGCAAGGAAGACAAACGCAAGCCCTTAGCCGATGAGAAACTTACCGAAATTTTGAAAGAACATGGCTACAACATTGCCCGCCGTACCGTAGCAAAATACCGTGAACAGATGAATATTCCGGTAGCACGCCTCAGAAAGGAGTTGTAAACCCAAAAATCAGTTAGCGCAATTACTTGGCACCGAGTTGAAAACCTAAAACCAACTCGTGTGTACCACCGCTTATGGCTTTCAGTTCGGATACGGTAAGATCATAAGCATAGGTGAAGTTCACAAAATTTTTCAGATTAAAACCCAACATAGCCGAAAATGCGTCAGATTTTCGATAGCTTGCGCCAAGCCAAAGTTTGTCTTTATAGCTAAACTTAACATTAGTATCAAAAAAGAAAGGCGTTGCAAATCCTTTTCGAGCCATCAAAGATGGAGTGATGGACAAATCCTCATCCAAGTAAAAACGATAGCCACTAGTTAAAAACAAAATAGGTTTTGATGTGCTGCCCGTAGCAACCGAAGTTGCGCTAAACGAAAAATGTTGCGGCAGAACTTGTTGCATGGCTGCACCCGCAAAAAAACGAGCTCCATAATACCATAAACCTAATGCAATATCGGGTTTAAACTGTGCCTCTACCACCTTGGCCAGTGCCGGATCGTTTGCATCTTCTAAAGATACTGCCGACAAATCTAAGCCCAAACGACTTATACCAGCATACACCCCTACTGAAAGATTGTAGGCAGAGTTCAATTGCAAATGATAGGCATAGCTAAGCCCGGCATCTAGCCGAGATACGGCACCGGTTTTGTCGCTCATCAGCACGAGGCCCATACCGTGATGAGCTGGTGACGAGGTGTAATATTGCATATAACTACGGCTCATCGGGTTATCATCAACCCCGGGCAAAGACAAAGCGTTGCTCCACAAATAATCTTTACCCAAACTCCAATTGGCCGACAAAAAAGAAGTACGAGGCCCATTTTTAATACCCGACCATTGTACCCTTCGTCCTACCTTAATATCGGCATAATTTTCTATCCCGCTCAAAGCCGGGTTCAACAGGTAATTATTAAAAATATACTGGGTATAATGAGGTTTCTCTTGCCCATAAAGCAGGCTTATACTGAAAAAGAAGTATAAAAATAGAAGTTTCTTCAGCATATTACCTAATAATCAATAAAGAGCCTGTAATTGGTGTTTTGCGAGTATGCAGACTTATGACATAGAAATAGGTGCCAAGCGGTAAGTCTTTACCCTGAAATTTACCATCGAAAGCTTTGGAATAACCGATGCTACTAAAAACCTTTTGCCCGTTACGATCAAAAACCTCAATTTTTGCAGTCGGGTAACTATCAATATATTTAATGTTCCAGGTATCGTTCACCCCATCGCCATTTGGCGAAAAAGTATTGGGTATATCCAAATTCTTCAACACCTTCACAAAAACTTCATCTTGACTGATACAACCCTTGCCACTGATAACTTTAAGTGTGTACTTAGTATCTTCTAGCGGAAAAACCGTAGGGTTTAATACATCATCTCTATCTAAACCGGTTGATGGACTCCATTTGTAGCTGAGATTATCGCCAAAAGCAGTCGATTTAAAGATAGCCTGTCCACCCTCCAACACCACCAAATCCTCACCGGCATCAACCACAGGTATTTCGTTTATCACCACTTCAATTGATTTTTGCAAAGTGCAACCATTAGTCACACTAAAATTGTAAGTAATTGTGTGTGTACCCACGCCTGCCTTTATGGGGTCGAAAAAGCCTGTACTGCTCACCCCTTTTCCTGTAAAATACCCAACACCCGGCATGTTATTGCTTTCTTTTGCATAGAGTTGAAAGGCTGGTGCATATAAGCAATACTCACTAACCGCAGGAAAGTCCAACACAGGCATAGCATGTAAAACAATTTTTTTATCAACAGTAGCCAGGCAAGAGTTTCCGGAATAAACCTGCATTCTTACTATAAACTCTTTCTGAAAAGGTAGATTAAACACGGGGTATTGGTGTCGATAAGATTTGGGCGCACTCCTATCGCCGGGGTTTAAATCACTAAACACATCATTCGGCTGGTTCTGGTAATCGAAGTACCAATCTATACGGGTAATATTACCAAAGGCCAAACTTGCTTTATCGTTAAAAACAACTTCATTTCCTACACAGAGTGCATTTTGATTGTCAACACTAAAATCGGCAAGGGGTACCGCCCCTGCAATATCAATCTCTTTGCTCAAAACTACCGAACAACCGTTGCTGGTTTGTACCGTAAGAGTAACTTGGTATTTCCCTGCCTCGCTATACAAATGGGTAGGGTTGCTAGCCGTTGATTGGTTGGGTCGCTGAGCATTGGCTTTGGGGTCACCAAAATCCCATAAATAGCTCAAGGCCGATTGGCCATTTATAAAAGTAGATTTGTTGATAAAGCTAGCCATTCCACCGGGCAAACAACTGCTTGCTAACTCAAAATCTACCTGAGGCAAAGGATTGATGTTGATAGTTTGCGTAGTTTCGCTCACACAGGTCCCTCCAGAGAAAGCTCTCATTTTTACAGTATAACTTTTTGCTGAAATATGGCTAAATGCCGGATACGTAAACGAGTAAATTTTTGGTGAAGCCGAACGAAGCTCAGGATTTTCGTCAACCCAATCGGGCGTTGTTTTATTGACATAATCAAAATACCATTCTATACGGGTCAGTTCGCCAAAATCAACAGTTGACAAATCCTTAAATTGCACCGGGCTTCCGCTACACAGCTTACTGCTATTTAGTACTTCAAATGCTGCTTTAGGCGTGCTACCGTTTACTCTGAATTGTTTTTTTAATATCGTTTGGCAGGAACTTGCTGTTTTGACTATCAAAGTTACTTCATAAATTCCACTTTGGGTATAAACGTGTTTTCCATCTTTATCGGTAGAAGTGTTGGGTCGTTGTGCATTGGCATTGGGGTCGCCAAAATCCCAAAAATAGCTTAGTGTTTCATTGCTGCTCACACTAGATTTGTTCACGAAAACAGCTCTTGCATCAGAAAGACAAAAATCAGGCAATTCAAAATCAACTTGTGGTACAGGATTAATCTTTATTTTCTTCACCAAACTTTGCTCACAGCCGTACTGGGTAGTCAAGGTTAATTTCACATCGTACTCACCGGCCTGAGTAAATATATGGCTGGGATTTTGAACTGTTGCCGACTGACCATCGCCAAAATCCCAACGCCATGCTGTAATTTGCCCATCTGTAGAACTGGACTGATCTTCAAATTGTATGAGCTGTTTTTCGCAAAGCGGAGTAGAATTTTTAAATTGTACAATGGGGTCGGCCAGTACTTGTACCGTTTTGGTGAAAGGCAAAGACAAACATCCGGCTTGATTCTCTACACTGAGCTTAACGGTATAAGTACCGGGTTGATGCGTGTAGCTGAAAGGATCCGCATTAGTTTTTACCGAAGTATTTCCATCGCCAAAATCCCAATACCATTTCACGATAGTATTGCCCTTTGCATCGCTCTTATCAGTAAATTGAAATGCCTGTCCTTTACACACTTTATCATTGGCCACCTCAAAAGAGGGCGATGGTTTTTCGAGCACTTCGTATTCCAGTTCCAAATTATCAATGGCTCCACAACCATCGGCAGCAGGCTTCTCTGTAGCTACCTTTATCAAATACTTTTTCGGCGTGGCATACACCTTATTTGTAATGAGCCTGTACTTGTTGTACTGAATGTTATTTAGACTATATGTTTCTACCAAATCCAAAGGAATATCTACATTACCTAAGCCATCATCAAAATCTGCAGTAATCTTTAATGGGGTGTAAGGCAAAGACACAAAAAGGTTATAGGGGTCGTTAATACATCCATTTTCAGCCTTCTTCTGGGTTAGTTGATCTATCGCCTCAATACCGGGTGAAATAAGGCTTGCCCCTGCCGCATAGCCATACGACTCGTTAGCACCAAAACCATAAGCAATTGCATTAAAACCACCATCGGCTTCGAGGTTATGAGTTCCCTCGCTCACACTTAATTGAGCATAAGAATAACCAGTCTTGTTAGTTACCGGCAAAAACAACGAAGCTTTACTTTGCCCATCCAATTTGAAACTTGGCACATCAGCAGTTTTAATTACTACGTTGATATAGTGTTTTAAAATCTTGTAATAAGATGATGAGTACATGGTCATCTTATTTAAAGTTTGCTCAAGTGGGTTAAGAAAAATCATTTCTGGATCACCTACATCGCCAGAATTGCTTGTACAATTCATATTTTTACTTTGTGTAACAGCATATTGTACCACTTGTATGCTATTATCAGCTTCGATATAGTTTACCTTGTCACTACTAAACTCGTAGTAGAGGTTATTGACAAAGCTAGTAGGGTTTATAATTGTCCCATTCAGCTTTACTGTAGTAGTCGGATTACTTTTAAACACCCGATAAACATCATAAAAACGATCTTTAGTAGGTGCGGTAATGAAGGTTTTGCCCCAGGTTGATGTAGGATACACCTGCTGAAAAAGGTTGTCTGCCGAGCCCGGCGAGGTGGCACTAGCACAACCAATTGAAACACGGGTACTTCCAGAAAAAACAGCTATTCGTTTGCAAGTTTGTCCATTGGCTGCTACCGATTTAATTGTTGTTCCTGTCAGGTCATCTCCAGTGGTCATGGTTACATTACCTGATTTATCTTTTGTTACACTGGTTTCTTTTCCAAATATTTGATAAACCTCACCTTTATTTAAGGTTATGCTTTTGGCTACCCCTGCTGTCAAACCTCCTTGTGTAGTTACTGCTGGTGTAATTACAACTTGAGTATTGTCTTCGGTAGCAACAATAGCACAAAAAGAGTAAGCAAAATCAGAATTGGCTCGCTGGCTAAAATTGATGGAGTAATAATCTTTACCAAGGGTATTGGTGGGCAATAAAAGTGTTGCTCCAGACATGGCCGAGTTATAGATATGGCCATAGGCCACAATTGGTTTTAAAGAAGTGAGATGTATCCCTTTGTTATTTTTGCCCTCAGTACCACCCGAATAAGCGTTTTGAGGAATATCTAAAACGGTCACTTTATTAGCCTGAACAGTAAAGGTGGTCGTGTAATTGATTCCGGGTATCTCTACTTTACCACTCGTATTTACCTCTGATGTAATATACAAGGACATTTTTTGGGCATTGTTGGTATAACCGTTTACGTGGGGTGCATAGAGCAACCAAAAATCTGTCCCTTTGTTGGATGCACCTTGAGCTTTGACCAAGTGTGCAGGTAAAACCATTGCAAAAACTAAGATGACAAAAAAGTAAAACTCACAAAATAGGCTATTTTTCTTGATGAAGGGGGATGTGCCAAACATAATGTTGAGTTTAAGGTTTTAAGAGGTAACGTAGTGTAATTTCATGCGAGCCTGAAGTAAAAGACCTCAATTTTGACCGGGTAAAATCATAGTTGTAACCCAAATCAACCATAGTGGCTATCCTGCACCCTGCCCCTACAAAAAGCGCATCATTTTTTCTATAGCCGACACTTAGCCAAGCCAAATCCTGATATCCCGACATAAAACTCATATCGAAAGCCGTAGGCAAAGGCTTTACCATTTTAATCATTAACGAAGGGCTCAACCAAAAATCATTACTCATCCAAAATTTGTATGCACCCGATATAAAATAATGCGCTACATCTTTACCAGTTGCAAAACCACTAGCAAAGTTAAGTTTGTTTTTCACAACCTGCTGCATAGCTGCCCCAATATAAAAATTGGCTCCATAAAAATATACGCCAAAGTTTAAATCGGGTGTAAAACGATTAATCTCGGCCGATGTACCCACTACCGGGTCATCACTTTCTTCAAACACCAAGGATTTGGCATCAAGCGACAAACGATTAAAACCAACACCCATACCCACCGCAAGATTGGCCACAGAACCTAACTCTAAATGATAAGCATAAGTAGCGTTAAAGATAATACGGTTTAATGGATCGGTTTTATCCATCAACACCAGCGCACCTACGGCATGGTGTGATCTTGAAGACACATAATCCGCCACATCATCATTTGATGTAGGGTCGGTAACACCCAAATCAGCACCTCGATAATAGGCTAAATCGCCCCCCAGCGAAAACGGAGTGCTGAAAGTAAAGTAGCCGGTTTTGGGTGCACTCTCGAGACCTAACCACTGTGTCCGGAGCCCCATTCTAAAATCCATTCCCTGATATTGACCTGTAGCCGCAGGATTAATAACCGAGATATTTTGTATATACTGGGAGTAATGCGGCCTTTGCTGAGCAAGAACAACATGGCTCAACAACATTAGGGTAACTAATTTAGCGAATAAATCCTTCATCGTAATACCGTCACAGAACCCGAATACTTTTTATCTCTTTGATTGTTTGGCTCAATCACATAATAATATACGCCTACCGGCACTTCCTTACCAGCAAACTTTCCATCCCATGCTTGTGTATAAGGCGAGGCATAGAATACTTTTTGCCCATATCGGTTAAAAATGCTCAAATTACCGGCAGGCCAAGTTTCTAAATACTTGATGTTCCACGTATCATTCTTTCCATCGCCGTTAGGGCTAAATACATTTGGTATTACTGGGTCATCATGTACCCTAACTACTACTTGCTTTTTGAGCTCGCAAGTGGCTGTAGTAATGGTAAGCGTATAGGTAGTTGTTGTTTTTGGTGAAGCTATTGGGTTGATGACGTTATCGGCGCTGAGTCCATCGGCTGGTGTCCATTTTATTTGTATATCTTGTCCGGTGGCTTTGGCATCAATTATTTTTTGTCCACCCCATAAAATGTCCAACTCATCTGGTGCGGCAAGACTTGGCAAAGGCTTAACCTCAATATTGATGGTCTTCTTTTCCTCACAGCCAAAATTGCTCACAAAAGTATAGGTGATGGGATAGCTGCCTGGCCCAACAGCAGCAGGGTCAAAACGCCCTGAGGCACTTACCCCACTACCCGAGTAGCTTCCTGTACCCGACACTCCATTAGTCTCGGCAGCAGCTAACTGTATAATTGGAAAGTTTTCGCAAACAGGAGCTATAGCCTCAAACTTAATTACGGGTGCCGGATACACCGTTACACTAATTGGAGCTGTTTCTGTAAAACATAATTGCCCCGAGTAAACCCGCATCACCACTTTATAGGTTTTAGTGCTGGTCGAGTTTGGATACCGATGGGTATACGTTTTTCCGAAAACTGGAGCATTATCGGTCACTACCGTGTTGGTGCCACCTGTTTGGTAATCGTATATCCACTCTATTTTGGTTATATTGCCAAAGCTAATGCTGCTTCTATTTTCCACTATCAAATCCTGATTTGCACAAATCTTATCGGACGATTTTAGTACAAATAAGCTAGTAGGGTTGTTGCCGCTTATTGTGATGCTTCGACTAAAAACAGTTGAACATCCGGCAGCAGACACCCCAATCAGCTTAACCAAGTAGGTTCCGGTACTACTGTACTTATGTTTGGGATTTTGCAATACTTTCTGTACAAGGTCATTTGTGCCGTCACCAAAATCCCATAGCCAAGTCTGTACCTGTCCGCTCAACACCTTTGCCTCAAAAACCACCTCATCATTCACACATGAACCCGGATCGTCAAATGTAATTTGTGGAGGATCAAGAATAACGATAGACTTCTCTACAGTATCTGCACAACCAGCAGACGATTGGCTAATTAGCTTCACTTTGTAGGTACCGGCAGTAGTATAGGTTGTATTGGGATTACTTGTAGTAGTTAATGTTGTACCATTTCCAAAATCCCACCATTGTGTAGCAATATCACTATTTACAAATGTACTGGTATTGGTAAAAGAGATGGTAGAGTTGACACAAAAAGGACCAGTTGCTGTAAAATCTGATTTTGGGCTAGCCAAAATTTGGATGGTTTTGCTCACACTTTGGCTACATCCCAAATCGGTAGTTACGGTAAGGGTTACAGTTTTCAAACCTGCAGTCAAAAATTTGTGTTTTGGATGTTGTAGAACCGACGTTTTACCATCACCAAAGTCCCATAACCAAGTTTTGATATTGCCCCCCGTATTTGGCGAGCTATCACTAAAAGCTACATCCGTATTCACACAAGCCGAATTTGGAAGCGTAAAGTCAGGAGCGAATATATCAAAGGTGGTAAAAATCTCTTCGTCTTTTGTACAAGTGGCACTTGCAGGTTTTTGAATAGTAGCCAAAAGTTTATAACTGCCTGCACTTGCAAAATAGCTCGAAGGCAAAGCATAATTATACAGGTAGTAGGTAGTCCCGTCCTCCACCTTGGTGGTATAGCTGGGGTTATTTACCACATCAGTTATAGCACCGTTATTCAAATTCCAAGTAATTTTACTAGTAGCATAAGGGATTTTCATCGTAAAATCAAAACCGGTTCCTAAACAAAAATTACTCGATGATACGGTGCTACCACTTTTAAAGACTGCAATATTACTTCTTAAATTTTTTAGATCAGTACCGGCCAAGTAGGCATACGATTCAACCTGGCCGTACCCATAAGCAATGGCAACAAAACCACCTGCTGCTATAAGCCGATGTTGAGCACCCGTATTGGTAACATCTACCACGGCATAGCTGTACTCGCCATCGGCAAGAGGTTTGAATTGTGAGCTAATGGCACTTCCATCTAGTGTAAAGCCGGCAATATCACTAGTTTTTATAATTATATTGAGGTAGTATTTCAGTATATTGGTGTTTACTCCTGTCACACTTCCTAATTTGGAGTACACCGTAATGTCTTTCAGCGTCTGCTCAATTGGGTTTAATATGGTCATTTCCGGATCACCCAAAAAAGGTCCTCCCTGATTAGCTCTTGCATCGTTATTGAGATTACAAGTTTGTGAAGTTTGGTACTGGGCTACAGCAATAGGTGCACTAGCTTTGATAACACTTGGCTCTTTGGTGTAAAACCTTATTACACTACCTTTTGCATAAGGATTTTGGAGTGTAGTACCATTAGCTTGGCTTGTACTGCCGTTTACGGTAATAGTTGTATTGTCTTCGGCAACAATAATTTTAATAATGTCGGTATTACCGTTCAAAGTATTAAAAAATGGAGCCGAAACGAAATTTTTTCCCCAAGCCGTCACCGGAAATAATTGTTGGTACAAATTGTCGCCACCATTTGGATTTCGAGTACTTCCCTGCTCACAATAGGCAGTCCATGTATTCCCCGAAAAAACGGCTATAGGCTTACAACCCGACACAGCCTGGATACGGCTTCCGGTTAAATCATCTATGGCCTGATATTGGTAGATATCTCCTTTGTTGAGGGTAATTTGAAATTTGGTATTGGCCAATCTGGCACCTGTACGATCGGTCTGGGTTGGGGTAATATCAACCAAAGTATTATCCTCTACCCCTACAAGTGTAAACTCTGAGTAAGCAGCTGTATTAGTACTCCCTGCATTTTGTTCAGAAAACACATAATACTCTTGCTCTAAAGTAGAGGTAGGTAAAATTAATGAACCTCCGGTGCGGGCATTGTTGGATATGATGCAATATAAAGAAATCGGATTTCCCGTGGATACATGAATTGCTTTGTTATTTTCTACCTGATTAGAAGTGCCAACATAAACATTATATATCGTAGGATTAATAAAAACAGGTGTTACCACATTTGCTACAATATTACCTTGCGCAATGGTGGTATTGCCGTATTTTACCGTGTAACTGGTGCTGACATCCGATGAGAGAAACAAGGTCATCCTTGAGTTTTCTGCATCTATATGCCCGGCATAAGCCACCCAAAAATCAGTACCCTTATTGGATGTCAATTGGCCAAATGCCAAAACATTCAGCATCAACAACAAAAAAAACAGGAAATATTTGGTCATCTTATTTTTTTGGGAATACTCATCCCACTTAGACTTTGCTACAATCTAAGCGTTTAATAGCTATCTCACATTAAGATAACAGATTTTGTCGAGCAATAAACTCAAGCTGCTGATTGGCTACGAGTAATTTTTCGGTCAATTCGCGATTTTCTTTCCTCAAATTGTACAACTCAATAGCTTTGTCTAGTGTGATACGAAAATCTTGTTCATTCCAAGGTTTTTGCACATATCTGTACACCTGACCTTTATTGATACAATCTATCACTGCATCTACATCGGTATAGCCTGTAAGTATAATACGTATAATGTGAGGATGAGGCTCTATAATTGACTCCAAAAATTCTACACCTGTAGTTTTAGGCATGCGTTGGTCGGATACTACCACCAATATATCTTCAGTTTTTAGGATTTCTCGTGCCTCGTCAACCGAAGTGGTTGTAAAAATATTGTAGTATCGCCTGTAGTTTGCTACAAAGGATTGCAAATTATTTGCCTCATCATCAACGTATAGAATGCTTGCTTTCATCTTTAAGAATAAAAATATAAAATTACTTTTTAATTGTAATTCAAAACACTAATTTAGGCTTATTAAACCACAATATCACAAATTATTTTTAAGATTTTTTTGCCACCCCAATGCATACTAGCCCCAACCTCTCCCTACTCTCTCAACTACAGGAACAAACACAAAATCTTCAACACGTTTATCAGCCTACCAAGCTCAACCTACAAGAGGAAACCGACTTGGCTATTTTCAATGAGCTACTCAAAAACCAAGCCAATATTCAGGTTTTCGACAGTATTGCAAACCAGTTGACAGAGCTGGTAAAATGTGAGCAACCTCTCTTGGCTATGCAAGGGCAAGAGGCCATACAAAAAGTCGTAAACAAAAAATTGGGTTCAACAGCACTAATCAACTACGGCAATTGGTTTTATTACCCTTGGTCCAATAAATTGGTGCACGTATTACCAGAAAAAGATTTCATTACCGTAAGAACCAATCGCAACAAGTATAAAATTACCGAAGAAGAGCAACAAACACTTGCTACAAAAAAAATTGGGGTAGTAGGACTTTCGGTAGGTCAATCGGTATCCCTCAC
>JBDHXL010000034.1:0-24089 GCA_039810685.1 Pedobacter sp. | reverse complement strand
TCCCTCCTTCTCCGCAGCAAAAAATCCCTTTGGTAATGGACACCAAAGGGATTTTTTTGTTGGTTTGGGTTTTTATTTTTTCAAATCAAAGGCCAAAATATTTTCATCTTTTACAAAGTATAGATAACCTTCAATTTCATCTACCTCATATTCTGGTTTTTTATCTTTCAACACCACTTCTTTTTCTTTCTTGCCACTGTCCTTGTTCAGTTTAACTAAGCCTACACCATCATCCAGTTTGGTTAAAATAAATTGGCTGTTTTCGGTAGCTTGGGTTGCACTAAAACGCTTGGTCATTTCGGCAAAAGCTGAGCCTGCAGCATTAGCAAAGTCTTGAGAACTTTTCATATAGCTTTTACCAGTAGAGGTATAATCTCCTAAAGTATAATATCCTCCGGCACCTCCATAGGCATAGCGATGTTGCTGAGCTGCCATAGCCGTACTGGCCGATAAGCCAATTGAAGCAGCCATGGTTGCCCCTGCCAATAAGGCTCCAGCCAAACTTTTACCCGGAGCTTTGTAATACTCCTGAAATTTCTGTTTCCCATCAAAATCAAAGAGTAGCATGTTTTGGTCTGATGATAATAAAATACCCGACTCTCTTACAGCTAAATTATTTGGATATTCGGCTCCCTGAAACTTAAATTTTGCTAAACTCTTAATATCTCCCGTATTTTCATCAATAGCCATTAATTCTGTTCCGGTACTAATTAAATAGCGATGACGTTTAGCATCATAACTGTTAGTTACGCTAGCTGAGCCTTTAAATTTCAGTTCTTTTTTCCATAAAGGTTCGCCGTTTTCTAAATTTAGAATATTGCAATCGGTACGGGTAATATAAATCAAACCTTTTGGTGTTTTGGCCATTACCTCAATGCCGGGGCCAGTTTTCCACGGTTTTTTGAATAATGGTTTACCATCAAAAGCAATTTTGTTGATGCCGCCGCTTTGCATGCCAAACAAAATTCCATCTTCCATAATATAAAAATGGCTTACGAGCCCTTTTGTTTTAGGGGCTTTCTCCCATTGGTCGGTGCCATCGCTAGCACTTAAGAAAGCTATTTGTGTGTCAGCCTTTCCGACTTCATCGCTAGTACAAACTAAACCATTTGGTAATATCTCAAAGCGGTTTACTAGCCCATTCATTTTGCGTTCTTTGTTCCAAAGTTTTTGTCCGCTGCTACTAACTTTGTGTATCCGAGTATCGTTACCTTTATTCTCAAAAGCATAAATTTCTTTACCGTCATTGCTTGCTGCAATGCGATAGACATTATCTGCATCTTTATTTTCCCAAACTATTTCGCCTTTAGCTAAATCAACCCGTAGTATCGATTTTGGTGTACCCAATAACAAACCGCCATCTATTATAACCGGTTTGGTAGTTAATGTAAATGCTGCTTTAGTTTTTACAAAACTAATTTCATGGCCATCTATCAAATCATAAACTCCCAAGCCCCAGCCGTTTTTGTTATGAACACCAGAAACTATTATTTTTTGTTCATTCGTAAATATATCTAGGGTTGTGGCAAATTTCCATCCGGCAGTTTCAGATGCAAATACTTTTTTCCCGGTCATATAATCA
Organism: Pedobacter sp.; assembly: GCA_039810685.1. Classification (GTDB taxonomy): domain Bacteria; phylum Bacteroidota; class Bacteroidia; order Sphingobacteriales; family Sphingobacteriaceae; genus Pedobacter. The sequence goes on along the minus strand of JBDHXL010000034.1, from coordinate 22,507 downwards.
ATAACTACTTTCTTTTGACTGGTAAAGCCTCCATCCTTTAGCACTACCCAAGGTGTCATCGGAATAAAATCCAAATCTTCGGGCTTTACTTTTCCGTACTCGTTAAAGGCAAAATAGGGTTGGTCTTTGCCTGCTTTGATACCATATAGTCCCTTCGAGCTTGCCACTACAAGCACACCACCATCGGTCAGCTTAGTGAACAATACTTTACCGCCAACATTGTAGGTGTAGTTGGGGTTTTGCGCTAATGCTGAGCCAAATGTCAGCATTATGGCCAATACAATTGCTGGAAACTTCATAATATACTTATTGGTTAATAATACACTTATTTAGCCGTGTTGTTTATATGCAAGAACAAACACAATGCTTAAACAAAAATATCGTATTATAACTGCCCAATAAATACATCATTTGTATGATATTCTTTAGACCTTAATGAAGATGTTGCGCTTGTACATGATCCACAAAATCACATACCAAAAAAGTACAAAAGCAACGGCATAGGCCAAAGAAGCGTTGATAGGCGAAAAGTTAGGGGCAAAATAAGCTTTATATACATAGCTTAATGCTCCGGTTTCCTTGCCGTCGAGGTCTAGTTTTATTTGGTTGAGTAAGCGTGGCATTAGGCCCGATACAAAGAACACAGTAATGGCATTGAGCCCATAAACCACAAAAGGGAGTGTAAATTTCTTATAGCCTTGCACGTCTATCAACCAATAACTTAGCGTGAAAATCAGTATAGCCCAACCACCTGTATAAAGCACAAAAGAACTGGTCCATAATGATTTGTTGATTGGGAATTGCAGATCCCATATTAAACCGGCAATGAGACAGAGCACCCCTGAAGTATAGAGCCAGGTCATTTTGCTTGCTGTTTCTATCTGTTTATTTTTGAGGTATTGCCCTACCAAAACACCTAAAATACAAGTGCCTATGGCGGGTAAGGTGCTAAGTACACCTTCCGGATCCCAAGTTTTGGCAGCTTTCCACAAATGGGCTTCGCCCAGCAATGTGCGGTCTAACCAAGCGGCCAAATTGGTCTCTTTTTCGAGATTGGCCGAACCAATACCCGGTACAGGCATAAAATTCATCAACAACCAATATCCCACCAAGGTGATTACGAAAACCCAAATAAGGTTTTTTCTACTCAATTTTATGAACAAGAGCGTAGTGATTAAGAAAACAACTGAAATGCGTTGCAATACGCCCGCTAGTCTTACGTTTTTCAATGTTTCTATAAGGTCGTATTCGGCCCAATTTCTGGGGAATATAGCCAAAATAAAGCCCAATAAATAGAGGATGAAGGCCCTACGAATTGCTTTTAGAATTAAAGAACGATGGTTTTGGGGATTTTCTTTCTTAGTGCCCATAGCGTAGGCGATAGAAACCCCTACAATGAATAAGAAAAACGGAAAAACCAAATCGGTAGGTGTGCAACCGTTCCACTCGGCATGTTCAAGCGGCGGATAGATATGTCCCCAGCTACCGGGATTGTTGACCAATATCATTGCGGCAACTGTTAGCCCTCTAAAAAAATCGAGCGAAAGCAAACGTTCAGATTTGTTCAGCATAAAAATTTGGTTTTGTTGGCTAAAGTTATAAATATTTCCTAGAGTTATAACTTTCCAAGCCAAACTTTTAAGCCTTGGATTTGCCCGTAAATTTGGCTCATCAAAAAAAATCCCCAGCAGGATGAATTGCTGGGGATAAACAGTTTTTTATACCTGAATTAATAATGGAATCTTACAAAGGCTTCCATAGCTTCGTAATCGGCCAGTCCCAAATCATCATAAATTTGGGCAGTTTCACGATTGCGGTCTTCAGCCCTTTTCCAAAATTCTCGGGCATCGTCTCCAGGAAATACCGGACGATCTTTTTGAGATTGGTGTTTGAAAATAGCCAATTTCTTTTTCTCTACTTCGGTAGGGCTTAGTGGTACGGCCATTTCTATTTCGTGTGGCTCAAATTCGTGCCATGCACCTCTGTACATCCACAACCAGCAGTCTTTTACCCACTCTTCGGTAGTTTTTAAACGGCGCAAAGCTTCAACAATTATGTTGAAACAAACAATGTGTGTGCCGTGCGGATCTTCAAAATCGCCGGCAGCAAAAACTTGGTGAGGTTTCACTTTGTTCAGCAGCTCCATAGTCAATCGAATATCTTCTTCGCCTACTGGATTTTTCTTTTCCTTCCCACTTTCATAAAAGGGTAAAGCCATAAAATGAATATTCTCGTCTGGCAAGCCCGAAAAACGAGCACCGGCAATAGCTTCTCCTTTTCTGATTAAACCTTTTACCGTTTTCAACTCATCAGGGTCAACTTGGTTGGGCTGTTTGTTGACAATAAACTCACGCATTTTGTCGTAGGTTTTACGCATCTCGGTTTGGTCAATACCCATGCTTTCGGAGAAGTCAATATTAAATTCTACAAATCGCAAGGCATCATCATCCCAAACGGCGGTGTTGCCCGAGGTTTGGTAAGCTACGTGTACGTCATGCCCTTGTGCAGCCAATTTAATGAAAGTACCACCCATCGAAATCACATCATCATCAGGATGGGGAGAGAAAACGATAGATCTTTTCTTGGCGGGAGCAGCTCTCTCGGGGCGTTGGCTATCATCAGCATTGGGTTTGCCGCCCGGCCATCCGGTAATGGTGTGCTGTAATTTGTTAAATATGTTGATGTTGATATCGTAAACGGGGCCTTGCTCGGTAGCCAATTGGGCCATGCCGTTGTTATTGTAATCGTCTTCGGTAAGCTTTAAGATTGGTTTTTTCAACTGTCTGGCCAACCATATTACTGCCTTGAGAGACATTTGAGGGGTCCATTCGCAGTCTCTAGCCAACCAAGGTGTGTTGAAACGGGTTAGTGCCGAGGCTGCATCTTGGTCTATCACAAACTCTACATTTTCTGATAGCTGCAAATAGGTAGCCGGTACTTCGCTAGATATTTCGCCTTCAACTGCTTTTTTAATGATTGAGGCTTTTTTCTTGTTCCAAGCCATCAGAATAATCTCTTTGGCTTTGAATATGGTACCTATACCCATAGTGATGGCTTTGGTTGGTACATTATTTTTACCACCAAAATCGTGTGCAGCATCTCGGCGGGTAAGGTCATCAAGGGTGATCAATCGAGTACCTGAGTTGGGTGCCGATCCGGGCTCGTTAAACCCGATGTGACCTGTACGTCCAATACCCAAAATCTGAATATCTAAACCTCCGGCTTGTTCAATCTTCTTTTCGTATTCTACACAATAGGCCTGTATCTCACTCATGGCCAACGTGCCATCAGGAATATGTACATTTTTGCGATCTATATCAATGTGGTTAAACAAATGCTCGTTCATAAATGTAACGTAGCTTTGTTTAGAACTGGGCGACATGGGGTAATACTCGTCCAAGTTGAAGGTGATAACGTTTTTAAAGCTTAGACCTTCTTCTTTGTGCAAACGAACCAGTTCTGCATAAACAGCAATGGGGGTTGCGCCCGTAGCAAGACCCAGAACCGCAAACTGATTGTTGGATTGTTTTTCTTTGATGAGTGCTGCAATACGGTGTGCTACACTTAATGAGGCTGCTTTGGGGTTGTCAAAAATTGTAACCGGCAACTTCTCAAATCGGGTTTCCTCTAATAGGTTTAAACGTGCCATTAATCTATGTTTTTGTGAAATGGAGCTGTAAATATAGCGTTTAATACATTAAAAAAATCAATCTTTAGCCTACTAAAATCAAGTTAGTTCATAAAAGTGTACTTTTTACACTAATCAATCGTTTGCGACACAAAACAGATAAGCAAAAAATATTTCTATTTTTGTGCAATTACCTCTTACCGGGCTCAATTTATAAAGCGTAATCATGGAACAGCAAATTGCTACACTTTATCAAAAAGCATCAAAATCTTCAAAACTGATACTTGGCCTAATGTCCGGAACATCTATGGATGGATTGGATATTGCACTATGCCACTTTGAGGGTTATGGTAGAACAACTAAAGTAGAATTGTTGAACTTTGCTACCGCTACTTATACAGATGAGTTTAAACAGCAGCTTCGAGCAATCTTTAGCAAAAAACAAGTTGATTTGGAACTACTTTGCTTAATGAATGAGCAAGTAGCTCGTGTACATGCCAATTTGGTATTGTCAACCCTGCAACAATGGGCTTATCAGCCAAATCAAATAGATTTTATAGCTAGCCACGGGCAAACCATTTACCATGCTCCCAAATCTTTGCACGGTAGAGCGAATTTACCCAATGGCACACTACAAATTGGCGATGGTGACCATTTGGCTGTTTTGACTGGCATTATTACTTTGAGCGATTTTAGACAAAAGCACGTAGCCGGTGGGGGCGAAGGAGCACCCTTGGTCTTATATGGCGATTATTTGCTTTTCTCGAAACCTGGCGAGAACCGACTGATGCTAAATATTGGAGGGATTGCTAATTTTACTTATTTGCCTGCAAACTTAGAAACCGAAAAAGTTTTTGCTTCTGATTTGGGCCCAGGCAATACACTGATGGATCAATATGTGCAGCAGCATTTCCAACCGCTCTATTTTGATGTCGATGCAGGTATAGCCAGCAAGGGTACTTGCAACGAACAACTGCTTTCGGCCTTGTTGCAACACGAGTTTTTTAGTGCCGATTTTCCCAAAACCACCGGCCCCGAATTGTTTGGCTTGGAGTACTTGCTACAAGCTCAGCAAAAAAGCAATACTCTATTGTTGGCACCAGCCGATGTGCTAGCTACCCTATGTCATTTTACCGCCGAAGCTATTGCACAATCGGTAAAACGTTTATCGGCAGAAAATCTAATTATTTATCAAAGCGGAGGCGGTTTGCACAATCCTTTGTTGCAAACCCTGTTGAAAGCCAAGTTGCCACAGGCCGAGTTTAGGGCAATGAAAGACTTGGGCTACAATCCCGATGCAAAAGAGGCTATGTTGTTTGCACTTTTGGCCAACGAAACACTGTCGGGTCAAGGAGTAAAACTGGGTCAAGGCAATTCAGCGCCTGCGCTAAGTATGGGTAAAATCAGCCTTCCTAAATAACTTTTAGGTAGTCGTTTTTGTAATTGGTCAATGCAACATCTTCCGGACTAAGCTCTGTAATAATGTAGCTAATCTCTTCTATGGGGGCTACCCGCAAGCGTAAAGAAATGTTGAGCTTTTCCGATATGCATAAAATTGCTGTTTTTTTGGCAGCCGCCAACATCGCTTTCTTTAATTGGTTAATTTCCCAGTCGGTATCGGTAAGTCCTTCTTTTGGGTGCAATGCACTAGTGCCCATCAAACACAAATCAGCTTTAATATCGGCCAATTGGCTAATCACCTGTCCGCCGTAAGTAATTTGCGAATTTTTAGAGAATGATCCGCCAATCAAAATAACCTCAATGTTCGCATATTTGGCCAGCTCTATGGCAACCATTGGACTTATGGTGATAAAAGTTGCTCGGATGCTTTCGGGCAATTGCTTAGTCAGCTCAATGATGCTGGTTCCACCACCGGTTAGCACAACCATACCGTCTTTAATAAGGCTTATTGCTTTTTTGGCAATCACTATTTTGGCCTCTTTAGCATAAACCTTACTATCATCAAAAGTATGTTGGTACGATTTGGATAGTGCCCCGCCATGTACCTTAGTAAGTAGGTTGTGGTCGGCCAGCTCCTGAAGATCTCTGCGTACGGTGTCTTCAGAAACATTCAAAAGTTCTACCAAATCAGAGCTCAACACCCTGTTGTGCAGGTTGATTTGGCGCATAATCAGGTTGTGTCTTTCTTTTTTTAACATCGTGATTTACATTGAGGTGAAAAGCAGACCAAGGTAGATAAATAATTTTAAAACTATAAAATATTATGAAAAAACCGCAGAATAGCTTTGCGGATTTTTGCAGGTATATGTAGTTAGTTTTGTGTTTTTTGTAAAAAAATGTTAATATTTTCTTTTATTATTAAATAATTTTTACGACGTTTACTATCGCAATGTAAAAACTGCATGTATTTGCGTTTTTGCTTGCAGGGATGTTAACCAAATTTATTAATCAACAAAAACTGAGTTTATGAACAAAAAATTACTCATGCTTTTCTTGGGAAGTTTTTTGCTGATGGTGCAGGCAATGGCCCAGCAAAAAACAATTACCGGAAAAGTTCTGGACGAAGACAGATTGCCTTTGCCCGGTGCCTCCATCAGGATTAAAGGCTTGCCGACGGGCGTTTCATCTGCTAGCGACGGGGTTTACACCATTAATGCAAGTGTCGGTCAAACTCTGGTCTTCACCTTTGTGGGTACATTAACCCAAGAAATTAAGGTGGGCTCATCCAACGTTATTGACGTGGTATTGAAAAACGATGCCAAACAGCTTGCCGAGGTAGAAATTACCGGCGCCATGGGTATCAAAGAAGCTAAAAGAGCTTTAGGTACTTCGAGCCAAACAGTTAAAGGTACTGAAGTAGCACAGACCCAACGCGAAAACTTTATTAACGGTTTGCAAGGTCGTGTGGCCGGTTTGCAGGTAAATAGTACTTCGGGTGTACCCGGTGCATCGAGTGTAATTACGCTACGTGGTATCAGCTCTATTAACAGCAACAACCAACCTTTAATTGTGATTGATGGTATCCCCGCGGATAACACCACCTTCCATACTGGAGAGCTGGCCTCGGGAAGTGCCTTAAATTCTTCTTTTGAGAATAGGGGTATAGACTTTGCCAATCGCTCGTCTGACTTTAGCCCCGAGGATATTGAAGAGTACACCATTTTGAAAGGCCCAGAGGCAGCAGCACTTTACGGTATTGATGCAGCAAACGGTGCTATCATTATTACCACCAAAAGAGGTAAAGCGGGCACAGGCCGTATCAATTACAGCAACTCGTTTCGGGTAGATCAGGTAACCAAAATGCCTGAAGTACAACGGGTTTACGACTTGGGTGCTAGCGGCCAATATGCCAATACCTCATCCATGTATTTTGGGCCCAAATATGCCCCAGGCACACAATTCTATGATAATATTTCTGACTTTTTCCAAACAGCCTTAACACAAAAGCACAATTTGTCTTTTGAAGGAGGTAGTGATAAAGCAACTTACCGTGTTTCTACGGCCTATACCAACCAAAAAGGGGTGGTGCCCAATACCGGTTACGATCGTTTTAACATTAGTGGTGCCACAAAAGCTAAACTAAACGATTGGTTCGAAATAGATTTGACAATGACCTATAGTTATTCGTCTAACGATAAAGTGTTTAAGGGTGCTGGTGGACCTTTGTTGGGCTTATTGATTTGGCCTGCTACTGATAATGCTAAAGATTATCTAACTGCTAGCGGACAAAGACGCCAGTTTTTTGCCAATTTGAGCCCAGATTCAGAAGTGGACAATCCTTACTTTAGTGTCAATAAAAATAACTTACGTGATATTAATAATAGGGTGTTCACAGCATCAAGCTTTGTGATTAAGCCACTGAAAGGTCTTTCGTTGACTACTCGTGTGGGTTTTGATATCGGTACCTTTGAAAGTTCTACTTTCCAACACCCATCATCGGCCAGAGCTTATTTAAGAGGTGGCGCTTTTGACCAGATTACGCGTACTACCAAAAACCTCAACATCAATACTTTTGCTCGTTACGAGAACAAAATCCTACCTAAGTTGAATTTTAACGTATTGGTAGGTGCCGAGACCAAACAAGAAGAAAGCAACTCTTTATCCGGATACGGAGAAAAATTCTTAGAGCCTGATTTTGCTTCGATGAACAACACTGATTTGGCTACTAGAAGAATATTGACTACCAAGGTTCAACGTAGAGTTGCTTCTATTTATAGCCAAGCGCAGTTCAATTATAATCGAATTGCCTATTTAACCTTGACAGGAAGAAACGACTGGTCTTCTACTTTGCCGGTAGCCAACAATTCTTTCTTCTACCCATCGGCCTCTTTATCGGTAAACTTTACCGATATCAAAGGGCTTGAGGGAATTAAGAGTATTTTAAACCAAGGTAAAATTCGTGCGGCTATTGCACAAGTAGGTCGCGACTCTAGACCCTACAAAATCTACCCCGCTTTGCAGTATGAGAATTTAACGGTTGGAGGTTATCGCTATGGTTTTACAGGCCCTAATTTTGGTTTGAAACCTGAAATGGCTACTTCTTATGAGATTGGTACAGAGCTCTCTTTCTTGAACAACCGTATCAGCCTCGAGTTTGCTTATTACAAAAAACAAACCGAAGAGCAAATCGTTAGAGATATACGTGCCAGCTACGGTACGGGCTTTATCTTGACCGATATGAACGGTGGAGTTACTCGCAACCACGGTTACGAAACCATGTTAACTGTAAAGCCAATTCTGAAAAAAGATTTCTCTTGGAATGTAATCGCCAACTTTGATATTTCACGCTCAAAAGTAGTTTCCTTACCTCGCGATTTGCCCGAATCGTACAACTCAGACACTTGGTTGTACGGCAATGTGCGTAAATCGGCTAGGCCTGGTCACTCGCTAACGGCTTTCTCGGGATACTTCTATATGCGAAATGATAATGGCGATATCTTAATTAACCCAAGTACAGGTCTTCCCTACCGTGAATCTAATTTTGTACTCAACGGAACAGATACTTGGCCAAAATGGACTTTGGGCTTGACCAACGATTTCAGCTACAAAAATTTCCGTTTGTCGTTCTTGCTCGACTTCAGAAAAGGTGGTGATGTGCTAAATGCTACCGAACATTATTTAACTGCAAAAGGCTTGGCTATGCGTACGCTTGATCGTGAGACCCCTCGGGTTATCAAAGGTGTAATGCGTGATGGTTTGCAAAATACTGCCAACCCAACAGTGAACAATATTGTAGTGAATCCGTTCTATGATAGTTCTTACTATACTGGAATTAGTGAAGAGTTCTTCATCGAGAGAAACATTAACTGGATTAGGTTAAGAGATGTTACTTTAGCCTATACCTTCCCTAGCAAATTATTGGCAAGACAAAAATTTGTTAAATCTGCCTCGGCATTCGTTACTGCTACCGATTTGTTCTTGATTACCAATTACTCGGGAGCTGATCCAATTGCTAACGGCAACAATGCTGCCACGGTTGGTTCGGGTGGTATGGGTATAGATTACGGTAACTTCCCAATCTCAACAGGTATTAACTTTGGTGTTAGAATTGGTTTATAAGAATTTGATTATGAAAAAGATATTAATAAGTAGCCTTTTAATAGGCACAATGATAGCCGGAACGGGCTGTAAAAAGTGGCTCGATGTCAATGTAAGCCCCAATGCCCCACAGTCCGTTGCTCCTAACCTCTATCTAGGCCCAATGATGACAAACATGTCCTTATCTCCGGCCTATGATGGACGCTATGTAGGTAAATATGCCCAATTTTGGAGTCAAAGTTCATCTTTGGACACTTGGGACAGAATGGGTTACGTACCGGGTAGCGATGCTGCCGGCGAACACTGGCGCTTGGTTTATTGGCTGATGGGTTATAACCTTATTGACATGTTGACACTGTCTGAAAGCCAGCAACGTTGGGATTTGGTGGGTATTGGTCACACCTTTAAAGCTTGGGGCTGGCTGCAACTTACCATGTTACATAGTGATTTGGTAGTTACTCAAGCCTTTGATACCAAACGTAAAAACTTTGATTACGATAACCAAGAAAGAGTTTATCAAGAAGTATTCAAAGAGTTGGATTTAGCTATTGCCAATCTGCAACGAACTGATGGTGCGGTTAGTGCTGCCTATATTGGTGATAACGATGCAATTTATCATGGCAATAGAGAAAAATGGTTGAAATTTGCTTATGGCCTAAAGGCTATGGCACTTAACCATTTCTCTAACAAAGCAACTTATGATCCACAAGCAGTTATTGATGCCGTTAATCTTTCTTTCTCGAGTAATGCCGACGATGCTAAATTTAAATTCGCAGGACGAGACAATAACTCTAAAAACTTCTTAAGCCCCGATAGAGGTAATTTTACTACGGTGCGCCCGACAAATTTCTTCGTTAATTCACTTAACGGCACCAATTTTTACGGTGTTACCGATCCTCGTTTAAGCCGCCTGATGTTTCCTACTAATAACGGAGCATATATCGGAGCTGATCCTACTTTTGCAATAACGGTAACTGGCAATAACGGTGCTAAAACCATTTGGGGCACCTTAAATACATCAGGTCTAGACTTGCCCGGTAATTATGTATTCAATGCCAAATCGAGTATGCCCTGGATGACCTATGCCGAATTACAATTTGTAAAAGCAGAAGCTGCATTTCGCAAAGGCGATAAGGTGACAGCACTAGATGCCTACAAAAAGGGTATAGCCGCCCACATTGATTTTGTGAACACGGCCAATGCCGAAGCAGGTAATCCCGCAATCACCCAAATCTCAACAACAGAAAAAACAACCTTCTTAACTTCTGCAGCGGTGCCTACCGACCCCAACAATTTAAAATTGGGCGATATCATGATACAAAAATTTATTGCCTTATGGGGCTGGGGCTTCAACGAGGCTTGGATGGACTTGCGTCGCTACCACTATACTGACTTGGAACCGGGTAGTTTAACCGATCAGGTATTTAGAGGCTTTGCTACACCCGACCCTAGTCGTTTGGCTACTGCAAACCAAAATTTACCAGCTTACCGATTAAGACCTCGTTATAATTCAGAATATGTGTGGAACATGGATGCACTGAAGAAAATTGGTGGTGATAGAGAGAATTACCATACCGATATCATGTGGATTTTTCAACCCTAATTAATTAGAAGAATATGAAAAAGATAAGAAATTTTTGTCTGATAGCTTTGGCAGCCACGAGTTTTCTAGCTTGTGAAAAAAATGCTGTTGACGACATCACTAAGCCTTATGACGGGGCTTTGTTTAAGGTCTATAACTTTGCTTTTACACGAAGTAGTTCTACGCCAATATTAACTTTTAACCCTTATGCCAATGGGGTTAAGTTTGCGGCTATATTATCTACTACCACAACAGAGTCAGCCTCTGGCATTACAGTTGGTGGCGTAGCACCCGCAAGGGGTTACTCTTTGGTGCCTGCCGGTGATAATGTGACCTTTACTGCGGTGACACCTGCATTGGCCGCACCCAATGCTACAACTGGTTTTGGCCCTGGTCTAGAGATTGCCAATGTGGTAAAAAGTGTACAAAACGGTAAAAACTATAGTTTCTACGTTTGTGGTGAGTTTGACAAGATTACCCAAAAAGCCGATGGTTTTATATTAGAAGATATTTTGCCTGCGGCTGATACAGGGGCGGCTTATATCCGTTTGGTAAACCCGGCACCCAACACCAGCACTTTGACAATGGAAGCCACCAGAACTTATAAAGTTGATGGGATAGATGTGGTTGAGGTTACAGAGCCTATTTCTGGTGTTGCTTATAAGTCGGCATCTGACTTTGTAAAAGTTTCTTCGGGTTCTTACACCTTCAAAGTTAAAGACGTAATGACAAATAAAGTTGTAAACAGAACTGCAACTTCTCTGTTGAAAAACCGTATCTATACCTTTACCGTTAGAGGCGACTTAGTGGGTGCTGCTAGTTACCCCACCTTGTTCTTAGATTTTACAGAGAACCGCTAGTGAGCTTACTATAAAAATTAAGGGGCTGTCCAGAAAAACTATTCGTCATAGCGACCGTAGCTAAGAAATCTCATTCAGAAGTAATTTGAGAGAGATTTCTCAGCATTAATCCTCAAAATGACAGTATAAGTTTTGAATTTTGGACAGCCTCTTTTTTATTCGATAAATTATTAACTTTGCCCAAAATATTTCCTTGTCATGGCTGCTTTTACATTAACTACCGAGAACTGTCAAAAAGTAAAAATCAAATTTTTACGGAAATACCGTGAGCTAGCCGGTGCCGATTTGGCTTTTGCACCAGGTAAAGAGGATGAGTTGGTGCAACAGTTGATGAAACTGGTGAAACGCGATCAGAAATATATCGAATTTACTATCCAAAAAGCCTTGGCCGACCCTACAGGCAATCGTTTATAGTTTCTTTTTTTTCATATATTTACACTTACAAAGTTTTGGTCGAGCTTTCCCCAAACTTTTGGTGATAAATGAAAAAAATTAAAATTTTCTTACTCTCCTTGCTGTTTTTTGTAGCAGCAAGTACCTTGGCTTTTAAAGATGATTTGTTTCAAGTCTCTAAAAATGTTGATGTTTTTGTAGCTCTCTTCAAAGAAATCAGCATCAATTATGTGGATGAGACAAAAGCAGCCGACCTCATTAAGCACGGTATTGACGGCATGTTGGGTAGTTTGGATCCCTATACCGAGTATGTACCCCCATCAGAAATAGAAAATTATAAACTCAAATACATTAGTACCCACTATGGTGGTATTGGTGTTGCTACACTGAGTATAGAGGGGCATTTGTATGTAAACGAAATTTTGGAAGGTTACCCGGCGCACAAAGTTGATATGCGTGCCGGAGATGAGATTGTACAAATTAACCGTGTTGCGGTGAAGGGTAAAGAACGTGCCGAGTTGAGCCAGATGATACGTGGCCCAAGAGGAACAGCTGTTGATTTGGAGATAAAACGAGGAAATGAATACTTAAAAAAGACCCTTGTTCGTGAAGAGATTAAGCAAGCCAATGTTTCGTACCACGCTATGCTCGACCAACAAATTGGCTATATCAAACTGGATAAATTTTTAGAAAACTCGGGCTTGGAGATGCGAAATGCACTTAAAGAAATTTTAAAGCATCAGCCCCAAGGCTTAATTCTTGATTTGCGAAATAATGGAGGCGGTATTTTGCAAGAAGCTGTAAAAATTTTGGGTTTATTTGTGCCCAACCAAACACTAGTGGTTAGCCAAAAAGGTCGAAATCCTCAAAAAAATATTCAGTACCGCACCAACACCATGCCCTTAGCACCCGATTTGCCTTTGGTCATACTCATCAACGGAGCCTCAGCCTCGGCTTCAGAAATTGTAGCCGGAACTCTCCAAGATTTGGATCGGGCGGTAATTGTTGGCCAACAAAGCTTTGGAAAAGGTCTGGTGCAACAAACATTTAATTTGCCCTACAACAGCTTGGTAAAGGTTACTGTGGCCAAATATTATACGGCCTCGGGACGTTGCATTCAGGCACTGGATTATGCCCACCGAAACGCCAAGGGAATGGCCCAAAAAATGGCAGATAGTTCACGCACAGCATACCTTACCACTAAAGGGCGCACCGTTTTTGATGGCAATGGGATTGCTCCGGATTTGACTACCCCTACCAATCAGATGGCAGATATTACCCGTACACTGTCCAATAAGGGACTATTTTTTGCTTTTGCAAACCGATATAGAGACAAACACCCTAATATTGGCTGGGCAAAAAAATTCAGGTTAAGCGACAGCGACTATCAGCAATTTGTTACCAGCTTGGATAGCAAAGCACTCCAATATAACACAAAGGCCGATCTTCTGTTGGCTAGTTTGTCTGATATGACCCATACACAGCGTGATTTAGCCCCTGTAAAGACAGATATTGACAAAATTAAGCTTCGGGTAGAACAAGAAAAGAAAAACGATTTGACAACTTATAAAGACGAAATAAAGCGTTTACTTGAGACGCAAATTGTTTCGAGGTATTATTTTGATAAGGGTAAGATAGAGCAAGCTTTTCAATACGATACCGAAGTAAACAAGGCAATTGAACTGCTAAACAAGCCCAACCAAGTATTGGCCATTTTAAGGGGCGATGGGGCTTATAAAACCATAGGTAACAAAACACAAAACACCATTGGGTCTAGAAACTAAGCACGATAAAACAATGAGGTCATATTTCTTACTTTTTCTTATCCTCTTTTGCAGTGCACAACTTTTTGCACAGCACAGTACAGATAGAGACCTTATATTAAAGGTTTTGGAACAACAACGCCTAGCTTGGAACAAGGGGGCTATTGCCGAATACATGCAAGGCTATTGGCAAAACGATAGTTTACTTTTTGTAGGAAAAAATGGCCCCACCTACGGATGGCAAAAAACACTCGATAATTACCAAAAGTCTTATCCTTCAAAAACAGCAATGGGCTACCTTAGTTTTGGGATTAAGAAAATTGATTTTATAGGTGCAAAACAAGCCTTTGTAATGGGTAGCTGGCACCTTAAACGAGAAAAAGATGAGTTGAAGGGCTATTTTACCCTCTTGTTTAGAAAGATTGCCGGGCAATGGAAAATCGTAGTCGATCATTCATCGTAGTGGCAGCTATTATTAATGATTTACCTTTAACTGGTTTTTAAATATCTTTTCAAGCTTTTCTATTTTAGGTAAGATTACCGCTTGACAATAGGGTTGCTTGCCGTTTCGATTAAAATAATCTTGATGATAGTTCTCGGCTTCGTAAAAAGGTTTTGCTTCTTCAATAGTCGTAACAATTGGTCGGGCAAATGCCTTTTCTTTATTCAAAATAGCTTTAAATTTCTCGGCGGTAATGCGTTGCAATTCGTTGTGGTAGAAAATAACCGATCGGTATTGCGTGCCAACATCTGCCCCCTGCCTATTCAAGGTAGTGGGGTCGTGCATCTTCCAAAATATTTCTAGCAGCTCGCCATAGCTCACTACACTAGGGTCAAAACTAATCTCAACCACCTCGGCATGATTGGTAGTCCCACTACAAACTTCTTCGTAGCTGGGGTTTTGGGTGTGACCACCCTCGTAACCCGAGCGCACCTGTGCAACGCCTTTTACCCGCTCAAACACAGCTTCGCTGCACCAAAAACAGCCCATGCCAAATGTTGCTTTCTCCATTTTTTTGTTTTGTGCTTTTAACCCCATAGCCAGTACAGTTAGTGTAAAGGCTAGCCAACTAATTCTTGCCATACACTAAGCTATGCCTTTTCTCCGAATTTTTACTGTTCTTGCTCAAAGCTCAACATTTTAATGACAATACAGTTAGCCTTTTATTTATGGGAGTTTTCTTTGTGGTTTAGGGATTCATCTTAACCATTTGCATGCTTTCAAAAACCATCTTTTGGTTGTATTCCAACGTAAGTTGTTTATGGTTCACCACGTCAATAATGGTACCGATAAAGCAAAGCCCACCGGTTAACAAATAAAGAATACCCATCCCTATTTGCCCCAAAATAAAGCGGTGTATTCCTGCCACCCAAATAAAACCCAACAGGCTCAACAAAAGGATATCACTCGGGTTTTTACGCTTCTGCGAGTAAATCATAATAAACGATTGCATTTGCTGTTCGTTAAGTCCTTTTGTAGCGGTTTGCAGATACGAATATTCTGGGGGGGTAATACCTGCTAAGTTCATAAAATTTTGATTAAACATGATTTAAGCCTCCTTAATTTTTAGATAGTTGTTTTTATTAATAAAAGTTTGTTTTGCTAATTGATAAATACGGTAGATTAGTATTCCTGTAGCCGGAATACCAAACCAATGTAAGCTAAAGCTGGTTGCGATTTCGCCCTGTAATAGGGCCGATATCGAACGCCCCAAACCACATCCGGGGCAAAAATCAAAACCCAGGTTGGCTATTGGACAAAGGCTGTAATGGTGCTCGTGTGGATTACTTGTAGCTAATGCACCTATTGCCAGTATCCAGCAAATCATTTCGGTATATTTTCCAAACCTTAGCATTCCAGTTTTTATTGAATTGGAAACAATGATAAGCTTAAAGTTACTTACTAGGAAATGCTTTTCGACCAAAGCCGATTATTACACGACCAAAGACAATTTTTTCGAGGTATTTTTTGTGGAAAAGACAATGCCCAAGTCGCTATAGTACTTATTGCGGCTTGGGCATGTGGTATAGCTAGTTTAAGCTATTTCTTTTTGGTGTTTTTTGCTGCTTTGTTGGCTTTGTAGCGCATATCCAAAGTCCCATCTTTCTTTTTAGGGCCTTGGGCAGCAGCTTTAGCCTTGTTCTCTTTGTAGCGCATGTCGGGTGTGCCGTCTGCTTTTAGTTTTGCATCGCTATTTTTCACCTCTTTTTTGGCAGTAGCCGAAGCTTTGATGACTTTGCTGGTTTTAGTGGTGGCGGGTTGCTGTCCGCTTACAGTTACTTTGCTCTGAGCTTGTGCCATTACTACACAGCTAAACAAGGCTAAACCACTTAAAATTAATTTTTTCATGTGCTTTTTTTATCAAATCTAACTAGTTGTCTCTTTTTCTGCAAGCTTATTGACGTTAAATTCTGTTAATTTTACTCGAATTGTCGGGCTATAAAAGCGTGTTTTACAGATTCCAATAATATTCCTACTTTTGCAGACATGATTATCGAAGTCTTAAAATCGAAAATACATCGGGTTCGTGTTACCCAAGCCGAACTCAATTACGTGGGTAGTATCACTATTGATGAGGATTTGATGGATGCGGCAAATATTATTGCCAACGAGAAGGTACAAATTGTAAACAATAACAACGGCGAGCGTTTTGAGACCTATGTAATAAAAGGCGAAAGAGGCACCGGTATTATCTGTTTAAACGGTGCTGCTGCACGTAAGGTGCAAGTTGGCGATGTGTTGATTGTAATTTCCTATTGCAGCCTCCCTTTTGAAGAGGCCAAGCTACACAAACCGGTATTGGTATTCCCTGACGACAACAACAGATTGCTTAGTTAAACAAACTAGTCCTTTTAATTAAACGCAAACGTTTGTTTGTTAGTGGTTTTTATAAAGCTGATTGGTTAGTTTAGCGAACTAATCCAAATCTATGAAAACCTATCACTTCTTAATTGGGCTATTACTGACCCTCGTTTCTTTTAGCTCCTGTAAAAAAGCTGCTAAAGCTCCCCTACCTAAGGCCGCAAAATTAATTTCTTATTCATTACAAAAAGTCAAAAACCCGGCTATTCTTGATCTAGATGTGCAGGCCAGTATTAATGACCAAACCATAAACCTTGATCTCCCCAAAAATACCGATCTCAGCCAAGTAGTGGCTACATTTGAGTTTGAGGGCACTAAGGTGGTGTTTAATGGCGTTGAGCAGCAAAGCGGTTTAACATCTATCGCACTTCAAAATGGCTTATTTTATGAAATTACGGGGGAAGATGGTGTTGTAAAACGTTATGAGCTTAGGCTGAATTTTTTTGATGATGAGGATTTATTGATCGAAAAATTTTGGATTGATAAAGCTGTCAACCCAGCTCTAATAACCGATATTCAGTTTGCCACTACCGCCGATTCGATTTTGGCTACAACATCAGTTGTAAATAATAAGTTTTTTAAGCCCAGTTTCCAAACTAAAGCAAAAACGGTATTGATAAATGGTGTAGAAGCTAAAAGTGCCGAAAGCAGTTTTGATTTTAGTAACAAACTAACTCTTACACTCATTTCTAGCAAAGGTTTTAGAAGAGATTATGGTCTACGTATAGCTTGGGTTGATGATGTGCCCCAACTCTATATTGTTACCGAAAATAATGCCCCAATAGTTTCAAAAGATACTTATCTAAAGGCTACTGTAAGGATAGAGGGCAAAGGCCGCTATGCTGATATGGCCGCTATAAGTACCAAAGTAAAAGGTAGAGGCAACAGCACTTGGGGTTATGCCAAAAAGCCCTATCGGCTAAAATTGGATAGCAAGACGAGCCTATTTGGGTTACCACAGGCCAAAAACTGGGTACTACTGGCCAATTACCTCGATCCAACGCTTATGCTCAATACCGTAGCTCTAAAAATGGGCCAAATGCTTGGTGTGCCCTATACCAATAATTTTGTTCCGGTAGAGCTCAATGTAAACGGGCAATACCTGGGCTCCTACCTTTTGACCGAGCAGGTTGAGGTAGATGAAAACCGAGTGAACGTAGGAGATGACGGTATGTTACTAGAATTCGATTCTTATTTTGATGAGGATTATAAATTTAAAAGCACCAATTACCAATTACCTGTCAACATCAAGTTTCCCGAGTTGAACCAGCAAAGCGAAGTAGCAGCTATACAAAGTCAGTTTCAACAACTTGAGGATTTGGTCTTTTCCAGCACTTTCCCCAACAACAATTACCTCCAATATTTGGATAAAGAGGCCTTTGTGGGTTTCCTACTAGTTAATTTTATGGCTGATAATGAGGAAATAAATCATCCGAAGAGCACTTACATCAACAAGACAAAGAATGGTAAGTTTACCATGGGACCCCTTTGGGATTTTGATTGGGCTTGGGGTTATGAAGGCACTTATAAGCATTTCAGTTCTGCCACTAGACCATTATTTAATACGGCTAGCTTTGGCACCAAGCCCGGATATAAATTTTTTACCCGATTAATGCAAGACCCTGTACTAAAAAGTGCCTTTAAAGCCAAGTGGCAATGGTTCAAAACCAATAAGCTATCGGCCTTGTTGGCTTTTGTTGATGATTATGCAAAATTGACCGCCAAAGCCAAACAAAGAGACTATGCCCTGTGGAATACTGGCAATGCAAATTTTATGACCGATGTAGCCAAACTAAAACAATACCTAAGCGATCGAGCTAACTACTTGGACACCTACGTTGCGGGCTTTTAAAAACTTTTTCAACAAAATATTTGTTATGTTAGCATAACAATATAGGCAAATTTGTATCTTTGAGTTACCAAATGATGCCTTATGTTTTTTGAATTAAGCGAAGAGCAGCAAATGATAAAGCAAGCTGCTCGAGATTTTGCCCAAACTGAGCTAAAACCGGGAGTAATTGACAGAGACGAGCACCAAAAATTCCCTCATGAACAGGTGAAAATGATGGGTGAGCTGGGTTTTTTGGGGATGATGGTAGATCCTAAGTACAACGGTGGCGGGATGGATACCCTATCTTACGTGTTGGTAATGGAGGAATTGTCCAAAATTGATGCTTCGGCATCTGTTGTCGTATCGGTAAACAATTCGTTGGTTTGCTACGGCCTCGAAAAATATGGAACAGAGCAGCAAAAAGAAAAATACCTAAAACCATTAGCAGCCGGTCAGCAAATTGGGGCTTTTTGTCTATCAGAACCCGAGGCCGGTTCCGATGCCACATCGCAACATACTACGGCTGTGGATATGGGCGACCACTATTTGATTAACGGAACTAAAAATTG
Organism: Pedobacter sp.; assembly: GCA_039810685.1. Classification (GTDB taxonomy): domain Bacteria; phylum Bacteroidota; class Bacteroidia; order Sphingobacteriales; family Sphingobacteriaceae; genus Pedobacter. Next base: position 3,519 of record JBDHXL010000034.1, on the reverse strand, counting down.
GATAACCAATGGCGGTAATGCCAGCACCTATTTGGTGATGGCACAAACACATCCCGAGAAAGGCCACAAAGGTATAAATGCCTTAATTGTTGAGAAGGGTATGCCCGGTTTTACTATTGGCCCCAAAGAAAATAAAATGGGGATAAGAGGTTCGGACACCCATTCTTTACTATTCAATGATGTTAAAGTACCCAAAGAGAACCGTATTGGTGAGGATGGATTTGGGTTTAAATTTGCCATGAAAACACTTGAGGGTGGACGTATTGGTATTGCCGCACAGGCTTTAGGTATTGCAGCTGGTGCTTATGAGCTGGCTTTGGCCTATGCACAAGAGCGCAAAGCTTTTGGTAAGGCAATTGCCGAGCACCAAGCTATAGCTTTTAAGTTGGCTGATATGGCAACCCATATTGAAGCTGCCCGACTGTTGGTGTATAAAGCTGCTTGGTGCAAAGACCAAGGTTTGCCCTATGGGCAAGCAAGTGCAATGGCCAAGTTATATGCTAGTAAAGTTGCTATGGATGTCACTGTTGAGGCCGTACAAATTCATGGCGGATACGGCTTTGTGAAAGAATACCACGTAGAACGTTTGATGCGTGATGCTAAGATAACCCAAATTTACGAAGGCACCTCCGAGATACAGAAGGTGGTGATTAGTAGAGGCTTGATGGGTTAGAAAATTTCTTTTGTTTAATTTTGATTGTAAAAAGAAAGCTGCCAATATTTTATTATCGGCAGCTTCTTTTATTATTGTAGCTATCCTCTGCTTCGGCGTTCGGATTGTACATTATGGTTTCCTGCGTCTCCTCTACTAGTTCTTCCACTCTCTACCCTTTGTGGGCTACGGCTTTCAACTCTGGATCTTCCGCTTTGCTCCGGATACATTGAGCCCGTATTGATACGCCCTTCAGTTCTGCTAGGAGCACTCATAATGGTTTGAGGCCTGTTCTCTCCACGGCTTACCCTGTTATTGTATTCGGGCTTAACATTTCTGCTCTCGGTAGTAGTGGTACGGGTATTTTCTATTTCAGTGTGGTTTGTTCGTGTACTTTGCCAATTATTTCTTTCAGCTTCACGCCCACTAATGTTCGAATCATCTATATGTCCCCTATCAACTCTTTGGCCGGTACGTATATCCGAAGCGCTGTTGTTGTTGCGACTATAACTTACCCGCTCCCTACTAATATCAGCCTGTACAACTCGATTGGGTTGTGGACGAGTGTTCTCTGAGGCACGGTTTGGTCTGGGGGTATAGATATTTACTTGGCGATCTTGTATTCCGCTACTGTTGCGGTTAGTGCTTCTGGACACGTTGTACACTTTTACCTCGTTTCGAGTATAACGTCTTATATCATCGGCCCTTGGCCCGCTATAATAGGTTCTGTTGTTTTGGATATAAGTATTGTTGATGATAACAGTTTTTTGGATATATACGTTATTTCTACCACTGTAATAACGAGGATAGTTGCTGTAATAGATATGTGCAGCAGGAATAAAATTCCAGCAAAAACTAGGAATTACGTATCTACGGCCAATGTGAATGTCTATACTTATACTTGGTCCTAGCGGAGCCCAACCGTAGTAACCACCACCTGAGCGCCATGATACCCATGCCGGCCCCCATACGGTGTCAGGTATCCACACCCACCTGTTGTAGCGGGTATATAACCACCGCCCGTAGTGAAAGGGTGCCCAACCCCACTCATAATTAGATACCCAGGTATTGCCGTACTCGGTCATTACCCACCGCCCATTGCTGTAATAAGGTCTGAACTCAGCCTGATCGACATCTGGTCGCCAAACGTAACCGTATTGAGGGTCATTAATCCAAGTGCCATAGGGCGAGAGCTCATCATAAAAAGTTTGTAGTGATACATCATCATATTGTGCTTTCACCTGCTTGGTGCTTAGTCCTATACTAAGGAATACAACCAAAGCTAATCCCGAATTTTTCAAAAAGCTCTTCATAACATAAAATTTAGAAAACCAATAATTTCTTTTCGGTAAAGCTTGTTCAATTACACAACCAACAAATGTTAAATAATGTAAATGAGCAACAAAAAACTGCTGTCGACTTTCCCTTTTTCACCTAAATGTGCATTAATACAGGTATTTTAGCTGTTTTTGTTTTGATTTTGTTACTATACTCAAAATATCATTTGGTTGTTAGTGAATTTAATCTGGCATTGATGTATGTTGTTTTTGGCCGAATAAAACCTATTTTTGTGTATGCAAAATGGTACACTTTTTTTGTTGCCGGTTCCTTTAGCCGATGAAGCAGGATACAAATCCTTTACTCCTTTTTATGTGGAAACCATAAATGCTTTGCATACTTATATTGTTGAGAACGAAAAGACCGCACGTAAATTTTTGAAAGAAGCAGGTTTAAAGACTCCACAACAGGACCTAAAAATTATAGACTACGGTAAGCACAACAGAAACCAAGCCTTGTCGGTTTATTTTAACGATTTGAAGAAAGGCGTTGATGTTGGCTTGATGAGTGAGGCCGGTTGCCCCGGTGTGGCCGATCCTGGTGCCGAAATTGTAGCAGAGGCACATCGCTTGGGTATCCGAGTTGTGCCGCTAGTTGGACCCAATTCTATGCTACAAGCTTTGATGGCGTCGGGTTTTAGTGGACAGAGTTACGCCTTTCAAGGCTATCTACCTATCGATAAGGCTGAACGTAGTAGAAAAATAAAAGAGTTAGAAAATTGGGCCATGCGTTATAAGCAAAGCCAAATTTTTATGGAAACACCTTTCCGAAATAATCAACTATTGGATGAGGTGTTGAAGGTTTGCCGTGCAGATACTCTACTCTGTATTGCCAGTCATATCAACGGCAAAGAAGAGTTCATAAAGAGCCGTACCATAGCAGAATGGGGCAAGAACAAACCCGATTTACATAAAAAACCGACGGTTTTCTTGCTCTATCGGAGCAGTTAAACCGTCGGCTATTTTTGCTTAGTTTAAGATAACTACACCTTTAGCCTCGAAAACAATCTCTTTTTTGGGTTTTGTTATTTTGGCAATTTCTTCAGGTGATTTTTTAGCGTCTTCTGCGTAATGTCTCAACTCATCTACTGAAGTAACTTTTCTTTCCGCAACTCCATCAATTACAATGGTTTTACCCTCGATGTCTTTCGGAAGAAAAAAGGCATAGTCTTTAAATTTCACATGCATGGTTTCATTGTTGCCTGTTTTGAGCTTTACAAAGCAACCTTTCTTCTTGCAAACAGTTACTACCTCGCCTTTAACTTTCATCTCGGCCTTGTTGCTTTTGCCCAACTTGCTGTCAACTTGGGTTGCCGCAACAAAATCACCTTGTTTAACACCTTCGCCAAAAGACTGTCCTTCAACAGATTTGCTTTCTTGTGCATTTACTGCTACTGTGGCAAACACCAATAGTAGCAAAGAAAAGAATTTTTTCATATTTGTGCTTATTTATAATAATTCAAAATTATAAAATTATAATGACATTTTGATATGTGGAATTTCATCTTCTAAATAAGGTTCGCTGCATTG
>JBDHXL010000033.1:0-26931 GCA_039810685.1 Pedobacter sp. | reverse complement strand
ACGATCGGGTAGTGGACCAACTGGTTCTAATAAAATCATATTGCGTGGTGAAAACAACTTGACCGGTGATAACGAGGCTTTAATCGTTGTTGACGGAGTAGTGGTTAACCAAGGTAGTGGTCGCCGCACAGCAGTAAGTGGCGAATCAGCCTATGCCACTAGTGCAGACAACCTTCCGGCCGATTACGGAAGTGCAATAAACGATATTAATCCTGAAGATATTGAAAGTGTAACCGTTTTGAAAGGTCCTGGTGCAGCAGCCTTGTATGGTTCGCGTGGTGCAAACGGTGCTATTATTATCACTACAAAATCCGGAACAGCCAATAAAAAAGGTTTTGGTGCTACCATAAATTCCAATACTTCTTTCGAGAGTGTAAACCGTTGGCCTGATTTGCAATTTGAGTATGGTCAAGGTTTAGCTGGTGCCGATTACTATTCATACGGTGCTAGTGTTGATGGTGCTAGTACAAGCGGTACTTCATCGGCCTACGGGCCACGTTTTGATGGTCAAGAGTACTTTCAATACGATCCGGTTTTACAAAAAGTAGGTACCGTTCGTACACCTTGGGTACCCTATACAAATAAGATCAATGAATATTTTGGGGTAGGTTCTACCTATAATAATTCTATTAGTGTAGATGGTGGAACCGACAAAACTACTGCCCGTTTCTCTTTTACCGATGTTCGTAACAAATGGATAATGCCTAACACCGGATATAACAGAAACAACGTGTCTTTGTCTGTTAATTCTAAAATAAATGATAAATTGACTATCGCCTCAAAAATTAATTACTCGAGAAAATGGAGCGACAATTTGCCTAGTGCCGGTTACGGTAACCAGTCAATAATGTATTGGTACATCTTTTGGCAGCCCAATGCAGATTTAGATTGGCTTCGTAATTATTGGAAAATAGGTCAAGAACAACGGAAAATACAATACCCATATAGCTCATTTCCAGAGAACCCTTATGCCGTTGCATATGAGTTCCTTAACAAATCGAATAGAAACTCGATAACGGGTAATGTGCAAGCTACTTATGCTTTAACAAAAGAATTCAGCATTCAGGTAAGAACTTCATTAGATATGGGATATGAGCAAAGAGCTCAGCAACGTCCTTTTGATGCTGGTGCTAAGCTGGTAAAAGGTTCTTATCGTACACAAAATATATATTCACAAGAAGTATCAAGCGATTTCTTATTGCGTTATAATAAGCGCTTTGGTAAAGACTTTAGCTTATTGGCTAGTGCTGGTGGTAGTATGTTGAAAAACTTGTACAACAAAGACGAAATCCGTGCCGACTCGCTGGTTTTCCCGGGTTCATACACTTTTTCTAATGCTGCAGGCCCATTAGTGACTATGCCTAGAAAAACCGAATACGCATTCAACTCATTCTATGGATTGGCTTCAGTAGGTTACAAAGATTATCTTTACTTTGATTTTACCGCTCGCCAAGACTGGACAAGTACTTTAGCGACACCAAACCGTACTGATAACGTTGGCTTTTTCTATCCATCTGTAAGTGTTAGTTTCTTGCCTTCTCAAGCTTTCAAGTTACCAAAGGTGTTTAATTATGCCAAATTGAGGGCTTCTTGGTCTGAGGTAGGTAGTGGCTCAACTACACCTTATATGACATCTTTTAATTACAACTCTGCTGGTAGTTTATATAATGGAGGTCTTACTAATCCATCTTTGTTGGTAAATCCTGATTTGAAACCACTAAAAACTCGTACACTAGAAATTGGTGCAGAAGGTAAAATGTTTAATAATAGATTTGGATTTGATATAGCACTTTACAACGGAAATACGACTAACCAAATTCTAAACCGAATCGTTGATCGATCAACTGGATTTAGCCAAATGGTAATCAATGCCGGAAAGGTAAACAACCAAGGTTTAGAAATTGCTTTGAATGGTACTCCTTTCAAATCTAAACAAGGTTTAACATGGAACATCAATTATACCTTTGCAGCAAATAGAAATACAATTAAAGAGCTAGCTGACAGCTCTGTAGTATTGCGTATGGGCCCTGTAGGTGGCGGACAAATTGTAGCCAAAGTAGGTGGTAGTATGGGTGATGTATATGGACGTGGTTTTGTACGCTCACCAGATGGTCAAGTAGTTTTTAACGAAAACACCGGGGTAGCCCTAATAACTCAAGATGTGGTTTATATTGGTAACACTATTCCAAAATGGAAAATGTCATTGGGTAACGAGTTTAAGTACAAACAATTCCGCCTCAATGTTTTGTTCGATGCACAGTTTGGTGCAGTAGCACACTCACTTATGAACTACAAAATGGTTGAACAAGGTAAATTGGCTAGCACTTTGCCTGGTCGTTATAGCGGTATCATTGGGAATGGGGTAGTTCAAAACCCAGATGGTACCTATCGTAAAAACGATGTGCTTTCTTATGATATCGATCAGTATTATCGCTCAATTATGGGTATGGATAATGCAGAAGGTAGCACTTTTAGTACTGATTTTATTAAATTTAGAGAAGCAAGACTAGACTACGTTTTGAATAAAAAAGTGACTACCAAGCTCGGATTACAGAAAGCATCTGTAGGTGTTTACGGGCGTAACCTATTTATATGGTCGCCATGGCCAATGTTTGACCCCGAGTTCGGTACACTTTCTGGTACAGATATCGTTCAAGGTTTTGAGACAGCTCAATTCCCTTCAACCCGAACTATTGGTTTGAGTTTAATAGTTGGCTTTTAAGGAGGAAATTTTATGAAAAAGAGAAATTTTTATATATTAATGATGGCTGCAGCAACATCCTTGATGACGCTTATGCCTTCGTGTAAAAAGGGTTTTACTGATATCAATACAGATCCTAACAGTACACCGGTTGCCCTTCCACAACAAATGTTAGCTCCGGCATTAGTCAATACGTTGACATATAATATGATTCGTAACCGTAATTTTAATAACGAGTTGATGCAGGTTACGGTTGATATTAGTGATGCAGAGGGTAAAGTTTTTCGGTACGAGTTCCGATCAACTTGGTCTGATTATACCTGGAACGGTTGGTACAGCCAATTGACCAATTTTAAAGATATTTATAAATTGGCGTCTGAACCTGTAAATTTCAACGAATCTTACATGGGAATTTCATTGGTGTGCCAAGCATGGGTTTATTCATTGCTGACAGATACTTATGGAGATGTACCTTTTAGCGATTCAAATAAAGCGAAAGATGATAAAGTTTATGAACCTAAGTTTGATAAACAAAAAGATATCTATCAAGGAATCTTCGCTATGTTGGAGGAGGCTAATACACTGCTTACCAAAAATACGGCTATTGATGCTTTGTCCGACCCAGTATATAACGGTAATGTGAGCCGTTGGCGTAAATTTGCCAATTCGCTATACCTTCGTTTGTTGATGCGTGTTTCGGGGAAAGCTGAAGTTGCAACAGATGTAATAGCTAAAATTAACGATATAGTTGACGTGAATGCTTCTAAATATCCCAGATTTACTAGTAACGATGATTCTGCAATCCTAAAATGGACTGGTGTAGCTCCTTATATTTCTCCTTATTATACCAGTGTACGTGAACAAGATTTTAGGCAACCGGCAATTTGCTCCTTCTTTATCGATCATTTACGCGATTGGAATGACCCTCGATTGAACGCTGGTACATACGGACGAGACGGGGTGAACCGATTGGGAATTGCACAGGGTATGAACGGTTATGCAGGTATTTCTAGTGGTTATGTACCTGGCACTGGTGAACCTAAGCAATCTTATTTTTACTCATTTGCATCAACATTTGGTGGTAAGCCTGCTCAAACCTTACAGAGTGACCCCATGGCAGGACAAATGATGAATGCAGCCGAAGTGCAATTTATTTTAGCTGAAGCAGCACTTAAAGGTTGGATTAGCGGAAGTGCAAAGACCTATTATGATACAGGTGTTAAATTTAGTATTACCCAATGGTTGCCTAACTGGCCAAATGACAATACTAACCCAACTTTACCGACAAGTGCAGAGGTTGCAGCTGCGTTAGATGTCTATTTGGCAGGTGCCGATATGGAATACTTACCTACTGATAGTTTTAACGAATCGATGGAGAAAATTCATCTTCAAAAATACTATGCTTTGTTCTTGAATGATTTACAGCAATGGTTTGAGTATCGTCGTACCGGACATCCGGTATTGCCTGCAGCGCCAGGTTTGTTAAATAATGGAATTATGCCTGCACGTATGCCTTATCCGGTTTATGTACAGTCCACTAACCCTACCAATTATAAAAATGCTGTTGCTACACAGGGTGCAGATTTACTCTCTACACAAGTATGGTGGCAAAAGCCTTAATGTTAAATTGAATAAGAAATTTAGCTCATGAAAAGAAAGAATTTAATTAACAGTGCAATGCTTCTGGGCTTATTAGCCATGGTTGGTGTTGCGGGCTGTAAAAAGGGCTCCAATAATCCGGGAGGGGTTGTTAGCCATTATATCTCAATTTTTGATGTGCAGAAATTGTACAAAGGGAACGATGTAGCACTTTCTGTTAAAAATTTGGACGGTTCTGATCAAATTGCAGGTATTGTAGTATCCGACCACTCAGGACACAATTTGCCTGAAGGAATTGTGGTTCTGCAAGATCGTCGCCGCTTGTCCAAGCTACGTGGTATTGCCGTTAACATTGGTGCTGCAGCAGCAGATTATGTTCCTGGCGATTCGGTACATATCAACGTAGTAGGTGGGGTAATTAAAAGGGTGAACGGGGTATTGCAAATTGTAAACGTTCCAGCATCAGCAGTGAAGAAAATTGTTAGTGGAAAAACTATTGCCCCAAATAGGGTAAATGCCAACGCTTTTTTGGATAACCCTTTGGTGTATGAAAATACTCTGATAACTATTGTAAAAGCAACTTTTAATCCTGCGCTTGGTCCTGGTGATACTATGGCAGGCGATCGGATTATTAACGATGGTACTGAGAACCTAACTATGCATACCGAAGCTGGTGCTACCTTTGCCGGAACAATACCTCCATATTCTGGTAACTATACCGGTATTGCTTTTGCACTTCCTGCTGTAAACGATACTTATGTACCTCAATTACGAATTCGTACTGCTGATGATATTAGAGTGTTGAGCTCTACTGTGGATGTACCCGAATTTGTAATTAGTGGTTTTATGAGTGATTTGAATGGTGGCGATAATAACTATGAGTATATTCAATTCAGGGCAGTTAAGAATATCGATTTCTCGGTAACACCGTATTCGGTTGTGACTACCAATAATGCCGGTACAACACAGCCAATTGGTTTACCTAGTCTAGGCTGGGCTACTGCAGGTCAAAAAACCTACAAAATTGAGTTGACCTCAGGTACGGTCAATAAAGGCGATTTCTTCTATGTAGGCGGAACCGCAAAAATGATTAACGGTTCCGGTTCTACTTCAATGTCCAGCTCAAATTGGATAAAAGCCATCAATTACTCTACCACTACCAGTCCGGTGTTTTATACAGGTGCTACTGCTGCCAGAAACCATGCCAAAGATAAATTCTTGGCCAATAGCGGTAACGCTTCGGGTATTGCTGTTTTCAGAGGACTAGAAGTAACTCCTGATGCAGCACCAATGGATGTGATTTTTATTGGTACCGGAGGGTCTATTTACCAAGTTGGTGTAGCGCCAACTTATGGTATTGGTTATAAAATTGGTAATACTGATGTGTACGATATAATAGATCCTATTACCGGTAATCCACAACCTTACTATCGTTCAGGAACCAACACCACAGCGTTTAAATATACTACACCAAGTGATGCCGGTTATTTTAATATGCTTGGTGGGGTGTTTGATACCACTTTGAACAAGTGGACTAAAGCCCGCGAGCAAATAACTCCTTTGTTGACCAAAACTTCAACAATTGATGAGATTGAAAACGCTCAATCAACAGAAATTAAGTAATGCTTAGATAAAAAAGAGCGAGCAAAGATCCAAAAGGAAAACGGCTCGCTCTTTTAACTTAAACCAAAAAATATGAAAACAAAACTACTACTTAGTGCTGTATTGGTTTTTATTATTGGCACACTAAAAGCGCAGATTATTATAACTGGATATTTAGCCAATCCCACTGGGACAGATGCCGACCCATCTCCTGGCTTTGTGTACGAATACATCCAGCTGATGGCTACAGAAGATATTAATTTTGCTACAACTCCCTATTCATTAGTCTTGGCTAGTAATGCAACAAATAATACGCCTTATGCTAGTAATCCTGCACAAGAGTCTTGGGCTACAGCGGGTAAACGCACCTATAAATTTGATATGACCAGTGGTTCTGTAACCAAGGGAAGCTTCTTTTATGTTGGTGGCGATGGAAAAAAAATTAACGGTTCAAACTCTACAGATATTTCATCTGCCAATTGGATTGTGGCAAGAAACTATGCCTCCATTGTATCGGATGAGTTTGTAGGGAGGGTAAATGATGCTGACCATGCTTTAAGCGTAAACGGAGGGATACCTAATAGTGGGAGAGCATTTGGTATTGCTGTTTTCTCTACTACAAGTGTTGCTCACAACACGGTACCTATTGATGTGATTTTTTTTAAAGATGCGAGCACAGGTACAATGTGGACATCGGGCTTAACACCTCAAGAAGGGTATCTAATTTGTAACAACGATTTATACAGCATAGCAGACAGCCCTTATTTTATGGGTGATGGGAAAAATACTAATACAGTTGCGCATACTACTTCTTCTCAAACACAAGCCTATTTTTTTATGCTGGGAGGTGTTTACCATGAAGGCACTAAAACTTGGGTTACTCCTCGTAATTTGACAAGTTCTAATCGCGTTTTGTTGACGAATACCTCAACCTTAGCCGATATTGAAACAAGGGCAGGTGTAACCACTTTGCCTGTTGAATTAGCATTTTTTAATGCCAAACTCAATAAGCAGGGTACTGTTAGTTTATCATGGTCTGTATTGTCTGAAAAAAACAATGCCCATTTCGAAATATTACGCTCTATAGATGGCAAAACATTTGCAAAAATTGGTGAAAAACAAGGGCAAGGCAATAGCAATACCAGCACCACTTACACTTTTGAAGATTCTAAGCCATTGCCTGGTGTAAGCTATTACCAATTAAAACAAGTAGATCAGGATGGTGCTTCAACATTATCCAATATTGTGTCGGTAAATGTTGCTGTACAAAAGCAAGATCGGGATTTAAACGTAAGCAAACAGGACAATCAAATTACGGTCTATTATACTGCTAAAGAAAGTGATAAGGCCGAATTTAGTATTTACAACATGTCTGGTCAAAAAATATTTTCTATTACCGAAGTATTGCGTCAGGGCAAAAACCAATTAGTTATCCCGGTAAATCTCAGTAAATCGGCTATACATTTGCTAACAGTTAAACAGGACTTAGCACTTGATTATGTAAAATTCTAATTCAGAATTTGAAATTATAACATGAAAAGAAGAAGCTTTTTAGAGCAATTTGGATTATTGGCCTCGGGCTTGGTTGTTAGTTTGCAAGCAAGTGGTTTTGATAAACTTAAACACGGTGGGTTGCTGCAAGGCCGTGTAACTGATGGAAAAAAGGGCATTGCCAATGCAATCATTTCTGATGGTTTTGAGGTGGTAGCTACCGATACTCAAGGTCGTTATAGCATTCAATTACACGATAATGCAGAGTTTGTTTTTTTAAGTACACCTTCTGGCTATGATTTTACAAGTGATGCCTCTTGGTTGAGCCAGCAGCACCAAAAGCTAGGAGCTCGCAACCAAATTGATTTTACCTTAAAAAAACTAAAAGTAAACGATAGTCAACATCATTTTATCATTTGGGCTGACCCACAAGTGAAAAACAATAGTGATGTTGCCCAGATGATGGAGACAGCTGTGCCTGATGTAAAACAATTGGTGCGAGAACTAGGCAAGAACGCATTGGTACATGGTATCGGTGTGGGTGATTTGGTTTGGGACAACCACAAACTATTTCCTGCTTATTCAAAAGCGGTACAGCAAATGGGTATTCCGTTCTTTCAATGCTTGGGCAACCATGATCAAGATTACCGTTTGGGGGGCGATGAAACTTCCGACAAAACCTTTAAGTCATTTTTTGGTCCCACTTATTACTCTTTCAATAGGGGCAAAGCACACTATGTAGTTTTGGATGATGTACGTTACTTGGGGGTAGATAGGAAGTACGATGGCTATATTTCTCAACAACAATTAGATTGGTTGCAAAAAGATTTGAGTTTTGTGCCCAAAGATCATTTAATTATTATTTCGGTACATATTCCGGTGCACAACAGTGTGAAAAATAACAATCAATTGTATGATTTGCTGAAAGACTTCCCAAAAGTACATATCATGTCGGGTCATACACATTACAACAAAAATGTTATCCAAAACGGGGTATATGAACACAACCACGGCACCGTTTGCGGTGCTTGGTGGACTGGCCCAATTTGTGGTGATGGTACGCCACGAGGTTATGGCGTTTATACCGTAAACAATGGTGAGTTGAGCTGGTATTATAAAAGTACCGGGCTAGACAAAAGCAAGCAAGTTTCTATTGATGTTGAAAATCTGACAGCCAATAAAAGAATTGTAGTAAACGTCTGGAATCACGACCCACAATGGAAAGTACAGTGTTTTTTGGATGGACAGGCATGTACGCTAGAGCCTTTAAAAGGTTTCGACCCTGAAGCGGTAAGGCTCTACAAAGGAGATAAGCTACCAGTAGAACGACCCTTTGCAGAGCCTAAACGTACTGAGCATTTATTTCTGACCCATTGTTCGGCAGCGGTTCGTGAAGTGAAAGTTGTAGCCACCGACCCATTTGGCCAGCAGTTTACAGAAACCAAAAAAATATCCTAATTTAGTATAAAATGAAATTTAAGTTTTTCTACCTAAGTATTGTGCTTATGGGCGCTGCATCTTGTGCCGTAAAAAAAGACCAAATGTCTAAAAGTGCCGATTTTCCAAAATTTAGTGCCGAAGCCCATCGTGGTGGTCGTGGGTTAATGCCCGAAAATACCGTTATGGCCATGAAATATGCCATGAGTTTTCCCAATATTACCACTTTAGAGATGGATACCCACATCACCAAGGATGGTAAAGTTGTGGTAGCACATGATGATTATTTAAGCCCCAAATATGTGCTCACACCCGATGGTAAAGAAATCCCTAAAGAAGATGCTAAAAAGTACAATATCTTTAAAATGGACTATGCCTTGCTAAAAACCTTTGATCACGGTACTAAGTTTTACAAAGATTTTCCGCAACAAAAGAAAGTAGCAGCACACATTCCACTTTTGGCAGATTTAATTGATAGTGTACAAGCCGAAATTAAAAATAAAGGATTAAAGCCCTATTTCTATAACATTGAAACCAAGTGCAGCCAAAAAGGCGATGGGATTACCAATCCCAGCCCCGAGGTTTTTGTAGAGAAACTGATGGCCGTTATTTTAAAGAAAAAGATTGAACCATACGTGGTAATACAGTCTTTTGATAAACGAACATTGCAAATTATCCACAAACAATATCCTACAATTAAAACTTCGTATTTGGTAAACAATAAAAAAAGCTACGAAGAAAATAAAGCCGATTTAGGTTTCAAACCTTTTATCTTGAGCCCCAATTTTAACATGGTTAATGCCGAGTTGGTAAGTAAGGCCCATGCTGATGGGGTGAAAATTATACCTTGGACAGCCAATACCCAAACCGATATTGATCGCTTAAAAGCCTTGGGAGTTGACGGAATTATTACCGATTATCCTAATTTATTGTAAGCTATTTATTTTTTTAATACACTATGTTTCTTGATATTTTTAAGCCAGCACCCCATAAAGAACGTTTACCCGAATCTCAAATCAACTCGAGTTATACGAAACTTCGATTACAAGTTTTTTCAGGGATTTTTTTGGGCTATGCAGCTTACTATTTTGTACGCAAAAACTTCTCCTTTGCAGTAAAGGATTTACAAGACAATTTGGGTTATACCAAAGCCGAATTGGGTATTGCCATGTCTGCCCTCTCTATTGCCTATGGGCTTAGCAAGTTTTTGATGGGCAACGTGTCCGATCGGAGCAATGCTCGTTATTTTCTGTCGGCTGGTCTTATCCTATCTGCACTTACCATGATTACGATGGGAGTATTACCCTTTGCCACCTCATCGGTTTGGATTATGTTTGTATTGTTGTTCATCAACGGATGGACCCAAGGTATGGGCTGGCCACCTTGTGGTAGGGTAATGGTGCATTGGTATTCGATAAAAGAAAGAGGGACAGCCATGTCTATCTGGAATTTGGCACACAATGTAGGTGGTTTTTTGGTAGGTGCACTCACCATCTGGGGCGTAGAACTCTTTATGGATTGGCATGCTAAGCTCTATTTCCCGGGTTTGATAGCCATTTTGTTTTCGTTTGTGGCCATGCTGTTGGTGAGAGACACCCCCCAATCTTGCGGACTGCCGCCCATAGAAGAATACAAGAACGATTATCCTAAAACCTACGATAAATCTCAAGAAACAGAGTTCAGTGCAAAAGAAATTTTCTTCAAGTACGTGTTCAACAACCGCTTGTTGTGGTTTATAGCCATTGCCAATGCTTTTGTGTATTTGGTGCGTAACGGTATTGTGAACTGGGCACCTACCTTTTTGCAAGAAGCTAAGCATTTTAGTCCCGAACAAGCAGCCTGGTCGGCCTCGGGTTACGAGCTGGCTGCCATACCCGGTACTATTATTTGTGGACTGATGAGCGATAAGCTTTTTAAAGGACGCAGAGCACCGGTTACAATTATTTTCATGGCCCTTACTTTTATTGCTGTGTTGGTATATTGGAAAAATCCCATAGGTAACCTTTGGGTACAAAACGCTGCTTTGTGGACTATTGGTTTCTTGATATACGGACCAGTAATGCTTATTGGAGTGCAAGCCTTAGACTTGGTGCCTAAAAAAGCAGCAGGAACAGCAGCCGGGCTTACGGGCTTGTTCGGCTATTTTATTGGCGATTTGCTGGCCAATGCCGCTATCGGCTCTTTGGTAGATAATTGGGGCTGGAGTCTAAGTTTCGAGGCTATTTTATTGGCATGTGTACTAGCTATTGTGTTCACTGCCTTCACTTGGAACCGTGAAAAACAAAATTTAGCGAACCTACACCATTAAAATATGATAAAAAATCTGAAACTATTAGCCCTTGCGCTACTACTTAGCAGCTTTGGCCTGGCCGCACAGGCACAAAAATTAGCTTATGATACCACTTACCGCCCTGGTAAATATAAAGAGCTGACAGCTAAATTTGCTGCAGAGACTAGTACTAAGAATGATTATGTATTTTTAGGTAATAGTATTACTGCGGGTACCAATTGGTCTGTATTGCTCAATTTGCCCAATGCCAAGCAAAGAGGTATATCGGGCGATATTACCTTCGGGGTACTTGAGCGTTTGCAGGAAGTGATAGACCGCAAGCCGGCCAAAGTGTTTGTACTGATTGGAATTAACGATATTTCAAGAAATATCCCCGACAGCCTCATTCTTCGCAATTACAAGACTATTGTGCAAAGAATAAGAAAAGGATCTAAGAAAACCCAAATTTATTTTTACACCTTATTGCCGGTCAATGCCACTTTTGCCAAGTTTAAAAACCATTATAACAAAGACGGGCATATTTTGTATTTGAATAATGAAATCAGGAAAATGGCTGCTAAAAATGTAACGATTATTGATTTGTATTCGCATTTTTTAGATAAAGAAAATCGTTTACAGGCCGATTTGACTTACGATGGTCTTCATCTCTCGCCAGAAGGTTATCAGGTTTGGAAAAAAGTACTTGACGAAGGTGGTTATCTCAAATAATCACACTCTCTTTTAACTGTGTCAAGCCCCTTGCCTGCCTCCAAAATTTAAGTGGCAGCCAAGGGGCTTGAGTTTAAAGGCTACATACATTGAGTAGCAATTGTTTTTTCGTTGATTTCTTTTGCCTATGCAAGAGCCTGTTCCAGGTCTGCAATCAAATCATCACTATGTTCTAAACCTATTGATAACCTAATGAGGTTTTGAGGGGTGGTGGTATTTGGTCCTTCAATAGATGCACGGTGCTCTATCAAACTCTCGACACCGCCTAAGCTAGTGGCTTGTGAAAATAGTTGTACCTTGTTCACCATTTTTCGAGCTTCATCTGCACCACCACGAGCCAAGAATGATATCATGGCACCAAAATCTTTCATCTGCTTTTTGGCAATTTCATGTTGTGGGTGCTCAGCCAATCCGGGGTAGTAAACAGCCTCTACCTTGGGGTGCTGTTTTAGAAAATCAACAATTTTCTTGGCGTTCTCGCAATGTCCACGCATACGGTAGGGCAGTGTTTTAATACTTCGCAACAACATAAAACAATCAAAAGGTGATGGTACGGCACCTCCGGTTTCTTGTATGTTCTTCACCCGATCATAGAAATCATCTTTTTTTGCAAAGCTGAGCGAGCCTCCCAAAACATCGCTATGGCCACCCAAGTATTTAGTGCTAGAGTGCATCACCACATCAGCGCCTAGGGCTATGGGATTTTGCAAAACAGGTGATAAGAAGGTATTATCAACAGCTAGGTAAATACTATGTTTCTTGGCCAGCTCTGCCATTGTGGCAATATCAGTAATCTTTAGTAATGGATTGGAGGGACTTTCTACCCAAATAAGCCGGGTATTGGTTTTGATGTGTTGTGCTACTGTTTCGCTACGGCTCAAATCTACAAAATCAAAACTAAGGCTGTCGGCAAATATGGTGAGCAATTGTTTTTTAAAGCCCCAGTACATATCATCGGGTGCGATAATGTGGCTGCCCGCTTTCAGTGCTTGAAACACGGCCATGCCGGCAGTGTTACCGGATGAAAAAGTGCAAGAGGCTTCGGCCAGTTCCAATTTGCTTATCAGTTGTTCTAGTGAGGCTCTGTTAGGGTTGTTCATTCGGCTGTACATATAACCACCGGGGTAGCCTCCGTCTTCACCTCTGAAAAAAGTAGTAGATAGGTGTATAGGGCTCGTAACATCGCCCGTATTGCTGCGGTGTATCTCGCCGCCGTGTATGGCTAGAGTTTCAAAATGTGACATGTTTTTTTTGTTGAAACACAAATGTATCTAATTTGCGATAAAAAGCTCAGTTTTTGGTCAAAACTTATTCGGTAGGGATTTGTTTTTCCTGATGCAATTGTTATTTTTGACCTGTAATGAGTTTTCTCTATCCGGGCTTTTTGTTCGCATTGCTTACTTTGGCAATACCCATTCTCATTCATTTATTTCATTTTAGAAAATTCAAAAAAGTATATTTTAGCAACGTAGCTTTCCTTACTGAGGTCGAGTTGCAGCGCTCATCCAGAGAGAAACTACGCAATTTACTCCTCTTGCTAGCTCGTTTGCTCACCTTATTTTTTCTGGTTCTGGCTTTTGCACGTCCCTATTGGGCTTCAAACAACTCGCAACAATTGGGTTTAAACCAGCAGATTAGTGTTTATATTGATAATTCGTATAGCATGGGGCGGCTAAATGGCGAGGGTACTTTGCTAGATGAGGCTAAACGCAAGGCCAAAGAACTAGCCAGTCAATACGCTATTAACGACAGGTTTCAGCTATTGACCAATGATTTTGAAGCCCGCCATCAGCGATTGCTTAACCGTGAAGAGTTTGTGGATGCGCTAGACGATATTAAGCTTTCGGCATCAAACAAAACATTAGAACAAGTACTCAATAGGCAATTAGCCGTTTTTAGTGGTCAAGCAACAAAACGAGTTTATCTCATCTCTGATTTTCAGCGAAATTTTGTAGGCGAACAGCAGATAAACAAGCCCACAAATCTGGATATTAATTTGGTACAATTGCGTGCCGAAGCTACCCCAAATCTATCGGTAGATAGTGTTTGGTTTTTGTCGCCAACACATTTGCCACAGCAGGCCGAGGCTTTGGTGATACGGTTGAAAAACTTTGGACAAGTGCAGGCCAAGAATATCCCTGTAAAATTGCACATCAACGGCCAACAAAAGGCTATGGCCTTGGTCAATGTAGCGCCCAATGCATCCAGCACCGATACGCTTAGGTTTACCAATAATGCTAAGGGTTGGCAACAAGCGGTGTTAAGCTTACGTGATTACCCGATAAGTTTCGATGACGACTTGTATTTTAGCTATCCCTTATCGCAACAAATTAAAGTATTGGCTATTAATGGCACAGGGCAGGGGCAAAATCTGTCGGCACTTTTTGCTGCCGATAAGTTTTTTCGGTTTACTGCAATGCCCGATAACAAAATTGATTATGGCCTTTTTGCCTACCAAAATCTTATAGTGTTGAATGGGGTTCAGCAAACAACTACGGGATTAGCTCAGGAGCTAAAAAAGTTTGTTAATCAAGGAGGTAGCTTGGTTATATTGCCCTCTACCCAAGCAGATGCATCCTGCTACAACACATTTTTAGCAGCCTTGTCTTTACCTATGGTTAAATCATTACAAACCGAGGCTACAAAGGTGAGCAGTATCGAGCTTAAAAATCAGCTATTCGAAGGTGTATTCGATCAACTTCCCCAAGAAATTGACTTACCTTTACTTCATCGCCATTGGCAATATCAGCAAACTAACAACAGTCACCGTGAGGATATTTTGCTTTTACCACTAAAGCAAGCATTTTTGGCTCGTTATACTTTACAAAAAGGAAATTGCTATTTGTTTGCCAGCGGCCTCGATACACAAGATGGTAATTTAGCTAAGCATCCAATTTTATTGCCCCTGTTGTATCGTATGGCTTTCTTGAGCCAGCAAGAACTACCTTTGTTTTATACCCTATCACATGATTTAACGGTGAAATTACCCTTGGGCTCTGTAGCTCAAAATCCGGCACTACAGTTAACCGGACAAGCGCAGCAGATAACACCTACAACAGAAAGAGGCTTAGGCGAAAACCGCATTTATCTGGCCGACCAAATTCAGTTAAGTGGCTTTTATGAACTCAAAGACAGCGATAGCCTTTTGGCCATCATAGCTGTAAACAATGATCGTAAAGAATCGGATTTGAGTTTCTTGGATAAAAAAGCTTTGAAAGAATTGTTTCCACAGCATCAACCAAATATTGTGACTGCCAGCGAACAAAATGCGAATACAATTGCAATTCAGAAAAATAATGGCCAAGAATTTTGGAAACTTTGTCTAATTTTGAGCCTAATTTTTATGCTAATCGAAGTGTTGCTACTGAGGTTTTTTAATCTATCTAAAAAATAATAGAAATGAGCTTTCTACTAAAACAAGTTGAAATAGTTGATCCTAATAGTGAGTTTAATGCAAAACTTGCTGATGTGCGTGTTGTAGAAGGAAAAATATTGGAAATAGCCCCCAATTTGTCGCCAAAGCAAAACGAGCAAGTGTATGATTTGGAGGGGAGCATAATAAGTCCGGGATTTTTTGATTTGAACTGTGTTTTTGGCGATCCGGGCATAGAAACAAAAGAAGATATAAAAACCGGTACTGCTGCCGCTGCTGCTGGCGGATTTACAGCTTTGGCGCTTATGCCCAATAGCAAGCCGGTAGTACAAAGCAAAGGAGAGGTAGAGTACGTACTGAACAAAAGCAAAGACAATTTGGTAGAAGTTTTGCCTATTGGGGCTATCAGCCACAATTTAGAAGGCAAAGAACTGGCCGAAATGTTTGATATGCAACAAGCCGGGGCAGTAGCTTTTGCCAATACCGATAGGGCAATAGCCGATGATGGTTTTATGAGCAGGGCCATACAATATGCCAAAGGCTTTGATGGGCTTTTGATGCTCTATCCCGAAAACAAATCAATTACTGGTAAAGCCCAGGTAAATGAAAGTAAAACCACTATTTTGCTGGGGATGAAAGGGGTGCCGGCTTTGGCCGAAGAAATGCAGATTGCCCGCGATTTGTTTCTGGCTCAATATCACGATGCTCGCATACACATCAGCAACATCTCTACTGCCGGTGCGGTAACGTTGATACGCAAAGCTAAAAAAGAAGGTATTAAGGTAAGTTGTGATGTAGCGGCACATCAATTAGTGTTTACCGAAGACTTACTTAACGATTTTGATAGCAATTACAAAGTGAAACCACCTTTGCGAGCACAAGCAGATATTGATGCTTTGCTTACGGGTTTAAAAGACGGTACCATTGATGCCATCAGTTCACAACACCGCCCGCACGAGATAGAATTTAAGAACGTTGAATTTGAGGTAGCCAAATACGGAATAATTGCTCTCCAAACTGTATTACCACTTTTGTTGAAAAGCGGTTTGCAGCCCCAGCTTATTGTAGAGAAATTGGCCTTGTCGCCCAGACGTATTTTGGCTTTGCATCAGCCCCAAATTAATATTGGCGAAAAAGCAAATTTTGTAGTCTATAACCCCACAAAAAAATGGCTTTTCGATTCACAAAGCAATTACTCTAAATCGGCCAATTCACCACTCATGGATACAGAATTGCAAGGTAGGGTAGAACTGGTGTGCAACCGTGGAAAACTACAAGTGTTTTATTAGTAGTAATTAAAAAATTGATCATGAATATTAACGTGAAAAGTGCATTGTATGCCGCTATAAGTCAATACAGCGCACTCCAAAAGCAACCGGAAAGCCCAATTTACGACGATTTGGTAAAAGTATTTGGCAAAGAAGCCGGTTTTATGGATAAATTAGCTGATTTTGACGAAGTTTTTGATCAACATCCCAAATTTGAGGAATTGAGAGAACCTTTTTTCGATTTGTTAATGGTCAATTTTTTTACCAGTGATGTGACACGTCTTGAGGCCGATTATTTGGATTCGAAAGAATGGGAGCAGATAGAAGACCAAACTATTGATCGAGGTACCGAATTGTTGAATTTGTTGTTATACATCAAAGAGTGCCACGATGAAGATATACAACCCGGTTTAGAGGATTTTTTAAAAGAATTTTTATTGGTAGAAGAAGACGAGTTTCAGGACGAATACCACATTTATGAAGCTTTAATTGCCAATCAGCAATTGGCAGAATGCTCGGCTCAAGAAATATGCGAAAATGCCAAAATCTTAAAATTGAATGATGAAATGAAAGAGCTTTTTGTACCTTTCATGTGCTTCTTCGCTCAGTTACATCCCGAAAAAACATTTTTGGCTGATATTGCAAAATATAGCAACAACAGTGCATTCGACACCGCAATTTACAGTTTAATTGCTACCTTTAACGAAAGTATTTAAACCCTTATCTTCAACCAAACAACATGGAAAAAACAATTAACATTAAGCAAGAAGCCCTAAAAAACGGCTTGATATGGGGCGGTATTAATATTGGTATCTTTTTAATAACATGGTACACCATGCCCAATTTAATGGGCGAAACTTTTTATAGCGTACTCACCTCATTTGTAGGCATATTTTTAGCTGTTTTCTTCACGCTCGATTTGCGTAAGAAAGTAGGTGGGTATTGGACTTTTAACGAAGCAATTTGGCCCATCTTTGTTACATTTTTAATGAGTATGACATTGATGTACGTTTTTAGCGTGGTTTTCTCTAAATATATAGATTTGGATTATGCCGTAAAGATGAAAGAAATGGTCATGAGTTCTTCCGAGAAAATGTTTAAAGGTTTGGGACTATCGGGCGATGATTTTGATAAAGCCATGGAAACCACTGCCCAAAAGCTTGAAGAACAATTTAACCCCAATTTTAAGCAAATGATTAGCGGATACGGTATATCGGCCATCATGTACTTTATTGGTGCAGTTATTTTTGCATTGATATTTAAGAAAAACAATCCGAATCCTTTTGCACAACAAGAAGAAACGGCACAATAAATACCTATTTTTTTGATGAACATATCTGTTGTAGTTCCGCTGTATAATGAAGAAGAATCATTACCCGAGTTAATGGCTTGGGTAGATGAGGTGATGCAGAAAAATCAGTTCAGCTATGAGCTAATTTTTGTGGATGACGGCAGTACCGATCGTTCGTGGTTGGTTATTCAAGAGTTAAAGACGAAATATACTACACTTAGAGCAATAAAATTTAGGAGAAACTACGGTAAATCGGCTGCTCTCAATGTGGGTTTTGCAGCTGCACAAGGCGAGGTGGTTATCACCATGGATGCAGACTTACAAGATAGTCCCGATGAAGTGCCTGAATTATATCGGCGCATAAAAGAAGAGCAATTTGATGTGGTGTCGGGCTGGAAGAAAAAGCGCTACGATCCTTTGAGCAAAACCCTGCCTACTAAGTTGTTCAATGCTGCTACTCGCAAAATGAGTGGTATAAAGTTACATGATTTTAACTGTGGTTTAAAAGCCTATCGACATGATGTAGTGAAGACCATAGAGGTGTATGGCGAAATGCACCGTTATATCCCCGTACTGGCAAAATGGGCAGGTTTTACTCGTATTGGTGAGCAAGTGGTAGAACATAGGGCAAGAAAATACGGCGTAACTAAGTTTGGCTTGAGCCGCTTCATTAACGGCTTTTTAGACTTGTTGACTATTTTCTTTGTTGGCAAGTTTGCTAAACGTCCAATGCACTTTTTTGGCTCTTTGGGTGTGTTGAGCTTTTTGGTCGGCACCATTATGGCCTGTTGGATGATAGGGGTAAAACTCTACCACATTGCTAAGCACATTCCCTACAAAAGAGAAATTACCGAGCAACCTTTGTTCTATTTGGCTTTGGTAGCTATTATTTTGGGTTCACAACTCTTTCTTACCGGATTTTTGGCAGAGCTGGTTGGCCGTAACTCTAGCGAGCGCAACCGCTACCTGATTGAAAAAGAGATATAGCAAAATGCCTCCAAAAGAATTTTTCTACTCAATAATCATCCCGCTATACAACCGCCCTCAGGAGATTAAAGAACTGCTCGATAGTCTTTGCGAACAGCAATACACTAATTTTGAGGTGCTGGTTATTGAAGACGGCTCTGTTCAGGATGCCAAATCAATTGTCGAATCATTTGCCAATAGGCTCGATATTCACTATTATTTTAAGGAAAATACCGGGCAAGGCTTTTCTCGTAACTATGGTTTTGAGCGTGCCAAGGGCGATTATTTCATTATCTTCGACTCCGATATTCTGGTGCCAAATGATTATTTGCTTAATGTAAGCAGAGGCATACACGACATGCAATTGGATGCATTTGGTGGACCCGATGCCGCACACGATAGTTTTACACCCGTACAAAAAGCCATCAGCTACGCCATGACCTCGGTGCTGACCACCGGAGGTATTAGAGGCAATAAAAAGCACATTGGCCAGTTTCATCCACGTAGTTTCAACATGGGGCTCTCACGCAAGGTGTATGAGCATGTTGGAGGCTTTATTCTCACTCGTCTAGGCGAAGATATCGAGTACAGTATTCGCATACACCGAAATGGTTTTAAGATTGGTTTGATACCCGATGCCAAAGTGTACCATAAACGTCGTACCAGTTTGTTCCAGTTTTACAAACAGTTGCATTTTTTTGGGCGGGCACGCATCAACATTTACAAGCACTTCCCATCTGAGCTGAAATTGGTGCATTTTTTTCCAGCTTGTTTTACCATTGGCCTTGCGCTACTTGTTGTGTTTAATTTGCTGAACTGGCCAATAGCAAAATTGGGAAATATCATTTTATTGGTTTATCTTGTCTTTTTGTTTTTAGATGCGTTAAGGCAAAGCCGATCGTTGAAAATAGCCGCCCTCGGAACAGTAGCTGCCTGCATTCAATTGTTGGCTTACGGTTTAGGGTTTTTACAGGATTTTACAAAGCGAGTATTATTTAAATTATCATGATAGAGTATTTAAAAGAAAGCACTTTTGCTGTCAAAGATGTAATTTATCAGGCTTGGCGGGTAACTAAAGACAACTATCTTTCTATCGCAACACTTTGCTTTCTGGTTTTTCTAACGGCATCAACCTCTACGTTTATGGCTTTCTTTATGGGAGAGCTCAATATGGGTATTCGGGTACTGATGTTACTGATTTTTATGTTGAGCTATTGTGTAGTAGAACTCTGTTTGGTGAAATATATTTTTCGCTTGCTCGATTCTGGTAAAGACGATATTCAGATTATAGAAACCTTACCAACCCGTAAAGAAATAGTCAGATTTCTTATTGCTACAATTTACTTTGGGCTCAGTATATTTTTTGTAGGTATATTGCTGATGCCCCTTTTATATGTCTTAGATTTAGCTTTGCGGTTTATGCAAAACCAAAATTGGATAGACAGTTACACAGAGGCAGGTTTTTACATTGTAAATGCGGCAGTAATCATCGGGGTAATTAGTATTTTTTTTACTTTTATCCGTATTATTTTCTTTCCTTTTTTTATCATCGACAAGCAGAGCACACCTTTCGAGTCGATAAAGTTGAGTTTGGCTACAACCAAAGGTAATTTTCTAAAGCTTTTGATGATTTTTTTGGGACTAATAGCCGTGCAGGCCATTGTTTTTGGGTTTTTCTATATTGTAATTTTGATGGGTTTTCGCTTGGTTGATTTATTTTGGAGTTACGACATTAGTCAGTACAGCTCATTGCTAGTGGTAATTTTCAGCTCTTTTGTGGTAGTGCCTTTTAGTACGGCCTTTTTTGCGGTCGCCTATCGCAAAATAATGAGCGAGTACAAAGGTGATAGTCATCCCGATCTCATTCATAATATTGTTTAGCTAGCCAAAAACTGTTCGTTTATATGAGTGTAAAATCTTACCTGAGCAAGTGTTTTGCGTCATACGTTGTTTCACAGATTGAGAAGTGGAAAACCAATGCTCTGGCAGCACAGCAAGATGTTTTTACTCAACTAATTGCTCAAGCCGCTTCAACAGCATTTGGACAAGATCATCAATTTGAAAAGATAAGAAGCTACGAAGATTTTAAACGTTTGGTACCAGTACGTGATTACGAAGCATTACGTCCTTATATCGACCGCGTTGTTGCCGGAGAACCTAATGTGCTTTGGCCGGGTAAGCCCCAATATTTTGCCAAAACATCGGGTACTACATCAGGGGTAAAATACATACCCATATCTAAACAGTCTATGCCCGAGCATGTTAAAGCTGCCCGTAATGCTTTGCTGACCTATATTCACGAAACGGGCAATGCTGATTTTGTAAATGGAAAGATGATTTTCTTGCAGGGAAGCCCGGTTCTTGCCAAAAAGAATGGAATAAAAATAGGCCGTTTGTCGGGTATTGTTGCACATTTGGTGCCAGCCTATTTGCAGAAAAATCGTATGCCGAGCTATGAGGTAAACTGTATTGAAGATTGGGAAACCAAGGTTGATGCCATTGTTGATGAAACCTTTACGTCCGATATGCGATTAATTTCGGGCATACCACCTTGGGTACAAATGTATTTCGATAAGCTAAGCGAGAAATCGGGAGGTAAAGCCATTAAAGATATCTTTAAGCATTTTCAGCTTTTTGTATATGGCGGTGTCAATTATGAACCCTATAAGGCTAAAATTGAAAAAAGTATTGGTAAAAAGATAGATTCGATAGAAACTTATCCGGCATCAGAAGGGTTTATTGCTTATCAGGACAGTCAGCAAGACACAGGCCTGTTGTTGTTGGTTAAAGCAGGTATTTTTTATGAGTTTATCCCTGCAGAAGAGTATTATAACGAGCAGCCTACCCGTCTTTCTTTGGCCGATGTAGAGCTTAACAAAAACTATGCGCTTGTAATGAGTACCAATGCCGGTTTGTGGGCCTATAGCATTGGTGATACGGTGAAATTTGTTTCGCTCAATCCATATAAGATAGTGGTTACAGGGCGTATTAAGCATTTTATTTCGGCCTTTGGCGAACACGTAATTGGCGAAGAGGTCGAAAAGGCGCTCCTCTCGGTAGCTAATAATCAGGGTTTGGAGATAACTGAATTTACGGTTGCTCCGCAGGTCAACCCTCCGGCGGGTCAACTGCCTTACCACGAGTGGTTTGTAGAGTTTGTACATGCCCCCGATAATTTGTTGCAGTTTAGCTTGTTGGTTGATAAGGCATTGCAAAAACTGAATATTTATTATGCCGATTTGATAGAGGGAAATATATTGCAAACCCTAAAGATTAGACCTATGCAGAAAGATGCTTTTGTGAACTATATGAAAGCAGAAGGGAAATTGGGCGGCCAAAACAAAGTACCTCGCTTAAGTAATGATAGGCAAATTGCAGATAAATTAAGCTCATACTGCATCAAAACAGATTGAGATTTTGTACTACAAATAGTATTTTATCGATTGTTCTCGATAAATTTGTACGCTTTTGCTTTTAATGAAATACAGGGCATTGGTAAAAAGATAAGATAAAATTTAAATTGAAAAATATTGCCATTTTAGGTTCAACCGGTTCTATAGGTACACAAGCTTTAGATGTGGTACGAGCCAATCCAAATTTATACCGGGTTAATGCAATTAGTGCCCAGCAAAATGCCGATTTACTGATTGCACAAGCTTTAGAATTTAACCCAAAACTAGTTGTAATTGTTGACGAAGGGCAGTACCAGAAAGTTAAAACTGCATTGCCACACTGTCAGGTAAGCTGCGGGCTGTCGGCATTGGAAGAACTAGCTACTTGGCCCGATACTGAGCTATTGCTTACTGCTGTTGTGGGTGCAGTAGGTTTAAAACCAACATTGGCAGCCATACAAAGTGGCAAAGATATAGCTTTGGCCAATAAAGAAACTTTGGTTATAGCTGGCGAGCTAGTGATGGACTTGGCTAGGCAAAAAGGAGTTAAGATTATTCCGGTAGACTCAGAGCACTCGGCAATATTTCAATGCTTGGTAGGGGAGCGCAACGATGCCGTAGAAAAAATTATACTTACAGCATCGGGCGGACCGTTTAGAGGAAAAGACAAAAAATTCCTTCAACATGTTGATAAAGAGGCGGCACTAAAGCATCCCAATTGGTCGATGGGAGCTAAGATTACAATTGATTCGGCTTCGCTAATGAATAAGGGCTTGGAGGCAATAGAGGCCAAATGGTTGTTTGATGTAGAGGTAGAACAATTAGAAGTGGTAGTGCATCCTCAATCCATAATTCACTCATTGGTGCAGTTTAAAGATGGTTCAATCAAAGCGCAAATGGGGCTGCCGGATATGAAATTGCCTATTCACTATGCTTTGGCATATCCGGAAAGACTAAGCACTAATTTTAGGCGTTTTGATTTTATGGACTATGCTAGCCTAACTTTTGAAAAACCCGACATGCTTGCTTTCCCCAATTTGGGATTGGCCTTGCAAGCACTACAAATTGGGGGCAATGCTCCGGCTGTGCTCAATGCAGCTAATGAAGTTGTAGTTGAGGCCTTTTTGCAAGACCAAATAGGTTTCTTACAAATGTCGGATATTATTGCTAATTGTATGCAAAAAGTAGAACAGCTAAAGTCACCTAGTTTAGACGAATATTTAGAAAGCGACAAACTTAGCCGTATATTAGCGGCCGAAATGGTAATAGGAATAAACAAAAAATAGCAAAAAGCAGAAACAAACAACATATATGGACGGACTGATAATGGGAGGGCAGTTGTTGCTCGGACTTTCGATACTAGTAATTTTACACGAATTAGGACATTTTTTAGCTGCACGAGCTTTTGGTATAAAAGTAGAAAAGTTTTATTTGTTTTTTGATGCTTGGGGCGCAAAGCTGTTTAGTATTAAAATAAAAGATACCGAATACGGCATTGGTTGGCTGCCCTTGGGAGGCTATGTTAAAATTGCCGGAATGATTGACGAATCGATGGATACCGAGCAAATGGCGCAACCTGTACAACCTTGGGAGTTTAGGGCTAAACCAGCTTGGCAACGTTTAATAGTGATGTTGGGCGGTATTATCGTAAATATTGTAGTAGGTATCTTCATATTTTGGATGGTTACTTTCAAATTTGGCGATACTTTTATTCCAAACGATAAATTGGTACACGGTATCCATCCGGGAACTATTGGTAAGGAAATTGGCCTGAAGGACGGTGACAAAATTTTGGCGATTAATGGGCAAAAACCCTTGTATTTCGACGAGATTTTAAGCTCGAAAGTGTTGTTTGGTGACGTTAAAATTACCGTTTCAAGAAATGGACAGGCCATGGATATTAAAATGCCCGAATCGGTACTGAACAGCCTAAGCAAAGGAAATATCAGAGAATTTGTTACGCCACGTGTACAACCCACCCATATAGAGCAGGTACTTAGTCCCGAGGACTTACAACCTAAAATGGGTTTTTTCGACAAGATAAAGGCATTGTTTGTACAGCCTCAAATACAAAATGTAGAAGCACCCGCATACCAAGCCGGTATTAAAGTCGGTGATAGTATCCTGAAAATCAACGGAAAAACTATTCGTTATTTAGACGAGATTAATACCGAAATAGCAGCAAATAAAGGTGCAACAGTACAATTTGAATTGATGCGAGAAGGCCAGCTGAAACAAATCACTTCTAAGGTGTCAGAAGAAGGAACCGTTGGCATTAGAATAGGCAGCACACTACCGCCAACTGTTGATGTACATTACGGCTTTTTCCAATCGTTTTCCGTTGGCTTGGATAAAGGATGGTCTTCCTTTGCCGATAATGCAAAAGGAGTTTGGAAAATGGTAACCGGGAAATTAAGTGCCAGAAACATTAGCAGTCCCATAGGTATTGCCCAAGTTTATGGTAGCGTGTTTGATTGGGAGCGTTTTTGGCGCTTAACAGGACTTATTTCTATGGCCTTGGCCTTTATGAATCTTTTACCAATTCCGGCGCTAGATGGTGGACACGTAGTATTTTTATTGGTAGAGATGATTAAAGGAAAGCCCTTGAGCGATAAGTTTATGGAGTATGCACAAACGGCAGGTTTTATCATACTGATTACGCTAATGGTGTTTGCTTTCGGAAATGACATCCTGAAGATATTTGGACGGTAAATTTGTTATAAATTGCCAAATGGCTATCGGTAGCTTTGCCGATACCAGCATTTTATATTGTTATGAATTATTTTGAATTTTACGAAATACCGCTAAGTTTCCATCCGGATGTACAAGCACTAAGCCAGAAGTTTTATCAACTGAGCAAGAAATATCATCCCGATTTTTATATCAACAGCAGTACCGAAGAGCAAGAAAAAGCACTTGAGTTGGCTACACTTAATAACAAGGCTTTTCAGGTTTTGAAAGACCCCAAACAATTGCTCAAATACATTTTACAGCTAAAAGAGCTGATACACGATGGAGAACATTACGTATTACCCCAATCGTTTTTAATGGATATGATGGAGGTAAATGAAGCGATAATGGATTTGCAGTTTGATGTGGACGAGCAAAAAAAGGCTATTTTGACGAAACAAGTTAGCGATATCGCAAACACCATAGAACAAGAGCTGTTAGCATTAACTAGAAATTTTGACCAATTGGATACCGAGCAGCAAAACGAGCGCCTCTTGCAGATAAAAGACGTGTTTTATCGGGACAATTACGTTAGGCGCTTAAAACAAAGCATACAAAAACTATCCTGACACGCTATTGTCATATTCCGAAAAGCTATTATTAAAAGCTTTTATTTACCTTATTTTCGGCCATATTTTATCATTATGACCTCTTTACATCGTTTCAGAAAAATTGCAATCGTCGAAGCCATATCTTATCTGCTCTTGCTGTTTATAGGTATGCCATTAAAGTATTTTTTGGGTTATCCTTTGTTAGTAAAATATTTGGGCTGGATACACGGCCTATTATTTATACTGTATTTGTTGTTTTTGATTTTAGCAACACTTGAAAGGAAATGGCCTTTTGCAAAAGTGGTTTTACTTTTTGTAGCCTCCTTATTGCCATTTGTACCCATCTGGTTAGATAGAAAATTGAAAGAAGAAGAAGGAGTGAAAAAATAAGCGACTGTAAATCTGTTGTTAATGAAGCTAAAGTGTTTTTTTGCGAAAAAATGCTTGTGTATTTCAATGCTATTCTCTAGATTTGCGCTCCGCAATTAAGGAAATGCCCAGGTGGCGGAATTGGTAGACGCGTTGGTCTCAAACACCAATGAAGCAATTCGTGCCGGTTCGATCCCGGCCCTGGGTACCAAAATCAAAAAGAGCCTTTAGTTTAGAGGCTCTTTTTTTGTTTAGGCTTTTATCTATTTATTTCATAATAAAAGCTAACTCTTGTCTTCAGTAATATAATTTACCAAATCGGATAAAGTAATCGCTTAAATCGAA
Source organism: Pedobacter sp. (assembly GCA_039810685.1). Taxonomy (GTDB): domain Bacteria; phylum Bacteroidota; class Bacteroidia; order Sphingobacteriales; family Sphingobacteriaceae; genus Pedobacter. Next base: position 818 of record JBDHXL010000033.1, on the reverse strand, counting down.
GATATGGAGCTCTGAAAATTGGTGAAAATGAAGTTTTTTAGAAATTAGGTAGTTGTGCAACGGTTACCCATGTTATAGGCAGTGTTTCTTGTCGTTCGTCATTGTTGTTTGCCATTTATACGTCTGTGTCTTTCAATGCAGGAACGTGAATTTCTTTTATGCAGGTTGCAACTGAACTGTCCAATATAACATTGATTATGTTTACAATGTCTGCAACAGGTATTCTCTCGTTTGAATATTTTTTGAGTGCTGTTTCTGCTCCGTCACTAAAAGGAATGTCGCTTGCAATTGAACCCGGTGAAATACAAGAAACAGAAATCAGATCTTTTCTTAAATATTCTCTTAGGGCGTGTGTTACTCCACGAACACCGAATTTTGTAGCGTTATAAACAATAGCGTCTGAACCTTCGTTTTCAAGTCCGCAGGTTGAACCAATAAAGATTATCTTTTTCAGGCGTCCACTGCGAATGTTATCTATCAGTTTTTGAGTCAGCAGGATAACGCTAGTCAGGTTAACATTAATTATAGAAATAATTTCTGTCGGTGTTACTTTTTCAAAATTTGTCTTTTCCCAAATACCTGCATTATAAATTAGTATGTCAATCGGTGTCTTGTCTATGGCTTGCAAAATTGCTTTAATACTGTCAAGGTCTGATAAGTCCGCTTGTATCCAAATCTTTTTGTAGTCGGTCTGCAATGGTAAGCTTCCCCAAAAACAGTACGGTTTAAAAGTAGACAAAAGTTTAACTTTAAAAGCTGTAAGCAATGAAAAAAAGTAAATTTAGTCCTGTACAGATAGCAGGCATTCTTAAAGAGTT
>JBDHXL010000032.1:0-28118 GCA_039810685.1 Pedobacter sp. | reverse complement strand
CAGAGAAATTTTAAGATCCATTCTTGCGCTATTTTGGTTTTAAATTGAAGGTTTGTTTTTAATCTAAATTGGAGTAAAATTTAAATGATAATTCTATGAAAATGAATATAAGAATAGGTATTTATCCACTTGTTGCTGCTTTTGCCTTAAGCTCATGTAGCAAGTTTAGTGAAATCAATACAAACCCAGATGCCACAGAAAAGGTTAATGCTTCGCTTTCGGCAACTCATATCATTCTTGCAAACTTTAAGTTCAATGGCAAGGATGCAAAAGCTTATCTTGAAGAGAACGCAATAGCTAAGTACATAGCTTATGCTAATGAGGCTATGATGCGGGCACAATATAACGAACTGGGTGCTACTGATTTTGGGGCGATGACAATTTTACCAAATATAGAAAATATGCTCAAAAATGCGAGTGGTAGTACCATGGAAAACTCGTATAAGGCTTTGGCTAAGTTTTCTAAAGCATACATGTTCTATAACTTGACCATGCGGGTTGGTGATATTCCCTTTAGTAAAGCAGGGAACGGACAATCAGGTGTACTTAAAGTTCCTTTTGATAAACAAGAGGATGTTATGTTGGGTATTTTAAATGATTTGAAAGAAGCCTCGGATTTATTTGGGCAGGGTATAAAGTTTGATGGTGATCCAAGTCCTTATAATGGCGATCCGGTAAAATGGCGAAGAGCTACAAATGCATTTGCTCTTAGGGTACTGATTTCTTTGAGCAAGCAGGCCAATTCGGCTAAGCTTAATGTAAAAGGTCGCTTTCAGGATATTGTGAATGAAGGCATGTTATTGCAAGACAATACAGGCTATCTTGGACTAAAGTACAGCACAATAAATATGCATCCGGTATCAGGTACGAATGATTTGTTTACCAGCCGTACTGATGTAAGTAAAACTTTGATTGATAATCTTAAACTGCTAAACAATGATAGGCGGTTATTTTATTATGCTGATCCTGCAAAGGCTAAATTGTCTAATGGATTTACTGAAAATGACCCTGATGCTTATGTAGGCGCAAATGTTACGGATAGCTATGATGATATTACAACTGCACATCTGAGCAATAGCTTTTCATTAATCAACTCTAGGTACCTCAAAGTGGTTGACAGTGACCCCCGTATAATCATGTCATATGCCGAACAACAGTTGATATTAGCAGAAGCACGGATATTGAATTGGATTAATAACGGACAGGCTAAAGATTATTACGAAAGTGGGGTGAAAGCTGCTTTAGCAGATGTAATGGCTACCAATGCATCTTATGCCCACGGCATGGCTATTAATAATACTTACATCAATAATTACTTTACTGGTGAAACCGCTTTTAAAGCTCAAGCAGACGATCAGTTGAAGCAAATATGGTTACAAAAATATGTGATGTATTTTATGGTCAATCCAATACAGAGTTATTTTGAGTATAGACGTACCGGGTATCCTGTTTTTCCTGTAAATCCAGCTACATCACTCAATATATCAAACAAAAATGTAGTGCCTTCAAGATGGTTGTATCCTAGTAGTGAATACAATTATAATAACGAGAATTTAAAAGCAGCATTAAGTTCACAGTACGGTGGGATAGATGATATTAATAATAAGATGTGGATACTAAAATAGGAGTATAACTTGCAATTGAAAAAAATAGAGCTAAAATTTGCACAAACTAGGTTTGATGTTAAGCTTTTTGGAGCACTGGTAGTACTTGCTTTGCTTTTGTTTTCTTCTTGTGCAGTAAATAGGGAACACAAAAAATGGCAACTGGTTTGGGCTGATGAGTTTGATTATAATGGATTACCCAATCCAGATAAATGGAATTATGACACTTTGGGGAATAGTTATGGATGGGGTAACAACGAAGCGCAATGGTACACCGTGGCCAATCCAAACAATGTTGAAGTAAAAAATGGGATACTGAGTATTATTGCTCGTCACGAAAATTATCGTAATAAAAAATATACTTCAACCCGATTGACCACTAAACATAAAGGAGATTGGAAATACGGGCGAATAGATGTAAAAGCCAAAATGCCAAGTGGTAATGGTACTTGGCCTGCAATTTGGATGTTACCTACTGATGAGGTTTATGGTGAATGGCCCAATAGTGGCGAAATTGACATTATGGAACATGTAGGTTCAAATCCGGATGTTGTGCTGTCCACCTCTCATACCAAGGCCTTTAACCATATTATCGGGAATCAAGAAACAAAAAATTACCAGCTACCAAGTGCAACTACAGCTTTTCATGTTTATACACTTGAATGGGATGAACAGGAGTGGCGTAGCTATGTTGATGGAAACCTGTATTTTACCTATAAACAAGTTAACTCAGATAGTGCAGCTTGGCCCTATGATCAACGATTTTATCTTATTCTCAACATGGCTATTGGTGGCGGTTTGGGTGGTACAAAAGGGATAGATGATTCACTTTTTCCACATCGGTTTGAGGTAGATTATGTAAGAGTGTATAAAGCAAAATAAACACAAGTGTTCATTACACTTTTAGTAGATAATAATTCAGGTTTTATTATTCTATTAGCCATCTGCAATTGTCGCAGATGGCTTTTTCATTTTAAGGAGATTACTGTATTTTTGCAATCCAAAAATTTTGCTTTATGCTTTTTGCAATGAATTTAGAAAAGGCCATTGGTTTGGTAGCCGATAAAATTGATGCTTGGTTGGCCGAAGGGGTGAAGATGCTGCCCAATTTGCTGGTAGCCGTGGTGATAATCTTTGTGGGCTTATTGGTGTCCAGAATGGTCAGAAATGCTGCCAAAAAAAGATTTAGAACGCTTTTCCCAACCAGTACCTTAGCCGATTTTGCAGTGAGTCTGTTGTTTGTGATATGTTTTGGGCTTTTTATCTTTTTAGCATTAAAAATTTTACATCTCGACAAGGCCATTACTACAGCATTGGGTACTGCTGGTATTGCCGGTGTAGCTTTGGCTTTTGCTTTTCAAGACATTGCTTCAAATTTTATTTCCGGTATTTTTATGTCTTTTAGCAAGCCTTTCAATGTGGGCGATACTATCAAAGTGAAAGAATTTAAAGGGATTGTTTCTGAAATTAAATTGAGAGATAGCACCATACTTACTGGCGAGGGACAATTTGTTACTTTACCAAATAGGGATATTTTTCAAAATCCAATAGTTAATTTCTCAAGGCTAGGCAAACAGCGACTTGATATCAAAACAGGAATTTCACAGGCCGATGATTTGCCAAAAGCTCGTAGAGTAGCCTTAGAAGCTTTGAAAGGAATTGAAGGAGTTTTCGAGGATGAAACAGTTTTTTTGTATGATGGATTTGGCGAATCGTCCATTAATTTTACGATCAATATTTGGATAAACACAGCTGAAAATGCTATCTCAGGCGAAATTCTTAATACAGCTATTATGCGTCTTAAAGTAGCGTTCGACCAAAATGGTATCAGCTTGCCCTATCCGGTTCGTACCTTAGATTTTGGTATTAGAGGCGGACAATCGCTTGAGGAAATAACCTTAAAAACTAAATCAATAAACTGATTTTTTAGATGCCGAAAATTTCTATCGAGTTTTTTGTAGTGTGCTCTGCCAATTTGCTCAGTTCTATTTGGTAAATATCGGCCACTTTTTGGGCAACATGCACCAAGTAGCTACTTTCGTTTTGTTTACCACGGTAGGGCACAGGTGCCAGATAGGGCGAGTCGGTTTCGAGTACTATTTTTGCTAAGGGTACATCTTTCAATACTTGGTCTAAACCTGCTTTTTTGTAGGTAACTACTCCGCCAATACCCAAATAAAAACCCAATTCAATGGCTTTTTGCGCTTGTTCGAGTGTGCCCGTAAAGCAATGAAAAATTCCTCTCATGCCGGGGTGTTTTTCTTGTTCAAGTACTTCAAACACTTCATTAAAAGCTTCTCTACAATGTATTACAAATGGTAGGTTCAGTTCTTTTGCCCAACGTATTTGACGGGTAAAAGCTATTTTTTGGATGTCTAAAGTGCTCTTGTCCCAATAAAGATCAATTCCAATTTCGCCTATGGCATATATTTTTCGTTGAGGAGCCAATTGTTGCATTTTATCCAGCACTTGCATAAAATCGGTTTTAACATCGCAGGGGTGCAGTCCAAGCATGGCAAAACAGTTGTTGGGATATTCGGTTACCATACGGTCTATCATCGTTACTGATTCTAAATCTACGTTCGGTAGGAAAAGCCGATGGACACCTTGGCTAAAACAACGCTGCATTTTGGCTTTAAGTTCTTCAGGTTCTTTCTCGTAATAGATATGGGTATGTGTGTCGGTCAGTACCATGTTTAAATTGATAAAAGAATAATACTGTTGTTAACGGCTTGAATGATTTGTTTTTTTCTTGGTCAACAGGAAAACGGTAGAAATAATGCAAAGACTGCCCAACCAATCAAATAGCGTATAGGGCGTGTTGAGCCATACTACGGCCAAAATGATGGAGGTAAGTGGTTCTATCGAGATGAGTAAACTAGTGATTTGTCCACCTATATTTTTGGTAGCCTCTAGGTAAATGTAAAAAGCCAATAGGGTACCAAATAGTATGATAAAAGCAACACTGGCTACAGCAGAGAGGTCCCACTGCCCTTCAATTTGCCAAACGGGTTTTATAAACATGGCGGGTAGGGCTCCAATAAGCATTCCCCAACCAATAACAGTGGGTGAGTTGTGTTTAGCTAGTAATGATTTGGGGTAAAGGGTGTAAATAGCCATGGTAATGGCAGATGCAATTCCGAAGATAAAGGCATTCCACGATATGATGAGCTGTTGGAATTGACCGTGTGTAACTAACAAAAACACACCCAAACAAGCCAAAAAAATAGCTAGATACTGTGTTTTTGAAGGATGCTGCTTATGTACAAGTGCCAAATAAACAGCAATTATAACCGGGCCGGCAAACTGTAAAACAGAGGCCGTTGCCGCATTAGAGTAACCTATTGCAGCAAAAAAGGTAAATTGTACACCAAAAAGACCCAGCAAACCAAAAATTAAGATTTGTAAGCGGTCTTTTGGGGTGCGCCAAACCGAAAAAATATCCATTTTTTTATAAGTAGAGATTAGTAATAGTCCCAATCCAGCCAGTATCATTCTAGTGCTGATTAACCATTCGAATTGAAAATGGCGCTGCTGTACAAGGTATTGAACAAAAGTACCCGATATACCCCATAAGGCAGCAGAGGCAATACCAAAAATAATACCTAATTTATATTTTGTATCCATTCTTAATTTAGCTGTTTTTTGGCAAGCTTTCGGTGTTGTTTAAAAATGAAATAAGTGCTTGCATAGCAATTGCCCGATGGCTGATGGTGTTCTTTTCTTCCAAAGTCATTTCGGCAAAGGTACGATCATAGCCCAAGGGTTCAAATATTGGGTCGTACCCGAAACCTTGATCTCCCTTGGCTTGCAACCGAATTTGACCCTCAATTTGTCCTTCAAAAAGATGATTTTTACCTCCAAGCATAAGAGATATTACAGTTCTGAAACGGGCTTTACGATTTGTTTTATCAGTCATACGCTCGAGTAGCAAATTTAGGTTAGCTTTATCATCCTTTTTGCCGCTGTAACGTGCCGAGTAAATGCCGGGTTCATTGTCGAGCGCTTCTACTTCTAGTCCACTGTCGTCTGCAAAGCAATCCAGGCCGTACTGCTCATAAACATACCTACTTTTAATACTTGCGTTTTCGGCAAAACTGTTCCCATTCTCTTCGATATCAATAGCAGGGGCTAAATCGCTTAAACACAACACTTCGTATTTTTGACCTAAAAGTTTTGCAATTTCTTCCTTTTTGTGAAGGTTGTTGGTGGCAAATACTATTTTTTCTTTCATTTAAATAATTGTTGTAGCTTGTTCCAAAGCTGTCTTTTATAGCTGTCGTTGTCTGCCATCTCTTGTAAGGCATGGCTAAGAATTAGTTTTGTTTGGCCTATTTGTTGTATTTGGTAAAAATCTGTACTTTCAATTTTCAGCTGTACTGCTGATATGCCAAATGCAAGCATAATTTGGCAATCAAAAAATGTTTGTAGTTCAGCAAAGCTAGTATCGGGGTATTTGTTCATATATACTACTGCAAAATCCGTCGCACTCAAGTTAACCGCTTTACAGATTTTTCGAAGTAGTTCTCTACCTTCGGGGCTACTAGCCTCTGTACCCATGCCTTCGGTCAATATCAATATTCTTTTTTCATTTTTCCCTTTGTACTCAAAGCTAATTGCAGCCTTCGTATCTATGGGCTCGCTTATTGTTGTTTTGCTATTAGGCGGATTGATATTTGTTACTTCGGTTTTAGTACTATCAGAATTTGGGTCGGGTTGTATTGGCGCAGGGTTATTAGTTGTACTTGCTGTCTCAGTAGCCAAAGGGATAGAGATAGTTGTAGGCCGAATCAAATCTTCGGGCAATTGCTCACCTTTTATAAGGTAAATCTCTTCTTCAAAAAATAATCGAAGTGCTTGCTCGTTATCTATGAGTTGATTGGATTGCATTACTTATGGGAGTAAAAATCTGTTAAAATTAGTTAAATATCTTATTTTAGAACTGCTAAATCTTACTTTTATCGAAATTAAACTATGAATATCATTCAACCCAAAAACCTTATATTAGTTCTGTTATTTAGTTTTTTCGGATCTTCACTTTCGGCTCAAGTATTGGCAAAGGTAGGTGATATGTCGGTGGATGCCAAAGAGTTTATGTGGGTTTTTAACAAGAATAATGTCAAAACCAAAAAGGCAGGATTGGCAGAGTTGCAAGACTATTTGCAGTTGTATATCAATTTCAAACTGAAAGTTGCCGAAGCCAAAGCATTGGGATTTGATTTGGATACCAATTATATTCAAGAAATTGCCGGCTACGAGAAAGCACTTAACCAACAAAATCAAGCTTCAATTGGTAGTCAAGAATATCAGTATGTGCTGAATGAATACCGAGAAGGTGTATTGATGTTTAACCTTTCTGAGCAAAAAGTTTGGAATAAAGCACAAGAAAACGAAGCCAAAATTCTAGATTTTTATAAAACACATCGCGACAAGTACCAAGGACGCTCCTTTGAGGATGTTAGAGGGCAGGTTATAAGTGATTTGCAACAGGCTCTGGAAGTTGAGTGGGTAGACCAACTTCGGCTAAAATATCCTGTAAAGATTAATGAAAAGGAGCTTAAGAAATTAGCCCAACATTAAGAATTTTAATTTGTTTAATTATTTTAACTTTGCACACCCATACCCATATTAGATTTGATAATAAAAATGAGAAAAATATTTTCGCTTGCAGTTTTAGTGTTGATTTTTTGTGTTAAGGTGAAGGCCCAAAGCCAAAACTTGGACAAGGTTGTTGCCGTGGTGGGTAACAACATTATTTTGCTTTCTGAGTTGAACCAACAATACGCTATTTATCTCAACCAAGGAAACCCTGCCGACCCAAAAGCAAAATGTTATTTTTTACAACAAATGTTGGTTCAAAAACTTTTAAAACAACAGGCCGAGATAGATTCGATTGTGGTAGAAGAAAGCCAGGTTGATGAAGAATTGGACAAGCGTATGCGCTACCAAATAAACCGAATGGGTGGTCAAGATCGCTTGGAGCAGTTTTTGCAAAAATCGGTATTGCAGTATAAAGATGAGATGCGACCCGATGTTAGAGAGGGGTTAATTGCCCAAAAAATGCAAGCCAAAATTACCGAAAACGCTGCGGTAACTCCGCTCGAGGTAAAAAAATATTTCGATAGTTATCCCAAAGACAGTTTGCCCGATATTGGAGCCGAAGTTGAAGTAGGAGAAATTGTGCTCAACCCAAAACTAACCAAAGCAGAAAAACAACGTTATCACGATAAATTGGATGCCATACGCCTCAGAATTAAAAGTGGTGAAGATTTTGCCTTTTTGGCTAAAACTTATTCTGAAGATCCAGGCTCTGCATCAGAAGGAGGCGATTATGGTTTTATAGACCGCCAAACTATGGTGAAAGAATTTACTGCTTGGGCTTTCAAATTGAAAGCCGGTGAGCTGTCACCCGTTTTTGAAACTGAATACGGTTACCATATTTTGCAAGTATTGGAGCGTAGGGGAGAGCAATCGCACGTTAGGCATATCCTGATAAGACCACAAACTACACCGCAAAGTATGGAACGTACCAAGCTTAAAGCTGATAGTATTTATAAAGAAATTGTGTCCAATAAACTGCCTTTTGCTACGGCAGCATCATTGTATTCAGACAATAAAGAAACACAATATAGCGGTGGTATGATGTTGTATGCCGATAACCAAACTGCCCGTACAACTTTTATTCCGGTAGAGAAACTGGATCCTGCAACTTTTGTTGTGATTGATACCATGAAGGTTGGAAGTGTTTCCAAACCTGTGGAGTATCATGATCAGCAGACGGGAAAAGAAGGTTATAAGATTTTTTATCTCAAATCAAAAATTGCCCCGCACAAGGGTAGTTTGGAGCAAGACTATCCGAAGTTTAAAGAACAAGCACAACGAGAGAAAGAATCTAAGATTATGAGCGAGTGGTTCGAGAAAAGAAAAGAAACTACCTATATTCGGGTTGATGATGAGTTTGCCACCTGCGACGAACTAAAACTTTGGGTGAAAAAAGACAAAACTTCCAAATAGAACCAACACAGACTATGCCCTTTAGCAATGATGTAGAAGCTGTTGATGCTCTTTGCCGTTCTTTTAAAAGCATAAAGAACGAGGTGTCTAGTGTAGTAATTGGGCAAGATAAGGTAATAGAGTCGGTACTGATTGGTATTTTTAGCAACGGGCATTGCTTGTTGGTTGGTGTACCCGGTTTAGCAAAAACTTTGTTGGTACAAACAATTGCTCAAGTGCTCGATTTGAGTTTTAACAGAATACAGTTCACGCCTGACCTTATGCCAAGCGATATTGTTGGAGCTGAGATTTTTGACGAAACAAGGCAATTCAAGTTTGTGAAAGGTCCCATATTTTCAAATATCATTTTGGCCGATGAGATTAACCGTACACCGCCTAAAACCCAATCAGCTTTATTAGAGGCTATGCAAGAGCGGGCTGTTACAGCTGCAGGTAGTACCCATCAATTGCCACAACCCTTTTTTGTACTTGCAACACAAAACCCCATAGAACAAGAAGGAACTTATCCTTTGCCAGAAGCTCAACTGGATCGTTTTATGTTCAATATTCAACTCGATTATCCTTCTTTTCATGACGAGTTGACGATTGTAAGAAATACTACCGGAAATAGAAGTGTAGCCTTGTCTAAGCTTATCCGAGGTGATGAAATTGTTAATTACCAGAAGGTTATTCGCAATTTGCCATTAACCGATAATGTTTTAGAGTATGCTGTAAAGTTGGTGAACAAAACTCGGCCAAATAGTGATTTTGCAAGCGCAGAGGTAAATAATTATCTGGCTTGGGGTGCTGGGCCAAGGGCCTCACAATACCTTATTTTGGGTGCAAAGTGCCATGCTGCTGTCAACGGCAAATACTCCCCCGATATTGATGATGTAAGGGCTGTGGCAACTCCCATCTTAAGGCATCGAATTGTTCGCAATTATAAGGCCGAGGCCGAAGGCTTGGCTACGGACGAGCTTATCCAGCAATTATTATAACAAAATTGCAGTTTTCCCGATAGTAGTACCGCTTTCTAATTGTTGGTGAGCAGTTTTCAACTGTTTTGCTGATAGGCCATGTAAAGTCTGTTGCAAAGTACTTTTTAATGTTCCATTATCTAACAGTTGCGATACTTGGTTTAATATTTCGTGTTGACGAGCCATATCCGTTGTTGCAAACAAGGGACGGGTGTACATATACTCCCATGAAAAAGTAGCACTTTTTGTTTTTAGCTTTTGCAGAGCGATGGGTGTTTCACTACCAGTTATTGAACAGATATGACCTTGAGGTTTGATGAGCTGAACAATCGCTTCCCAATAGGTATTTAGGTTGGCCAAATCAATAATATAGTCGAATTGTTTTCCGGCCAATTCTTCAAGTAGCTGATGATGGTTTATGACCTGATCGGCTCCCATTTCTTTGCACCAAGCAGCTGTTTCTGGTCGTGATGCAGTAGCACTTACTTCGAGTCCTATAAGTTTTTTGGCTAGCTGTATGGCTATAGAGCCCACACCACCGGCAGCACCGATAATTAAAAGTTGTTTCCCTTTATCTAATTCGGCACTCAAACGCATACGGTCAAACAACATTTCCCAAGCAGTGAGTGATGTAAGTGGCATAGCTGCACTTTCGGTATCGCTAAGATTTTTTGGCTTGTGGCCAACAATGCGTTCATCAACCAATTGATATTGGGCATAACAACCGGGTTTTGATATGTCGCCGGCATAAAAAACTTCGTCTCCAACTTTGAACAGACTAACATTTTCGCCAACGCTTTCAACAATACCGCAGGCATCCCAACCTATTATTTTGGCATCAGTCAAATTGGCGTTTATAGCCGAGTTTTGACGCACCTTATAGTCAACCGGGTTTACTGCAATAGCTCTTATTTTAACAAGGAGTTGATGGGCTTGTGGGTTGGGTTTTGTGCATGTGATGTCAATAAAACTATCAGGGTGATTGATGGGTAATGAATTGTAAAAACCTACGGCTTGCATGATTGAGGGGTTATTTTTCAAAATCTAGACGTATAGAGAACACATTGCTATATAAAGCATCAGCGCTATTGCCTACATTGGTAAGTGCATAATCAAGCGAAAAAGTGTTTAGTTTGATACCTAGGCCCATGTTGGGCTGAACGCTCAGACTTTTTTTGCCATTAAAATCTATTATTCTTTGAATATTGCCAATACCGGCACGTAAATAAATGGTTTTTTTGAAATCGGCAGTTAACCCAATTGTTGGGTCAATACTTATCGGGTCAGCACTAATCAGCACATTTCGTTTCCCATCGGTACTAAGACTGTAATTGCTTTCGGCCAAAAGCCCAATTTTTCCTTTTAACGGAATTTGATAGGCCGCACCTAAAACTATTCGAGGTAGAGTAACCTCTGTGCTGCTTTTGGGGATATTGTTGCCGGTAACGGTATAAACAGTGCTCAGTTTGTCGGCATTGTAGCTCCAAGCGTTGAAGGTGCTAGTAATGTCTCGACCTACGGCTGCAAATTTCCAATTGCCTTTGTAATATTGCAGGCCTGCATCAATTCCAAAGCCCCATGATTTTCCGTATTCGCCCACTACACGTCTAATAATTTTTACGTTGGCTCCATAGCTCAAACCCTCACTGTTGCCGATACTGGCTTTCCCTTTTTTACGGGCATAAGAAAGAATAAAAGCATAATCGGCTGCCGAAAAGTTCTTTACTCTATTGTAGTTGATGTTGCCATCGGCATCAATCAGCTCGGAAGTGTCGGGGATGTCATCAACCCCAAATCTCAGTAATGATGCGGCAACTACTGCGGTATTGTCTTGTACAGATGTGGCGAATGCGCCGTAGTCGTATTTGGCTACGCCTGCAAAATATTCGGCATGCATAAAGGCCACTTGTTTCGGTGTGGATAAGCGTGCTAGGCCTGCCGGATTCCAATAGCCGGCCGTTGCATCATCAACGCTGGCAACTACAGCTCCTGAGAGTCCAAAAGCCGAAGAACCAACCCCTATGTTTAAAAACTCATTACTGTATTTTTTTTGGGCATGTACGTTTTTAGTGTACAAACCAAGGCTTAAGCATATTAAGGTAAGATGCGAGATACGCATAGGGTCAAATGGCTAATTTTTGTTCAATTTCGTCAAATATAACCATAAAATTTTCTTTTAGCTGCTGTTTGTACATTTCAAGTGCTTGGCTAAGCTCTGCTCGTCTGTCTTCATCCAGTCCAGTTGGCCAAACTCGTAAGCAAATACGGTTTAGTGCATAAGCTATATTCTCACAACGATCGTAGCTAAGTAGGTAATGGCTCTGAATAAATCTATCGAAAAAAACCGCAAATTTTTTAGGATCGGGTACCGCATTGAGTTTTAAAAAATTAGTAATGATGTTTGGGTCGCTTTGTTGTAAATATGTATAAAAACCCAATACGTTTATTTTTTGTTCACAGATTAATAAATGATCCAACAAAAGTTCAATTGCTATGTGTGATAGAAAGCTGGCTCTTATTGGACTATGGCTAATTACTGGCTCTAAAAATGGTTTTATCTTCTGAAGCTGCGTTTCAAAAAAGTTGGAGGAATGAAAAATCCGATCTACTTCCAAATGCCTTTTCCATCCTTCTAAGATGGCTGAAAATTGTTGGTTTTTTTCAAATTGTGAGGGGTTTTTCTGTGGATGAATATTCCAACTCTTATCGGTATTCTTCAACAAATCAGGTAGTACAACACCTAAAACCACGTAGTTGTCGGTTTGTTTTTTTTCAAAATAAAAGTGCGAAAGAAAGTTCATTTTAGTGGTTCTGAGATGCAAGTTTAATTTCAGGTAAGCCTTAAAAAGGCTATCTTTGTGCTCTAAAATAGTAAAAAAGATGACAAATTTTGTTGAAGAATTGAAGTGGCGTGGGATGCTACACGATATTATGCCCGATACAGAGAAAAAACTTAACGAAGGGATGTGCTCGGGCTATATTGGTTTTGACCCTACGGCAGATTCTTTGCATGTTGGCCATTTAACCCAAGTAATGACTTTGATACATTTTCAAAGGGCGGGTCACAAACCCTATGTATTAGTGGGTGGAGCTACTGGTATGGTGGGAGATCCTTCCGGAAAATCAGACGAGCGTAACCTCCAAACTTCTGAGATGGTTGAACATAATTTGGATGGTATGCGCAAACAGTTATCCAAATTTTTGAGTTTTGGACAAGAGGGTAACGGAGCCGTGATGGTTAATAATGCAGATTGGTTTAAAGGATACGGCTTTCTTGATTTTATCCGTGATGTGGGCAAGCACATTACTGTAAATTACATGATGGCCAAAGACAGTGTAAAAAAACGATTAGAAGGAGATAATGGCTTGTCTTTCACCGAATTTAGCTATCAGCTTATTCAAGGTTTTGATTTTTATTATCTCTGGAAAAACAAAAATTGTACGATACAAATGGGCGGCTCTGACCAATGGGGTAATATTGTTACGGGCACCGAACTTATTAGACGCAAAGATGGAGGAACGGCCTATGCGCTTACTACCCAGTTGATTAAAAAGGCAGATGGTACAAAATTTGGTAAAACAGAAAGCGGTGCAGTTTGGTTAGATCCGCAAAAAACATCACCTTTCAAGTTCTACCAGTTTTGGTTAAACTCTTCTGATAGCGATGTTAAATCATGGATTAAGATTTTTACCCTTAAATCGAAAGAAGAAATCGATGCTTTGGAGCAAGCGCATGATCAAGCCCCACATTTGCGAATATTACAAAAAGCTTTAGCGGATGAGATAACTGTTCGAGTTCACTCGCAAGAAGTACTTGATACGGCAATAAAATCGTCTGAACTTTTGTTCGGAAATGGCTCTTTAGCATTTCTTGAAGGAAAAAGTGATGAAGAAGTACTTGAGATTTTTGAGGGTGTGCCCCAGTATGAGGTGGCCTTGCACGAATTGGAAATAGGTTTGGATATTCCAAGTCTTTTGGCTGAAAAAACGGCTATTTTCCCTTCAAAAGGAGAAGTAAAGAAAACTGTACAAGGTGGTGGCTTGAGCATAAACAAAGCTAAACTTAGCGACTTGACGCAGACTTTTTCTGTTACAGACCTTATAAATGGACGTTTCTTGGTAGTGCAGAAAGGGAAAAAGAATTATTTCCTTATCATTGCTCGCTAGTTAAAATTTTAGAAACATTACAGAAAATCAATCTCGATTTGGAGATTGATTTTTTTTATTTGTACATTCGGACAAAACGAATAAAAATTTGTACATTTGTCTGTTATGAAAAAGCAAGCCAATAAAACCCAACAGCTAAATGAGCCAGTAGTTGCATACAACTTGCCTGGTTATAATCCACTTTCTGTGCTTTTTGGGGGTCAATTTAAGTCTATTTCAGATTTTGATATCATTGCAGCCGTTAGGCACGGTATAGAAAAATCAAAATTATTAAGTCTTGCCAAAAAATTATCACTCACTATAGAAGAGCTGGCTGATATCCTACACATCAGTGAAAGAACCTTGCAAAGGTACTCGCCCGGTACTTTAGTAAAAGCAGAATATGCTGATAGAGCAATTGCTCTGGCTCAATTGTATGAAAGAGGGGTTGATGTTTTGGGTAGTGCAGCAGCTTTTAATGATTGGCTTAGACAACCCAACTATGCACTACGCAATCAATCGCCATTAAGCTATTTGGATACCAGCGTTGGTTTCGCTATGGTTTTGGATATTTTAGGTCGTATCGAGCAAGGTGTTTTCAGTTAATGCAGCTTTTCCGAATTTCTTCTGCAAAATTTGCTGACGACTTAAGTGGTACTGGAGCAAAACTTTATGGTGGCCGATGGAATGCTAAAGGTGTGCCGGTTGTGTATCTTGCTTCATCAAGATCTTTGGCTATGTTAGAGCTTTTGGTGCATTTGCGTCCAGAGAATTTGGTTGTTCCTTATGTAATTTCTACAATTGAACTTCCTGAAGATAAAATTTTGACTGTTCAGGCTGACTTGTTGCCTAAAGACTGGAATAAAGATGGTTCTTTGCTTACATTGCATCAACTAACAAACGATTTTATTGAAGAAAGCAAATTTTTAATGATGCGAGTCCCCTCGGCAATTGTAGAAGAGGAATACAACTTTGTGTTGAACCCGGCACATGCTGATTTTGCAAAAGTTAGCTTACTCGCAAAACGAAGTTTTACGTTTGATCAACGCTTTAAAAAATAAGCTTTTATTGCACCAATAAATTGCAACCCCTCACATCCGAGAAATCAAAACGACCAATAACTTCAAAGGTATTATCGGCATTGAGCTTGCCCAAGTCTTGAGTGGCCAGAAAGGCACATGAATTTTCATTGGCCAAATCTATAATATTGATACCTCCAGTTTTACCATTTTCAGGAAGCAAACTTAAGGGATCACTGGTATCGCGGATTAAAACTTTCATCCAGGGTGGGCAGCAGAATAGACCATTACCTTTAGAATAGGCTTGAGAAAGTAGTTCGGTCATACCGTATTCACTATGAATATTTTTTACAGAAAAAGCGTATTTTAGATCCTTGTGCACTTCTTCTCTAATCATTTCTTTACGTCTTCCTTTCATTCCGCCAGTTTCCATAACAATGAGTTCCGGAAAGTTAATCTGGTATTCGGCTGCAAAATCGAGCAAGGCGTAGGTTACACCGATGAGTATTGTGGCCTGGCCTTTTTCTTTAAGCTGTTTAAGTGTTTCAAACAATTCGAGGTGATTGTATAAGAAATATCCGCTTTTGGGGTGTCTACTTTTGCTTATTAAATCATCTACCATGTAAATTAATGAAGAGCCCTCACGCTCTTGGTAGGAGGGTAGTAATGCCAAAATACAATAGTTTTCGGCTTGTCCGTAAAAGTGTTTAAAGGCTTCGAGGTAACTCTTCTCATAGAGTTCAAGGTTTGCGACATAATGCTTACTTTGCTCCATACCCGTTGTACCCGAACTGGTAAAAATAGTTTCGATATCTTTTTGGGTTGATAATACTTTATGGCTCTTAAAAAAAGAAATGGGTAAAAAAGGAATTTCTTCTAAGCAACTAATCGATTTTGGGTTGATACCTAAATAACGAATGTAATCGGCATATACACTGCAATGTGCTGCTTGAAAAGAAAAAAGCGTTAAGGCCTTTTGCTCAAAATCTATACTGTCTGTTGAATTAAAATCAATCCTCACAGGGCAAAAATACAAAGAATTAGGCTTCTCTAGCTTTTTTCTTTGTTTTGAGCCAATTTACCCTAAACTGGTAACCACAATAGCCACTTATTCCGGCAATTAAAGCTCCTGACAAACCGGTAATTGCTAATATAGCCCACCAAGTTTTAACCTTAAACATTTCGGCAACCCGGTTGGCTAGTAAGTGCTCATTGGGGATACTTTTATAAAGAGCAAAGGCCAACCATAGTAGTAGAATGGCTAAAAAAGGTTGCCAGAAGGCTATCTTAGCATTTTTCCCTATGATACCACAAACTGCAAAAGAAAGCACGATGATAAGCCACCAAGGGAAAAATAGTTGTAATACAAATGCTAGGGTTATAATAATAATAAAGACCATATCTTATTTTTTAACAATTTTAAGTTGTGAAATTATTTTGACTTGCTTGTCTTTTTCGTTTTGCATGAGGTTTAAATCGTATAGCTCACCTTTGGCCCAAGTATCAATCATATTATCATAAAATGGACTGCCAGGGTTGCCAGATTGCCCTCCGGGAAACACACCATGACCTTTTGGTTGTTTACCCAACTCCACTACCATTCGCCAAGAGGGGCCGTTGCTTTCTGCTAATGCATCTAAGGTGCTTTTAGCTCCACCAATAAGCAAAACTTTTGAACCGAAGCCGGGTATTTTAGCCAAATGGGGTACGTTTGTGTGTTTTAAGTTAGACCAAGCCCATTCTTTGGATAGTTGTCCAAATTTTCGGGTGAGGCTATCACAAGCAAATTTGAAAGAACTGTTGGCCAAGTCGGCTAGTGTTTCTTTTTTTGAGGTAGTAATATTGTCAAACCATTTTGCTTGGGGCTCGGCTTGTATCATCTCTACTGTACGGTCTCTTGACGGGTAGCGTAATGCATAATCTTTATCTCCAAACTCATCATCCCAAATCTCAAAGTTGAGGCGGTTACTCCAAACATCAAATATACTTGCTGCTATAGATTGTGCTTCGTAGTGTTTATTCCAAGTACTGATTTGCTCAAAAGCTTTTTGTTCATTTCCTTTTAATGCCGATGTATGGATTAAGGGAAGTAGGTAAGGCAGGACGTTTTCGGCATAGATACTATAATTGTCCATTTGCATACGCCGCATACTGTCAGCCGTAATTTTGGTCTTTGCCGCTAAGAGGTCGTTGATTCTTTTACCTCTCTCGTAACTAGAGAACTCCCAATTGATGTAGTAGGGATAACTTGGGTCGGTTGATGACTGGTTTGCGGAACTCACAAATTGCCTAGGTGGGTTCTTAACGGTGGGGTTCTGTTCAGGAGGTATCCAGCCCTGCCAATCATTATCTGCTTTTGAGCCATCTAATATAAATTTACCTTGGTTTTTCCATTTCAGAGGGAATTTACCATTTGGTGTAATTGCGATGTCGTTGTTGTTGCTAGCAAAAATAAAATTTTGTGCAGGAGCTGAAAAAAACGGGAGTGCCTTACGGTAATCATCATAGTTCTTGGCTCGGTTTAGCAAATAAAAGGTTTTTACTTCGTTGCTCCTTTCGTGGGCTATCCATCTTAAAGCGTGGCCAATTGGTACATTTGCAGATTTGGGGAAGTTTGCTTTTTGTGTGTACACTACGGGGCCGTGGTGAGTGTAATAGACCGTATCTAAAATAGTTGCTTTGCCTTTTACTTTTATTTGTTCTATTCTGATGTTGGTGTTGTGCCAAGCGTTGTTATACCAATATGCTTTATGGTTGTTGTCCTTAAATTTTATTTGATAAAAATCGAGAACATCAGCAGCCACATTGGTTACTCCCCAAGCAATATCTTGGTTGAAACCTATGGTTACCCCGGGAGTTCCGGGTATAGAAACTCCAAAAGTATTTATGCCGGGTGCATTAAGTTGTATTTGGTACCAGATAGATGGAAGTGTTAGGTTTAAGTGTGGGTCGTTAGCAAGTAAGGGCAGTCCACTTAATGTTTTTTTGCCCGATACGGCCCAGTTGTTGCTGCCAATACCATCTTCTTTTTGCTTGGTTTTTATACCATTGCCCATCATTTCCTGAAAAGCAGGTGGTGTGGCAGGAATACTAAGGGGTTCAAAATCCCAATTTGTACCAGTTGGGATAATGGGATCTTCTTTGAAAGGATAGTCGGGGAAAAGATTTTTGGTAATTTCTGGTCCAAATTTCTTGAGGATGTTGCTCATATAAACCTCATCAGAGCCCATGGCCAAGGTGGCCGACATTTGTTTGAGCACAAGTGCACATTTTATGGGTTGCCAAGGTTCTGGAGCAAAATCCAACAATTTATACTCTATAGGATATTGTTTTGGGTTTAATTGAGCTATATAATCATTTATACCTTGGGTGTAGGCCAATAACATAGCTTTAGATTGTGGGTCGGCCATCATTCCTTCTAAAGATTGTTCGGCACCATAAACCATTCCCATTCTTCTTTGGTACCGATCCAGTTCTAAAGCTTTTTCACCAACTACCTCAGCTATCCGACCAGCAGCGTAGCGAGTTTGAAAGTCCATTTGCCATAGCCTATGCATGGCAGTAATGTAACCTTGTGCATAATAAAGGTCGTGGTCGTTTTTAGCAAAAACATGCGGAATCATTCTGTCGTCAAAAACAATGTTGATTTCTTCATTAACATTCTTTAAGACCAGTTTTTTTGTTTGTTGTGGATGCAAAGGCTCGGCATTTTGCCAAAAACCGCCAAAGGGGTCTAGAAACTTCAGTAGTGGAGGCAGGTCACCTATTTTTTTATTGAGGGTGATACCCAGCAGTATAGGGATGGCTAGGCAAACAATGGATTTCAATTTGTGCATAAGTTCGATCTAATGTTAGTGCAATTTAAACAAAATGTATTGCAGTTGTTTTTTTAATCGAATAATATTTTAGAAAAAGAATTTGTTTCTAATGAAATAAGTATTAAGTTTAACATATAAACACAAAACCAAAAAATGTATGAGCAGAATTATTACTAAATTTTTATTGGTATTTTCTGTCTTGCTTTGGACTGGGTTCTTAGCAATGGCACAAAATATTACGGTAAGTGGCACGGTGAAAGACAAACAAAGTAAAGAACCTATGCCAGGTGTAAGTGTGATGATTAAAGGGAAACTGTCTGGTGGTACCACAGATCAGAACGGTAAGTTTTCTTTCAGTACCAAAGAAAAAACACCATTTACACTTTCAATAACTTTTATTGGGTACGGTACGGTAGAGAGAGAAGTAGCCGGTAAAACAACTAATCTAGAGTTTGAGCTGGAAGAAGGCTCGATACTGGGACAGGAAGTAGTAGTATCGGCATCAAGAACACCAGAACGTATCTTGGAGTCGCCGGTAACGGTTGAACGTTTGGGAGCTGCCCAAATTAGAGATGCGGCTACACCATCATTTTATGATGCAATACTTAATATTAAAGGTGTAGAGATGAGTACACAAAGTTTGACTTTCCGTTCTTACAATACCAGAGGCTTCAACTCTAACGGTAACACTCGCTTTAACCAGTTGATTGATGGCATGGATAACCAAGCTCCGGGCTTAAACTTCTCGGTAGGTAACATAGTAGGTATTTCTGAGCTTGATGTAGAGAGCGTAGAGCTTTTGCCTGGAGCATCTTCGGCTTTGTATGGTGCAGGAGGTATTAGTGGTACTTTACTCATGAACTCTAAAGATCCTTTCAAATACCAAGGGGTGAGTGCTCAATACAAAACTGGTATAAACCATGTAAATGATAATAATATTGGTACACAAGAGTTTAAGCAAGTTGATGCCCGTTTGGCGAAATCTTGGAACAATAAATTTGGTGCAAAATTAGCGTTCTCTTTATTGCAAGCTAAAGACTGGTTTGGGGTAAATGAAAGCAATTATGATCGTGTAGCCAATACAGCTAAAGCAGGTACGAGATATAGTGACCCAGGCTATGATGGGGTAAACGTATATGGTGATGAGGTAAACCAAAGTCTTTTGGGTGTTGCCAAGGCAATGGCCGGTGGTTTTGCTGCTGCTCAGCCAGGTATTTATTCGGGATTGTTAACCCAAATAGGTATGGGAGCAACTTTTTCACAATTGATGACTGGTTATGGTAATACCCCAGCTGCACCCTATGTACCTGTGATATATAGTTTAGCAAAAGGATTAACTAGCGGTACAACGGTGTCTAGAACCGGGTATAAGGAGCAAGATTTGGTTGATTATGATACAAAATCTGTTAAACTAGCCGGAGGTTTATATTATAATTTTAACCCTAATTTACAGCTTTCAGCAACGGCAAACTGGGGTACAGGTACTTCGGTTTATACCGGTTCTGATCGTTACTCGCTTCGTAATTTCAATATTGGCCTCTACAAATTAGAACTTAAAGGTGATAACTTCTATTTAAAAGCTTATACCACCCAAGAACGTTCAGGTGATTCATATATTTCTTCGATTTTGGGAAGTTATATCAATGAAAAATCTACTCGGTCAACCTCATGGTTTCCTACTTATGCAGTTGCTTACAGTACTGCAAGAGCGCAGGGGGCTAGCGAAGAAACAGCCAATACTGTGGCTAGGCAGCAAGCTGATGCAGCTAGGGTAGAGCCAGGTTCTGCACAGTTCAAAAACTATGCTCAGCAAATTAAAAGCACCTACATCAGCCAAACCAATATGGGGGCAGGTATTTATGGTGCTAAGTTCAACGATAAATCAAACTTGTACCACTACGAAGGTTTGTACAATTTCTCTAAATTGTTCAACAATGCGGTAGAATTTCAAGTGGGAGCTTCATCAAGACGTTTTGATCTCAACTCTGGAGGTACCATTTTTGATGATTTGAACCGTCATATTGATATTGACGAGTATGCTGCCTTTGGACAGTTAGGTAAGAAATTTGGAGAGGTATTTAAATTAACTTTTGCCGGTCGCTACGATAAGAGCGAGAACTTTGCAGGTCGTTTTACTCCAAGGGTAACAGGAGTAATCACAATAGCCAAGAACAACAATATCCGTATGTCTTACCAAACCGGTTTTAGAAATCCTACAACTCAAAACCAATATATTGATTTATCCGTTGGTGGAGGTACACAAAGATTGATTGGGGGGCTTCCAGAATTTTTGAATAAATACAACTTGCATACCAATAAAGCCTTTACTGAGGCAAGTTACAGAGCTTTTATGGCTAATACAATTTTGACGGGAGTTCAAAATCCGGCACTCTTAAGTCCTTATACTTTTGACCCTCGAGGTGTACGCCCAGAGAGTGTTACAGCTTATGAGTTAGGCTACAAAGGCTTGTTGGGTTCTAATGTAATGGTGGATGTATATGGCTTTATGAATGAATACGAAGACTTTATCACGGCGGTATCTGTTTATCAAAATCAAAGCGGACAATTCGTTAAATTCGGTGTTCCGGTTAATGCTGTTGGAAAAGTTAAATCCTATGGCGGAGCGTTCGGTTTAGATTATGTAAAAGGTAGCTACACCTTCTCCGGAAATGTTTCTCTCAACAAATTGGGTAAACTTCCAGCTGTGTATAGCAATGATTTCAATACTCCAGAGGTGAGGTATAATATTGGCGTGAGTAATAGAGAACTCTTTAAAAACTTTGGTTTTAACGTGAATTATCGTTGGCAAGATAAATTTCATTGGTTGTCATCTTTTGCCGCCGGAGATGTTCCTGCCTTTGGTACTGTTGATGCCCAGTTGAATTTTAAACTTCCTTCGGTACAATCAGTTTTGAAAATTGGTGGTTCCAATATCTTGAATAAATACTATGTAACTTCATACGGAAACCCCGAAGTAGGTGCAATGTATTATATTTCTTTGGCGTTCAATCCATAGATAACAAGTGTTTATTAATAAAAACAAGAAGGCTTCCTCAAATTTCTGGGGAAGCCTTCTTACTTATATAGCTAGACAATTTTTTGTTGCAAATTTTAGGCGTACATTTCTTCTCTTAGCTTGGCCACGTCTTCGCTGTTGATGTACTCGTCATAACTCATCAATTTGTCGATGATACCTTTAGGAGTGATTTCGATAATTCTGTTGGCAACAGTTTCGGTAAGTGTATGGTCTCTAGAGGTAAATAAAATGGTGCCTTTAAAATCTTGCATACCATTGTTTAAAGCCGTAATCGATTCCAAATCCAAGTGGTTGGTGGGCTCGTCAAACATCAAGAAGTTGGCTTGTTGTAACATCATTTTAGAGAACATACAACGCATTTTCTCACCTCCTGAAAGCACTTTCACATTTTTCAAAACTTCTTCGCCAGAGAACAACATACGACCCAAAAAACTACGAACAAATTGCTCGTCGGCATCTGTGCCCGAGTATTCGCGTAACCAATCAATCAAATTCTCGTTTTTGCCTTCAAAAAATACCGAGTTGTCGTTAGGAATATCGGCAGGGGTAATGGTGACCCCAAACTTAAACTCGCCCGAATAGTCTTTATCGTTTCCGTTTAGTATTTCATAAAATGCAGTTGTGGCTAAGCTATTTTGTGATAAGATAGCAATTTTATCACCTTTGTTGACCATAAAATTGATGTCTTTAAATAGTACTTCGCCATTCAAGGTTTTGCTTAGATTTTCAACTTGCAAAATCTGATCTCCAGCTTCGCGGCCATTGTTGTTGAATAGAATGGCAGGGTATTTTCTGCTGGAAGCTTTAATCTCTGAAATATCAATTTTTTCTAAAGCTTTTTTTCTTGAGGTAGCTTGTTTTGATTTTGAGGCGTTTGCACTAAATCTGCGAATAAACTCTTGCAGTTCTTTTACTTTATCTTCCAGTTTTTTGTTTTGATCTGCTCTTTGTTTTAATGCCAGTTGCGAACTTTCATACCAGAATGTGTAGTTGCCGGTGTAAATACTCATTTTACTGAAGTCAATATCTACGATATGAGTACATACAGCATCTAAAAAGTGACGGTCGTGGCTCACTACCAAAACAATATTTTGGTAATCGGCCAAAAAGTTTTCGAGCCAGGCAATGGTATCAATATCTAAGTCGTTGGTAGGCTCATCAAGCAGTAAAATATCCGGATTTCCGAAAAGAGCTTGGGCCAAGAGGACACGTACTTTTTGATTACCATCAAGCTCTTTGAGTAGCTTGTAGTGGAAATCTTCTTTTATGCCTAAGTTACTTAAAAGCGTTGCCGCATTATTTTCCATGTTCCATCCGTCCATCTCGGCAAACAAATTTTCTAACTCGCCGGCACGTTCTCCGTCGGCTTCAGTAAAATCTTCTTTCAGGTAAATGGCATCTTTTTCTTTCATGATATCGTAAAGCTGACGATATCCCATCATTACAGTTTCTATAACCGAATATTCATCAAACTCATAATGGTTCTGCTTTAAAACAGCCATCCTCTCGCCAGGCGTAATATCAACAGATCCGCTTGTTTGCGATACATCGCCACTTAAAATTTTTAAAAAGGTAGATTTACCTGCGCCATTTGCGCCAATAACACCATAGCAGTTGCCTTGGGTAAATTTTAGGTTTACTTCTTCAAAAAGTGTGCGTTTACCATAACGCAGAGAAAGGTTAGATACTGAAATCATGCTAAAAAAATTGAGGTGCAAAGATAGGTAAAAAGAATGAGCGTAGAAAAGATACCCTGATACAAGCAATTGTGTTATTGTAATGTCATTGTTTTAAATTAATATAAATAAAAATAAATTACATTTTACCTTTGTTCACTGCTAATTCTGATAAGTCTAGTATTATAGCTATGAAAAAAATTACTGTTTTTCATCAAGTCTGTTACCTCCTTCGGCAGAGTTTGCGACGGTAAAATACTGTCGTCAAAATTTAATACTGTCATTTTTGGGCAGAAGTCTAACTACTAGTCTCAATACTATCAACTATCAACTATCAACATTGAAATCAAATTGGAATAATTGCTTGGTCAAAGTGGCTACAGCAAGTGATAAAGTTTTTTTAAGTGATATTGCTTTTGCAATGAACCTATCAACTCAAAAAAGAGGTACAGGTATAGGGCAAAGAAGTCTTTCCTTCCTGCAAGCTAAGGTAGAAGATCAGTTAGCTGTTATAGCTATTGATAAGCTTACGCAACAATGGATGGGCTTTTGTTATCTTGAGCCTTGGACAAATTTGTCATTTATAGCCGTGTCGGGGCTTATTGTTGCACCTCAGTACCGAAATATGGGGCTATCAAGATGGATAAAGAATGCAGCCTTAAACTTGAGTTTGAATAAATTTCCTCAAGCAATTGTTTTTAGTCTTAGTAGTAGTACTGCTGTTCACGCTGTAAACAAAGAGTTGGGTTACCGTGTAATAGCCATTGAGGAGTTACTCAATGACAATGATTTTTTATTCGGACAGCAAAGTTGGGTAGATTACCTAGGTATTATGAAAAACCAAGAGATGGCAGCTCATTACCTGGCAATGATTTACACACCGAAAAACTATATATTAGAAAGCGGTAGTTTAAATTCGGTCGAGATGTTTGGGGTGCTTTAACAGAATGTCACCCCAAACATGTTTTGTTTTATTTCTTTTCTTTTTGGTAGGCCTCGTTCAGTCCTTTAATAACTTCCGAGGTTACATCAAGGTTCTCATCAGCAAATAGAATGTCGCCAGTACCTTTTTGGTATTTGAGCACCATTTTATAGCCTTTATTTTTTGCATATTCTTTCAGATAATCAGCTACTTTGTTATAAAGTGCTTCTTGCTCTTTGGCTTGTTCGTTTTGGAAAGCTGCGCCTGCATTTTGTTGGTAGGCTTGCAATTCTTGTTGACGACGAGCCAATCTTTCTTCTGTTCTAGCTCTTTCTTCAGCTGTCATGCTATTAGCTTGGGCTTGGTATTGTTGCATTTCTTTTTGGAAAGCTTGGCCTTTGGCTTTCAGGTCGGCTTCGGCAGCTTTTCCTTTGCTCTCCATTTTACTAGTCAAAACTTTGAAATACTCGTACTTATTCAAAAGCGAATCGGAGTTGACGAATACAATTTTTTCTTGCTCTTTTTCAACTTTAGGAGCATCAGCCTTGTTGGTTGCTGTGGTGTTTTGGTTTTCTTTGCTGCCGCAAGAGGCAAAACTGGCACTTATTGCAAGTGCAAAGGTTAAGTGTTTAATTGTTAGGGTGTTCGATTTCATTCTTCTTGTTTATAATTCAACAAATATAAAAATGTATTCTGACTATCCTATAACGTGAAATTTATTTTCGTTTGCTTGAAACTCAAGCTCTCAAATAGTTATCCACAATCGGGCGATTTTGGTAAAAAAAGGTTATTTTTGACTGTTAAACATTAAAGTAAAATATGAGCGAAGAAATCACGCCAAATTCAAATTATTCAGCAGATAATATTCAAGTTTTAGAAGGTTTAGAGGCCGTACGCAAAAGACCTTCGATGTATATAGGTGACACCGGCCCCAAAGGCTTGCATCATTTGGTGTATGAGGTGGTTGACAACTCGATTGACGAAGCCTTAGCAGGTTATTGTTCAGAGATATTTGTAACCATACACAAAGGTAATTCCATCACGGTATCTGACAACGGAAGGGGTATCCCCACTGGTATAAATAAAAAAGAAGGCAAATCGGCACTCGAGATTGTAATGACTGTTTTGCATGCCGGAGGTAAGTTTGATAAAGATACCTATAAAGTGTCTGGTGGTTTGCATGGTGTAGGGGTAAGCTGTGTGAATGCTTTGTCAATACACATGAAAACCGTAGTACATCGTGAGGGAAAAATCTTCACCCAAGAGTATGAGAGAGGTAAGCCGCTTTTTGATGTCAAAGAGATTGGTACATCTGACAAAACTGGTACTATCCAAACTTTTCAGCCCGATACCGAAATTTTTACTCAAACTATAGAGTATCGTTATGATACCTTGGCAACCCGTTTACGCGAGTTGGCCTTCTTAAACAAAGGAATAAGCCTTACCCTTACCGATGAGCGTGAAGTGAGTCCTGATGGCTCTTTCCTTTCCGAGACTTTCAAGTCTGAGGGTGGTCTTAAAGAATTTGTTCAGTTTTTAGATGGTACACGTCCGTCATTAATTGCCGAGCCTATTTATGTTGAAGGTATTAAAGCAGGTGTTCCGGTAGAACTGGCCATGCAGTACAATGATGGATATAGCGAAAACGTACACTCTTACGTAAACAACATCAATACCCACGAGGGAGGTACGCATATTGCCGGTTTTAGAAGAGGGCTTACCCGTACGCTTAAAGCCTATGCAGAAAAATCAGGTTTATTGAAAAATGTTAAAATCGAGATCTCGGGTGATGATTTTCGTGAGGGCTTAACCGCTGTTGTGTCGGTAAAGGTAGCCGAGCCTCAGTTTGAAGGGCAAACCAAAACCAAGCTGGGCAACTCTGAGGTGATGGGGGCAGTAGATCAGGCGGTAGGCGAGGCTTTGGGTATTTATCTCGAAGAAAATCCCAAAGAAGCCAAAATGATTGTAAACAAAGTTATTTTGGCGGCAACAGCTAGGGCTGCTGCACGTAAAGCTCGCGAAATGGTACAGCGCAAGAGTGTGATGGGTGGAGCCGGTTTGCCCGGTAAATTGGCCGATTGCTCGGACAGCGACCCCGAAAAATGCGAACTATTTTTGGTAGAGGGTGACTCGGCCGGTGGTACGGCCAAACAAGGTCGTGATCGGAATTTTCAGGCTATCTTACCACTAAAAGGTAAAATCCTCAATGTGGAAAAAGCCATGGAGCACAAGATCTATGAAAATGATGAAATAAAGAATGTTTTTACCGCTCTTGGAGTTAGTATCGGTACTGAAGACGACGATAAAGCCTTAAACATATCTAAACTTCGCTACCATAAAATCGTAATCATGACGGATGCCGATGTGGACGGTTCGCACATCACTACGCTGATTTTGACTTTCTTTTTCCGATACATGAAACCTTTAATTGAGGCTGGCTATGTTTATATTGCTGCTCCTCCATTGTATCAGGTTAAAAAAGGTAAAGATTTCGAGTACGCTTGGAATGATGCACAACGTGATGCAGCCATACAACGCCTAAAAGGTGGCGGCAAAGAGGATAGTGTACATGTGCAACGCTACAAAGGTTTGGGAGAGATGAACGCTGAACAACTATGGGAAACCACCTTAGATCCGGCTACCCGTACTCTTAAACAAGCTACGATTGAAAATGCAGCCGAATGTGATCGTACCTTCTCTATGCTGATGGGAGATGAGGTTGCTCCACGTAGAGAATTTATAGAGCGAAATGCCCGATACGCTAAGATAGATGTTTAAAACTATATAATTACTTAATTAAGAAGCTATCCAAAATGGGTAGCTTTTTTTATATAGCCAATATTTTTGTAGGTTTAAAACAGTATGAATAATATAGATCCCAATCAACTGCAAATAATTAGGAAATTTATCTCCAGTAGGGGCTTCAGCTCTATTGATTTACAAATGGAAATTGTGCAAAAAATAGCAGCAGAGATAGAGCAGGTGAGAGCAAAAAATCCAAATTTGGGTATAGAAGCAGCCGTAAAGCAGGTACACGCTGCTTATGGTGTGTTGGGTTTTTCGACTATTGAAGATGAAATGCGCCAACGCTTAATGAAAAAATACACCAAGCAATATTGGCAGGCTTTTGTAGCCAACTTTCGCTGGCCCAATATCTTGTTTAGTATAATTTTGGCAGTATTGTTCTTTTTCTCTTTCCAAAATTTTGGACAATCGTTTTTGGTTTTTGTTGTTGCGGCTTATGTTTTAATGTTTGTGCTGGGCTTGGCTGTTTTCTTGTATCGTAAAAGTGTTTTAAACTGCACCAATTTTTGAGATGCTGCGAAAGGAGCGGAGCGGATTTCGCAGCATCGGCCTGGCGGCTTCTACCGCTTGATGTACTCCAGTCGCTTCGCGGACTGTCGCAAATCAAGCGGTTTTGCAAAATTCCCTCCCGGTAGCTCAGCTCCCAGAGGAAACTTCGCAAAGCCACCGGGCCGTTGTGCGTCAGCTTATTAAAAGCTCCGTCTAAAATATAACAGTTTAAAAGTTGCAATATTTGGAAACTTTGTTTATTTTTGACAAAAAATAAGTAGTGAGATATTTTGTTACAAGATTTTTAGAAGAAGCTGACGAGTTTATTGCAAAACTTGACATAAAATCTGCCAACAAAATGTTTTACAATATTGACCTTGCTGAACAAACAAACGACCCGAAACTTTTTAAAAAATTACAAGGAGAAATTTGGGTATTCAGAAGTAAATAAATGGGAAACCAAAACAGACTTTTGGCATTTTGGGATAAAACAGAACCGACAGAAACGCTTGTTTTGGCAACCCACGGATTTATTAAGAAAGACCAAAAAGTTCAGCAAAAAGAAATTGATAAGGCGGAACGGATTAGACAAGAGTATTTTAACAGAAAAAAGAAAAAATAATTATGGCAAC
>JBDHXL010000031.1:0-30219 GCA_039810685.1 Pedobacter sp. | reverse complement strand
CTCATAAGGGCAAACTACAAATTCAGTATGTTTAAAGAGCTTAATTTTTTCATCAAGCTTAGCCCATTTACTTTCAAAACCTTCGTTGTGTGCTTCGCCAATATTGGTTAGCACTCCAATTTTAGGATCTATTAAAGCAGCTAAGGCTTCCATTTCGTCCGTTTTGGATATTCCGGCCTCAAAAATACCCAAATTGTGCCACGATCTGATTTGCCAAAGAGATAAAGGAACGCCAATTTGCGAGTTGTAACTTTTGGGGCTGCGTACTATGTGGTAATCGCTACCAATTAATTGATAGAGCCATTCTTTTACAACTGTTTTTCCGTTGCTGCCAGTAATTCCTATTACCGTCAAATTAAACTGATGGCGGTACCAAGAAGCTAGTTTTTGTAAAGCTTTTAATGTATCAGGCACTACTATCCAATTGGCATTGGGATAATTTGAGGATTGAGGCAAATCGCTTACCACAAAATTTCTTGCTCCTTTTTGGTAAGCATCAGCTATAAATTGATGCCCATCTCGATAAGATTGTAAGGCAAAAAATAACGTATTCGACGGCTCGATCAGCTTACGACTATCTATAGACAGGTGTTTAATTAGCACCTGCTTATACGATAAAAACGATTGATTGCCCAATATATCAGCAATGTTTTGTATCTCCAGATTTGGTATCAACGTAAGTTATAGGTTAGGTGTATTCAATATTTTTCACGAATTTCAGCAATTATTTATGAAAACAGATAAAGAAAATACACGAGTTTACGATAAAAAAACTGCACTAAGCAAAGCCATGGCCTGGTGTGCCTATCAAGAACGCTCACAACAAGAGCTTAGAGGCAAACTTTATGATTGGCAGCTAGCCACAAACGAGGTTGAAGAAATTATAGCTACATTAATCAGCGATAATTTTCTCAACGAAGAGAGGTTTGCCCAGCAATATGCATGGGGCAAGTTCCGGCAAAAAAAATGGGGCAAGCTAAAAATCAAAAACGGACTACGACTAAAAGGTGTTCCTGCTCGTTTAATACAAAAAGCTATCGACAGTATAGATTCTGAAGAATACCTCCAAACCTTATCCGAACTGATTGCAAAAAAATCAGCAGAAATAAATGAACGTAACTCGCAAAAAAAACAATTTAAACTCTTCAATTATGTAAAAAGTAAGGGGTACGAAAATGATTTAATTTTTCTTTTACTGAAAAACAAGGACTTATAAAAAACCTTTATTTTTTTCTAAAATATTTCTTGGTAGGAATACAAATCTGTGTATATTTGCAAACCCAAACGGAAAAACGGTTATCAAAAACCAACCTTTGGAAAGCACATCGGATGATGTAAATTATGCGAAAGTAGCTCAGTTGGTAGAGCACAACCTTGCCAAGGTTGGGGTCGCGAGTTCGAATCTCGTCTTTCGCTCTAAATGCCTTCCTTCGTGAAGGCATTTAATTTTAAAAAGGTATCCATACCTGCCTAGATGGTGGAACTGGTAGACACGCAGGACTTAAAATCCTGTGCCCTCAACAGGCGTGCGGGTTCGATTCCCGCTCTAGGTACTAAAAAGCTCCGATATTTTATTGGGGCTTTTTTTGTTTATCAACAACGCCTACACCTAACAAACAAGCTATAATTAGGAAAATTCATCAGAGTGTGGATTTTTATACCCAAATCCATTTTATTTACTGTTTACAAACATTTTTTTATTTAAATCTCCTACGTTTTTAGCTGTATCCACGCATTAATTACTTTTTATTATATATTGGTACATAAATTGAAAAATACAGAGCATGCACATAAAATTGGCAAAAATACTCATCATACTAATCGGTTTATTAACTAGCCTAGCTGCTTTTGCTCAACAAACAGAAGAAAAAACTTCAGACGAGCTATTTACTGAAGCCCGGGCCTTACCCAAAGAACAAAGCAACTATCCGGTAATTATTTCCTTGCTTAATCAAGCACTAACAAAAAGCCCTAATTATGCCGATATACGTATGTTCTTGGGACGGGTTTATACTTGGAGCGACAAGCTAGACAGTGCCCGCTTTCAATTTAACCAAGTATTAGCACAAGAACCCAACAACGAAGAAGCACATACTGCGATATTTGATTTGGAATACTGGAACAGTAACTACTCAAGAGCACTAGACCATGCCAACATGGGACTGCTTTACCAGCCCCAATCGGCCGAACTGGCTTTGAGAAAAGCTAAAGCATTGGTAGCCTTAGAAAAAAGAAGTAGTGCCGTAGATTTCCTAAAGATTTTTTTAGCAGAAAATCCCGACAATAAAACCCTACAAGACTACTACCAATCATTAATTGACCAAGGCTTAAAAAACTCGGTAGATGTTGGGTATGAATTTGTGTATTTTGATAAGCGTTTTAACGACCCTTGGCACTATGCCTCTTTGGGCTATACCAGAGATACTGGTATTGGTAGTATTGCCGCCAATTTACTCTACTCCAATAGATTTAGAACAAATGCTATGGCTTTTGAGCTAGAAGCCTACCCCTCTATAAGCAATGGCATATATGCGTATACAGGTTTTGGTTATTCCAATGCAGCAACTTTTTACCGTTACCGAACAGGCTTATCGCTTTACTATAGCTTACCCAAAAGTTTTGATGCTGAGACCGGTTTCAGGTACATGAATTTTAATCCTACAGAAGCCTATATCTATGTACTTGCACTGGGGAAATATATAGGTAATTATTATTTCAACCTAAAATCTTATATCTCTCCAGATCTCAACACCTTTTCGCATTCTTTCACCTTTAGTGTGAAATATTATTTTTCTGACCGTTATAACGTGTTGGGTGCACAAATAGGCTCGGGTATCTCTCCTGATGACCAAGCCCGAAATCTTACCGGAATTGGCGACTTACACTCATATAAATTTGGAATAAACTACGGTCGAACTATTAGCAGAAACCTGAGTTTTTCACTCTCCGGATTATGGTATTATGAAGAGTACCGCACAAACGCTTGGGGTAACCAAATTGGTCTTGGCTTATCATTATTAAAGAAATTTTAAAATGAGAAGAGGCCTATTCAATACCATTTTATTTTATTTTGTAGTTGGGCTGCCACTATGGATGTTTCTGACTTGGCTATTTTGGCCAAAAACAAAACTTACAATTGCAATAGTTGACAAAACCGTTTTGTTTAAAAACGGACAAGAACACTCCTCATTAAACTGGGTTTTGAGAAATTATAAATTTGCCAAAAACTCGAAAGAGCTCTACAAAGTATCTCGCGATTATTACGGCTTTTTCCCCGAAGAGAATAAAAAATTTGAGCTTAAAGGGCTTGATAGGCGAAGTGATGACGATATAGAGAAACTATCGAGAGATGCGGACATGACTTACATCACTGATACTTACGGCATCTATTCAAAAGAATGGTACCTGGGCAAAAACCTTACCGAGCGCCAAAGGCTCATATACGGAGGTCTATCTAACCAAGATCTACTTTTGCTAAAAAAGATGAAGCAAAAGAAAAAGCTCATTATCACCGAGTTTAACACCTTTGCCACACCAACCCCAGAAGCAACCGCTAGAGAATTTGGGCGCACATTCAAAATTAGATGGACGGGATGGGTAGGCCGTTATTTCGATTCGTTAGACACACTACAAAACAAAGAATTACCTCGATGGTTGGTAGAGAATTACAAGGCCCAAAACAACAACAAATGGCCCTTTAAAAAGGCAGGCATTGGTTTTGTAAACAAGAACGATAAAATCGTTATTTTGGAGAATATCAACAACCTAAATTCTGAAGTACCTATTATACTTACCCGCAAAGAGGATGCAAAGAAATACAACATCCCTACCGTTATGAAATATCCTTTCTGGTTTGATATAATTCAAACCTCACGCAACAATAAGATTGTTTCTTTCTACGATTTAAAAGTCAACTCTTCGGGAATGAAGATTTTGAATGATAACAATATTCCGGCACAATTTCCGGCGGTAATTGAGCATTATCGAGACGATTATAAGTTTTTTTATTTCTGTGGTGATTTTGCCGACAACCCCATCTCGCAATCGGGTTCCTTCTTTAAAGGCATCAGCTATTTCAGAAGGCTGTTTTACAACAACGACATTGCTGCCGAGCGGGTTAGTTTTTTCTGGGAGTTTTATCGCCCTATGCTTTTAAACATCCTTACCCAGTACCACGAAGATGTTAAAAGTCCAACAAAGCAATAATTTTCTGGTTAATCGGCTGTATAATCTACATTTATCTAAACCCTGATTTTGATTACAAACAAAAAAGGCTGACCGTTTTGGTCAACCTTGAATTTTATGTTTGGTTTAGAAAGAGTAGCAAATTGATTTACATACTGCGATTGACATGGCCGGTATAAATCTGGCGTGGGCGACCAATTGGCTCTCCATTTTCATGCAGTTCTTTCCATTGGGCAATCCAACCGGGTAAACGACCTAGCGCAAAAAGAGCTGTAAACATCTCTGACGGGAAGCCCAAAGCTCTGTAAATGATACCCGAATAAAAATCAACGTTAGGATATAGTTTTTTCTCTTTAAAATAAGGATCGGTAAGTGCTGCTTGCTCTAGTTTTTTAGCAATTTCAAGTACAGGGTCATTTATTCCTAAGTCTTCCAACACTTCATCGCAAGCTTTTTTAATGATATTGGCTCTAGGGTCGAAGTTTTTATACACTCGATGCCCAAATCCCATTAAACGGAAAGGATCGTCCTTAGATTTAGCTTTGGCAATCCACTTGTCGGTATCGCCACCATCTTCCTTAATGCGCTCAAGCATTTCGATAACAGCCTGATTTGCCCCACCGTGTAAAGGCCCCCACAAAGCCGAAATCCCTGCTGAAATAGAGGCATACAAATTACAATCTGACGAGCCAACAATTCGTACGGTTGAGGTAGAGCAATTTTGCTCATGATCGGCATGCAGAATAAGCAATTTATTCATTGCATTCACAATTACCGGATTAGGTGTAAAATCTTCGGTGCGTTGTCCAAAAGTCATCCATAAGAAATTGGTTATATAATCGTATTTATTTTTGGGATAAATAAGCGGATGACCTAAAGATTTTTTATAAATGAAAGCCACAATTGTGGTCATTTTTGCCAACATTTTAATGATGGTCAGGTTTTTCTGCTCGGCACTTTGGTTACGCTCCAAACTTTCGGGATAGAAAGTTGAAAGTGAACAAACCAAAGACGATAACTGTGCCATTGGATGCGATTTTGATGGGTAACCATCAAAGAACTTTTTCATATCCTCATGAATGAGGGTATGCATGGTAATATCTTTCTGAAATTGTTCTACCGTTTCTTTAGAGGGCAATTCGCCATATATTAACAAATAGGCCACCTCAATAAAAGAAGCCTTTTCGGCTAATTCTTCAATAGCATATCCTCTGTATTTCAGAATTCCTTTCTCCCCATCCAAAAAGGTTATTGCACTTTTGGTTGAACCGGTATTTTTAAATCCCGAATCGAGGGTGATATAACCTGTAAGGTCTCTAAGCTTGGTAATATCTATTGCTTTTTCACCTTCTGTTCCTGTAATAATCGGAAACTCGAAAGTTTTCCCGTCTAATTTTATTTCAGCGTTGCTAGACATGTATAAATAAGTTGTTAGTAAGATTTGATTAGAATAAAGTATTATTTGGTTGTGATTTTTTCGATTACGGCACCACACTCCATCATTTCATCGCCATAATACGGATTTTGAATCTTCTTTTCTTTAGACAACCAATCGCCTCCGTTATTGTCGTTGGCCATTGGACAATGCTGCACATATATAGTACCGGCATTTATTTTCGCATTTTTGTACAAGGCGATAAAGTTGTTACTCAAATCGGTAAAAAGTTTCCTTTGTGTTGCAATATCTTTAGCCTCTGCAATTTGTTGTACAATTGTTGTCGAGTTTTCAAAATCTTTTTGTCCTCCCAAGGTGCTGGCCAATTCTTGACTGGCTGTTTTGGCTCCTTCAAAATTGGTTGCCACCAGTTGGTCTTTCAACTTAATATAAACATCAAAAACTTTAGCCTGGTTCTCATCAGCTATTGCTAATGATTGGCTAGCTAAGGTATCCACAGCTACGTTAGCAGTGGTATCGGTACTTTGCTCATTAGAATTGCCTCCGGCACTACAAGCCATAACGGCTGTCAGTCCAAAAATCCCAAGGTAGTTTTGAAAACGCATAATCTGTTTTTATAAAGTAAAATGTTGTTCGGGTCGATTATCCCGCACAGTATTAATTCGGGTCAAATTAGTATAAATAATCCGAATTCACCTAAAAAATAAAGAACAAAATTTGCTGAAATGATGAAAATTATTTTCTAAAGACAAAATGTAATACAACTTGTACCATTTAGGTCATAAAAGTACCTTCCCATTCAATAAGTTCACTCAAGCTAAAATGATAATTAACCGTAACACCTAAGTGTTTACCGTCTACTTCATCGCCCTCGCCACTTTTTCGTCGAAACCGTCGTTTAACACCTTCTTGTTTAAAGATATTTTTCAAATCACAGGCTTGTCTGTAGAAATATCGGGTTGATTTTTCTGCCAACACACAATCTCTGTTTAGCAAAACCCAAAAAATAAATATTTTACCATATCCCTGCTATTCGAGCTCAAAATATCGCAACAAATCACTTAGGTTGAGCGCAACGGTCTCTGAGGGTTTAAGCTTGCTATCAGGCAGTATCTTTTCTACGTTCATAAAAGTTCGTCTTTGCACTTTTACTTCAATATAAAAATACTGCTGTTTGGAGTTAGACACCACAATATCTGGATAGCCTTTTTCGGTAGTTTTTTGGGCTTTATAGGGTGTAAAGTGATTAATGTAACGAATTAATGCTTGCTCATAATGCTCAGAAAAAGAAGCATCATCTTCAAACCGATAGTTCATTTTGCTTATTCCGTCACAGGGATCGGGGCATGTTTTACAATTGTAAATGTACTTTGCCAGCTGTTGGTGCCCATTCATTTTTTTCAATAATTGGTAATAAGCAAATGGGTTACATTTCTGTTGTTGCGCCCCCTAACATTGTAGGTGTAATTTTTATCAAAGGTACTTATTTCTATTCCGGGTGCCGTGTATAAACTTCTAATCAAGGGGGTTTCTTTAATAACCACCATCCACTTTGCTGGACACTGTTTTAAATAAGAAGCCAATCGGTTCTGGTCTGCTGCATTGAAGGTGTTTTGGTCATATTCAGAAAACTCACTGTCATAAGGTGGATCAACAAATACAAAATCATCTTTAGTTAAGCTAATATCGTTTAAAAATTCCTCAAAATCAAGTTGGTAGATAGACGTTTTAGCAAAAAGTTGTTGTGTTGAACTTTGAAAAATTGCATCAATTTTTTGCCTAATGTTTTTTTTATTGTAAGCCATACCTCCGTAGGGGATGTTGAACTCACCCTTGGCATTGTACCTAAACATTGCGGCATAACACAGCTCACGCACAAAGTACCAAATTGCTGTGAGCTGTACATCGCCTAGGTCGGCAGCATTCAGCAATTTTCTGAAATAGAGATAGAAACCACCTTTGATAGCGGTCTCAAAATGTCCCAAATACTCTTGCTCGTCAAAAACACGATTTTCTTTCAAAACAATTCGGGCAATTCTACTCGACTTATCTTGGATACTTTCGGCTAGAAACAAGATAAAAGCTTCCTCATCAACATGAAAATCAGAATCGGCAAGAGTAGGGAAATGCTTGATATGAGTTTGAATTACCTCAAGCAATTCTGCTAGTTTAAACGAATTTTTGCCCGATAAAAAAAGTGGTTTCAATACTGGCCAAAGTTCGTGAGCAAAAACACCAAGTTCTTCCCAAGCATCGGCAAAACGCAAAAGCTCTTGCTGAAACTTTGGGTTAGTTATAGAACGGTAAAACCTAATTAGATCTTTACTTTTATCATTGATAGCACAAGATGTTTGAGGTTGTAGCGCAAAAAACACACCTCCACCACCAAAAAAAGGCTCTACATAACGCTTAAAACTGGGTATTTTATGGGCAAAAAAAGGAAATTCTCTGTACTTCCCTCCCGTCCATTTGATGATGGGTTTTATTTTATTGTCCATACAGCGAATATGCAATTATTTTTGGGAAAAAGTAGTCCGAATTAGAGCAGACATACTATCTTTCAACTCGGTTTTGGGTCTATTTGCGTTAAACCAATGAATAACAACACCGTCTTTTTCCATTTTTCGGAAAAAAGTCATTTGTCGCTTAGCAAATTGACAGATGGCAACACCTAATTTTTCTTTAAACTCGGCTTTGGTGTATTCATTTTGCAAGTAGGCTAGAACAAACTTGTACTCTAAACCATAAAATTTTAACATTTCGGCACTCACACCTTTAGCAAGCAAGCCCTCTACCTCCTCTATTAAACCCGTGGCCAAACGGTTGTCTAAGCGTTGTAGTATTTGCCGACGTCGCTGGTCTGCATCAAGAAAAAGGCCAAGCACCAAGGGTTTAGGCAAACTCGAAATTGATTTTGGCAACTCATTTTTAGACAAATACTCGGCTATTTCTATGGCTCTAATTAGTCTTTTTTGTGTACTTAAATCTGCTTGCGCTCGCAAAGGCTTTGGGTATTTTAACAAAAGTTGTACTAATTGTTCTTTTCCTGTTTTTTCTAAGTCATTCCTCAAGTCAACATTAATTGGGACGGCTGTTAACGGATGGTTTTGCAACAAACTATGAATGTACATTCCCGTACCTCCGCAAAGCAATGGTAGTTTACCTTTTTCTATTATTTTGTGAAATGCTGTAAAAAAATCTTCTTTAAATTCATTGACATTATAGGTTTCGCCTGCATTTTTAATATCAATGAGATGATACGGCACATGCTGTTCTCCAATTTGATACTCGCTTAAATCTTTTCCGGTGCCAATGTCCATACCGCTAAATACTTGCCGGCTATCGGCACTTATTATTTCTGCATTAAACTCAAGCGCCAATTCTACAGCCATCGCCGTTTTACCTACAGCCGTATGTCCTAAAAGTACCAAAAAATCATTCCGATGCATACCAATACATTTTGATGTTGCCCGTATTAAAAACTTGCACAAAACCATTGTTTTGCAAGAAAGTCTGAGTAGCATGAGAATCCAAGCCCGTTAGCTTTGGTGTTATACTAGGAGGCAGATGATGCGGATAAAAACGCTGGCAACTCTCTGTATCGACCCAAAAAAATGCAGGCGATGTGATTGAACTTCTCTGAAAACCAACCTGTTGCAAGCCAGTTGCCAAAGACCAATCTCTATCAGCATAAGTCATAATATCATTGGGTTGAGCATGACGTGCAAAATGTTTGATTAATCGGCTCAAACCACCCACTACTGTAACACCTGCTGCCATAGCAAAACGAACCAACTCTGCAGAGCGATATTGTGCTCCTTTTGATTTCATGAGTCTTAGGGCTGAAAAACTGGCAACAGCAAGCAAGCGCTCTGTGCTATCAAATAAACCATAGTGGTATTTTTGTTTGAGATAGCCCAACAAATGATTTTCTGTTAAAAATTGACAAGCCTGTAAATGACCCAATGGTCTGACTTGGGTTTTACGAGCAAACACACGATGGTTTTTACCACAAA
This sequence comes from Pedobacter sp., assembly GCA_039810685.1. GTDB lineage: Bacteria > Bacteroidota > Bacteroidia > Sphingobacteriales > Sphingobacteriaceae > Pedobacter. Next base: position 20,622 of record JBDHXL010000031.1, on the reverse strand, counting down.
AACTTCGTAATCTGTTCAAAACTAAAACAGACTGTTTGCACCATACATCTTGCCATAAGTGCACCAATAGTATGTTCTTAACTTGATAAACTTGCTGAATTGCCAAAAAATCTTCTGGTTTTGATTGGGTACATAGTGACACTAAATGCACCACTACTTTGCATTCCAGCTCAACCAAAGGACCAAAGGGGTGCTCGTACACCAAAACTTGAGTAAAATGTTCACGAGCTTGGGCTAAAAAGTCTTCAAAAAAAGAAACAGCCATTTTTTACCGGTAATTCGGCTGGGTTAGTTTTCCTCTACGATATGATATTCTACCTTATCGCCATCATAAGTATCAAACCATACAAAATAGTTTTTTCCTTCCACAAAACTCGATGTTGGGATATTTGTATAATTACCCTGATCAACAATGGCTACTTTTATAGGGGTACCTACCGCCAGTTCTATATAAACCGGATTTGCTCCAAAGGCCAATCCTTTACTGATACCGTCATTGTTTTGATCTACAACATCTAAAGATTTGCCTTCAAAAGCGGTTGATATATTTAAAAATCGCACCCTAAATTTGCCACTTGCAGGCGTTTTATCTTGATTGACAAAACCAGCCAACATGGGCTGATCGTCAATAGTTTTGTAATAGAAAAAGGTATATTTATAGTTGTTGTATAAAATGGCATCGGTAATTGCTGTTCTTAGCTCGGTGTGCTTGTCGCGAGTCCAGAAAACGCTATATGAAGCAACAACATCGGCATAACTGCTGTACAAACCGTACTCAACAGGATTATCAAACAGTTTGACATTCTCTTGGTACAAGTATTGCCCACTAGAACTTGGGATAGTATTTACCAAACGTATTTTAGCCGTACCCGGATCGGTTTGTTTTGTTTTTTTACAGGCAAATAATAAGCCGAATGCCATTAGCAAAGCAAGCAGCCCAAAAGCTTTTTTCATGTTAGAATTCATAAGGCAAAAATAAAGAACCTCTTTTAAAAAAGAACAAATAATTTAGGCGACTGCTTACAGTCTAAAAGAATAGCCAAACCATTTGTTGAGGTAAATTATAATAGCTCTGTTAAATCGTTGAGACGCTGCATCGATTATTGCCTTATTGTTTCTGACGGTGATACCCGGGGTTTCTGCTTGAATTGACGACACCCTATCGTTGAAACCTGTAATTTGTCCTTGTTTGGCTGTTCCGTAGCGGCGTGTACAATATCCTCCATTAAAATATGGCCTCGAACTGGGCAAACCGCTCTGGTCTAAACCAAATTTTGCTGCATCATATTCTAGTTTTCTGATTTTATTGCCGGGCACTGCAGGTAGTTTTTCGTCTTCGAGTAAAGCGCCAAAGCTATACGGCCCTCTAATCAGCTCTGAAAAAGGCACCTCTTGATGCTGCTGGGCTAGTGCTGCTATAGAAGATGAATCGGCTACTTTATCAAGATAGTCATCTGCTTGCATTAAAGCATATTTACTCAAAGCATAGCCCAATTCTATTTGATTGATAAACCGACTAGTAAGCTGCTTACCGTCTATAATAGAGTGGTATTCTTGCTCATTGACATAGCGATGTGCATGACCGTGCAAATCTAAAAAGAGTGCATGTTTTTCCTTTGGTAAATTGTCGGACACTTTGGCTCGTGCCGCATGTAAAAGCGCATGGTAGCTGAGATAAGTGCTTCTGGCTTCATTATCTTGATAACGTTTAGGCAAATCATCGGGATAAGTATTCGGATCTACCCTTTTTCTGGCAATAGTATTAATGATTATCCAAGGTTGCAAGTTCGTTTTTTTCTTGAAATGTCTGGCAATTTCTGTTGCCAGTGCTAAAGTGTTCAGGTCCCGACCTACTGTACCTGTTTCGGGTATCTCCGGGTTACCTTTAGCCGTTCCATCGTGTGGTACGCCCAATATTAATGGACAAGTTTCATCACCTACAAGCAATTTAACATAACCTTTAAAGCCAAAAACCGTATCACCAGTTTTGTAGCTTTTGCCGCTATAAAAAAAGTGGGTCCGTTTAGTCGCTTGGGCTAAACCCAATTGGGCAAAAGAAAGACACATCCAAAAAACAACAATTACAATTGTCTTTATTTGCTTCTCAAAAGTTCTATTAAACATATATAATTGGGCTAATTTATCAATAGACGGTTTTGCCCCAACAAAGTCCTGAAAAAAGATTTATTTAATAAATTGGCAGCAAAAAAAAAAAACGGGAAAGATTTTACAACCTCTCCCGCTTATAAACGTAACATTAAATTCTTACACTACACCTTGATCTATCATAGCCTCGGCCACTTTCACAAAGCCACCTATATTGGCACCTTTTTCATAGTTTACATAGCCATCAGCCTCGCGACCAAAAGCTACACATGTATCATGAATACCTTTCATGATTAGTTGCAAGCGATCATCAACTTTTTCGCTAAACCATGAATAACGAAGTGAATTTTGTGTCATTTCCAATCCGGAAACAGCAACACCACCTGCATTGGCTGCCTTACCCGGAGCATAACAAATTTTCGCTGCAGTAAACACCGCTACTGCTTCTGATGTGCTTGGCATGTTGGCACCCTCACCTACATATTTACAGCCATTTTTCACCAAGGCTCGGGCATCATCACCATTGAGTTCGTTTTCTGTTGCACAAGGCAAGGCAATATCGCAAGGAACAGCCCAAGGTCTTTGACCTGCTATAAATTTGGCCTCGGGAAATTGCTGAACATATTCTTTTATACGTCCACGTCGCACCTCTTTAAGCTCCATTACCCAAGCAAGTTTATCGGCTGTAATACCCGCCTCATCGTAAATATAGCCTTCCGAGTCGGACAAGGTTACTACTTTAGCACCGTATGCTATACTTTTCTCTGCGGCATACTGAGCCACATTTCCCGAACCAGAGATACTTACAATCTTACCCTTCATGCTTTCGTTGCGACTAGCGAAAATTTCTTGCATAAAATATATCAAACCGTAACCGGTAGCCTCGGGCCTAATTTTGCTACCGCCCCACTCTAAACCTTTACCGGTAAGCACACCGGTAAATTCTTTCTGTAAGCGTTTGTATTGCCCAAAAAGATAGCCTATTTCTCGTTTCCCTACACCAATATCACCAGCAGGCACATCTGTATTGTGCCCTATATGACGGTACAACTCGGTCATAAAGCTTTGGCAAAAACGCATCACCTCTTGGTCTGATTTGCCTTTGGGATCAAAATCAGAACCGCCTTTACCACCACCCATAGGCAAGCCGGTAAGACTATTTTTTAGTGTTTGCTCGAAAGCCAAAAACTTTAGAATACTCAAATTTACTGATGGATGAAAACGCAAACCTCCTTTATATGGGCCTATTGCCGAATTCATTTGCACACGATAGCCTCTGTTTATTTGTATCTCGCCCGCATCATCAAGCCAAGGCACCCGGAATATGATGACACGTTCGGGCTCTGCCATACGTTCAAATACTTTAAACTTTTTGTATTTTGGATTGGCTTCTAGGTAAGGTAATATATGCTCTGCCACCTCTTTTACCGCCTGAATAAACTCGGGTTGATTAGGGTTTTTCTCTTCGATACAGTTTAGTATGCTCATTACAGCTTATTATATAAATTTTATAGATAGAAATAGGTTTTAAAATAAATTGTGGGTCTTAATTTCTGGCCTTACTTAAAAATAGTGCAGCTATTAAGAACTATACGAAATTTATTAAGTTAGGTATTCTGTCATCCCAAACTAACATCTATTAAAAAAATCGTACTGCCGACTTCAAAATTATACAAAAAACATTGTAAATCAAATTATATTTTTATATTTTATTAAAAAACAATCATTTTTTTTGCCATACAAGCAATAAAAGATTTTATTTTTTAATAAAAAGTTCTCTACCCCTAAAAATAGAGCGCAAAATCTTAGATGATCTTTGGATTTTATTTATTGGCCAAGTGTTTAGACAGCCATATGATAAGCTCCTCTCCTGCTTTGAAATTCTCGTAGCGTTTAGGCAACTTTCTTCCATCAACATATTCATTGTATAACCAAGGATCGCCAATTACAAAAACCAAGCCTTTACCGTATTGTGTTGCACTCATTACTGCTTCGCCCTCTTTATCGTTGAGCAGTGATTTTGCAGGTGCTGAAAGCGTTAAACTGCTGTACTCTTTTACAAATATCTCTTTGGCAGCGAATATCGGATTATCAGGCAAAACATCAATTTTAGCAGTTTCATAATGAGGCTCCTTGGGCACAAAACCTTTTGTTGTACCGTTAAACCTTACTCCAAACTCATTGGCTAGCTCGTTAAAATGTTTCAGTTCTACATTGGGAGCATCATTACCCATCAAAACCAAGATACCTCCTGCTTTTACCCAAGCAGTAATAGCTTTGATGTCTTTTTGAAGGATAATATTTGGTCGAGGGTTTTCTTTCTCGAAGTCGGGATCTACAATAATATAAATATCCGTTCCTTGTAAATTTTCTAAGCTTGGAGCAGCATACAAGGTTGACAACTCATATCCTGCATTAGCAAATTGGCCACCCCAAAAAGAGAAACCTCCGTTAGAGCGTTCATCCCATTTATAGTGCCAAGAAACGAGATTTCCGCTTTGATCCTTTCGCATTTCATTATTAAAATACGAATCAAGCATTACCTTTCTGTTTAATCCAGGCTTAGGCAACTCTGCCAAATACTTTTCATTTTTCCATAGCAACTCTAAAGATTTTGCTTCAGCATCGAGTTTTAGTGACGATACAAAGGGACTAGTCAGTTTTAAGCGAGCAATTTCAGTATTCGGAAAATAACCTTTACGCACCGATCGTAAAAGCACTTGTTTGATGAGCATTGTAGTAGAAAAATCGGCTTTTGCCACTTTACGCTGCACAAGTACATGCGACCATGTACCACTATTTGCCTGCTGATGTTTGGTCAAAACACTATGTATTTGGATTAGCTTTTCTTCAAGCTCAGCACGATAGGCACTTGCTTTAGGAATTTCATCCAAAATATTTAATAGAAAATGGGCTGCAACACCACTGTTTTTTAAAATTAAAGGTTTTGATTTAGAGAATTGTACAAAATTGTGTGCCGGCAAATTGGATAACTTTTTCAATTGATTTTCAAAATCTGCCTGATTAGCTGTTGTAGTAGCAAAAGCCAAATAAAATGGAGCAATTGCAAGCTGATCTAAATTTTTATCGCTAAATGCTTGACCACCTGGAAAGATAAAACTACCATCTTTATCTTTTTTAAGGTTGTTTAATTGCTTTTTAAACGTTTCTGCAGCTTTAAAATATTTCCGCTGGCCAGTAACCTGATACAGGTTCAACATCGATTTTGCAAGCATAAAATCAGCGGCAGTACTCTTTTCCCATTCTATGGTTTTTATAGAACCATCACTGTTCACCAGCTCATCAATAGTTTTTTTAAAAGCAGCAAAGTAGATGCTATCGGCAGTGCTTAGCCAATTCTGTTCCATAGCCTGCAAGTACCAGTATTTATCTAAGCTTTGTTGAATTTGAGGATTAAAAACAACTGGCAAATTAGCCTTTTTGGCTATGACATGAGAAGAAGGTGCTGCGTTTTCTGAATGAGCTTCAGCCCAAGACATTTCTGGATTAAGCAATAAGGAAAACGCAAGCGTAGATACAAGAATTTTTTTCATGGTAAGAAGTTTAAAACGGGACTAATATAAATTTATTAGCCCGATTTAACAATCTACCACGCTATACAGCCAAAAATATGTTAGGAAAATTACACGTTAAATCTGAAGTGCATGATGTCGCCATCTTCAACCACATAGGCCTTGCCTTCTACCCCAAGTTTACCCGCTTCTTTACAAGCATTTTCAGAGCCTAAACTTACAAAATCATGGTACTTAATAACTTCTGCCCGAATAAATCCTTTCTCGAAATCGGTATGGATTACCCCAGCTGCTTGTGGCGCTGTAAAACCTTTGGTGATGGTCCAAGCTCTCACCTCTTGCACACCTGCAGTAAAATAGGTATATAAGTCTAAAAGGCGGTAAGCTGCACGTATCAATTTGTTTACCCCCGACTCGTCCAAGCCCAAGTCTTGTAGAAACATTTGACGTTCCTCGTAGCTTTCAAGTTCTGCAATTTCTGATTCTATTTTTGCCGAAATCACTAGGACTTCTGCATTTTCATCGGCAACGGCTTGTTTTACCGCAGCTACATAGGCGTTACCATCAATCACAGCAGCCTCATCAACATTGCACACATACATTACCGGTTTTTGAGTCAACAAGCCTAGCCCCATTATTTCTGAAAATTCTTCGGGGCTCAAATCAGCACTACGCACAGATTTTCCGGTTTCGAGATGTGCTTTTACCTTTGAAAGGATATCAAATTCTTTTTTGGCATCTTTATCGTTTTTGGCTTGTTTTTCTATTTTTTGAACACGTTTAGTAACTGTATCCAAGTCTTTAAGTTGCAATTCGGTATCGATAATTTCTTTATCTCTTATCGGATCTACTGAGCCGTCAACATGCACAATGTTACCATCATCAAAACAACGCAACACGTGTATAATAGCATTGGTAGCTCGAATATTGCCTAAAAACTGGTTTCCCAAACCCTCACCTTTTGAGGCTCCCTTTACCAAGCCTGCAATATCAACTATCTCGATGGTATTGGGTACAATACGCTGAGGTTTTACCAGTTCTGCCAATTTGTTTAGTCGCTCATCCGGTACTGTAATTACCCCAACATTGGGTTCAATAGTGCAAAAAGGGAAATTTGCAGACTGTGCTTTAGCGTTTGATAAACAGTTAAACAAAGTGGACTTACCAACATTGGGCAAACCCACAATACCACATTGTAATGCCATTGATGATTTAGGATTTAAAATTTCTTGTCAAAAAAAGGACAAAACAGAGCCCTCTTCACAATTTGGGCGCAAAGATAAGAATTTAGTTCAATTGTCTTAACCTACATACTATTAAAAAGCCGAAAGTTTGGGTTTGTTTTGTACGATGGTTTCTATTTCGTCTAACACCTCTGTTGTTAACAAGGTTTTGCAGTCTAATGTTTTTAAATTCTCTTGCAACTGCTCAACTTTTGAAGCCCCTAATATTACCGTACTGACGTGTTTATTGGTTAAGCACCAAGCAATAGACAGCTGTGCGAGCGGAACACCTAACTTATTGGCCAAATTTTGCAGTTTATTGGCTTTTTCCATACGGTCGGCCGCCAAAGTACGATCTTTCAACCATTCGAGCCCTTGCATAGCTAAGCGAGTACCTTCAACCCCCGAATTTGTATATTTACCCGACAAAATACCTGAAGCAAGCGGCGACCAAATGGTTGTACCCAAACCATGATTTTGGAATAAGTACAACAATTCATTCTCCATTTTCTGACGTTCAAAAAGATTGTACTGGGGCTGTTCCATGCTTGGGCCAATTAAATGGTTGCTTTTAGCTACAGCAATAGCCTCTGCCAACTCTACGGCACTCCACTCTGATGTGCCCCAATATAAAATCTTGCCCTGTTGCAATAGCGTGTTCATAGCCCAAACCGTTTCTTCGATAGGCGTTTTCTTATCGGGACGATGACAAAAATACAAGTCAAGATAATCGAGCTGAAAACGCTGTAATGCAGCGTTACAAGCTTCGATTACGTGCTTACGTGAAAGTCCGGTTTGGTTGGGTCCTTTTGCTTCGGCTCCAAAAAAAACTTTACTCGATACCAAAAAGCTGCTTCGATCCCAATTGAATTTTTTTATGATTTTACCCATCACTCGTTCAGATTCTCCCTCGGCATAGCCCTCAGCGTTATCAAAGAAATTTACGCCAGCATCATAAGCCGTACCCATAAGCCTCTCTGCCGTTATATCGTCTATTTGTTTACCAAATGTGAGCCATGAACCAAAAGACAGTTCGCTCACCTGCAAACCGGATTTTCCAAGATTTCTGTATTCCATTTTATTTAAAATTATTTGACGGGCATTTTGCACTTGTTAAAAATAAAACAAGATGCACTCGATTAAACATAGATATTAATTGCCAGATTGCTAAATTAGCAAAAAATTAAAAATGAAACATTACCTTCTCTTCATTACCATAGCCCTGCAACTTGCTTGTAGTTCTGTAAAAGTAAGCAATAGCTCCAAACAACAAGTACTCATCGATTTAGAAACCCTATCGGCTGACGAGTATGAGGGTAGAAAGACCGGCACAAAAGGCGCAGAGATGACCAGAGCCTATTTGATAAAACGACTAGGAGAAATTGGCGTATCTTTTCATCCCAGTTTAGGTAAATACGAACAAGATTTTGTATTCAACAGACGTGGTGGAACTAGCATAAAAGGCACCAATATTATTGCTTATATTCCAGGTAAAACAGACCAAACCTTGGTAATTTCTGCTCATTACGACCATTTAGGAATCATAAACGGAGAGATTTATAACGGTGCAGACGACAATGCCTCGGGTGTGGCTGCTTTGCTAGATTTTGCCAGCTATTTCAAAAACAATAAGCCCAAGCATTCCTTGATATTAGCTTTTTTTGATGCCGAAGAGATGGGGTTACAAGGAGCTAGAGCTTTTGTAAATACACCTCCAGTACCCTTAAACCAAATTGAGTTAAATCTAAATATGGACATGATTAGCCACAATGACAAAAATGAGCTATATATTGCAGGTACTTTTAAATATCCAAACTTAAAAAAATTCATCACGACAAGTATCCCCAACATTAAACTTAAATTGGGGCACGATGATCCCCAACTTGGCCACGACGACTGGACCAACCAGAGCGACCAAGGAGCTTTTAATGCTAAAAATATTCCTTTCTTATATTTTGGGGTCGAAGATCACAAAGATTATCATAAGGCCAGTGACGAATACGCTAACATCAATAAAGAATTTTACCTCAATGCAGTGGCGGCAATAAAACAAATCATTATCAATATTGATCAAGAAAGAGATATTCAAGCAATTTTCCGCGAAAATTTAAAAATGAATAAACAATAAATTTTGGTCAATTTACTAAACTATATCCTCTTCTAAAAGACGAAAATCATACAAAAACAACATTTTATACAACTGAAAATAAGCAATTTAATTTATTTTAAATATTTTTTTCAAAGTCAAGGGTTACCTTTTAAGACTAACTGTATTAATGTGTAATTAATTAATTATTTAACAGTTTAAACTAAGATTTAAAATGAAAAACACATTCAAATTTGGCTTTTTAGCATTCGCATTGGCTCTAACTGTAGCTGCTTGTTCATCTGAGAAAAAAGCAGAAGCTACTACTGATTCAGCTGCTACTGTTGACACTACTGCTGTAGCTCCTGTTGATAGCGCTGCTGCTCCTGCTGATAGTGCCGCTGCTGCTCCTGCTGATAGCGCTGCTGCTGCTCCTGCTGCTCACTAATTAGCCAGATTTAATTTAAAATCTTAAAGGCCTCGAATTTTCGAGGCTTTTTTATTTTAGTGCTTTCTCCTTAATTTGTAGCTTTGCAGCTAATTTAATTTTAGCTTATGAATTTCTCTCCCCTATTGGCAATTTCACCTGTTGATGGACGCTACCGCAAAACTACCGAGGCATTACACCTTTATTTCTCTGAGTTTGCTCTCATTAAATTTCGAGTATTGGTAGAGATAGAGTATTTCATAGCACTTTGCGAATCAGGTTTACCCGGATTAAGCGGCATCAACAGCAATAATTATGAGCGTTTAAGAGCGATTTATAAAAATTTTGATGAAAGTGCTGCACAACAAATAAAAGAAACCGAACGCATTACCAATCATGATGTAAAAGCAGTTGAGTATTTTATAAAGGCCAAGTTTGACGAACTAGGTTTAAGCCCCTATAAAGAGTTTATCCATTTTGCACTCACCTCTCAAGACATCAACAACACGGCAATTCCTTACAGTTTTAAACTGGCTCTTTCCGAAAACTATTATCCGGCACTACAAGAGCTCATCAACAAACTAAAAGAACTGGCTACAGCTTGGAAAGATGTACCTCTTTTGGCACATACTCACGGCCAACCGGCATCACCCACCAAACTAGGCAAAGAGCTATTGGTTTTTGTTGAACGCTTAGAGGTGCAAGTAAACAGTCTAAAGGCCATTCCGAATAGTGCTAAATTTGGCGGAGCAACCGGAAATTTCAATGCCCACCACATCGCCTACCCGCAAGTAGATTGGCAGAAGTTCGCCAATCATTTTGTAAATGAAAAATTAGGGCTAAGCAGAGCGCAATACACTACACAAATAGAGCATTACGATCAATTTGCGGCACAATGTGATGCTCTAAAACGTATCAACAATATCCTAATCGATCTTGATCGAGACATCTGGATGTACATATCCAAAAATTATTTCAAACAACGCATAAAAGAAGGCGAAGTAGGATCATCGGCTATGCCGCATAAGGTAAACCCAATTGATTTTGAAAATGCGGAAGGCAATGCCGGATTGGCAAATGCAATTTTTGAACATTTAGCTAGTAAACTTCCTATTTCTCGATTACAGAGAGACCTCACCGACTCTACGGTATTGAGAAATATTGGCGTACCCATGGCGCACAGCTTAATCGCAATACAATCAACTGTTAGAGGGCTCAACAAGCTGTTGCTCAACCAAGAGGCGATAGACCATGAGCTTGAACAAAACTGGGCTGTAGTGGCCGAGGCAATACAAACGGTTTTGCGCCGTGAAGCCTACCCACAACCCTACGAAGCCTTAAAAGCATTGACCCGCACCAATCAAAAAATCACTGCATCAACCATTGCAGAATTTATAGATAGCCTTGCTGTGAGTGCCGAAATAAAACACGAGCTTAAACAAATTTCGCCCTTCAACTATACCGGTATTTTCTAATTCAAAAAGCCATTCTGAGATGGGGCTAAAAATGCTATCTTTGCGACAATTATGAGCGATAACAGGTACAATCAGCGTGGGGTGTCGGCTTCTAAAGAAGACGTACATGCAGCCATAAAAAACATAGACAAAGGAATCTTCCCAAAAGCATTTTGCAAGATTATTCCTGATATTTTGGGTAATGACCCCGAGTATTGCAACATTATGCATGCTGATGGTGCCGGCACTAAATCATCCTTGGCCTATACTTATTGGAAAGAGACCGGAGATATTTCGGTATGGAAAGGTATAGCACAAGATGCCATTATCATGAATGTTGATGATTTGATTTGCGTAGGTGCTACCGATCAAATACTGTTATCTTCTACCATTGGTCGCAACAAAAACCTGATACCCGGAGAGGTTATTGCGGCAATCATCAACGGAACCGAAGAGCTACTTGAAGAATTAAGGGCATTAGGTATCAACATCTACTCTACTGGAGGAGAAACCGCTGATGTGGGCGATTTGGTACGTACTATCATTGTCGACTCGACGGTGACCTGTCGTATGAAAAGAAGTGATGTGATAAGCAACGACCGTATAAAAGCCGGCAATGTAATTGTTGGCTTAGCCTCTTATGGCAAAGCCAATTATGAAAATGCTTATAATGGCGGAATGGGTTCAAACGGACTTACATCTGCACGTCACGATGTTTTTGCTAAAAATATAGCCGAAAAGTATCCTGAGAGCTATGACCCTGGTGTACCTTATGACCTGGTATTTTCTGGACACACTCAGCTTACCGACCTTATTGATTTAAACGAATTTGGCAGTACCACAGCCGGAAAACTGGTACTCTCGCCAACTCGTACCTATGCGCCAATAATCAAGCAGGTGCTTGCTAAATATCGCCATAAAATTGATGGGATTGTACATTGTAGTGGTGGTGCACAAACCAAAGTTTTGCACTTTATCAACGATGGTTTATGTGTTATTAAAGACCAGCTTTTCCCTGTTCCACCATTGTTTAGGCTGATACAAGAACAATCGGGCACAGACTGGAAAGAGATGTACAAAGTCTTCAACATGGGGCACCGTATGGAACTTTATGTACCCGAAGAAATTAGCGAAGAAATAATAGCTATCTCAAAAAGTTTTGGTGTTGATGCGCAAATTATTGGCCGAGTGGTTGAGGGCAATAAAGAAGTGCAAATTAACAGCGAATACGGACAATTCACCTACCAATAGGTTTAAAAAGCTATGGCTTAGCCGCCAAGCACTAAGTTTTTTTGTAGCTCAAAAAGATATTGTACCGCTTTTACCAAACGGCTACCATACCACGAAAACATTTCACCATCAACCAATACTAGTTCGGTTTTGGGCAAATGCTGCTTAAAGATTGCTTTATGTTGCTCTTTGAAAGGGAAAGGCTCAGATGATAAAAATACATAATCGGGCTGATAAACAGCTAATTCCGCTAGTTCAATAACTGGGTAGCGTTCGGTTATTACTACATTTTTAAAACCTACAGTTTCTAGAATATGATGCACAAAAGTATTTGGCCCAACAAACATATATGGATCTTTCCAAATACAATATGCAACACTTGGCTTTTTGTTTTGGATAGATGCCAGCAATGCTAAATCTCTAAAACCATGTTGAATGAGGTGGTTGATGTAGGCTGCTTCTGCTTCACGGTTTACCAGCCGACCAATATCGGCAATGGTGGTGAGCGTATCCTTCAAATCATAGATATCGCTCATCCACACGGGTAATAGCTGTTGCAAACGCTCTATATCCTCTTGATTATTTTCTTCTTTGTTACCTATAATTAAATCGGGTGCTAGTGCTCTAATTTGATCTATTCGCAGCGATTTTGTACCTCCTATTTTTTCTTTTGCCAAAAACTGTTTGTTTGGATGTACACAAAATTTGGTAATCCCAACTAATTCACAGTCCAAGCCCAAATCAAATAACAATTCACTAATTGAGGGCACTAAAGAGATAATTCTTTTTGGTGGATAATTTATCCGGATACGATTACCTAAATGATCTTCAAATTCTCGAATATCTTGTTTCATCAACACTTAATACCCTTCTTATGCTCAGGGATGTTAAATTTTTGTTCCGCTTGGTACTACACAACCCTTCTTAATTACCACAATACCATCTCGCACAACATAGAAACCATAATCGCCCTCGGCCAAATGTGTACCTCCGTTGATGTGAACATTATTGCCTATGCGGGCGTTTTTATCAACAATTGCATTGTTAATATAACAGCCCTCGCCAATACCAATCAGAGGTTCTTGATTAACAATTGCTTGGTTAATCTCATCAAGGGTTTGATACATATCGTTACCCATTACATAACAATTGGATATGGTGGTACCTTTGCCAATACGTGACCGAATGCCAACTACCGAACGCTCAACACGGCTGGCTTGTATAATACATCCTTCTGATATGATTGTTTTTTCGAGATTGGTACCCGATATTTTTGAAGGCGGCAACATCCTAGCTCTACTAAAGATGGTGTGTGCATTATCAAACATGTTAAATTCTGGAATTTCATCGGTCAAACCCAGATTGGCCTCAAAAAAAGAAGAAATATTACCTATATCAGTCCAATACCCTTCATATTGATAGCTCAGCACTTTATGAGCAGCCAACGAACGAGGTATAATCTCTTTACCAAAATCTGTTTCGTTAGCATTGTCATTTAGCATATCAATTAGCACCTTTCTATTGAAGATGTAAATACCCATTGACGCTAAATAATTCTTGCCCAGACTCTGCATTTTATCACCAGTATCCGACACCCAATCGGGCAATAACTTAGCCTTAGGTTTTTCAATAAATGAGGTGATAAAACTCTGTTCATCTGTTTTAAGAATACCAAACCCAGTTGCATCACTAGCGTTTACAGGTATAGTAGCAATAGATATTTGGGCTCCTTTTTCAATATGAGCATTTAACATAGCTTTAAAATCCATTTGGTACAGTTGGTCACCAGAAAGTATCAGCACATATTCAAATTCGTGATTTACAATGTGGTGCATACATTTTCTTACTGCATCTGCCGTACCTTGGTACCAAGATGGGTTATCTGGTGTTTGTTCAGCGGCAAGAATATCCACAAAAGCTTTAGAGAAATAACTAAAATGGTAGGTATTCTTGATATGCTTGTTTAGCGATGCCGAATTGAACTGTGTTAACACAAACATACGGTGTACTCCCGAATTGAGGCAGTTGGAAATGGGAATATCCACCAAACGGTATTTTCCGGCAATGGGCACGGCAGGTTTTGAACGGGTTAGCGTTAGAGGTGACAAACGAGAACCTTGGCCACCGCCAAGAATTACTCCCAAAACTTTTTCTGTCATAAGCTACTGTTTTACATTTGGTAAAGGTTTATATATTGTTGTGCGGCACTGTCCCAAGAGTGGTCAATGGCCATAATTTGTTTTCTAATTTGTTTAAATTTTTTCTGATCGAGATACAGTTCGTATGCTCTGCCAATAGCATGGCCTACATCCCAAACAGTACATTGGTCATGGCAAACACCAAAACCTCCATCACCTATGTCTATAACTGTATCTTTTAGGCCACCAACACGTCTCACCACCGGTACAGTACCATAACGCAAAGCATACATCTGGTTTAGGCCGCAGGGTTCTACCCTCGAAGGCATGAGTAAAAAATCTGCCCCGGCATAAATTAGGTGCGACAAGGCTTCGTTATAACCAATAAACACATTGTATGCTCCCTTAAATTGTTGACACAATCCGTTGAGGCGATTTTCAACTTCATTATCTCCAGATCCCAACACCAATATATTCACCTCGCCTTTACTCTGCTCCAATGCATTATAAAAAATTTCGGGTAAGAGATCTGCACCCTTTTGATCAACCAAACGGCCTATAAAAGTAAAAAGAGCTTTGCTTTCATCAAGGTCAAAAATTCGACACAATTCTGCTTTATTGGCTTGCTTTCCACTCTCAACCGTTCGTTGGGTATAGGTTTTGTGAATCATACTGTCGTACTGCGGGTTCCAAACTTCGTTATCTATCCCGTTTAAAACACCCGAACATTTGGACCATTCTCGGGCAAACAAGCTTTCGAGCCCGTTAGAGAAATAACTGATTTCTTCTAGGTAACTGTGTGACACGGTAGTAACTCGCCAGGCAGCTTTTATTGCAGCCGCCAAAGGATTTATTGCTCCATTCCAATCCAATCTACCCGTGTTTTGCAAGTCAAAATTGGGCAAAAGGTGCAATTTGTCCCATCCAAACTGCCCCTGGTAAAGTGCATTATGAATAGTTAAAACAGTAGGTACTTGCCTTAGTCGCTCAAATTGAAAACAGTTAGCCATCATAAAGGGGATTAATCCGGCATGATGATCATGAACGTGTACAATATCAGGTTGGTGTTCCCATTGAGCCATCCAATCTAATGCAGCAATCTGAAAAGCAATAAAACGTTCGGTATCATCACCGTATCCATAAACCCCTTCACGATCAAACAAACCAGGAATATGTACCAAAAAAATATCAAATCCCAGTACATTGGTTTTTTCTCTAAGTATCCTAGCCGAATGATTGGTCGAGCCGATTTTAACCCAGCCATCATATACGGTCTCGAACTCATTTGTCAAGAGAAACTTGCATTGATAGGCCGGCATCACAACCTTTGCTATGTGCCCCAATTTGTTTTGGTATTTGGGCAATGCCCCAACCACATCGCCCAAACCGCCTACTTTTGCTACCGGATAACATTCTGCACTGAGGTGTACAATTTCCATAGATGTCAAAGTTTAGAAATTGTCTCAAATTAGACATTTGAAAAATCAATCCCAATACATTTCGATAAAAATTTTATAAGTCATTAAATACAAACAACTTACATAAAACAACAAATCATAAAACCAATCAAATACCGATAAACCAATATTTTTCAGCAATAAAAACTTTTGTTATTTTTTGCTCAATAAATGAGGATTTATTGTACAAAAAGTGTAATTTTTCAAATAAAAAACGCAATTTTGCAAACCGTTAAGGGGCTACACCATTAAAAACCATTAGGCGTATGGAGCATTTGCTTGTTGAAGAAGTACTAGAGCTTTTGGAGCGAGAAAATGATAGAGAGCTAAAAGCCTATCTCAACGAGCTCAACATCTCTGATGTTGAAGAGCTGATAGACGAACTTCCGCAATATGCCGTAAAATTTATCGAGACACTCTCTATAAAACGTGCTATTAATGTGTTCAGAATTCTTGATTTCCCAACTCAAGAAAAAATCATAAAACATTTACAGGCCAATAAGCTCACCGAAATCATCAGGCAATTGCCACCCGATGACCGTACCGCTTTACTGGGCGAACTCAAAGGCGATGCCGTTAAAAAGCTTTTGGTACTCTTACCCGATGCCGATAGAAAAGAAGCATTGGTTTTATTGGGTTATCGTGAAGAAAGTGTTGGCCGCCTGATGACACCCGATTTTATTGCCGTTAAAACAGATTGGACTGTTAGTCGGGTTCTCAATCATATAAGACGTTACGGAAAAAACTCGGAAACTATTGACGTGGTATATGTGATTGACAAAGAAGGTGTTTTACTAGACGATATCCGAATAAGAGAAATCCTATTGGCCGATCCCGATGCAAAAATTGGAGACTTAACCGATAACAGGCTAATCTCGCTACACGTAAATGACCCACAAGAAGAGGCTATCAATGTATTTAAAATGAACAATCGGGTAGCTCTACCTGTTGTTGATGACCAAAATATTTTACTAGGCATTGTAACTGTTGATGATATTCTTTGGATTGCCCACGAAGAATATACTGAAGACATGCACAAAGTGGGTGGTACCGAAGCGCTGGATCAACCTTATTTGGACATGCCTTTGCTAAAACTGGTAAAAAAACGTGTGGGCTGGTTGGTCATCTTATTCTTTGGCGAAATGTTTACCGCTACCGCAATGGGCTATTTTGAGGGCGAAATTGAAAAAGCTGTTGTGTTAGCCTTGTTTGTACCGCTCATTATATCGAGTGGGGGCAATAGTGGTTCGCAAGCCTCTACCCTAATTATACAAGCCATGGCCTTAGGTGAAATTACACTAGCCGACTGGTGGCGAGTAATGCGCCGAGAAATTATTTCGGGGCTTTTGTTGGGCTTAACGCTTGGTCTAATAGGTTTTTTACGAATTTATATTTGGACTTTCTTTACTCCGATGTATGGGCCGCATTGGTTGCTGATAGCTTGCACAGTTGGAGTAGCCTTAATTGGTGTAGTGTTGTGGGGTTCGCTAGCAGGTTCAATGCTACCTATTGTATTAAAAAAACTAGGTGCCGACCCAGCCTCTTCATCTGCCCCATTTGTTGCCACTTTGGTAGATGTAACCGGCTTGGTAATTTATTTTACTGTAGCAATGGCCTTTTTACGTGGGGTACTACTCTAAGGTTTTTTTGATAAATCCTTAATTTTTGGTTAATTGCTTTTAAATAAACCAAACAATGAAAAACCAAATAACCTCCTTACTTAAGGGTCGTTTTGCTATTTACAGCACTTTACTATTGCTGTACCTGACCTTATCTTTTTTGCTACGGATATGCTTGTTTGTTTGGTCCATCGGGGATATAGAATTTTCTATTATTGGACTAACACGGATATGGCTAAGTGGTTTCGCTTACGATATTTTCGTTGGGCTTTCCTTCTTTCTAGTTTACCTAATTTACCTTTGGCTATTACCCAAACCGCTAATAGGCACTATTTTAGACAAAATATTAACCTATGCTTGTTTATCGTTAAGTCTGTTTATCCTACTATTCAGTTTGGTAGCCGAATTACCTTTTTGGGATGAATTTGGTGTTCGTTTCAATTTTATTGCCGTAGATTACCTGATTTATACATACGAAGTGGTAGAGAACATCAACCAATCGATGCCTATTCCAATTATATTATCAGCTTTGCTATCCTTTACCTGTTTAATACTTTGGCTTTTATCCCATTTCGGTAAAAGCAGAGAATGTTTTAACTCTAAAACTGGTTTTATAAACCGCAGCAAATTTGTTGTACCCAACTTATTGGTTTTTACACTACTAATCTACACATTAAACAATAAAATAGCCGATTTCAGTAATAATACTGCACTAAACGAGTTGGGTAAAAACGGCACATTTTCTTTTTTTGCAGCTTTCCGCTCAAATGAATTGGACTATAAGCAATTTTATCCTCAACTAGATGAAAAAAAGGCTTATAATATTCTCAAAAAAGAATTGCTGCAAGATAATCAGCAATACACCACTACCCAATGGGACAACCTAACAAGAATAACCAAAGGCGAACAAGAAAAACGCCCTAATATTATAATGGTTAGTATAGAAAGCTTTAGTGCAGATTTTCTTCAAGCTTTTGGCAATAAGCAGAACTTAACTCCGGTTTATGATAGTTTGGCCAAAGAAAGCGTATTCTTCACCAAATTATACGCTACGGGCACCCGAACAGTTAGGGGCATGGAAGCCTTAACGCTCTGTGTACCACCAACCCCTGGCAACAGCATTGTAAGGCGTCCCAACAATGATAATATTTTTTCTGTGGCCACTATCTTAAAAGCTAAAAACTATAAACCTTATTTTATATACGGTGGCGATGGTTATTTCGATAACATGAACACTTATTTTGGTGGACAAGGTTTTGATATTGTTGACCGAGATCGGGGTAACCCCTTATCAGAAAAAATAAAAACTAAACGATTTAACATAGAAGATGATGAAGTAAGCTTTGAGAATGCATGGGGTATTTGCGATGAGGATTTGTATGCACAATCTTTAAAATATGCTGATTTTAACCATCAATTAAAGCAACCATTTTTTCAATTTGTAATGACCACCTCCAATCATAAACCCTATACCTTCCCTACCGGCACTATAGACCTACCGCAAGGCCACCGCCCTGGTGCTGTAAAATATACCGATTATGCTTTGGGCAAGTTTATTGCAGCAGCCAAACAAAAACCATGGTTTAAGCATACCGTATTTATTATTGTAGCCGACCATTGTGCCAGCAGTGCAGGAAAATGGGAAATCAATATCGACAAACACCACATTCCGGCTATTTTCTACAACTTGGGTGTTGAACCACAACGCATAGACAAATTAAGCTCACAAATTGATGTTTTACCCACCTTATTTGGATATTTAGGCTGGAATTACCAAACCGCATGGTACGGCAAAGATATAAACCGGGTAAAACCGGGCGAAGAAAGAGCTTTAATAGGCAATTATCGTACACTTGGTCTCTTGAAAGACAGTATTTTTACTCAAATTGATGACCGCAAACGTATAATACAATTTAAACTGAGCCCAAACCAAGGTATGGAAGAACTATCGGAAGCCAACATGCCCTTAATAGAGCAAACCATAGCCAATTACCAAACGGCAAGCGAACGTTTTAAAAACGGAAAAATGAAAGTAAAATAACCTAAAAACACCTATCGTTGAAACGCATTATTCTTTGCTTGACATTTCTTGCACCAGCTATTTGTATGGGACAAATGGCTGATAGCAGCACCAACAACAAAGCTCAACAGGTTTACCTGTTAAACAGTAATAATACTAGGATTTACCCCAAACCAAAAGTATTTGATTTCATTACAAAAATCCCGAAAAACTTCCTTGCTAGCAATCAAGAGTTTGTACGAGGCGAAAACCCATATTATCTCACTGCTGCTAGTTTCTCTACCCTAGCTTTAATTCCGTTTGACCAAAACATTACAGACGGAACACGGAATTTTGCTCAAGCAATAGGAATGAGCGAGGACAACAAATACATCAAAGTAGCTGGACTATTTAAAGTACCCAGCAATGTTGGGGCTGGCCTCTACCTCATTGGCAACGGTTCTACTAGTATTATGCTGGCTCTTGGTTTTGGCACCTACGGCATCCTCAAAAATGATTATCGAGCACAAGCAACAGCCAGTGGCTTAATGGAGAGCCTTATACTTTCAGGAGTTTTTACCCAAACAATTAAAAGAATTACGGGGAGAGAAAGTCCATTTATTGCCAAAAAAAACGGCAATACCGGAGGCAAATGGCAACCCTTTCCCTCTTTCTCCGAGTACGCCAAACATACCCCACAGTACGATGCTTTCCCCTCGGGACATTTGACCACCGTACTCTCTGCCCTGACTGTCATAACCGAAAACTACCCCG
This sequence comes from Pedobacter sp., assembly GCA_039810685.1. Taxonomy (GTDB): domain Bacteria; phylum Bacteroidota; class Bacteroidia; order Sphingobacteriales; family Sphingobacteriaceae; genus Pedobacter. The sequence continues at coordinate 576 of JBDHXL010000031.1, read as the reverse complement.
AAATAAAATGGATAAAACCCGTTGGTTACAGTGCAATTGGGTTAATGTGTTTTCAAATGGTACAGAGCGAGGTACATTGGGTAAGCGACTACCCGATAGCTATTTTTATGGGCTACCTAATTGGTAAAAGTATTGCCAAAAGCCGCTTTAACGAAGCCAATAAACAATCAGGCAATAATAAGCTCCCAAAATTAGATATTATTGCATCGCAAGCAGCAGGCTACCCCAGTATTGGTCTTAGGCTGAAACTTTAAAAAAACAGAAATACAAAAATGCTTACACACCACGTATTATTTTGGCTAAAAGCCGATACCACCGAAACACAAAAGAACAATTTTCGTAAGGGCTTAGAAAGCCTCTCGGGCATAGCAACCATTCGCAATTTACACATTGGAACAGCTGCCCCCATTGAAAGAGCCGTAGTAGATACTAGCTATACTTTTAGCCTGTTAATCTTTCCTGACTTGTCCACCTTGTTTTTTTTAATTTTACAAATCATTAAAATACAGTATATTATGATTTTCTTAGTGCTACATTTGTTGCACTAAGGTGTTCAAAATGCTAAAATTTAGAGAA
>JBDHXL010000030.1:0-32967 GCA_039810685.1 Pedobacter sp. | reverse complement strand
CTAAAAAAGGTGCATCAACTCTTCTAAATGGTGAATTTGGGTTTGTACCTCTTTGGGTTTTTCAATCTTGTTGGGGTTAAAAAATATGGCTTCCATGCCAAATTGTTGGGCTCCGTAAATGTCGGCTTCTAGGCTGTCACCAATCATTATACTTTCGTGTTTTTGGGCTTGGGCTAGCTGTAGGGCGTGGTTAAAAATTCGGCTGTCGGGTTTGTTTACCCCCACTTCTTCGGAGATGATAATGTGTCTAAAAAAAGGATTAAGATTAGAGACTTCCATTTTTGTAGTGGTGGCTTCTTTAAAACCGTTAGAAATGATGTGCATTTGATAACGTTTTTGCAAATAGCCCAATACTTTCTCAGCACTTTCAAACAGGTTTTTCTTTTTGGGGCTCAGGTTCACGTAATCCTCCTCAAAACGATCGGGAATTTGGGTTGGTTGCAACCCAAGATCTAAGAAAGTTTTTTTAAAACGCTGTGCTCTCAGTTCGTCTTTAGAGATTTTACCTAAATGGTATTTTGCCCATAACTCGTGGTTGTTGGCTGTATATACATCAATAAAAATATCGGCTTCGAGGCCCAACTTGGCCAATTCGTAGGCTGCAAACAACTCATGAAGCGTTTCGCGAGCATTGCGATCAAAATCCCATAGGGTATGGTCCAAATCAAAAAAAATATGATTGATGTGGGGGTGTTTCATTTGAGGTGGTATCTATTTCTGCGCAACAAAGGTAGGCAAATTTTAAGTATTGCGCTTGGCTTGGGGTGTTGTTAGGTGTCTTTACCCACGATGGTGATGTGAAAAAGAGGTTGTCTAAAAAGTTAAAATAAGCCTTCATATCGATGAGGAACGTGGAGAAATCTTTTTCAGAAGTAATTTGAATAAGATTTCTTACCTAAATTCGAATTGAAGAACACCTTTTCGGACAACCTCTTCTAGGTTGAAAACACCCTTATGTCTTGCCTGCCCTACGCGGATTGCCCCCTCACAGGACTTTTTTTACATCGCTACTGCTACCAATTTCGATGTAATACGGCAAAAATGCTAAGTATAGTTTTCCACAAACTAACACTTGTTAGCTTTTCTTACTGTCGGCATAGCCAAACACTTTTTGCAGCAAGCCGGTGCTTCGGGCACTAATGTTGTCTCTAATTTTGAGCTCCTCTTGAGCTACTTGTACAAACATGCCGTCAATGGCTTTTTGTGCAACATATTGTGTTAGGTTGGTGTTGATGGGTTTTACCAAAGGCAGTTTGTTATAGGCACTAGCGGCATCGCTCCAATATTTGGTGGCACCCACCTTGCTCAGGCTCTTGCTAATTACAGGCGAGAATTTTTCCATCAGTTGTGCGGTGGTGACCCGCTTAAAATACTGTGTAGCCGCATCTTTATTACCCAGCAGAATGTTGGCTGCATCGGAAATACTCATTTGCTTGATGGCATTGACAAAAATAGGAGCAGCCTCTTTGGCGGCATCTTCAGCAGCTCGGTTCAAACTCAAAATCACATTGTCGGCCAAAGAACCTAGTCCAACGCTGCGTAGTGTGCTCTCAACCTTCTGAGCTTCGGTAGGGAAAAGAATTTTCACGGCAGTGTTACCGAAAAAACCGTCTTTGGCCGATAGCCTCGTAGCTCCTGCTGTTGTTCCCAATTCAAGAGCTTGTTTCAGTCCGTTTGCAATTTCCAAACTACTGGGGCTTACATTGACCCCAGTGGCTACTTGATTGAGGATATTGCCGATTTGGCCTTGGGTTTGTGCATCGCAGGCACTTAAAAGCAATGTAGGTGTTAAAAGAGCAAGAAGCCCTGTTTTTCTGATTTTCATTGTTGATTATTTGTAGTGCCCAAAAGTAACATTTTAAAAATTTTTATCGCATTCTTCTTTATGAATGGATTAAAAAGGTTATACTTGGTATTGGATAAACTGTACATACTTGAGATTTATTAAAAACACCACACTACCCGATGATGCTGATGACTTGAGCTTGCTCTATGCCTATCAGACAGGAGACAACATCCAAGCCTTGGGCAAACTCTATGCCCGTTACATGCATTTGGTGTACGGGGTTTGCTTTAGCTATTTTAAAGATGAAGAACAGAGCAAAGATGCGGTAATGGCCATTTTTGAGGAGCTCGTACAGAAACTGAAACACCACCAGGTCAGTAATTTTAAGAGCTGGTTGCACGTACTTAGCAAAAACCATTGTTTAATGCAGCTCAGAAAAACCAACCGTTACCCTACAGAAACTTTGTCCGATCAGTTTATGGAAACCGAAGGTTTTGAGCATCTGGATATGGATGAACTTAAAGAAGAACGCTTAAGCACGATGGAAAAATGTTTAGAAACACTTTCTGTTGAGCAAAAAACAAGTGTAGAATTGTTTTATCTACAAGAAAAATGCTACAAAGAGATAGCCGAGTGCACAGGTTATGAGCTAGGTAAGGTGAAAAGCTATATCCAAAACGGTAAACGGAATTTGAAAACTTGCATAGAGAAAAACCATGAAAAATAACGATTGGTTGGGTGCCGATATTTTAGAAGCCTACCTCGATGGTAGCTTAGATGCCAAAACCATGCATCAGGTAGAGCGTATCTCTTTAGAAGATCCTTTTGTGGCACAGGCAATGGCCGGTTTAAGTGAGTCTAAACGCAGGGCAATAAGTTTATCCATACTACAAAAACAATTGCAAGAACGCTTGGCTCAAAAGCCAGTAGAGCAAAAGCGTTGGAATATGACCGGACAAAGATTGAGCATTGCCGCTACGGCTGCAGTTCTATTTCTGACGGCTACCATATTGTTTTGGATGCGGACAAGCAAAAATGAAGAGGCGCAATTGGCTGCTCAACAAAATGTATCGGGAGTAACGGTTGAACTAAAAGATGATACCAACACCAATGTGGCCGAAGCTGCAACAGCAATTCCAAAACCAGCAGAAACTGTAGTCGCTGCTGTTCCGGTTGAAACTGCTGCCTCGGCAAAAGCTGCAGCAGCCGTTGAAGCCCCAGCACCAGCTAAAACAGAAGCTTTTATCCAAACCCTCGATAAGGTGAAACCCGAACCGGCTGAGGGCTGGCTGAAGTACGATGAGTATTTGGAAAAGAATAACCAATTTTTGGGTGATGGCGAGAAAATGGTAGAGTTGGGTTTCAGTGTACAAAGCGATGGTTCGGTTACGGATATTCTAGTTTTGCAAGGACAATCGGAACGACTAAATAAAGAAGCGGTGCGTTTGCTGAGCCTAGGCCCCAAGTGGAAATATAAAGCCAATGCGGCCAATAAAGGTACCATAATCATTAAGTTTTAACAGCTTTTGGCACAGAACTACCCCAATTTTGCATACAGATAAACCTCCTAATGGGCTTGTGCTAACTAATTTGAAATAATACCAATAAAATCAAAGACAAATTTCTATCTTTGCATCCCGACAGATACGTTGGGACGATTTCAAATTATCCGCCGAGCGGCGGCGGGAATTCTCCCGGCTATCCGTCAACAAAGACGATCAATTAGAATTCCAACATGCCAAAAGACACCTCCATCAAATCAGTCTTGATCATCGGATCTGGACCCATTATTATTGGACAAGCCTGCGAGTTTGACTACTCCGGTTCTCAAGCAGCGCTATCGCTAAAAGAAGAAGGGATAAAGGTCTCTATCATCAATTCTAACCCGGCCACAATTATGACCGATAAGGTGATTGCAGACCACGTTTATCTAAAACCGCTAACGATAGAAAGCATTGAAGAGATTTTAAAAGAGCATGAGAGCAATCCGGATTTGCCTCGTATTGATGCCGTATTGCCCACCATGGGAGGTCAAACTGCCCTTAACCTTTGTGTGGATGCTGCCGAAAGAGGGGTGTGGAAAAGACATAACATCCGCATTATCGGCGTGGATGTGGCTGCTATAGACAAAACCGAGAACCGCGAATCATTCCGTCAGTTGATGGTTGATATTGGGGTTGGAGTGGCCAAATCTAAAATTGCCAATTCTTTCTTAGAAGGTAAAGAAGCTGCACAAGAAATAGGTTTTCCGCTGGTAATTCGCCCATCCTATACCTTAGGTGGATATGGAGGTGGTTTTGTGCACAACAAAGAAGAATTTGATTTGGCACTGAAACGTGGTCTTGAAGCTTCGCCAACCCATGAGGTATTGGTAGAGCAAGCCGTTTTGGGATGGAAAGAATTTGAGCTGGAACTGCTTAGAGATAGCAACGACAATGTAATCATTATTTGTTCTATCGAGAATTTTGACCCTATGGGTGTGCATACCGGCGATTCGATTACTGTAGCTCCTGCCATGACCCTCTCTGACAGGTGCTATCAAGAGATGCGTAATCAGGCCATCAAAATGATGCGTGCCATTGGTAATTTTGCCGGAGGTTGCAACGTACAGTTCTCGGTTAATCCGGATAACGACGAGATTATTGCTATCGAGATCAACCCACGTGTGTCTCGCTCATCGGCATTGGCCAGCAAGGCAACCGGTTATCCAATTGCAAAAATTGCTGCAAAACTAGCCATCGGCTACAATTTGGATGAGATTGAAAACCAGATTACCAAAACCACTTCGGCCTATTTCGAGCCTACTTTAGATTATGTGATTGTAAAAATCCCTCGTTGGAATTTCGATAAATTTAAAGGAGCCAACATGGAGCTGGGCTTACAGATGAAAGCCGTAGGCGAGGTGATGGGTATTGGCCGTAGCTTTATCGAGGCACTACAAAAAGCTTGTCAGAGTTTAGAAATTGGTCGTGCCGGTTTGGGGGCTGATGGTCGTCAGAAACGTGATATTGAAGAAATTATGCACGGACTACAACACCCTAGTTGGAACCGTGTTTTCTTGATAAAAGATGCCATGAGCCTCGGTGTGCCGCTAGAGTCTATCCGTAAAGCCACCAAAATAGACAAGTGGTTTTTGGGGCAAATACAAGAACTGGTAGCACTCGAAAACGAGCTAAAGCGCTATTCCCTCAACAATATACCGAAGGATTTCTTCTTCAACCTGAAACAAAAAGGATTTTCAGATATTCAGATTGCACATATTTTGGGCAATACTAGCGAAGATGAGGTGTATCAGCGCAGAAAAGAACTGGGTATTGTACGCAGTTTCAAAATGGTTGATACTTGTGCGGCAGAGTTTCCGGCACAAACACCTTATTTCTACTCTACATTTGAAGAAGCTCCTCAGCAAATTTCGATGGAGACAGGCGAGCTGATAGCTTATTCAAATACCGGAGTTACCAACGAATCGCTAGTAAGCAATAAAAAGAAAGTTATTGTATTGGGCTCAGGACCAAACCGCATTGGCCAAGGTATAGAATTTGACTATTCTTGTGTTCACGGCTTGTTGGCAGCAAAAGAATCGGGTTTCGAAGCCATCATGGTTAATTGCAACCCCGAAACCGTAAGTACCGATTTTAACATGGCCGATAAGCTCTATTTTGAGCCGGTATTTTGGGAGCATGTGCGTGAAATCATCGAGCTAGAGCAACCTTATGGGGTAATTGTTCAGTTGGGTGGGCAAACTGCACTAAAAATGGCCGAGAAACTTCATGAAAATAATATCAGGATTATTGGTACTTCGTTCTCGGATATGGATGTGGCCGAAGATCGTGGTAGTTTCTCTGATTTGCTGAAAGATTTGGATATCCCTTATCCAAAATACGGAGTAGCCGAAAATGCCGAAGAGGCAATAAAAGTAGCCAACGAGGTAGGTTATCCGGTATTGGTACGCCCTAGCTATGTATTGGGCGGACAAGGGATGAGCATTGTGATTAACGATGAGGATTTGGAGAAAGCAGTAGTGAAACTATTGGGCGATTTACCCGGCAACAGGGTACTGATTGACCATTTCTTGGATCGTGCTGATGAAACCGAATCAGACTCAATTTGTGATGGTGAGGATGTACATGTTATCGGGATGATGGAACATATCGAACCTGCAGGTATCCACTCTGGCGATTCAAGTGCCGTATTGCCTCCATACAGCCTCTCTGAGAAGGTGCTGAACGATATGGAAACTTATACCAAAAAAATTGCCAAAGCTTTAAACGTAGTGGGCTTGTTGAACATACAGTTTGCTGTTAAAGACGATAAAGTGTATGTGATAGAGGCCAATCCAAGAGCTTCACGTACAGTGCCTTTCATTGCCAAAGCTTATGATGTGCCTTTCATCAATATTGCTGCTAAGGTAATGTTAGGTGTCAACAAGCTGAAAGATTTTAAGATAGAGCCAAAGCTTGAAGGATTTGCCATTAAAGAGCCGGTGTTCTCTTTCAATAAATTCCCTGAAGTAGCAAAAGAACTAGGCCCTGAAATGAAATCAACGGGCGAGGCTATCCACTTTATCAAAGACTTGGAAGACCCCTACTTCATTCAGCTAGACAAAGTAAAATCGCTTTATTTGTCTAAATAGAGATAAATACAAGCTTGTCAAATAAAGAACCGTATAGTCTAAACCCTTTCTAAGGTGTGGGTAGCAGCTATACGGTTCTATTTTTATGGCCTAGTGGCAAATGCCGCATTGTTTTAGCACATGCAGCTTAGCTTATTCTCAGAAAATCGCCTACCAATTTTTCGGCCTCAGCACAAGCGGTAGCTAATTCGAAGTTTTTAAGGATTACATCAAACTTATCGGCGTAGCCCAGTTCTTTTTCGGCCTTTGCAAAGCGTTCTTTTAGTTTCTCTTCGCTGTCTGTTCCTCTGCCGCTAAGCCTTTCTTTTAGCACAGCCAACGACGGTGGTTGTACAAATATGGCCAAAGCATCGTTGCCAAATTTTCTTTTCAGACGTAGGCCACCCTCTACATCAATGTCAAAAATTACGTGTTGGCCATTGTCCCATATACGTTGTATCTCGGAGCGTAAGGTGCCGTAAAAAGTTCCGCTATATACTTCCTCAAACTCTACAAACTCTTGCCGAGCTACTTTGTGCAAAAACTCCTCTTTGCTGGTAAAATAATAATCTTTGCCGTCCACTTCGTCGCCACGTAACTCGCGGGTAGTGGCCGATATAGAAAAACTAAGCTGGTCGAACTTATTAAGCAGGTGTTTTACAATAGTGGTTTTGCCTGCCCCAGAGGGTGCCGAGAATATGATGAGTTTACCTTGCATCGTTTAAAAATTAGAATGTGCCTTTTAAAGTATGTTGAGTAGTTGTTCTTTAATTTTTTCCAGCTCTTCTTTCATGCCTACAACATGTTTTTGCATCTCGGCATCGTTGGCCTTAGAGCCTGTTGTATTGATCTCGCGGCCCATCTCTTGAGCAATGAAACCCAGTTTTTTTCCGTTGGCCTCTTGATGGTTTAGGCTTTCTCTGAAATACTGACAATGGCTATTTAGCCGGGTTTGTTCTTCGGTAATGTCCAGCTTATCGATATAAAAAATCAGCTCTTGCTCCAATCGGTTTTGGTCAATATTGGCAGAACCTACATTTTCTTCCAATACTTGAAGCAAGCGGTTTTTTATTTGTGGTACACGTAGCGGAGCCAGTTCGGCCACTTTTTCTTGATATTGGATAATGTTGTTCAACCGTAGTAGCAAATCGGCTTTAAGATTCTTACCTTCGTCTTCTCTAAAACGTTGAAAATTGTTGAGTGCATCGGCAAAGACTTTTTGTAGCAGCGCCCATTCACTTTCATCGGCTTGCTCTTCGTCATAGCAAATTACATCGGGCAGGGTCAATATTGCAGGTATTAGTCCCTTTGTGTCGGCTCCCAGTTCGTTTGCAGTAGTACTTAGTTGTTGGTAATAACTCTTAAAAAGTTCGGTATCAATGCGACCTCCTTTTTGGTTCTCGTTGTTGCGCTCTAGGCTGATGACGATATTTACCTTACCCCGTTCTATTTCTTTGCTGCAGAGATTACGCAACTGCAATTCCTTGTCAGAAAATACCTTAGGCAGTTTGATTGAAAGCTCTAAAAATTTCGAATTCAACGATTTGATTTCTACTGATATTTTTAGGTTTCCTTGCTCGGCACTAGCCAAACCAAAGCCTGTCATTGATTTTATCATGTGCAAAGATAAGAAAATTAGGCAAAGCAGTTTCTTTACCTTGGCTAGAACAATAATTCTTGTTTTATTGACTTATGTTAATGCTAGTGCAAGTAGGCTTTCCTAATTTTGCTGAAACTTAATTTAAAAGAAAATGAAAAAACTTATTTTAATGACCTTGGTAGCCCTGATGAGCTTACCTGTTTTTGCACAAGACAAATGGACGGTAGATCCTATGCACTCTTTTGTGAATTTTGCTGTTAAGCGTTCTGCTATTTCTTTTGTTGATGGATCTTTCAGAAAATTCAACGGAGAGTTTACTGCCAGTAAGGCCGATTTTAGCGATGCCCAAATTAATTTTACAGTTGATGTTGCCAGTATTTATACCAGTGTGGATATGCGTGATAATCATTTGCGTAGTGCCGATTTTTTTGATGCAGAAAAATACCCACAAATGTCTTTTGTGAGCACTTCGTTTCAGAAGGTTAAAGGCAACAAATATCGTTTAAAGGGTAAACTTACTTTAAAAGATGTGACCAAAGATGTAGTGTTTGATGTGGTATATGGTGGCCAAGTAACCGACAATGGAACGCAACGTGCCGGTTTTATGGCAACAACCAAAATTAATCGATTAGATTATCATGTAGCCTATGACTCTGCTGCGGCAGTAATTGCTAAAGATGTTCATATCACACTCAATCTACAATTTTTGAAAGCAAAATAATTGCGATAAAATGAGTGAATCAAGATTGCTAAAAAATCTGGGCAGCAGTAGGCACCAATATTCCAAAATGCCCGTTGTCTTTGTTGGGCATGGCTCGCCCATGAATGGGATTTTACAAAATTCTTTTAGCGATACTTGGGCTACATTGGCCAAAAAATATCCTATGCCCGAGGCCATTGTGGTGGTCTCGGCGCATTGGTTTACTCGTGGTACAAGAATTACCGCAATGGATAATCCGCCAACTATTCATGATTTTTATGGTTTCCCTAAAGCTTTGAGCGAGGTGCAATATCCGGCACCCGGAAACCCGATTTTGGCAGAAGAAATTAGACAGATGGTAAAAACTAGCCAAGTAGTGCCCGATCATGATTGGGGTTTGGACCATGGAACCTGGACAGTTTTAAGACACTTCTATCCGCAGGCTCAAATTCCGGTTTTGCAACTTAGCTTAGACTATACCAAGGCTGCAAAATATCATTATGAGCTGGCGCAAGAGCTAACGGCACTACGCAGCAAAGGGGTGTTGATTGTGGGTAGTGGTAATATGGTACATAATCTACGCATGATAAATTGGGATATGATGGATGGTGGCGGCTATGATTGGGCCATATCCGCCAACGAAACCTTCAAACGGCACCTCATCAATGGTAATCATCAGGCTTTGGTAAACTATGAGCAGCTAGGCGCTGATGTTGCTCAGGCTATTCCCACTGCCGAGCATTATTTACCTTTGCTCTACACTTTGGCCTTGCAAGCCGATGATGAGGAGCCTATTTTGTTCAACGATGAGGTCTTAGGCGGATCGTTAACCATGACCTCTGTAGCCTTTGGCCTGTAGGCGGATGGGCTTTTTAAAGATTTAAGCTTTCGCCTATTGCGGGTAATAGTAGTTTTTTCTGTGCCCGTTTAAAGATCTCTTTTGCGGTATAAGGATCAATCTTGATAACCGGAAAAGAATCATAATGTACCCCTATAACCTGTTTGCAATTGATGTAATCGGCAGCCAATGCGGCATCGCTGGCATCCATAGTAAAATTGCCACCAATAGGCATAATGGCATACTCCAATTGGTAAAGTTCGGCCAAAATTTTCATTTCATAGCTCAAGCCTGTATCGCCAGCGTAATAGATTTGAATGCCCTCTGCCTCTAACACAAAGCCTACAGGGTTGCCGCCGTAGCTACCATCGGGCAGGCCGCTTGAGTGTGTAGCAACAACCATACGCAGAGTGCCAAAATCGAAATGAAATTTTCCAATATTCATCTCATGAATACGTTCTATACCCTGTTTTCTTAACCATACAGCAATCTCGGGCAAACAAATAATAGTACAGTTGGGATTGTGCTGGGCTAGGGGTACTACATCAGCTAAGTGATCGCCGTGTCCGTGGCTCAACAAAATATAATCGGCTTGGATACTTTGTAAGTCGATGTGTTTGGCCAATGGATTTCCCGAAATAAAGGGATCAAATAATAGGCGGTACTTTTCGGTTTCGAGCAAGAAACAAGAGTGTCCGTAATAGGTATATTTCATGGTGTTTTGTTTTATTTTCCGAATAGGCCACCAAAACCGCCTAACATATCTTTGGCTGCGGCTTGCATTTCGCTGGCACTTACTGCCTCAGCCTGCGAGAGGGCTTTGTTTACGGCAGCCTGCAACAATTCTTCTAGTTGTTCTTTATCGGCATTGGTATAAAAATCTTCGTTAATGAAGATATTGGTGATGACCTTGTTGGCAGTAGCTGTTACTTTAATAGCTCCGCCCTCTGCATCGCCATAAACAGAGATATTATCCAACCTTTTTTTAATTTCTTCGGCCTTGCCTTGTGCAGCCATTAATTTGTCAAACATAGTAAGCGCTTATATTGTAGTGTTTATTCTTTGTTTATTCCGGTAATCAATAGTTCAACTCTACGGTCGTATTTATCGCCTTTGCCGAGGGGATAATTAGCCATCATTCCTTTGTAGCTCAATCTGTTTTTGTCTATACCTCGGTAAATAAAATAATCATATATCAATCGGGCTCGGGCTTCTGAAAGGTTTCGCTGACCGGTCTCCAAATCTATCACATCGACACCTGGGGGGTTGCAGCAAATATGCCCCAATATTGCAATCTGATATTGTTTCTTTTCTTTTACAAGGGTGGCTATTTGTTCTAGCAGAGGTATTGATTCTTGAATTAACACCGAACGACTATTCTCAAAAAGAATATTGTCAAGTACAATTTTATCTCCAATTTTCAGGCTGTCGTTTAGGAGTGGCGGTACCGTTTGCACAATAGGTTTGTGGTAGTTGATGACCACATCTACTCGGCGATTGTTGCTGCGCTCCTCGTCCAATAGTTGCGCCTCTTTCGTATGTTGAGCTGGTATGATACCTTTACCCGATATCTTTTTTATCCGTTCTGAGAGTACTCCTTTTTCTACTAATAACCGGTGGATAAATTCAGCCCGTTTTAATGAGAGGGTATCGTTGTAGCCCTCTCTCCCTCTATCGTCACAATAGCCCAATATGTCAACGTTTATTACCTCTTCGGGTACTATTTCTTTTACAAATTGTTCAAAAATTAGAATTTGTCTGGTCGATAGTTTAGAAGCGTCGGTCTCAAAAAAGAAACTTGTAGTGACTTGCTTTTGGGCAAAGCCACAATATGCAGATAACAATACCCCAAACAGTAAAGCAAATTGCGCAAGCTTTTTAAACATTGCTAAGTTAGTTTTCGTAGTTAAAGATAAATAAAAAAACTATTTAGTCTTGTAATATTTGGGGCTTTATCAAAAAACTATTTACTGAATTTGTCGATTAGTTGGGCGCATCTCTTCTCAATTTGTTGAGCCACTGGGTCAAATAATAAATCGTCGTAGTACGGATCTTCTACTTCATCGTCAGCTAAAAATAGCTCTACTTTGGCTTTTTGTTGGTGGTCTGTAGCCAAACTAATAATTGCTCTATAATTGCTTCTGTCCATTACCAAGATATGGTCATACTCATCAAAAAAAGCAGCTATAAAGTGCCGACCTCGTTGCGATGAAATGTCGTAACCGAGTTTTTTTGCAGCTCTAACACTTCTGGAATCGGGTGCATGACCAACATGCCAGTTGGATGTTCCGGCACTTTCTACCGTCCAGTTAAGCCCTTTTGCTTTGGCCATAGCTCCTAAAATGCCGTGGGCAAGTGGCGACCGACAGATGTTGCCTAAACAGACCATTAATATTTTCATCGTATCAATAATTTAAGAGAATTTGATTTCGCTTAATCGTATTATTTATAGATTTCGTTGAGTATTTTGGCCAAACGCACTCCTCCTTTTAGCAATTGCTCGTTTACGGTACTTATCCAATCAAAGTTGTAATTATAGCTTAAACGGTCGTCGTTTTTAATTCCTGTTGCATAAATTTTATTGCAAATTTGGTACGATTCATAAATGTAATCTTTGATGGTACCTTTGCTCCAAGCTGCTAACTGTTGTGTTGTTGCAAAATTGATGGCTTTCACGTACTCGGTGAAACTAAGTTGTTGAAAATCGATCAGTTGCTCGTCCCAAACCCGATGCAGGTTACTACGCTGACCAAACCAAGTAACATTAATTCGGTTGCCGCCCAAGTCTTCTTTTCTTGCAGTGTGCATAGGTTGGTGCATATCGCCAATTAGGTGTATCAGCATTCGTAAGGCAAATACTTTTTTGTCTTTTGAAGCATTGGGGTTCTTTAGTAAGGCAATCATCTCGTTGGTTTTGTTGTAGATGTTGGCTTCACTTAATTGATTGATATAATTGTCCACACCGTTTTTGTCTAAGCCCTCGGGCAGGTTCACGTAATGCCAAGGGCTAAGGTAGCGGTAGCTGGTATCAGATTTAATAAAATCGGCCCAGTTGGCACTCATCGCCATACTTTCATTACCCAAAATAGCAATTACAGCTTTTTTTGCATTGGGCTGTAGGTAACCATCGGCAATTTCGGCAACAATGCGGTGGCCAAGTACGCCCCATGCGCTGGCACCAAAAGGTAGTAGAAGGCTCAAAAGAGCAAAAAATAATCTTTTCATGATTTTAGTTTTTAAAGTGCTTGAGGAACACAGTTTATTTTTTCTTTCAGATTTAATAAAATGGTGGTGTTGTCGCTCAGGTTTAGTAAGTTGATGTGTTTACTGTCTTTTGCTTTAATGATAAAACGATTGATGTAGCGACCTGTCCGATAACAACCCGAAATTTTTTGCTTATAGTTAGATTTAGTGAAATCGCCAACCAAAAAAAGGCTGTCGTTTCGGACTTCGTAGGTGCCTTTGGCGTATTCGTGCCAAATACCTTTGTTAAAACATTCTTCGCCGTAATAGTTTACTTTTGCTCTGGTAGTGAAATCTACATAAAACGAATCGCAGCTAAATTTAAACCGATGTTGGGTATAAACCTGCATCTTTTTTTGTATGCCTAGGCTGTCTTCGTTCCAAATACCCTGCATATAGGTTTCTCCCTTGCCTTGCACATTGGGAAGTCGGGTGCAAGAAAAAGCGAAGAAAAACAGACCGAGAAAGGCAAAATACTGTAGTGTTAAATACACGTTGCTATTGTTGATTTTGCTCATTCTCGGTCGTTCAGATTTCATTGTTTTTTAAAAAAAAGTAATTATTTCATGCTACCTACCATGTCTTCAGGCTTAACCCAAGCGGTAAATTGCTCATCGCTAAGTAAGCCCAATTCTATAGCTGCCTCGCGTAGGGTTTTATTTTCTTTGTGTGCTTTTTTAGCAATTTTGGCTGCATTTTCATAGCCGATATGGGTATTTAAGGCAGTTACTAGCATCAAAGAATTTTCTAGATGAGCTTTAATAACCGGTGCGTTGGGTTCAATACCTACGGCACATTTATCATTGAATGAAACACAAGCATCACCAATTAACCTTCCGCTTTGTAATACGTTGGCCGCAATAAGAGGTTTGAAAACGTTCAGTTCAAAATGTCCGGTACTACCACCAACACTTACTGCCACGTCATTGCCAATTACTTGGGCACACACCATGGTAAGGGCTTCGGGTTGGGTAGGGTTTACTTTGCCTGGCATAATAGATGACCCAGGTTCATTGTCGGGTATAATAATTTCGCCAATACCACAACGTGGACCCGAGCTCAACATACGGATATCGTTGGCTATTTTCATCAAAGAAACAGCTACACGTTTATAGGCTCCAGAAAGCTCAACCATGGCGTCATGTGCTGCCAAAGCCTCGAACTTGTTAGGTGCTGTAACAAAAGCTAAGCCGGTAAGTTCAGCTATTTTTTTAGCTACTAGCACATCGTAACCTTTTGGGGTGTTTAGTCCGGTACCAACGGCAGTACCACCTAGAGCCAGCTCAGCTATCATGCTTAAGGCGTTTTTAATTGCTCTAATACCATTGTCCAATTGTTGCACATAGCCAGAGAATTCTTGTTTAAGCGTAAGCGGTGTAGCATCCATAAAATGGGTGCGTCCGGTTTTTACAATATTGCCCCACTCGGCCGATTTGTTGGCTAAAGTATTCCTCAATAGTTCTATACCCGGAATAGTTACCTCAACAGCTTGTTTGTAGGCTGCAATGTGCATAGCCGTAGGGTAGGTGTCGTTGCTCGATTGTGATTTGTTTACATCATCGTTAGGATGCAATATTTTTTGGCTGTCAAGCAAACTACCGCCGTTGATAACATGCCCACGATTGGCAATAACCTCATTGCCGTTCATGTTACTTTGTGTTCCCGATCCAGTTTGCCAAATTACCAAGGGAAATTGATCATCCAGTTTACCAGCAATCACTTCGTCGCAAGCTTGGGCAATTAAAGCTGTTTTCTCGTCAGAGAGTACCCCCAGCTCGTTGTTGGCCAATGCTGCGGCTTTTTTAAGGTAGCCAAAAGCGTGGATAATTTCTTTAGGCATAGAAGCCTCGGGACCAATTTTGAAATTGTTGCGAGAGCGCTCGGTTTGTGCTCCCCAATATTTATCGGCAGGTACTTGTACCTCGCCCATGGTGTCATGTTCTATTCTAAAACTCATGATTGTTAGATTAAAATTTGAGCCCAAATTTAACCATTTTGTCCCTTATCAGAAATTTATTTCAAAAGCTGACACCACGCTTAAAAACCCCAACCAACAAAGGCCGAACAACGAACAACGAACCACGAACAACGAACTACAAACAACGAAAGACGAAGAACGATCAACGATCAACGATCAACGAACCAACGAACCACGAAAGACGAAGAACGATCAACGAACCAACGAACCACGAAGAACGAACAACAAACCACGAAAAACGAAAAACGAACCACGAACAACGAAAGACGAACAACGAACCACGAACCAACGAACACAAAAAAACCACCCCAAGCCAGGCTCAAGATGGTCACCATAAACACACAATTCAGCTTACTATTTGATACTAAATAAGTTGAAGCCCAAACGAGCAGCCATAAAACTTTCAGCACCTCCCTTAGAGAAAGTCTCGTAACGAACCCCCAAGTCAAATCCTCCAAATTGTACTCCAATACCCGGAGCGTAGCATAGGGCACTAAAACTACCGCCTAGGCCTACCGTAGGGTTGCCACCAGAGGTATTGGCACTAATAATCCGATTAATAACAGTACCCACCTCTACCATGCCGTAGAAACCTTTGGTTAGGTAGTATTTTCCACCTACTTTTATCGGGATACTCAACATTGCATTGAATTTTGTTGGAGTGTTACCTCCGCCTCCGCCCAAATTACCAATTTCTTTAGGGATAAAAGCCAATGCTCCCGATGATAGGGTAACTCCGATATTATCGCTTACATTGTATTGCGCCCGGATAGAGGCACCACCAGCAGCCATATACATTGTTTTGTAGCCACTGCTCATGGGCAATGCACCTTCAAAACCCAAGTTTAGCGCAAATTTCTTTTGGGCAATGGCCGATGGAATAACAAAAAATGCCAGTAAAAATGTAATGTAAAAACTTAAATTTTTCATAAAATCTATTTGATGGGTTAAATAATTACCCAAAACTAACTGCTAGATTGCATTATATAAATAACTCATTTGTACTAATTTACAAACGCTTTGGTTTTATAGTATTCGAATTCATTTCAGCCGAAAAATGATATATTTGCCATCTATAAGCACAAATAGAGGAGAGAATATGGATACTCGAGCTAGGTTAATATCGTTGCCTAAAATTCTAGATGATAGAGGTAATCTTTCATTTGTAGAAGCCCAAAATCATATCCCTTTCGAGATAAAACGTACCTATTGGATTTACGATGTACCAGGAGGCGAGATGCGTGGCGGACATAGCTATTACCAAAACGACGAGCTTATCATTGCCTTATCGGGTAGTTTTACAGTTGTGGTACACGATGGGCAAAAAGCAGAAGAATTTCATCTTAACCGCTCTTATAATGCTTTGTACTTGCCCCGAAACCAATGGCGGCACATGGAAAATTTCTCTACCAACTCCTTTGCTTTAGTACTTTCTTCTACCGGATACGATGCTGCAGATTATCAGCGTGATTTTGAAAACTATTTAGCCGAAAAACGTAATGATTAAGCCCTCAATATACAATTGCAATGTTATCGAACTTCCTAAAATACACAACAGGGCAGGTAACATTACACCCGTTCACGGTAATCAGGATATCCCTTTTGATATAAAGCGGGTGTATTACCTGTATGATGTACCGGCAGGTGAAAGTCGGGGTGGACATGCTCATAAAAATCTGCAACAGCTTATTGTAGCAGCTAGCGGTAGTTTTGATGTTGTTTTGGATGACGGCAAGAACAAAAAAACAGTCACACTCAATCGCCCCAACTATGGTTTATATGTAACCCCGCTTATTTGGCGTGAGTTGGTCAATTTCTCGTCCGGAGCAGTATTATTAGTGTTGGCCTCTAGTGTTTATTCAGAAAACGATTACCTTCGTGATTACGAAGAATACAAGAAATATATTTATGCCCCAGATACATCCTCTTGCTGAAGTTCAGGCCAAAAATATTGGTGCCGGAACCCGAATTTGGCAATTTGTTGTGATTTTTAAGGAAGCCATTATTGGTGAGAATTGCAACATTTGTTCGCATTGTCTTATCGAAAACAAGGTGGTTATGGGCAATAATGTGACACTAAAATCGGGAGTACAACTTTGGGACGGTATAATTATAGAAGATAACGTATTTATAGGTCCAAATGTCACTTTTACCAACGACCCTATACCACGTTCTAAAGGCACTCACGATAATTTTAAACAAATTATACTGAAAAAAGGCTGCTCTATTGGAGCCAACTCTACCTTGGTGGCCGGAGTAACTTTGGGGCAGTATGCTTTTGTTGGTGCCGGGAGCGTTGTTACCAAGTCTATTGGTCCACACGAGCTGTGGTACGGCAATCCAGCCCGAAAAAGAGGTTATATTACCAAAGAAGGTTTGCTTTTGGGGCTCGATCTTTGTGACCCTAAGACAGGACAACAATACACCTTTCATAACAACGAACTCATCATCCAATCATGATTAAATTTTTAGATATTCAACAAATCAACGCACAGTACCGAAACGAGCTGCAGGCAGCATTTAACCGAGTGCTCGACTCGGGCTGGTTTATTTTGGGTGAGGAAGTAAAAACATTTGAAAAAGAGTTTGCAGCTTATTGCGGTACCCGGCATTGTGTGGGTGTGGCAAATGGACTAGATGCCCTTATTCTTATTTTGCGAGCTTACAAAGAGTTGGGCATTTTGCATGATGGTGATGAAGTTTTGGTGCCAGCCAACACCTATATTGCAAGCATACTGGCTATTTCTGCCAATGCTTTAGTACCCGTATTGGTAGAGCCTAATCCATATAGTTTTAACTTGGATGCAAAACAAATTGCAGCAAAGATTAGCCCACGTACCAAAGCTATCTTGGTAGTGCACCTCTACGGTAAACTAGCCGATATGGAAGCCATTACCCAAATTGCCAAGCAGCACCAGCTCAAAGTAATCGAAGATTCGGCACAAGCTCACGGAGCATCCAAGGCTGGTAGGAAGGCAGGTGCATGGGGGCATGCCAGTGGTTTTAGCTTTTATCCCGGTAAAAATTTGGGGGCTTTGGGTGATGCTGGGGCAGTGACTACTGATGATGACTTGCTAGCAAATACCATTCGCACATTAGCTAATTATGGTTCGCAGATTAAATATCAGAATGAATATAAAGGTATCAATAGCCGATTAGATGAATTACAGGCAGCTCTGTTAGGAGTAAAGTTGAAATACCTGGACACAGAAATTCAAATCAGGAGGCAGATTGCCAACCGCTATTTAAACGAGATTAATAATTCGGCACTACAATTGCCTGAAAATAACAAAGAGGAAGAACATGTTTGGCATGTTTTTGTTGTGAGAGTAAAAAACAGGGAACACTTCCAACAATACCTCACTGCTAAGGGTGTGCAAACCGTTGTACATTACCCTATACCGCCCCATCAACAAAAGGCATATAAAGAGCTCAACGCACTTTCATTGCCCATCACCGAACAAATACATCAAGAGGTGATTAGTTTGCCTATTAGCCCAGTACTAAAAGATGAAGAAGTAACCCAGGTTATCAATATTGTTAACCAATATAAGCCATGAACTTACCACTCGTTTCGGTGATTATACCCTGTTACAACCATGAACGCTACATAGTTCAATGTATTGCTAGTGTTTTGCAACAGACTTATCCCAATATCCAACTTATTGTGATAGATGATGGCTCCAAAGATAGGAGTGTTGCTTTAATTGAAGAGTTGTGTGCAGTGCATCAGTTCGAGTTCGAAGCTCAGCAAAACATGGGGCTTTCGGCCACGCTCAACAAAGCCATCCGGCAATATGCTAAGGGAAAATACATAGCCGTAGTAGCTTCTGATGATTATTGGCATCCCGAAAAAATTAAACGTCAGGTTGAGTTTTATGAACAGCAAGCCCATTATGGCTTGGTGTTTTGCGATAGCTTTTTAGTAAACGATAAATCTGAGATTATAGGAGAGATTGGCCGACAACGACTTAAAAACGAATGCAGTTTCGAAGATCTTATGCTGGATAGGTACGGTATTCCGGCTTTAACCGTCATGATAAAAAAAGAGGTGTATGATACTGTTGGGCTTTTTGACGAGAAAATGGTGGTTGAAGACTGGGACATGTGGCTGCGCATAGCCGACCAATACAAAATTGGTTTCTTGGACGAAAAATTGGCTTATTATCGGGCACATGACAGCAACATCTCTGCTCGGGTAGAGTTAATTATCGATAACCAATTGCAAATCATTAAAAAATGGGAATATAAATACCCTGAGCTTTGTGCCCGAGCTACGAAATATTGGAAAATCAGAGCCTTGTCCGTTTTTGCTAAAAAAAACAAAGCAGTTGCTGCCAAATACCTCGACAATTCATGGTGCTATCTGCGTGATGCCAAGTACCGTAAGTACCTGTTTAAATACTTGTTTAAATGATGTCGCAGCCGCTGGTTTCCATTATTGTGCCGAGCTACAACTACGCTCATTACCTACCCGAAACACTCGATGCGGTACGCTTGCAACACCATGAGCATTTTGAGTTGTTATTGATAGACGACGGCTCTACCGATGGCACTCGAGAATTGGTTGCGACATATCTTAGTAAGGATAAGCGTATAAAATACATCTACCAACACAATCAAGGGCTATCAGCAGCCAGAAATACCGGATTACAATACGCACAAGGTGATTTTATTCAATTTTTAGATGCGGATGACCTGATCTCTGCAGAAAAAATAAAACTGCAATTAGCACATTTTGAAACTAACCCCGATTTAGGACTTTCCTATACAGATGCTTTTTATTTTGTTCATAACCAACCAGAAAAGAGGTACCGTAGTATTGGTTTGAGTAACGAAAGCTGGATTCCTCAATTTCAAAATCTTGATGTTAATACTTGGAGAAGATTGCTTACCGGCAATATAATGCCTGTAAATTCAGCTTTAATAAGACGTGAAGCAATAATACAAACAGGTTTTTTTGATACCAATTTGTCGAGTTTAGAAGACTGGGATTATTGGTTTCGCTGTAGTTTGAACTATCGTTTTGCCTATTGCGCAGCCCCCGAGGCATTTGCATTAGTTAGGGTTCACCAAACAAGTATGAGCCAAAATCTTAGTAAGATGTATGAGAACGAATTGCAATTGCGGATAAAGTTTACGCATTATCTTACCCAGCTGCCTTTGGATGCAAGCCAACAACAGAGCTTGCAAAAATGGAATCGCAAATGCCTTAAACGGCCTGCTGCTTATCTAATCTTGAATAAGGGTTTCTTCTCTATTGCTGTTGCCCGAAAAATTATTGAGGCTTTTGGAGGGTTTAGCTACATTTCAGCCTTTTTTAAGGCGCTAAACGACTGGCGTAAAGGACAAAAACAAATGAGTAGCTAATTGAAGAGCTTTTTCAGCTTATAACCCCAAAGGTATTTACTGATGAGGTTGAGCTTACTGGTTCGACTTTTCTTTTTAATAAACAACAAACTTTTACGGTGCTTAAATATAAAAAAGGCTAATCCAAACGAGAAATAAGCATGCATTCTGTGCTGATACAAAACAAGCAATTGGTTCAACACATCTTGGTTTTTGAAATTGAGTGAGTGGAACAATTGTAAAATAGCAAACTCTTTCTCTATTTTGGCAAGACTATCGGGCCCTTTTCTTTTTTTGGACTTCAAAAGGTCAGTAGAGGCATTTTGGTGCTGACGGTATTTTACCAAACACTCATCAATATAGCAGATACCTGCCTGGTGACAGGCAATATATACCAACCACCAATCGTGAAAAACAATTGGGTTGAAGGGGGCTAACTGCACTAACAATTCTCTTTTAAAGAGTAAGCTATGTCCCGAAACACAGTTTTCGAGTAAAAAAACACTTGCATCGGTACCAGTATAAAAATTCCGAATATCAGAGACTTTTCCGCCTGTAGCCTTACCTTCTTCATCAACAAAGGCCGAGTCGTGGTAAATTAAACTGTACGAACCTATTTTAGCCACCTGTAAGCTAATCTTTCTGCTGTCCCAAATATCATCTTGATCGGCTAATGCTATGTATTCGCCATTACAAAGCGATATTGCTTTTTCAAAATTTTTAACATAGCCCAGATTTTCAGTGTTTTGATAAACTTTTATCTGCGGATAATTGGCTTCGTAGGTCTTTAAGATAGCTAGGGTATTGTCTTTTGAGCCATCATCTAGTGCAATAATCTCTATTTCGGGATAGTCTTGAGCCAACAAAGATTCCAGTTGTTCGGGCAAATACTTTTCGCCGTTGTAGGTGCATAAGGCTATAGAAACCAGTGCTTTACTCATAATTGGCTACTCGCTAAATGTTTGCATATCAATAAGTCGGTGATAGAGCCCTTTTTTTGCCAACAACTCGTTGTGCGTTCCTTGCTCAACAATTTGACCTTTGTCTAGCACTACAATTTGGTCAGCATGTTGTATGGTGCTCAATCGGTGGGCAATTACCAAAGAGGTTCGGTGTTGCATCAGATTGTTCAAGGCTTCTTGTACCAGTTTTTCCGATTCGGTGTCCAGTGCAGAAGTAGCCTCATCCAAGAGCATAATGGGTGGGTTGGCCAATACGGCACGGGCAATACAAATACGTTGCCTTTGTCCGCCCGATAGTCGGTTGCCTCGGTCGCCAACAATGGTTTGGTATCCATTTTCACTAGCCATGATAAACTCGTGTGCATTGGCAATTTTTGCTGCGGCAATCACTTCTTCTTCAGTGGCCTTTTCGCTGCCAAAGGCGATGTTGTTGAAGATACTGTCGTTAAACAAGAAAGACTCTTGATTTACAATACCCATTTGTGCCCGAATACTATCCGATTTAAGGTCGCGATAATCTATTCCATCAATACAGATTTGTCCGCTTTGAGGGTCGTAAAAGCGAGGTATCAAATCCATCAAGGTGCTTTTACCTCCTCCCGAGGGGCCAACCAGTGCAATAGTTTTGCCTTTAGGTATTTCAAGGTTGATGTTTTTTAACACTTGTTTATCACCATAGTAGAAATCTACCTGTTTCAATTGCAGCCCTTGTTTAAAATCGCTAAAACTTTTGGCATCAGGCTTGTCTAGCAATTGGGGTTTGGTATCTATCAGGTCTAGCACCCGCTCGCCAGCAGCAATACCCGAATGGATGGCACTAAAAGAATCGGTTAGCGCTTTGGCTGGTCGCATCACCTGAGAAAAAATGGCAATATAACCGATAAATTGGCTGGTTGACAGGGCATCCTGCGCTCCACTGACAATGAGCTTACCTCCGTACCAAACAATAATGGCTACCATAAGTACACCTAAAAACTCCGAAACTGGTGAGGCCAATTGCTGTCTTCGCACCATTTTACGGTTCAGATTGGAGTAAAAGATATTTTCGTTGTCGAATTTTTGTTTGGTTTTTTCGGTGCCATTAAAAGCTTTTACAATTTTTATTCCGGTAAGGGCTTCGTCCAAAAAACCAATCATTCTGGCAAATGACTCGTGGGCAATAGTAGCCTGCCGCTTGATACGCTTAACAATTTTACTGATTACAAAGGCCGAAATCGGGATTACCAAAAGTGAAAAAAGGGTCAGTTTTACCGAAATAGAGAGCAGCACCAAAATATAAAACAACATGGTTAGGGGTTCTTTAAAAACCACTTGCAGCGTGTTGGTAACAGTAAATTGTACCACTTGCACATCAGAAGCTACTTTAGAGATGATATCGCCTTTGCGCTCGTTATTGAAATAGCCAATATGTAAGTTCATTACGTTGTGAAACACCGTACGCCGCATGTTGAGCAAGGTGTGTACCCGCAAATCCTCCATAAAACGTTGAGACAGGTAGCGGAATATATTGGATAGCAATACCGAAAGTACAATTATCACACAAACATAGGTCAACGTATTCATTTGCCCGTTGCTAGCGATAGAGTGGTTTACAAAATCACGAAACTGAGCTGTAATATCAAAAGAAGAAGTAGCCGTATCGGCAATAGTACTAGTCCCTTGTGTAGTTTTAGACATGAGCGTTTCAAAAAGGGGCACCAACAAGGTAAGGTTTAAAGTGCCAAAAACGACAGATAGTAGCGTAGCTAATATATACGGGATAGCGAATTTCTCTATCGGTTTGGCAAAAGCAAGGAGTCTAAAATAGGTCTTCATGAATAAACTTACCGTTGTGTTTTGGCCTACAAAAGTAGTCTTTTTTGCTTACATCATTGGCTTGCTCTAGCTTATCGCAATTTTTTACCGACAACTTGTAAAGATAAATTCTCTTTCGTTTTCGGTTTTGAGCTTGATTTCAACCTTTATATAGTGCGCTGGTAATAAATCTTCTACGAGTTGAGGCCACTCTACCAAACAATAAGCATCGCTGTAAAAATAATCTTCGTAGCCGAGGTCATAAGCCTCTTTTACAGATTTAAGGCGGTAAAAATCGAAATGATAAACCTTGCCTTCTTTAGCTTGGTACTCATTCACGATAGAAAAGGTAGGGCTACTTACAAGCTCCTCAACACCCAATACTTTGCAAAAAGCTTTGATAAAACTGGTTTTCCCGGCTCCCATTTCGCCTATAAAAATAAAAAAATGTTCATCTTGGGCAAATTCAAGAAGCTTTTTTGCCAGTTCCGGAAGCTCATCAATACGGGCTATGTTTTGCTGCATGATGCTATTTATTAGAGTAGCTCACCACCGGAATAATCATCTCTTCTAAAGAGATACCTCCGTGCTGAAATGTCTCGTTATAATAATTTACAAATTGGTTGTAATTGTTCTGATAAACAAAATATTGATCCTCTCGGGCAAAAATAAAATTACTGCTCAGGTTTATTCGGGGCAATTGGGCTTCGTGCGGATCTTTTATTAAGAAAACTTCTTTAGCGTTGAAATTGAGGTTTTTACCTTGTTTGTAGCGTAAATTGGTATTAGTGCTACGGTCGCCAATGACCTTGCTTGGTGTTTTCACCCGAATAGTTCCGTGGTCGGTAGTCAGTACTATTTTCACTCGGTGCTGTGCCAATTTCTTAATAAGCTCGAGCAAGGTAGAGTGCTCAAACCAAGACAAAGTGATAGAACGGTAGGCGGCATCGTCATTGGCCAGCTCACGTATCATTTGCATATCGGTACGTGCGTGCGAGAGCATGTCCACAAAGTTAAAGACAATAGCGTTTAGATCGTTGTGTAACAGGTTGTTCACTTGGTCTAACAATTCTCTACCCTGATCGATATTTAGAATTTTGTGGTAGCTATATCGGCATTCCTTCCGCAGGTTGTTTTTGATTTGGGCAGCCAAAAATTCTTCTTCGTGTAAGTTTTTGCCTCCTTCATCGTCATCGTTCTGCCAAAGTTTTGGAAATTTCTTCTCCATTTCTAAAGGGGTCATCCCCGCAAAAATAGCGTTGCGGGCATATTGGGTGGCCGTTGGCAAAATGCTCGAATAGGTATCCTCTTCGTCCTGTCTAAAATATTCTAAAATCAGCGGATTAATGATTTTCCACTGGTCATAGCGCAGGTTATCAATCAAAATGAAAAATAAAGGTGTTTGATTATCAATAAGGGGGAAAACCTTTTTCTTCAGCAAATCATGAGAAAATAAAGGACCTTTTTCACGTCCGTTTATCCAATTGATGTAGTGGTTTTGTACAAACTTGGCAAATTGCATATTGGCCTCGGCTTTTTGCAAGGTTAGTATTTCGTGCATTTGCGGGTCGTCTAGCTGTTCGAGTTCCAATTCCCAAAACACCAATTTTTTATACACCTCCACCCATTCCGGGTAGCTCAACTTGTCGTTCAAACTTGCGCCCAGGTTTCTAAATTCTTGCAAATAGGCCGATGAGGTTTTTTCGCTCACCAAGCGTTTGTTGTCTATGAGTTTTTTTATCGTCAGCAAAACCTGTTTGGGGTTGACAGGTTTTATTAGGTAATCATCAATTTTAGAGCCAATAGCATCCTCCATTAAATTTTCTTCCTCGCTTTTGGTAATGAGCACCACAGGAATGTCTGAGCGGATGTTTTTAATTGCAGCTAAGGTCTCCAAACCTGTTAGACCCGGCATGTTCTCGTCTAAAAATACTAGGTCAAAATGTGTTTGAGCAAAAGCTTCCAAAGCATCGTTTCCATTGGTAAAAGTGCAAACCTCGTAGCCCTTTTCGTTCAAAAGCAAAATATGTGGCTTCAGCAGGTTAATCTCGTCATCGGCCCATAATATCCTTGTTCCCTGCATGCTGATTGTTTTTTTGATTAAAGAATTCTTTGTTTTATAAGTTCGATAAAATTAGCAATTTTTGTACCGTATATTTCCATGATTAGCTTTTGAATAAGAAAAAAATTATAAACGATCCGGTATATGGCTTCATCAGCATACCATCAGAGCTGTTATTTGATCTGATTTCGCATCCCTATTTTCAGCGTTTGCGTTACATCAAACAACTGGCCATGACACATTTGGTTTATCCCGGAGCCTTAAACACCCGTTTTCATCATGCCTTAGGGGCTATGCACCTAATGGGTTTGGCTTTAGAGGTGCTACGCAACAAAGGGCATTACATTAGTGAAGAAGAAGAAGAAGCGGCTACAATTGCTATTTTGCTACACGATATAGGTCATGGCCCTTTCTCACATGCGCTAGAACATACTTTGGTGCCGGGTATCCGACACGAAGACATTTCTTTGTTGATGATGGAGAAATTGAACGAGGCCTTCGGCGGAAGATTGACTAAGGCCATCCAGATTTTTCAGGGCAACTATCCTCGCAAGTTCTTTTGTCAGTTGATTTCGGGGCAGGTAGATTTGGATCGGATGGACTACCTCAACCGTGATAGTTATTATACCGGAGTTAGCGAAGGAGTGATTGGTTTCGATCGTATCATCAAAATGTTTAACCTGGTTGATGACCAATTGGTTGTAGAAGAAAAAGGTATTTATTCGATAGAGAAGTTTCTTATAGCCCGAAGGTTGATGTACTGGCAGGTCTATTTGCACAAAACTGTGGTAGCTGGCGAGCAATTGCTGGTCAAAATTTTAGAGCGGGCAAAAGAATTGTCCTTGCAACACAAATCGCTTTTTGCTACCCCTGCACTAAAACATTTCTTGGTAAACGATATAGACGGTACTACTTTCTTTGAGAACGATTTGCATTTAGCACGCTTTGCCAAACTCGATGATCAAGACATTTACACCGCAATAAAAGTATGGGCTGATAATGATGACCTGATACTGTCAAAACTATGCAGGATGCTGGTGTCCAGAAGTTTGTATAAGATAGAAATGAGTAACGATGCCCCCGACAAACAAAGAGTTGAGCGTTTGGCTTTTCAAACAGCAGTTGCACTAGATATAGATGAGGATGAGGTGGCTTATTTTGTATTTACCGATACCCTAAAAAATAGGGCCTATAATACCGAGAGTAGCAATGTCAATATCTTAATGAAAGATGGAAGTTTGCTAGACATCACAAAAGCATCTGATTTATCTAACCTCGAAAGCTTAGATAAGACGGTTAAAAAACATATACTTTGCTATGTAAGAGAGGTATAAATCAGGCGTTGGGCTATAAAATTGTACGAAATCAGCACACTACACCTAAATTTTCAGTTTTGTTCATATTAATTTTACAATTAACTTTGCAACATGCAATTTACTGCCAAGCAGATAGCCGACATTTTAAATGGGATAATTGAAGGCGACGAAAACGTTAAAGTGAGTACGCTTTCTAAAATAGAGGAAGGCGAACCTGGTTCTTTATGCTTCATATCTAACCCTAAGTACGAAAACTTTCTCTACAAAACCGCAGCTTCGGTGGTAATTGTAGCTAAATCTTTTAAACCTAGCCAAGCATTTAATAGTACGCTCATCAAAGTTGATGATCCGTACTCGGCTTTTTCGATGGTTTTAGAAAAATACAACGAGTTTCTTAATGCTAGTCAAAAGCAATCGGGTATAGACCCCAGTGCTCTAGTAGACTCTAGTGCCGTTTTGGAAGAGGGGGTTTACGTAGGCCCTTTCTGCTATGTTGGCCCTAACGTAAAAATAGCAAAGGGTACGCAATTGGTAGCACAAAATTATATTGGAGCTGATAGCAGTATAGGAGCCAATTGTGTTTTTTACCCTGGTGTACGAGTTTATAAAGAATCCAATATAGGTAACCGAGTAATCATTCATTCCAACAGTGTAATCGGGAGTGATGGTTTTGGTTTTGCACCACAAAGTGACGGCTCTTATAATAAGATTGCCCAAATTGGCAATGTCATTATCGAAGATGACGTAGAGATAGGGGCCAATACCACTATTGATCGGGCTACAATGGGTTCTACCATTATCCGCAAAGGCGTAAAACTAGATAATCTTATACAAATTGCCCACAATGTAGAGCTGGGTGCTCATACAGTAGTTGCGGCACAAACTGGCATATCGGGTAGCACCAAAGTTGGCGAACATTCCTTGATAGGTGGGCAGGTAGGCATTGCCGGACACCTAAATTTGGCCCGAAAAACCCAGATAGGTGCTAAAGCTGGTATAAATTTTGATACAGAAGAGAATAAGCAGTGGCACGGTTCGCCGGCACAGCCCCTTAAAGAGTGGATGCGCTCTTCGGTTATTTTCAGAAAACTCCCCGATGTGGATAGAAAGGTGCGTGAAATGGAGAGCAAAATAAATGAACTCACTGCGCTAATCGAAAAGATAACAACAACAAGCACAAAATAAATGAACGTTAAGCAGAGAACGATAAAAGGTGAGATAGCAATAAGTGGAGTAGGTTTGCACACTGGGGTAAACGTAACGATGACCTTTTGTCCGGCTCCCGAAAATCACGGCTTCAAATTTCAGCGTATTGATTTGCCCGGGCAACCTATTATCGAAGCCGATTGCGACAATGTAACCGATACAGCTAGGGGCACCACTATTTCACAAAACGGAGCAAGTGTTAGCACCATAGAGCACGTAATGGCTGCTTTGGTTGGCACCAATTTAGACAATGTTTTGGTAAAGCTAGATGGCCCCGAAACGCCAATTATGGATGGTAGTTCCATTAAGTTTGTTGAAGCTTTAGAAAGTATCGGCTTTGTTATTCAAAATGCCGATCGCGAATATTTCAGTATCCCCCACAACGTTACTTATACCGAAGAAGAGCGTAAAGTAGAAATCGTAGCGATGCCGCTAGATGACTATCGCTTTACTTGTATGATCGATTATAATTCGCCCGTATTAGGTAGCCAACATGCCGGTATATCCTCTATAGGCGAGTTTAAAAAAGAAATTGCCTCATGCCGTACTTTTTGTTTCTTACATGAACTGGAGTACCAACTCAAGCACAACCTCATTAAAGGAGGCGATTTGAATAATGCTATTGTAATTGTTGATAAAGAAGTCAGCAAAGCAGAATTATCGCACCTAGCTAAACTTTTTAACCGCGATGAAATTGATGTTGCCCCACAAGGGATACTCAATAATATGGATTTGCGCTACCAAAACGAGCCAGCCCGTCATAAGTTATTAGATATGATAGGCGATTTGGCATTAGTAGGGGTGCACCTCAAAGGACATATCATGGCTGCACGCCCGGGCCATGCCGCCAACGTAGCTTTTGCCAAAAAAATTAAAGCCGCCTATAAAAAAGAAAAAACAAAGAAAAAGGTGCATTCATACGATCTCAATGCCAAACCGCTTTATGATACGGCAGAAATTATGAAAATATTGCCCCATCGTCAGCCCTTTTTGTTTTTGGATAAAGTGTTGGAAATGAGCAAAACCCATGTGGTGGGTGTTAAGAATGTCACCATGAACGAAGATGTTTTCATGGGTCATTTTCCGGGTGCACCTGTTTTTCCGGGAGTTTTGCAAATAGAGGCAATGGCACAAACCGGAGGGATTTTGGTATTGAAAACCGTACCAGATCCCGAAAACTACCTTACTTATTTTCTGAAGATTGACAATGTGCGCTTTAGGGCGCAGGTTTTGCCCGGAGACAGTATTGTGTTTCGCTGCGATTTGATGGATCCTATTCGCAGAGGCATTGCCCAAATGAAAGGCGTAGGTATGGTAGGCGATAAGATTGTAGTAGAGGCCGAGATGATGGCCCAAATTGTGAAAATAAAAGAAAACTAAGCCATCGGTATGATACAACCCCTAGCTTATATACACCCTCAGGCCAAAATTGCCGATAATGTAGTGGTAGAACCTTTTGCGGTTATCCACAAAGATGTAGAAATTGGTGAAGGCACTTGGATTGGCTCAAACGTGGTCATTATGGATGGTGCCCGTATTGGTAAAAACTGTCGTATTTTCCCCGGTGCGGTAATATCTGGTGTGCCACAAGACCTTAAATTTGCCGGAGAGATTACTACAGCAGAAATAGGCGATAACACTACCATCAGAGAGTGTGTTACCATCAACAGGGGTACTAAAGATAAATGGAAAACAGTAGTAGGCAGCAACTGTCTTATCCAAGCCTATTCTCATATTGCACATGATTGTACAGTAGGCAATAATTGCATATTCTCTAACAGCACAACACTGGCCGGGCACATCACTATTGGCGACAATGTGGTATTAGCCGGCTTGGTTGCTATCCATCAGTTTGTGAAAGTGGGTTCTCATGCTTTTGTTACCGGGGGCTCCTTGGTGCGTAAAGACGTGCCTCCCTATGTAAAGGCTGCTCGCGAACCACTTTCTTATGTGGGGATCAACTCGGTAGGCTTACGCAGACGTGGTTTTACCTCCGAACAAATAAACGAGATACAGGAGATTTATCGGGTACTGTTTGTGAAAAACAATAACGTAACCAAAGCACTCGACATTATAGAAGCCGATTTCCAAGCAACCGAAATTCGTGACGAGATTGTTGATTTTATCCGCAACTCTAACCGAGGGGTGATGAAAGGCTTCGGTTCGGGTAGTTAACAATATGAAAATCCTTGCCGAAGGCCTTGGCCGCCGTTTTAACAAAGAGTGGATTTTTAAAGATCTCAGCTACACTTTCAATCAAGGTAAGAGTTATGCTATATTGGGGCCCAATGGTTCGGGCAAATCTACCCTTCTTAGTGTGTTGCTTGGTAGTCTATCGCCATCAGCAGGCCAAATAAATTACTTTCAAAATAATCAATCTCTTGCGCCAGAGTTGTGGTATCGTCACCTCAGCTTGGCAGCACCCTATCTGGATTTGATTGAGGAATTTAGCTTGGTAGAAACCATTACCTTTCATTTTAAGTTTAAGCCCTATTTGCAAGGTTTGGATTTGCAAGCTGTTTTGGATTTACTGGCCCTCAGCAAAGCCGAAGATAAACCCTTAAAGTATTTCTCATCCGGAATGAAACAGCGCACCAAGCTGGCTTTAGCATTTTGTGCCGACAGCCCTATTTTGGTATTGGACGAGCCCTGCTCTAATTTAGATACTCAAGGTACAGATTGGTACCTTAGCCTTATTGAGCGTTTTGCTAAAAACCGATTGCTCTTAGTGGGCTCCAACCAAACGCATGAATACGATTTTTGTGACGAGCAGCTGCAAATAATGGATTATAAAAGCTAGTAAAACTCCTGCTAATCTTCATCACTACCCGGAGGCGAACCTGCACCACTATAGGCTCCTTTGCGTATGATGGGCATTTTTAGGTACTTGTACAAATCATCTAATTGCATTAGGCTGCCGTTGGTTAAGTTACCCAAAAAGATAACTACAATATTTTTAGATAGGTCTCGCACATAGATGTGTCTAAAACCATGCCACCAACCTGTATGGTACACCACCTTATCCATGTTTTTACCATCAAAAATTCGCCAACCGTAACCGTAATTAAAATGACCATTTACCGCTTTGTTACGCCCAATATAGGCCGAGTCTAAACTGGCTGATTTCAAAAAACGCTCATTGCGTAGGTATTTGTCATACAACAGCAAATCATGTACAGTGCTGTAAATACCTTTGTCGCCCACAGGTCCATCCAAAAAGTTTTGTACAACAGAGTACCTAAAATTGTTACGATCGTGGCCAACTACATCAACAGGTATTTTGTCGTATTCGGCTTTTGAATAAACGTGCGTATTTTTCATCCCCGCAGGTTTAAATAGGTGCTCATCCATATATTTGGCGTAGCTTTGACCACTTACTTTCTCTATAATGGCTCCCAATACCATGTAGTTCGAGTTGTTGTAGTGAAACACCTTATCGGGCTTAGTATAGGGATTGGGTTTTCTTTCAGCAATAATTTGCATGACTTGGCTATTGGTTATGCCCTTTTTCATGTCTCTTTTTTCGGCTCGCCAAATATCGTCTATGAAATACACATAGTTCATCATGCCGCTGCGGTGACTGAGTAATAAACGTACGGTAATACCCTCATAAGGGAAATTGGGGAAAAACTTTTTAACATTGTCATCCAGACTAAGCTTGCCGACTTCTACCAATTGCATTATGGCCACCCCGGTAAAGGTTTTGGTGATAGAGGCCAGTTCAAATTCGGAGTTGATTTTTAGGCTATCGCGATGCAGGTAATCGGCCCAGCCTTTAGCCCCTTGGTAAATAATTTTACCGTTTTTGGCTACCAAAACATTTCCGTTGAAACGGTACTTTCTATGTAAGTTTTCTACAAAATCGGCAATCCAAGGATCTTCGTTTTTTTTAGGATATAGCAAAAGCAAACTATCGGCTTTATCGTCCTCTGCTTGCCTAATTCTCTTGTTTTCGGCTATTTTTTTCTCTTTTTCTGCTTTGCTGCTGCAAGCCTGAAGGCCTGTTAGGGCTAGGCTAAAACTGATTAGTAATAGGTAAACTCTCATTCAAATGTTGGAAATAACTAAAAGCCCGAAAATTAACACAATTCTCTAAGAATTGATAGGAAGAGTTTTAAACAATTGGTATTTAAACAGAGCAAAATAGCAGGTCTGAGAGTAGGAAGATTAATTTATTAGAGCTATAGTCCCTATAAATAAATTATGAAGTGGCCTAAAATTAAAAATTAGGCTGTCATTTCAAGGAGAAAAAAGAAGAAATCTCTTCTATTATACATTTAAGCAAGATTTCTTTACAAGCTTAGAAATGACAGCCAAGTGTTTGGGCAAGCCTATTGCGGCTTATTTGTTGACAAAACTGCCTAAAGGCTATCAAAATATGTTAAAAGCTGGGCTAGATCTTCATCTTTTTTGAAATTGGGCTTGTTTGACTTAACGTATGCCTCGAGCTCGGGACGGTTTAGTGCCGCTAAAATAGATTTTTGATCGCGTTTAAGCCATTGCAGCGTATTGTTGTTGGGCTCTAGCTGAATATAATAGTGTGTTTGGCTGTCAATTTTTTGGGTAACCGTAGGCGAGTTGTAGCTTTTGCTTTCTACAATACCTTTACGCTCGGCCTTGTAAAAAGCTACTTTTTTTCCTTTAAAAAGTATTTGCACAAAATCTTTCTCTTCCAATTGTTTGCCCTTGAAACCACAGGCGTAGTTGAGCCATTGGTTGCCGACTTGCATCGAAAAACTAGCTACCGGCGATGAAAATACTTGCTCTGTTTGGTTGGGGCCTTTTATCACTAATACTCCTTCCAAGGCATCAAATTTGGCTTCTTTCTCGGTAGGTGCCGAGCCATCTGCAAAAGTTACTTTGGTAGGCAGCCATTTGTCAAACAAATAGGGGTTACCGCTAATTTCTGCACCAGAGTTTTTGGCCCTTATTGTTAAACGGTCTGAACCCTCAGTAACATTGCGATATACCTGTGCATTAACACACTCATGTAGGCCAACTAAAGAAACAGTTACGAAAAGGATAACTGATAATATTTTGTTATTACTCATCTTCTAAAGGTTTATATAAAGGTACTAATTTGTTGTAAGAAAACAAAGAACCCCTATTTGTAACAAATAAGGGTTCTTGATTATGAATGATAAATAGTGTTAGTTTCTTGGTCCTTCGTATTTGAAAGTATCAAAGAATGCTCGGTCTGTTCTATTAGCATATTTCCAAGAAACGCTTAGTGTTTTCGTTGCGGCATCATACTTGTTTGACAAGAACTCAGTACCATCACCAGCTGTGTACAAATTTATTAAAGTTGCACCTCCAATATTGTAGGCATTTGTCACCTCGTCTGTACTAAGATCAAATGTAAACGCAGGACCAATGCCTGTTCCGTACCAATTTAAGTCATTACCTGGTCCTACACCAATAGGATGACCGAATGCTCCTGCATCAGGCCAATACACCGCAACAGTATTAGCATTTAGTGTTCTAAGCTCTACTTCCGTTTCATAAGGGAAGTTGTAAGGCA
>JBDHXL010000029.1:0-34092 GCA_039810685.1 Pedobacter sp. | reverse complement strand
ACAGATTTCTCCCTACGGTCGAAATGATGGAAAAAATATCAAGCATACAGCCTCATAAACGTTTAGCCAACCTTGATTTGGTGCGAGCCGTAGCTATTTGGCTGGTGCTGTATTTTCATATTTGCAAGCTCTACCTGGGCAACAACATTACCGAAAAATACTATTACAATTTTGGACACCAAGGTGTTACTGTTTTTTTTGTGCTGAGTGGCTTTTTGGTAGGTGGTATCTATTATAGAAAAACAAATATTAAGGTAGGTCATTTTTGGTTAGCTCGTTTTCTGCGAACCTATCTACCCTATCTACTAATATTATTGATATCCTGGCTATCGGTCTATTTGGTCAGAAAAGATCCCTTCGAGCCGGGTTATTTGCTGTTTCTACAAAATTTCTACCCCGATATCAACTTCTTCAAAATATCGTGGTCTTTGGCCGTTGAAGAGCACTTTTATCTTTTGTTTGCCCTACTCATCTTTTTGGTGAGGAAACCACATTTACAAATTTGGATTTGGCTAGCCCTATTGCTTATTCCCCTCTATTACCGCTTTCAGTTTTTTCAATTCCCCGACAATTTTGGCTATTACCGCACAGCTTCATTCTTGCACCTCGATGCGATAGCTGTAGGAGTTATTGCGGCCTATCTGGTGTATATTCGCAAAATAAAAATACAACTGCATCCACTTGTTTTTATCAGTTTCTTGGCCCTGACCTTATTGTTGTTTTACCTTTTAGAGCTTCAAGACACAGCTGTATTTTGGGCATTTGGACAAAGCTTAGCTAATATAGTTATTGGCCTATTGGTAATATCGGCCTATTTCTGTAAGGAGGTTTACTTGGCCAAAAACAAGCTCGTAACTTGGAGTGCTTATATGGCCTATTCGCTCTATTTGGTTCACCCTACGGTTATGCACCTGGCCAATTACCTTTTTAAGTTTGCACATATCAATAATTTTGTGCTAGAGTTGAGCATTTCCCTAACACTTATTTTCGCTACGGCCTATATCTTCTACCTATTAGTCGAACAAAAAAGTATTCAACTACGCAATAGAATCTTAAAACTATTGAAAGCCTAAATTCTATTTAGACCAAGCCAATATTTTCTCGCTCTATTTTCGGTAAAAACTAAAATGTTTAATTAGTTTTTATACCGAAACCATTTCACCAGTTCTTTAAAATTGGTCTTTTTACCGTACATCAAAATACCAACACGGTATATTCTTCCGGCTACCCAAACGGTTGCCAAAAATCCCAACACCAAAAGTACCATCGAGAGTGCCAGTTCCCAACCGGGCACGCCATAAGGCATACGCACCACCATAGCAATGGGCGACGTAAAAGGGATGATAGATAACCAAAAAGCAGTATTGCCATAGGGATCTCCGTTTACGACACTTAACGAAAGGGCATAACTCAACAAGAGCGGCAACATTACAGGCAGCATAAATTGCTGGGTCTCGGTTTCGTTATCAACAGCCGATCCAATAGCGGCATAGAGGGCACTGTACAAAAGATATCCACCCAAAAAGAAAAATAAAAACACGGCGATAACTTTACCCAGCTCAAGGCTACCCAAGCTATTTTGCAAGTCGGTAAAAGCACTCACGTTTTGCACCTTAGACAAATCGGCATTGGGTCCCATTTTAGACTGTAATTGCTGTTGTACCTCGGTACTGTTCAGCTTTTGTAAATTTTCTTCGTTAGCCAACAACTGCATGGCTACCCCCGAAATACCAATGGACAGCACAATCCACAACAAAAATTGAGTTAAACCAACTGCTGCAATTCCTACTATTTTGCCCATCATAAGCTGAAAAGGTTTTACGGAAGACACCATCACCTCGATAATACGACTGGTTTTTTCTTCAATCACCCCCCGCATCACTTGTGCACCGTACAATATAATGAACAAAAACATCAACACCCCTGCAACAGAG
This sequence comes from Pedobacter sp., assembly GCA_039810685.1. Taxonomy (GTDB): domain Bacteria; phylum Bacteroidota; class Bacteroidia; order Sphingobacteriales; family Sphingobacteriaceae; genus Pedobacter. The sequence continues at coordinate 32,158 of JBDHXL010000029.1, read as the reverse complement.
GCTATAACGGTACTTAAACCGGCACTTGATTCTTGTTCGCCCCCACCTTCACCTATTTTTTTGTTGGCAATATTTACCGTAGTCTTCAATTTATCCAAATCATTGGCAGAGATACCCAAATCTTTCAGTTTTTTATTCTTGATAAGGCTCTGTATATCGGATGAAACGTGCTCATTGATACTTAACCCGGCCTGTTTAGCACCTATAAGTTCAATACCTTTAATATCATCCAGCTTAAAATCGGGCAGGTACAACAAATAATCGTAATCCGAATTGCCCAGTAACTTTTTAGCATCCTCTACACTCAAATCCAAATATTCATAGCTAACGTTTTTGGTAGATGGCAGATGCTCTAAAATGGTCTTATTTTCGTTGACCACGGCAATTTTATCGTGGCTATTGGCTATGCCTTTAATAGCGAAATAACCAATCAGTGCATAAACAACCGCAATAAGCAAAGGGGTCAAAAATGTCATCAACAAAAATGATTTTTTCTTCACCCTCGATAGGTATTCGCGTTGAATAATCAATAAAATTTTGTTCATGATTTAGGCTCCTTCTTTTACTTTTTGAATAAAAATATCGTTCATAGTAGGTATCACCTCTTCAATACGGTGAATGTCAACATGTGGCAAAAGCAACGCTAAAACCTCGTTGAGACGGGTGCCCCCCTTTAATTGGAGTTTCACTAAATTGTCTTCCTTATGTTGTTCTTGTTGCAATAGCTCAAAATTAGGTTGGGTTTGCCAATCATAATTTCCTGAGTAGTTTAGCCAATAGGTATTGCTACGGTAAGTGGCTTTGATTTCGGCAATAGGGCCATCCAATATTTTTTTACTTTTGTTAATGAGGGCGATGTTATCGCAGAGCTCCTCTACACTCTCCATGTGGTGTGTAGAGAAAATAAAGGTGGTACCTTTTTTATTCAGCTCCAAAATCTCGTTTTTTACAATATCGGTGTTTACCGGATCAAAACCCGAGAAAGGTTCGTCCAATATTATCAGCTCGGGCTCGTGCAAAATGGTAGCCACAAACTGTACTTTTTGCTGCATACCTTTGCTCAGGTCTTCTACCTTTTTGGACCACCAGTCTTTCATGTCCAATTTCTCGAACCAGTATTTAATGCGTTTTGTCGCTTCGGCAGTGCTCAAACCTTTCAGTTTGGCCAGGTACAACACCTGCTCACCTATTTCCATCTTTTTATAAAGGCCACGTTCTTCGGGCAGATAGCCAATTTGTTCGATGTGTTTACTGCTCAAGCGCTCACCATTGAAAAAAACTTCGCCACTATCTGGAGCTGTAATTTGGGTTATTATTCGTATCAGAGAGGTTTTTCCGGCACCATTAGGGCCTAGCAAACCAAATATTTTACCTTGCTCCAGCTCTAGACTTACCCCGTCCAATGCCCGATGCCCGGCATATTGTTTTACAATATTTCTTACGCTTAGCATGAAAAGTATAGTTTAATGCTGTTAAGATAAAAAATATCTACTATTGTTACGGCTGTTGTAGGTCTTTTTTTAAGAGTAGCCTAATAAAAAAAGCCACCTTTTTTGGAGGTGGCTCTTTTTTACTCGAAATATTCTTTCATTTTCTCGAAGAACGTTTTCTCGTTCTTTCCGGGCTGTGGCCTAAAATTGGGCGATTCGCGAAGTTTTTCTAACAAGGCTCGCTCCTCGCTGTTCAAAGCTTTTGGTGTCCAAATGTTTACGTGAATAATTTGGTCGCCTCTGTGATATGAGTTGACTTCTGGTATTCCTTTGCCTTTCAGTCTCAAGAGTTTGCCGCTTTGAGTACCCGGCTCAATCTTAATTTTGGCTCTTCCATCAATAGTAGGCACCTCTACACTAGCACCCAGGGCCGCATCCGGCAAACTAACATGCAAATCGTAAACCACGTTGTTGCCCTCTCGTTTCAACGATTCGTGTGGTATTTCTTCAATCAGGATAATCAAATCGCCGGGTATGCCTCCATTTGGGGCTGCATTTCCTTTGCCGGCCATGCTCAATTGCATTCCGTCACTCACCCCTGCGGGTATATTGATACTGATGGTTTCTTCACCACGGGTAGTTCCCTCTCCATGGCAAGTAGCACATTTGGCTGTAATTTGTTGTCCACTACCGTGACAGCTAGGGCAAGTTGCCGTAGTTTGCATTTGTCCCAATATGGTATTAGTAACACGGCGTACAGCACCACTACCACCGCAAGTTGTACAAGTACTTACCGATGAGCGGTCTTTAGCCCCGGTACCATCGCAGGATCTACAACTTACTTGTTTGTTAACCTTTATTTTTTTCTCGGTGCCTTTAGCTACTTCTTCAAGGCTCAATTTAACTTTTATCCGAAGATTGGTGCCTTTGGCAACTCGGCGTCCGCCTTGCGAACGTCCACCGCCACCAAAAAAACTCTCGAAAGGATGTGCCCCACCAAAGATATCACCAAACTGGCTGAAGATATCTTCCATATTCATACTACCGCCGTAGCCTCCACCACCAGCTGCTCCGCCCATACCGGCGTGACCAAACTGGTCGTATCTTTGTTTTTTCTCCGGACTGCTCAACACCTCATAAGCTTCGGCTGCTTCTTTAAATTTCTCTTCGGCAGCAGCATCGCCAGGGTTTTTATCGGGGTGGTACTTAATAGCCATCTTCCGATAAGCTTTTTTTATCTCATCGGCAGAAGCACTTTTGCTCACACCCAATACATCATAAAAATCTCTTTTGCTCATATTTTAGTTATGAAACCGCTAATATCGGTATGTTTTAAGCACCTACCACTACTTTGGCGTAACGTATTACTTTATCGTTCAGCTTATAACCTTTTTGCACCTCATCTATTACCTTTCCTTTCATCTCATCACTTGGGGCAGGTATTTGGGTAATGGCTTCGTGCAAATCGGTATCAAACACTTGATTTACACTCTCAATCTCAGCCAAACCTCGCTGATTAAGGGTACTTTTTAATTTATTGTGTATAAGCTGTATTCCTTCTCTTACAGGAGCTACCTCTACACTTTCGGCAGTTGCTGCCAAGGCTCGCTCAAAATCGTCCAAAATAGGCAATAAGGCTACCAAAACATCTTTACCTGCTGTTTGTAACAGCTCTACACGCTCTTTTTGGGTGCGACGTTTAAAGTTATCAAACTCGGCAAACAAACGCAGGTATTTATCGTTTAGTTCTGCCAATTCGGCTTTTAGCTTTTCTTCGGCGCTCTGTTCAATTATTTGCTCTTCAGCTTTTTCGGTTTCAGCACCTTGATTCTCGTCTGCCACTATTTCGTTGCTTAAATTTTCGGTAGAATTATTGATATCCGTTTGCACTTCTTCTTTTTTTTTCTTATTAAACATATCGATGCTGTTTTATTTTGGAGACCATCAAACATACTGCCAAGCCACCGAATACCGACAGGCTGTCAGTATATGGTGGTTTTAGCGAAAACATACTGTATCTTTTGGCAGTTAGCTAATTTGGGCATCTTCATGTACCTTACCGCTTTCGCACTTGATGATGCGTGAAGGGAAAGTACGGATAAGATGGTAATCATGTGTTGCCATTAATACCGCTGTGCCATTTTGTGAAATTTGCCGTAAAAGCAACATAATTTCTTCCGATAATTCAGGATCGAGATTTCCTGTCGGTTCATCGGCCAAGATAATTTCCGGATCGTTAAGCAGTGCCCGGGCAATTACTACACGTTGCTGCTCGCCACCAGAAAGCTCATGGGGCATTTTCTTAAGTTTTGATCTTAAGCCAACTTTTTCTAACACATCTTTTATACGCTCATCTATTAGGTTTTTGTCTTTCCACCCGGTTGATTTGAGTACAAAAGAAAGATTTTGCTCTATGGTACGATCTATTAGCAATTGAAAATCTTGAAAAACAATACCCAGTTTGCGCCGCAAAAAAGGCACTTCACGGTCGCTAAGTGTTTTGAGGTTGAACCCAGCCACCGAGCCACTGCCATTGCTAATGTGCAACTCTCCATAAATAATTTTCAACAAACTACTTTTGCCCGATCCGGTAGCTCCAATTAGGAAAACAAACTCTCCTTTTGAAATTTTCAGGTTTACATCCGATAAAACCAGGTGCTTCTGTTGAAATACATCTACCGATTCGAGATTGATTACGTGTTCTGCCATTGTATCAAATATCTATTTTGGTGACCTTGCCAAAAGGCATGTCCCGAATGATGTTCATGATTTGCTCTTGTTTATCGGCAAAGCCAAGTTTATCAAGCGATTTGTCCGGTCTATCTACCCTAAAGTAGGCCAAAAGCGTAAAACTGTCGTCACGCAATTGCACATAATCCGGAATTTTGGCAATGCCTTTAACTTTGATGATATACATTTGCCCAAAATTACTATTTCAAGGCGATAAAATTAAGTAAATTCTTCAATTATTGAGTGTTTGCAGAAATGCAAGGGTGTTTACCTTATCGGCATAATCCCATAGTTTGGGGTGTTGGCTTTGTCCAAAAGCTAAGGTCAAATCGGGCTCAAAACCTGTTTTCGCCACCACACACTGTATTTCATCTGCTCGTTTTGCCAATTCTTGAAGCAGCACAGCCTTATCATTATAATACTCATAATGCAACACCCCCAAAGGTGAGGCCAAAGCTTTATCTTCTTTCAGAAGCAAAAAACCGTTATCAAAATGGGTGACCCTATTTACCAAATAAATAGATTTTTGGTAATCGTAGTTATTGCGGTATTTGTGGTGATTGATGATTGCCTGAAAGTGCTCTAGCGGTTCGAAGAGATTTTTAATTTCATAACCTTCTGGCAAATAAATTTTTGAAACATTGCGGCAGCCCATACCAAAATAATCAAAAATATCGAAGCCTAGCTGATGAATTTCTTCCTGGCTTTCTGTTCCGTCCAAAATAGCCACACTATTTCTGTTTTTGCGAATAATATGGGGTACTTTACCAAAATAATACTCAAAATAGCGAGCCGAGTTATTGCTACCTGTAGCGATTACAGCATCAAAACCACTCAATTTGTCCACAAAAATGATTTGTTCTGCCAACATAGGCAAAAAACTACTCAGCTTTTGCAGGATAAAAGGCAATAACTGATCATCGGAAGATGACATTTTAATGTAGGCTTGATGACCACTAGCTAGCACACAAAGCACATCATGAAACCCCACCAAAGGAATATTTCCTGCTAAAATTAGTCCTACCCTTTGTACCTTATCGGTAACTTGCAATTCGCTAACCCACAGCCTCAGATCCTGCTCGTTCAACATGTCGGCCAATGCCCCAATGGCTTTATCAACTTCGGCATCGGTAAACCAGCTATTTTTGGCCACCGCAGCATGTTTAACTGCTGTCAAAGCTAAATCGGGCTGTTGCAGGTATTTCCCTAATGCAATTAGCCCCTCAGCTAGCTGTTCTTTATAGTTCGATGACATATTTAGAATAATTTTAAATGGATTAGTTGCTATATTTGCGCTGCAAAGTTAATCTTCGCAATTAGAAATTAGACAAAAAGATGGCAATTAAAATCACTGACGAATGTATAAACTGTGGGGCTTGTGAGCCAGAATGTCCAAATAACGCTATTTATGATGCAGGTACAGCTTGGCGTTTTTCGGACGGCACCAGTTTGAAGGGATTAATTGATTTTGGCGATGAGCAGGTTGACGCTGAAGCAAGCCAAGATGCACTTTCTGATGAAGTGTACTATATTGTACCGGATAAATGTACCGAGTGTAAGGGCTTTCATGACGAGCCACAATGTGCCGCAGTATGCCCTGTTGATTGCTGCGTGGACGATGAAGACCGTCGTGAAACAGAAGAAGAATTGTTAGCTAAAAAAGCTTGGTTACACCAAGAATAGCTTAACCTATAAGATACCAACAAAAAAAGAGACGCAAAATTGGGTCTCTTTTTTTGTTTGACCGCTAAACTACAAGCTGTATTGCTATCTAGTAAGCATGGTAACATTTATCACTCATTTGCTTGGTAATTGGCAGGAATAGCAGAAGCTTCCTTCGTTTTATCAGACTTTGTTAGGGTAGATCCCCCGCTAGCCGTTATTACTAGCACAACAGCAAGCCATTCTAATAATGAGAGCTGTTCATTTAAAAAAAGTAAACCACATATCGCTGCTACCGCAGGTTCTAAACTCATTAAAATACTAAAAGTTTTGGCGGGTATTTGTTTTAGTGCATTAATCTCCAACACATAAGGTATTGCGCTTGACAATAAGGCAATAGCCAATCCCATTGCCAACATTTTTGGGCTCATGTGTAGTAAGTTACCTTCAACAAACCCAGCAGGTATTGCTATTAGGCTTGCAAAAAGCAAACCTACACTAACCGCTTGTGTACCATCCATTACCTTAGCCAGCTTACCACCAATAACTATATAAATTGCCCAAAAGGCTCCGGCAACTAAGGCTAAAGCAGCACCTATTAAATCTATATGATGATTGGACGACCACGGTGCAATAAAAGCAATACCCAATGCCGCCATAAACGCCCATAAAAAATCTAAGGCTTTTCTGGAAGTAGAAATTGCCAATAGCAAAGGACCTACAAATTCTAAAGTAACGGCTAAACCCAATGGAATTCTAGCTAATGACAAATAAAAAGTAGTATTCATAGCACCTAGCACAAGACCATAAGCTAAAACAAGTTTCCACTGGATAGCTGATAACTTATTGAGTTGAGGTTTATTGATTAAAAAAAGTATAGCAGCAGAAAGACCAATACGCAAAGCAACAGTACCGGCCGGACCCATAACGGGGAAGATGCCTTTGGCAACAGCCGCACCTCCCTGCACACTAACAATAGCCAATAGTACAGCAGGAATTGGTGGAATTTGCTTGATTTTCATTCTGATGCCAAAGTTTTGACAAATGTAGTTTTTTACTGCGGTTTGATATAGTAAAATTAGTTATTGCTTTTTGCTGCAAGCTTTTTTATTAGTTTTGGACATTAAAATGTATGACTATGAACCATTGGCTAGTAAAATCAGAACCATTTAAATACAGTTGGGAACAGTTTATAAAAGACGGGCGTACCTTTTGGGATGGGGTTCGCAATTATCAGGCACGCAACAACCTGAAAGCTATGAAAGAAGGCGATTTGGTTTTGTTTTACCATAGCAACGAAGGAAAGCAGGTTGTAGGTGTGGCCAAAGTGGTGAAAGAGTATTACCAAGACCCCACCACCACAGACCCCAATTGGGTAGTGGTAGATTTGGCTCCTTTAGCCCCTCTAAAGCATCCGGTAAGCTTGGCTCAGATAAAGGAAGAAGAAAGCCTAAAAGACATTTCTTTGGTGCGCCAAGGTCGTTTATCAGTAATGCAACTCAAGGCTGAAGAGTTTGACAAGATTTTGGAAATGGGCGCATAACATCACCTCCATGCCAAAAAAACAAACACGTATAGCAGCCATTGACCTTGGCACCAACACCTTTCACCTTATCATTGCCGATATTGTAGAAAGTGGCTTACACATCGTACACAAAGAAAACCATCCGGTAAAACTGGGTGAAAACCTAAATATCGAAAACAAAATCATACCCACAGCTTTTGAGCGTGGTCTTAATTGTTTAGTGCATTTCAAACAACAGCTTGCAAAATATAAAGTACAACAAAGTCGTGTAATTGCAACTTCGGCCGTTAGGACTGCCCAAAATGGACAAGCGTTTATAGAACAGGTAAAACAGCTCTGCTCGCTAGATATTATCTGTGTAGATGGCGATAAAGAAGCTACTTATATTTATGAAGGGGTTAAACTAAGTGGTGCTATCGAAGGTAAATCACTAATAATGGATATAGGTGGCGGCAGTACCGAATTTATTTTTTGTGATCGGGAGAGCTTGTACTGGAAACGCAGCTACGAAATTGGTGCAGCCCGGCTAATGCAAAAATTCTTTCATTCAGACCCCATAAGCCCTCAAGACCAAGCCGCTCTCTTACAACATGTGCAAGATACACTAAAAGAGCTGATTAGCATTGGCAAAGAGCAAGCTGCAACGACCTTAATTGGTTCTGCCGGGGCTTTCGAGTCGTTTTATGCTCTACTGCATCCCGACAACAACACCCTAACTCAAGCTAGTGCTCCGATAGAAATTGATGCTTTTTATAGCCTATGCAAACGCTTAACCAAGTCTAGCCACACCGAAAGAGCTGCAATGAAAGATTTAATACCGCTGCGGGTGGATATGATTGTGATGGCAGCGCTGCTCAGTAGTTTTGTTTGTCAGGAATTGGCTATAGAAAAAATTAAACTTTCTACCTTCGATTTAAAAATGGGCGTATTGAGCGAGCTCAACAACGAATATTTATTTAAAACGGATAGCCTTTAAGGGGCTTATGCGGCTCACCAAAGTAGCGGGCAACAACAACACCAAAAGTCCAACTAGCAAAATAAGCAAGTTGAGCCATACTACATCAATAAAGTGCAGCTCTATCGGCACAAAATCAATGTAGTAATTGTGTTGATCGAGCTTAAAAAAGTGGGTATATTGCTGAAAAAAAGCCAAACCCAAGCCCAGCAAATTACCCAAAAACATACCTAGTCCCAATAAATAGGCCGCATTGTATAGGAAAATCTTTATAATCACCTTATTTCTCATGCCAAAGGTTTTCAGCATCCCAATCATATTGGCTTTTTCCAAAATCAAAATTAGCAAAGCACTAATCATATTAATCAGGCCTACTACCAACATCAGCACAAGAATAACCCTGGTGTTCACATCTAACAAAGACAACCAAACAAAAATTTCGGGAACAGCCTCTTCTACCGATCTTGATCGCAACTGCAATTCTAAACCGTTATAAACTTCATCGGCAACACTTTTTAACTGAGAAAAATCATTTATACGCACTTCGATACCTCCGGTTTCGCCAGCCGACCAATTGTTGATACGTTTAATTAGGTTCAAATCGCCCAACACAAAGCTCTTATCAAGGTTTTCTATTCCTATATCATAAATACCTACTACTTTAAGTTTCCTTTTTCGGGGAGGATTTTGAATAAAATGAATGATAAAACTATCACCCACTTGCAATTGCATTCTTTTTGCAGTATAGGCCGAAATCATTACCTCTTGCCCTGATTTGACACTATCGGTAAAATCTATTGCTCTACCGCTTTTGAGGTGTTTATTAATAAATGTCCAATCATAGGTTTTATCAATTCCCTTAAAATTGACCCCTTCTACCTCGCCATTAGCAACCATAATTGCGGGTTTTGTAGCAAAAGGATAAAAAGATCGGACAGCTTTATTGTTGCGTAGGTTGGTCAAAGTTGTGTCGCCCGGAATAAAAGGTGATTTCTCGAACGAGCCGTTTAAGTCAAAACGATAAATCTGCACATCGCCTACAAAACCACGCACCTTGTTCTGTATCTCGGATTTGAAGCCTTTAATGATTGAAACCGACAAAATCATTACGGCCAAACTCAGCATCACCCCAATAATGGCAATACGAACTATGAGTTGGGCATATCGTCGTTGAGATTTTAAAGAGATACGCTGTGCAATGAAATACGCTATGTTCAAGTTTTATTTTTTTTGTACTTTAGCAAAAGTGATAAATCAAATCCGAATTCAATCAAAAAAATAAGAAAAACGCTTACATGAAACGAATTACCCTAGCACTCATTGGCCTTGTACTCAGCTTTAACCTTAGTGCACAGCACCAACACCGAAAAAAAGTAAAACACAAAGCAAAAAAAGTCCATCAAGTTAACTACAAAGCTTTTAAGACCGGAGCAGAACAAACCGAAAAATACATTCCCCTGCTACAAAACAAGCGTGTAGGTATGGTGGTAAACCCAACTTCAATAATTGGGAAGAGCACAACGGTTGACAGTTTGCTGAAAAGAGGAATTAATATCGTGAAGATTTTTGGTCCCGAACATGGTTTTAGGGGCGATGCCAGTGCTGGAACACACGTAGAAAGTTCTGTTGATCAAAAAACCGGAATAAAAGTTATCTCGCTTTACGGTAAGCAAAGCACACCCAGTGCCGAAAATTTGGCCGAAATAGACATTATGGTATTTGACATTCAGGATGTTGGAGTGAGATTTTACACCTACATTAACACCCTGCAACACGTGATGGAGGCTTGTGCCCAAAACAATAAAGAGGTCATGATTTTGGATCGGCCTAACCCCAACGGTTTTGTAATTGATGGTCCCATCTTGGATCCTAAATATAAATCGGGTGTTGGTTTGCAAGCTATTCCGGTGGCACATGGCCTTACCGTGGGCGAATACGCACAAATGCTAAACGGCGAAGGCTGGTTAAAAAATGGGCTAAAATGCAAAATTACTGTTATAAAAAATGCTAACTACGATCATGACATGCCTTATGTGCTTCCGGTTAGTCCCTCACCCAACCTAAACACGGCACAATCTATATTATTATATCCTAGCGTATGCCTGTTTGAAGGTATTTATGCCAACTTAGGACGCGGCACCCAATACCCCTTTACTATTATTGGTGCACCCTACTACAAAGACATTTTCGAGTTCAATTTCAAACCAGTAGGAATAAAAGGCATGGCAGAAACACCACTTTTTAAAGATGAAGTGTGCTATGGGATTGACCTCCGCAATTACGATACCTCTATTTTGAGAAAAAAACGACAAATCAATATCCAATGGGTGATGGATTTGTATAAAGCATCACCTCGCAAACAAGATTTCTTCAACTCGAAACTGAGCAACCAAATTATGCCTATTGAAAAACTTATAGGTGTTGCCGATTTCAGACAGCAAATTATAGATGGCAAATCCGAAGCCGAAATAAGAGCTAGTTGGGAGCCCGGACTTAGCCAATACAAAGCAATGCGTAAAAAATACCTGCTTTATCCCTAACAATTAAGTACAAGCAAGCCCTATTTATTAGCGACCAAAATCTTATTGTGTCTAAAAAATGACCGTTAAGATTTTGGTCGCTTCTGTTTAATCCGATATTTTTGTCGGAATAATAAAACCTATCCGTTTTGAGCTTATATCAGTTGCTTGTACTTGTGCATGTTATGTCGGCTATTTTAGGCATGGGGCCTGGTTTTATATTGATATATGTGGTGAGTAAGGCTAGGCAAATGAGCGAGCTGAGGCAAGCCTTTGCACTACGCAAACGCCTACATGTTTTTGTGATGGTGGGCGGCACCCTACTACTCTTAAGCGGTATAGCTATGGGCTTAATCAACAGTATGTTGTTTCAATCGGATTGGTATGTGCTTAGCCTCTGCCTGTTCTTAATTGCTTTAGCCTTTGGTCCTTTGGTTTTATCGCCTCGAGCCAAACCCATCAAAAATTTATTGCAAAACCAAACAAATGAACAAATACCAGCACAGTATTATATCTTGGCCAAATCATTGTTTTTTTATGAGCGGATAGAGAATGTTCTTTTCCTTATCATCATTAGCCTGATGGTACTAAAACCACATTTTGGCTTGATGGATTACTTATTGGGCTAGTAATTGAGCTGTATTTTTCGTATTTTTGTGCGCTTTAAATCCATTTAATAGAACATGATAGCACAATTGAGGACACGAAACGAGAACCTTTGCGAACTTTGTAATAAAAACGAAATTGAGACCGCTTATTTGGTAGCTCCTAAAAAAACTGAAATACCGGAAAACGCCGTAGGTTTGTGCACTACTTGTCTCGAGAAATTGGATAAAGAAAATGAAGGATTTTACTGGAGAGTGGTTGAAGGTAGTATCTGGAATCCGTCACCTGCCGTACAAGCACTCAGCTACAGAATTTTAGACCAATACAAAGCCGAAGATTGGGCTAGCAATACACTATCAATGGTTGATATCGACGAAGAAACCATCAACTGGGCCTTGAGTGCTACCGATAGTGCCCCCCAGCATAAAGATGCCTTTGGCAATGTACTTGAAAATGGAGATACCGTAGTGCTTACCCAACTGCTTGATGTGAAAGGCACCAATTTTAGCGCACCCAAAGGTACCGTAGTAAAAAGAATTAGGTTAGTAGCCGACAATGCCGAACAAATTGAGGGAAAAATTAACGAGCAAACTATTGTTATCCTTACCAAATACGTGAAGAAAAACGCTTAAATTTATTACCAAGCCTGATCGCCAACCAGTGGTACAAATCTAAAAGTATCCAACTCAATGCGCTCATATTCGGTTTCGCTGATACGCAAAACGGTAATCATTTTCTGGGATTTTTCATCACCAACCGGTATTACTAAAATACCACCTATACGCAATTGTTTCAATAACTTATCAGGTACAAAGGGAGCCCCGGCTGTAACAATAATTTTGTCGAATGGAGCCTGCTGAGCCAAACCGTTTGAGCCATCGCCTAAAATAAAATTTGCATGATAACCCATCATCGGTAATACCTTGATAGTGCGTTTATATAGGTTCTCCTGCCTTTCTATGGTATAAACCTCTGCCCCTAGCTCTATCAATATACAGGTTTGGTATCCGGAACCCGTACCAATTTCGAGCACCTTATCACCTTTTTGTATGTGCAACAACTCCGACTGATAGGCTACCGTATAGGGTTGTGAGATAGTTTGCCCATCACCTATCGGGAAAGCAATGTCTTTATAAGCTTGATTCCAGAACGTTTCATCAAAGAAAAAGTGACGAGGTATTTTGCCTATAGCCCTTAGCACCTTGCTATCCTGGATACCTCTTTCTTCTAAAGCTTTGACCAATAATCGTCTTGCTCCTTTTTCTCTATAATTATCTACAAACTTATATGCCATTTGCATCAAAAATAGCTTTAATAACACTAGTTTTCTAATAATTTTATCCACTAAGACCGATTAAAATAGCAATTCCTTTATTCCAAATAATTTATATTTTTGTGCAATAAGCTGCAGAAATGAAAAAAATACTGACCCTAATTTTAATAGCACTAAGTACACAAGTATATGCCCAATTGGATGGCGACTACAATTTTAGCATAGGCATCAGGGCTTTTAATGTTTCGCAAAGGCCAAAGCTCTTGCAGCAGGTTAATACGGACGCTTATATTGGCTCTGCACTTAATGGAGCTATGATTAAGTTCAACGATAACCAAATGGCTTTCCGGATTAGTGGCCACTACCAATACGACCGTAACAAGCAATTCCCAAATCTTTGCAATAACTGCGAAACAGCAACGGGTACCCTCAGCGATTACGGCATCAAACTAGGCTTCGAGAAAAATTTTAACTATTCTGTGCTTCAACCTTATTTTGGCACTGACTTCGGTTACCGATCTAGCAATTTCAACGGACAGGTAAAACCCAACGACCCACTTTCACTTAATTTGCCTTATACTGCTACAACTAATAAAAATAGTGCAGTATTTTCACCCTTAATTGGTGTCAAGTTCAATCTTGCCAATCAATTTAGTTTTTATACCGAAGCGAGTATCGATATGCTATACAGCTACGAAAGGCAAGAAACTGTGACCAACAATAATAGCAGTACCCGCACATTTGCACGCTACAACAAGTTTGAAGTTTTGATGAATTTGTTTTCGGTTGGGCTACAGTTTCATTTTAGTAACAACAACTAGTTCGGATCAACATCTACCTGTACCCAAATACTCCGAAACGTTTTCTGTGAGTTGAGCTGCCTAATACTCTCCACCAATGTGGCTTTTACCTTTTGCATTGCGGCATTTCGTTCTACTTTGAGTACAATCTGTTTGATGTAGAGATTTTTCACTTTCCCCACCAAGGGCTGTTCGGGCCCAAGTACCCGCTTACCCAGTTTACTTCTCAAATCTGTTGCCAGTTCAAGAGCTGCTTGGTGCAAAACTCCTGCATCATGGTGTTTTACATTCAAAAAAATCAACTTTGCAAATGGCGGATAATGAAACTGTTTCCTATCTTGCATCTCGGTATTGTACATTTGTAAATAATCGTTTTGCATAACTTGTTGCAAAACCCGATGATTTTCTGAATAGGCCTGAATTAGCACTTTACCTTGCTTATCGCGTCGTCCTGCTCTACCTGCAACTTGTGCTAATAACTGAAAACTCCTTTCAAAAGCCCTAAAATCCGGATAATTTAAAAGTGTATCAGCATTCATTACCCCTATAAGGCTTACATTATCAAAATCTAAACCTTTGGCTACCATTTGGGTACCAATAAGAATTTGTGTTTTCTTATCCTGAAAATCACCAATAATTTTTTGTAAACTGTACTTACCTCGTGTGCTATCCAAATCTAGACGTGCAATTTTAGCTTCCGGAAAAAGTAGCTCGAGCTCTTCTTCTATTCTTTCGGTACCAAAACCTTTTTGCACCAAGTGCACCGAGCCGCAAGCTGGACACGAGCTTAAACTACTTTGATGGTAACCACAATAATGACAATGTAGCTTACCGCTGGTTTTGTGGTAAGTTAGTGTAACATCACAGTTTACACATTTGGGTGCAAAACCACAAGTAGCACAAAGCAAAATGGTAGCATAACCCCGTCTATTTTGGAAAAGTATAACCTGCTCTTGGTTTGCCAAGGCTTCTGCTATTTGGTTTAGCAATACGCTGGTAAAATAGTTGGTCATTTTCTTTTCTTTGGCCTCTTGTGCCATGCTTACAATTGTTTGTTCAGGAAGCTGCACACCTCCAAAACGCTCATGAAGTTCTAATAGTCCATATTTCGCTATTTCTGTATTGTAGTAGGTCTCTAAAGATGGCGTGGCCGAGCCCAACAGGGTTTTAGCACCATGCAAATGAGCCAGATAGATGGCTGCATCACGGGCATGATAGCGGGGTGCTGGGTCTATCTGTTTATACGAACTTTCATGTTCTTCATCAACCACAACTAGGTTCAACGATTGGAAGGGTAAGAAAACTGCCGATCTGGCTCCTATTACAACCCTATACGATCCATCGTTTACTTTGTTCCAAATCTCTACCCGCTCGTTATCATTAAATTTAGAGTGATAAACCCCAAGCTTTGCACCGAAATAGAGCTTTATTCTTTCAACAATTTGCGTAGTTAGTGCAATTTCAGGCAGTAAAAACAAAACTTGTCCGCCATTTTCAATAAACTGCTCTATCAACTTGATGTAGATTTGTGTTTTTCCGGAGGCGGTAACCCCGTGTAGCAACACAACTTCTTTGGCTGTAAAATGTGCTTTTATTTGACCTAATGCCTGTTCTTGAGCATTGCTTAGTTTAAAATCGATGCTAAAAATCTCATCTTCATGCCTTAACCTACTCACCACCTTTTTGTCTTTCCAAAAAATATCCTTATCTAGCAATGCTTTTAGAGCACTTGTACTACTAGCACTCTCTTCCAACAGCACATCTTGTGCTATGGAATGGCCTTGTTGTTTGGCCAATTTAAGGTAAGCTAAAAGTAGGTCAACCTGTTTGGGTGCTTTCTTCAACAAATCAAATAGTTCCTGCAAATGTTCCTCTTCTCTGTAGAAATGGTTGAGTGAAATGTACGATTTGAGTAAAGGTTTGTATTTTTCTACTACTTCCTCTAAGATGACCACCTTTCTCTTTTCTATCAGCTTTTGAATGATGGGATATACGGTTTTTTGACCCAACAACTGCATCACCTCATTAATACTCAACTTGTTTTGACTGTGTAAAGCTGCAACAATTATTTTTTCCTTATCGGTTAGCTCCGTTTGGTCTTCTGCGGTTTCTTCATCTATTACCAGCACTGTCTCACTTGCCAGTTTAAGCCCGGTTGGTAGTGCTGCTGCCATCACCTCACCCAGGCTACACAAATAGTAAGTGCTTATCCAATCCCAAAAAGCAAACTGCAATTTGTTCACTACGGGAGTGTCATCAATTACATCAATTATGTATTTGGCTTCATAATGTTGGGGAGCTTGTGTACTGATATGATGGATAAGAGCCGTATAAATTTTATTACTCCCAAATTGCACCACTACTCTTTTCCCTAGTGATATGCTTTCGTTTAGCTCAAAGGGAACCCGATAAGTATAATTGATACTTAAAGGCAAAGGTAGCACTACCTCAACAAAGAAAGTTTCTCGCTCTTGAAAAATACCTGTGTCCACACTATTTATTTATGCCTGAGTGCCGCTAAGAATAAGGCTGCCCATCCGCCAATAAAAAACAGCCCACCCAAAGGAGTAATGGGCCCTAAGTAGGCGGCAAAATTAAGCTGAAGGGCATCTCTTACAGACAAAAGATACAGCGAACCCGAAAACAAAACTATACCTAATGAAAAAGCCCAGTAAGACAAACTGATTAATCTACTTCTGAAACGAGCAAAAGTAGAAAGGTAAAGCAATGCCAGTGTATGATAAAACTGATATTCAACCCCTTTGTGCCAGGTTTCTAAGTGATTGGCAGAAACGATATTCTTAAGTCCATGAGCCCCAAATGCCCCTAAAGCAACTGCAAGCAAACCAAATACTGCAGCGGTTAGAATAATCTTTTTGTTCATATTTAGAATAGATGGAATAGAAAAAGCTAAGTTAATTAAAACAGCCTTAAAACGACACAAAACATAAAAATTTAAATTAAATTTGCTCAGCAAAGCATGAAAAAAATCTACTTCCTCATCAGTTTACTTTTAGCGGGTATCATTGGGCTAGCCTATCTCTATTTTACGAGCTTAGATAAAGATAACAGCTCTAACGATTACGGCTTAGAAGTTTTGAGTAGCCACTCTGGTATTATCGTGGCATTTGATAATGACAAAAGCTTCTTCGATATTATGGCTGCCCAAGAAGTCAGCAATCAGCTACTAGGACTTGAAAAATCGGTTTTTCTACAAGCATTGTTACAGTACCAACAAGAGAAAAAGATAGCTAATATCTTAAAAAGCCCTAGAATATACATGGCTTTTCAAACTGTCAACACACAAGACATTGCATTGGTTTTAACCGGACAATTGCAAGACAGCACTCAACTACTCAAGCAGCTGTCCTCGAAATCAGAAAAAGGCGTATATAAAATTAACTTGAACGATAGTACAGCTTGCTTTTTGCAACTTAAAGAAAATACCTTTCTTATATCTGACCATGCAGCTGCCTTGCACCAAGCTAAACGCTCGGACGGAGCAAAGGCATTTGCCCAATACATCAAGAAAAATAGCCGTTTCAACAACAATTTGGCAATGGTATTTATCAATTTTAACAAAATCAAACAATTGGCCAAACCTATTTTAAAGAATACACTGAAAGGAAATTTAAAAATATTTGATCAACAAGATGCCTTTGCTCGTTTAAACTATAACTATGCCAGCGACAAACTATTGCTTAGTGGACCACTCGAAATAAATAGTAACGACAATTACTACACGCTATTCAACCAGCAAGAGAACAAGACTTTTAGCCTCGACCAATCATTCCCAAAAACAACGGCCAACTATGTGCTCTATCAAATCAGTGAGTTTGATGAATGGCAGAAAAAATTAGCCCTTTGGCAAGACAAAATGCCTTTTTACAAAAATAAAACGGCAGATATTAAACGTATCAATGACAAATATCGACTAGAACTGAACAAAGGACTGCCTAAATATTTCAACCATCAGTTTGCAACAATGCAACTTGCCAATGGCGAAAAATTAGCCCTATTTGACATAAAAAACGGCGATAAGCTTGCTCAGTCATTTCTCGATTTGAGCAGCATGTACAGTCCCGAAATACGGATTTTTAAAGAAAGAAATCTCTTGAGCTATTTTTTTGGGCAACCTTTAGAGGATTTCTCGAGACCATTTTACAGCATTATTGATAATTTGCTAATTGTTGCCAATTACCCCAGCAGTATCCAGCAATTTTTAAATACTTACCGAAAAAATGAAATGCTGACCTCATCAAGTGCCTATACCTACTTTAAGGATCAAAGTAGCAATACTGGTGCTGTACTGTTCTATATCAACCTAAGCAATAGTAAACAGCTTATGCAAAGAGAACTCGGCCCATCATGGTACAAACGCTATAAAGCTAATCCGGGTTTTGTCCAGTTTGATACTTTTGCCTTTACTCTATCAGCTGATGGTGATAAATTCTCATCAAACCTGTTTTTACTGAAACCCAAAATTGATATATTAGCAGATAGTAGGGCACTCCCATTAGCCGATCAAGCACAATAAAAGATGAAAAAAATATTGCTTATTGTAGTGTTGTTTGTGCTAATAAACCGAGCACAAGCCCAACAATATGCACTTTTCAATACTCGCACTCTTTTTGATTCTTTTGAGAATCCAGCTCAAAAGGGTTTCGCACTCGATTCTTCTCGCCAATATCTTTCCAACTTTTTAATTCCCTACTTAGATGTTAGCTCGCTCAATAAAGGCAACTCCAACACCTATATCCGCAACTTGGTAAATCAGGGTTATCAACAAAACCGCACAGGAAATTTCAAAGATCCCCGATCACTGAGAGAAGAGGTCAACATCTACCTAGCTGCATTACGCATTTTCAAGTATCATCGTTTTGCTGCAGAAATGGGTTTCTCTTGGCAAATTAGAGCCTTCTCAACAATTGAATACGATGAAAAGATAAGCCGGGCGTTATTTCAAGTAAATGCTAAAGATTTCTTGACCATACCCCGAAGCAATATTTTTAACAACAATGGAAAAATGTTTGCCTACCACCAGTTTGGTTTCAGCTATCGCGAAAACTATGACAAGAAATGGGCCTTTGGTTTCAAATTGAGCCTGCTCAGTGGTATTGGCTATGCCGATTTTTATGCTTCAAAGTCTAACGTAAGCATCATTCCGGCACAAGACCAAATGAATCTTAGCATGAAAGGCACGTATCGGCTCAATTATCCAGCCAATCTGGCATTTAAACCCGAAAATATTTTTTCATTTAAAAATCTCGGAGCTGCTCTTAGCTTTGGCCTTAGCCACAGCGGTAGCGATGGTGTTTTGGTAATGGCCAACCTTAAAGATCTGGGTTTTATACGTTGGGGGAAACGATCGGTACAAGCAAATTTTGATGAAACACGTACTTTCTCCAACATTACAGGCTCCAATGCCGACAAAAATCTGTCTGATGCCATGGAGAAAATCGGTAGTGCTAGTAAAAAAGAAAAAGCCTTTACCGAAGCCATCAACAGTAAAATTGATTTGCTGATTGCTAAAAATTTTGGTGCATATCATCCTAATATTATTCTCACCAAGGATATTTTTGATAAATACGGCGAGTTGGCATTGGTCAATACCTTCAAGACAGGCCTTTTCTCTTTTAGTGCCGTGCCTACCATCAATACCGACAAAGATTTTAAGCTGGGTATGCAGGGTATGATTCAGAGCCCCAATTTTGAAATGTTTTTGGGCACAAATGATATTATTGGGAGTTATTACGCCACTAAAGAACTCGTAAAAAACAATTCTGCCGAAGCCAGTAGCTATCATCGTGGCTCGGTATATTTAGGTATGGCTTTCAAAATTGGTTACGTGGTCGAGCATCCTCAAAATATGAGTTGGATGCCTGGCGTAGGTGTAGGCAAAGAAAAACCCGGATTGTTTAAACGACTATTTAGTATCTTCAAGAAAAAAAATTAACCTTATAGCTTTGCTTTTGCTTGGGTAACTACAAAATCTTTCAAATAATAAGGTTCAAAATAAGCCACATCCTCAAAACTTTTGGCTTTATATGCTTCTAAAGCCAAATGGCTCATGTATTTGGCCGAGTTAAAATTCTGCTCAAAAAAATGGGCGTTGGGCGAGCCAATAGCTGTTTTACACTTTGCTGCCCCATCACCAATAAAGGCTACATAATGCGATTGCAAATTGAGCGCAAAGCTATTTTCATCAATTATCTTAGCATGTGTATATTCTAATGCCTCCATTTTATGATTAAAAACGGCGGTATATACTTCCATACGTCGGGCATCCAACATTGGACAAATGAGCCCACCAAAATTAGGGTTCTCTACCAAAAAACCACTAGCCATCATTTCGAGTGTATTTACACCAATTAGCGGCTTATCCAATGCAAAACACAGTCCTTTGGCAGTTGAAACACCTATACGAAGCCCTGTATAAGAACCAGGCCCTTTGCTAACGGCTACAGCATCCAAATCAGTAAATGATAGCTGAGCTTTATTCATCACTTCTTGCACAAATACCGTTAAGCTTGCAGCATGAATGTTGGCCGCTTGCTCCTCTTTGAGGGTGATAACCTGACCATCTTTTGCCAAGGCTACCGAACACACGGTAGTAGCAGTTTCTAGTTGTAGTATAATTGACATGTTTGCACAAAGATAACACAAAACAATAAGAGGTACCGAAAAGCTTATTTACAAAAACGGCTAAGGTACCGGATCATGACCATGCCCTCCCCAAGGATGACAACGGCCTATTCGTTTTAGGGTTAACCATCCCCCTTTGAATGGCCCGTGCTTTTTTATAGCCTCTACACCGTATTGCGAACAAGTTGGGGTATATCGACAGCTTGCTCCCAACAAAGGCGACAATAGCCATTGATACAACTTAATCAGTAGCAGAAATAGAAATGAGAAAAGGCTATTGAGGATTTTCATGAGCAGACAATTGTTCGACCAAACGTTTCAGCATCTGCTGCATTCGCTTGTCCATAAAATCAAATTTATAAATTTGCTTGCCCACATATTGTATTCCAAGCAACAGCAACTGCTCATTCCCAACTATTTGCGAATACAGCAGTTGTTCTTTGTGCTGCCGATAGCTTTCGCGACAAAGCCTTTTTACACGGTTTCTGTCGTTTGCGTGCTTATAGCGTTTTTTGGGAACGTTGATTACAATTTGAGCAGGAAATAAAGAAGCTTGCTCTACTGTGAGATAGGTGACCCGATAGGGATACAATAAAAAAGAAGAACCTTTCTTGAACAATAAGCCCAAAGACTTAATGCTGCATAAACGCTCTTCTTTTTTAAATGTTTTCATGATTTGATTGCCTTAGGTGCAGAAAAATTTGATATCTGCCTTTACCCCTAAAATAGGGGAATTGCAATCAAAAATTATGCTTTATGACGGTGCTCATCAGACACAGAAAGTCTTTTTCTTCCTTTTGCACGACGAGAAGCTAATACTCTTCTACCGTTTGCAGTAGCCATTCTTTCGCGGAAGCCATGCTTATTTCTTCTCTTTCTTTGCGAAGGTTGGAATGTTCTTTTCATAACAATTTTATATCTTTAAAAACGATTTTTCAAATAGAGGTGCAAATATAAAGCGATATTTCCATAAAAACAAAAGGATTTGATTTTTATTTAGAAATTCACTCTAGCCTATTACAAAACAAGTCGCCTGCACAAGTGTAAATAATTTAAAACATCTTTAGTAATTCTCTGCTTATACCAAACAAGCAAAGGCACTCAATATAAGACCTAAATATCGTTTAATTGTCATGTATAAGGCAAACTTTCTATTTCAAAAGCACTTTAGCTATCTTTGCAGCCTAAAAACAAAACAACAAAACTCTAGTAGCAGGATAATACATACTTATGGAACTGATGTCGCCCGCAGGCTCTTTTGAGGCCATGCAAGCAGCCATACAAAGTGGTGCCGATTCGATTTATTTTGGTGTGGACCAATTAAACATGCGTGCAAGAGCCACCATGAACTTTACCTTGGAAGACCTACCCGAAATTTCGAGACGTTGTAAAGAAAAAGGTATCAGAACCTATCTTACACTCAACACCATTGTGTATGACCACGACTTATCTATTATTAAAAAAGTAGTTGACCAAGCCAAAGAGTACGGTATTTCAGCAATAATTGCCTCCGACCAGGCGGTCATTAACTATGCCTTCTCGCAGAAAATGCCCGTACATGCTTCAACACAACTCAACATCACCAATATAGAAACCGTAAAGTTTTATGCTTTCTTTTGCGATGTGATGGTGATGTCTCGCGAGTTAAGCCTACGCCAAGTAAAAAGTATTTGCGACCAAATCATCAAAGAGCAAATTAAGGGACCCTCGGGCAATTTGGTAAAAGTAGAGATTTTTGGCCATGGTGCTTTGTGCATGGCTGTTTCGGGAAAATGTTATTTAAGCTTGCACACACACAACTCATCGGCCAATCGGGGAGCCTGTGTCCAAAACTGCCGAAGAGCTTACAAAGTTATCGACCTCGAAGATGGGCACGAACTAGAAATAGACAACGAGTACATCATGTCGCCACAAGATTTGTGCACCATCGATTTTCTGGATCAAGTGATGGCTACGGGTATTGCCGTTCTGAAAATTGAGGGTCGTGGGCGGGCACCAGAGTACGTAGCCAAGGTAACGCAATGTTACCGAGAAGCCATAGACAGCATAAAAAATGGCACTTATACACAAGATAAGATAGAACAATGGATGGGCGAACTGGAGAAAGTTTACAATCGTGGTTTTTGGAGCGGCTACTACTTGGGGCAAAAACTAGGCGAATGGACTAACCAAAGCGGCTCATCAGCTACGCAAAAAAAGGTTTACATCGGCAAGGCCGAGCATTATTTCACCAAATCGCAAGTTGGGCAATTCCGTATTGAGGCCTTAAGTATAAAAGTGGGCGACCCAATATTTATCATGGGGCCAACCACCGGTGTGATAGAAAGTACCATAGATGAGATACGGGTGGACAATATATCAGTTAATGAGGCAAAAAAAGGGGACGTATGTTCATTTAAAGTATCCGAATATATCCGCAACTCCGATAAATTATACAAAATAGTTCCAGCTTAGTCATGGTTATCATCACCCATCAAAGAGAAAAATGTATTGGCTGCAACTACTGTGTTGAGCTAGCTTTTCAGCGCTGGCGCATGTCAAAAAAAGACGGTAAAGTAACCCTCATTGGAGCAGTGAACAAAAAAGGATTTCACACCGTAAAAACCGGAGATGAAGAATACGAAGACAATAAAAAAGCCGCCGATGTGTGCCCCATGAAAATTATCCAAGTCAAAAAACTATAACCCCAAAACAAAGAACGAATAACGAATAACGAGTAACGAAAAACGAAAAACGAACATCGAACATCGAAAAACGAGCATCGAAAAACGAGCAACGAAAGACGAGCAACGAGTAACGAGCAACGAGCAACCAACAACAAATCACACAAACACCCCTTCTTTTTCCTATCTTCGTAGCATGTCACTATTTGAGATAAAAGAACAAATGGAGGCCTTAGTGGCCGAGCTAAACGAACATACCTACAACTACTACGTACTAGCCATGCCAACCATTGGCGATTATGAGTTTGATCAAAAACTGGCACAATTAGAGCGTTTAGAAAAAGAATATCCCGAATTTGCAGACCCGAACTCACCAACACAAAAAGTAGGCGGAGCAATCACAAAGAATTTCAAAACCATCAGTCACAGATGGCCCATGCTTTCTTTGGGCAACACCTACAACGAACAAGACCTTCGCGATTTTGACGAGCGGGTACGCAAAACAATTGGTAACGAGTTAGAATATGTGTGTGAATTGAAATTCGACGGTTTATCGATGAGCCTCACCTACGAGAAAGGCAAACTACTTAGGGCTGTAACCCGAGGTGATGGGGCAAAGGGTGATGAGGTAACCAATAACATCAAAACCATACACACCATTCCGCATCAGCTAATAAAGGGCAATTACCCCGATGTGTTTGAGATACGAGGTGAAGTGTTTATGCACCGATCAGCTTTCGAACGACTAAATAGAGAGCGTGAAGAACAAGGTGAACAAACCTATGCCAACCCCCGAAATTTTGCTGCCGGCACCATGAAACTACAAGATTCTAGCGAAGTAAAAAAGCGCCCCTTAGATTGTTTTCTCTACGGATTGTATATGGACAATATACCCTATCAATCGCATTGGCAAAGTATGGAGGCCTTAAAGAACTGGGGATTTCAGACCGGACCAGACAGTAGGCTCTGCAAAAATATTGACGAGGTATTGGCTTTTATACACCACTGGGAAAAAGAGCGATACCAGTTAAGTTTTGACATAGATGGTATTGTCATCAAGGTAAACAGCTACGCCCAACAAGCAGAATTAGGCTTTACCGCAAAATCACCTCGCTGGGCTATTTCCTACAAATTTAAGGCCGAGGAGGTACAAACAGAACTCGAATCGGTAAGCTATCAGGTAGGCCGTACAGGAGCCGTCACCCCCGTTGCCAACCTCAAACCTGTGTTTTTGGCCGGCACTACGGTCAAAAGAGCCACATTGCACAATGCCGACGAAATGGAAAGGCTAGACCTACACGAGGCCGATACCGTTTGGGTAGAAAAAGGTGGAGAAATTATTCCTAAAATCATTAAAGTAAATACCGAGTTACGCAAAGAAAAGGCTCAAAAAATTCAATTCATCAACTATTGTCCCGAGTGTGGTACTTCTTTGGTACGGCAAGAAGGCGAAGCAGCATATTACTGCCCAAACGAAGAAAGTTGTCCTCCTCAAATTAAAGGTAAAATACAGCATTTTGTAGGCCGCAAAGCGATGAACATTGATGGGCTTGGCGATGAAACCATTGATACGTTCTACGAATTGGGTTTTATAAAGAATATTGCCGACCTGTACCAACTCAACGAACGGGAGCAAGAGCTCAAAAAACTAGAGCGATTTGGTGAAAAATCAATTGATCGGCTATTGGCAGGGCTTGCTGCTTCTAAAACTATGCCCTTCGACAAAGTTTTATTTGGTCTAGGTATCCGTTATGTTGGTGAAACTGTTGCCAAAAAATTAGTCGCCGCATTAAATAATATAACAGCATTAGCACAAGCCAGCAAAGAAGAATTAATTGCCATTGATGAAATTGGTGAAAGGATAGCTGATAGCATACTTGATTTTTTTGCAAAAGACAGCAACAAAACGCAAGTACAAAGGCTTATCGATGCAGGTTTATGCTTTAAATTAGACGAATCAAAAAATATCCTCAAAAGCAATCTGCTTAATGGAAAAAGCTTTGTAATTTCGGGCGTTTTTGAGCGTCACAGCCGCGAAGAGCTAAAAGATTTGATAACCGAAAACGGCGGAAAAATACTGAGTGGTATCTCTGCAAAGCTAGACTTTCTTCTAGCCGGCGACAACATGGGGCCTTCTAAATTGGAAAAGGCACAACAGTTGAACATCAAAATTATTAGCGAAACAGACTTTGAAAATATGCTGGTTCCCTGACGCAATAAAAAACATTAGATTTTTTTTTGCGACAGCATATAATATATAAAGATGAATAGATTTCAGGGAACAGGGGTGGCTTTGGTTACTCCGTTCAACAGCGATGGCTCTGTAGATTACGCCAGTTTAGAGCGCCTAATCAATTATGTAATTGATGGTGGTGTTGATTATCTTGTCTCATTGGGTACCACTGGAGAAAGTGCAACCCTAAAGCAAGACGAGAAGAAAAAGGTGTGGGAATTTACAGCTGAAATTAACAAGGGCAGATTAGCACTAATGGCCGGAATTGGCGGCAACAACACCTTGCAAATTGCCGAAGAAATTAAACATTTCAACATAAAAGATTATTCGGCCATACTTTCGGTAAGCCCCTATTACAATAAGCCCAACCAAGAAGGTATTTACCAGCATTACAAATATTTGAGCGAACACAGCGATTTGCCCATTTTACTTTACAATGTACCCGGCAGAACCGGCTCTAACATAAGCGTAGAAACCACCTGTCGTTTGGCCAGTGATTGTAAAAACATATTCGGGATAAAAGAA
This sequence comes from Pedobacter sp., assembly GCA_039810685.1. GTDB lineage: Bacteria > Bacteroidota > Bacteroidia > Sphingobacteriales > Sphingobacteriaceae > Pedobacter. The sequence continues at coordinate 6,592 of JBDHXL010000029.1, read as the reverse complement.
GCCAGTGGAAATTTTGAGCAGTTTAATCAAATTATGCGTGACAAGCCTACCGATTTTATGCTAATATCTGGCGATGATCCTGTAGTATTGCCCATGATGGCTATCGGGGCAGTTGGTGTAATTTCTGTAATTGGCAATGCCGTACCGCGTCAACTTTCAGACCTTGTAAGATTGTGTGCCGAAGGTAAATTTGCTGATGCTGTACCCACACACCTCAGCTTGCTCGAGTTTACCAGACTTTGTTTCGCCGAAGGTAACCCTGTAGGTCTAAAATCAGCATTACAACAATTAGGAATTTGCAACAATACGGTTCGCTTACCTTTGGTAAAGGCCAGTCAAAACTTAGAAACACAAATAGCACAACAATTGAAAAAAATTTTAGGCTAAAAACTAGGCCAACAAATTGCGGTAGCTCTCGGCCATACCTTGGGCTACCGTATTGATATTGTATTGTTTTTCTACCAAATCTCTCGCATTTCGTCCTATTTCTTGCCAACGTTTAGGCTGTGTAACACAGGTCAATATAGCACGGTAAAACTCATCGGCAGTATCGGCAATCATAATATCTTTACCATTCGTATATTCGATACCTTCGGCAGCAACAGTTGTGGCAATTACACATTTTTGCATGGCCATCCCTTCAATAATTCGCACCCGCATCCCGCTTCCCGATAGCAAGGGCACCAACATAATGGATTTACTGTCTATAAAATCAAGTATATCCACCACCTCACCTTCTACAATCACATTATCCGACTTGTATTCGTAAAAATGTTTGGGCATAAATTTGCCGGCAATGTACAAACGCAAATCACCACCTAGTTTTTCAATATCAGGCCATATCTCATCCAAAAACCACTCTAGCCCTTCTTTATTGGGTTGCCAATCCATTGCACCAATGTAGCATAGAGTAAGGAAGCCTGGCCGTGGCGAAAACAGTTTATATTTATCAAAATCTACCGCTACCGGAAAAACTTCGAGCCGGGTGAGACAGCCCATTTGCAGCATCTTTTGCCGATCGGGTTCACTAATGGCAAACACTTGATGAAAGCGGTTTAACTGTTCCGATTCAAAATCTTCTAAGCGACGTGCCAAGAAACGCAAATATAAACGGCGTGGTGTAAACTGTTCTCTTGATGATAGCCTGTCCCAAATTTTATGTTCGATATTATGCGCCCGATAAATAAGCTTGGCATTTGAGGTGGATTTGACGATATCTAAATAAGGTAATACGAAAAGTCCTTCAAACTGTACCAAATCAAAAGCCTGCTCACGCAATAAATCCTCCAAAGCATGCTCTACATCTTCATCAAAGAAACGAGATACGTTGTAGGACTGATTGGACAAAACATTCAACATAGCATCCCACACACTAAAGCTCACGTCAACCGGATAGGTTTTGAGATTTATTTTCGATAAAATAGGATCGTTTACATCCTCTAAATCAACAAAATATTTTGAACAGTTCAGACTAAATAGTGTTAGCTCTACTCCTTCGTCCAACAGGCCTTTAATGGTGTTATAAACCACAATCGGGTATCCTCCGTTTGGAGGGAAAGGAACTCGGTGGGTCAATAACAGTAGTTTCACGGGTAAAGTGCTAGTTTGGTTTGCAATTCGTTGATATGAAAAGATCGGCGATGGTACTTACTCAAGCCTTGGCTCAATACCGCCTTACGATGTGCTAAAGTAGGATAACCTTTGTTTTTTTGCCAGTCGTATTGGGGGTATTCATCAGCAGCTTTAAGCATCCATTCATCACGATGGGTTTTGGCCAAAACAGAGGCTGCAGCAATATTCATCAGCTTTGCATCGCCCTTCACTACACAAATATGAGGCACATCTTGGTATTTCTTAAAGCGATTACCATCAACAGCAATAAACTGTGGAGGAGTGTGCAATTGCTCCAAAGCACGATGCATTGCTAATATCGAGGCGTTAAGAATATTGATTTCATCTATTTCTTTAGCATCTACAAAAGCTACCGCCCAAGCCAAGGCCTGCTCCTCAATAATTGGCCTTAAACGTTCTCGCTGCTTTTCGGTCATTTTTTTAGAATCGTTTAAGCCATCTAGTTTAAATTCAGCTGGCAATATTACCGCAGCAGCCACCACTGGACCCGCCAAGCAGCCTCTTCCGGCCTCGTCGCAACCAGCTTCTAAAAGTGTGTCTTGCCAAGATAATTGCAGCATCTAGCAAATTTAAGATTGCCAATGGACTTTCGGAAGTACTCAATAGAATTATTGCTGTGCGTTTTGCTCTTTCACATCAAAAGCGTCTCGCAGTCCGATAGCAATGAGGTTAAAAAAATACACCGTCAGCATGATAGCCAAACCGGGCAATAGAGCCAAATAGGCGGCATCCATCACAATATAACCATAATGTTCCTTAATCATTGCTCCCCAACTAGGCATAGGCGGTTGCGCTCCAAAGCCCAAAAAGCTCAGTCCGGTTTCGAGCAAAATAGCCGAGGCAAAATTGGCCGAGGCTACCACCAAAATAGGTCCGGCAATATTGGGCAAGATGTGTTTGGCTATAATACGGGTGTGGCTAAAACCCATGGCTTTGGCTGCTTCTACATACTCTACCTGTTTAAGAGCCATCACTTGTCCGCGAACTACACGAGCCAAATCTACCCAAGTAGAGAGGCCAACAGCAATAAATATTTGCCAAAAACCTTTACCTAGCGCAAATGAAATGGCTATAACCAATAGTAATGAGGGTAAAGACCAAACTACATTCATAAGCCAACTAATGACAGCATCGGTTTTTCCACCAAAATAACCGGCTATAGCACCAAGTATAGTGCCGATAAATACCGATATCAGCACTGCCATAAGCCCTACCGATAAGGACACCCGAATACCCAACACCAATCGGCTCAATAAATCTCTACCGTAGATATCCGTTCCGAGATAATAGGTTTTTTCATAAGTATTTTGTCCGCTTACCCGAGGATAAGCTTGTTCTTCAGCCTGTTCATCATCTCCCAAATACTCTCTGGCAAATACTTTACCGTTTTCTTCCCGATAGGACGTTATCGGGATACTCTGAAAATCATTTTCCTGCCCATACAACATTTGCTCAAACCAACCCACTTTCTCTACTCCGGCCTTTTTGCTGACAATGAGAAACTGAAAAGTACGCCCTGGTTTTTTATTACTTAATTGCAAATGCATGGTGTTGGCATTGGGACTTTTATCAGGAATAATGAGGTAGCCCAATATGCCTACTAGTACCAATATTGAAATAAACACAAGTCCCAACAAGGCTAGTTTATGTCTTTTAAAACGTTGCCAAACTTGTAGGGCTGGCGAATTATTTTGCATTTAGCTTACCCTCCTTTCTTTCCATTCGTATCCACTACCCTGCCCAGCAAAGCCGATATAAACCAAATAAAATACATGCAACACACACAGAAAAGGCAAATAAGCCAACAAGCCTCGTCTTTGTATAAAACTTGTAATTTGATTGAGAAAAGTAAATTCGGCAATAAATTTCACAACAAAAGCCAGTACCAGGTAATGAACAGGGAATATACCAAATACTGTTGAGAGCATCGCCAACAGCAATAGTAAATTAAAAATCCAAATTCCTATATTGGTATAACCAAAAGATTTTTGTTGGTAACGGGTTGCTTTTGAGGCCCATCTTTTACGCTGAGCAATAAATTCTTTGAGATTGGGTTTGGCTTTTGTATAGACCAACGCCTTCCTGCTTTTCAAAAAAGAAATTTGGTTGCCGTAGCGGGCAAAGATTTTGTGCATTAGCAATTCATCATCACCAGAAGCCAAATCATCAATTCCTTTAAAACCACCTACTTCATAAAAAGCTTGTTTTTCATAGGCCAAATTTGCACCGTTGCAGGCTCCGGGTTTACCTGTAGCTATGGCAGCACCACCCATGGCTATAAGATAGGCAAACTCGAGGGTTTGCAAACGCTCAAACAAAGAACCTTCCTGATGATAAACAACCGGAGAAGAAATCATTTTACTTCGACTTTGTTCGTACTGATTTACGATAGTAGTTAACCAACTTGGCCCCATTCTGCAATCGGCATCTGTTGTAACAATTAAAGTACCGGATGCCTGTTCAATAGCCATTGCAATAGCCTTTTTTTTGTATGCATTGCGTACGGTAGTTCCTTCCATACTTAGCACCTTTAGTCGCTCATCATCAATAGCATTCAGCAAGCCCAAAGTATTATCTGTAGAATGGTCATCTACCACAATGAGCTCAAACAAGTGCTTAGGGTAATCTTGATTTAAGATATCCGATACTGTACCAACAATATTTTCCTCTTCGTTGCGGGCAGAGATTATTACCGAAACAAAGGTGCTAGGCGTTGATGCGAAATTAGACTCAAATAAGGGGATGCTTGACCAAGCCTGTGTATAGCGCAATAGTAACCATAGATAAGCCAGAGCAAAAAGAAAGAGTAAGGCACTAAGAATTTCGGGCATTCACAAAAATATTGGTTTTAAACACAAAATAAGCTCCTAATATAGCAGGAATAATAATATTTATTAGCCAAATACTCGAAACACAGGCAATGACTGAGGTAGTAGCAGTTGTAACATACTTAAAAAAGAATAGAGCAGTGACACTACGTACACCGATATCAAGCAAATCTAAAGAGGGCAAGGTTGATTGTACAAAAAATAAGATGGGCACCAGCAACAAAACGTCTAGGCTAGCCAAATCTGGCACTAGCCAAACAAACATAATTAGGTATTGACTGGTGAAAATAATGTAGCGCCCCAAGCAAATAAGCAAAATTTTGGCTAGCTCTCTCTTTCGGTAGCGACCCAAAACCGTATAAAATTTTTGGTATTTGCGGGTAAATCGCATAGAGAGCAAAAGGCTGTTGAGCCATTTGATATTAAAATAAAACACCACAAAAAAAGCTATAAAAACGAGGGCCAAAGCAAGCAAGGCCAGAAAAAGAATGGGTTCCGTTGGCACAAAACGATATACAAAAATTAGAGTAGCTATAGCTCCAAATACGTTGGTAAGCACCAATTGACCAATATTGCCCACAGCCATAGCAACTATGCCCACAATACGTCTTTTTGGCGATAGAAAGAAGATACGGCCTCCGTATTCACCAATACGGTTGGGAGTAAAAACCGCCCAAGTTAAACCACAAAAAACCGATTCAATAGCTCGCCAATAACTAATTTGCTCTACATTTTTTATCAATCGTTGCCATTTTAAGGCCTCCAACAACCAATTGGCCAACATGAGGAGTACAACAAGTCCAATCACCAAAAAAACCTCTAAGCTAGATATTTGGCTGAGCATTGTTATAAAATTACCCAAATCGTTGTGGTGTGCCAACTTACGGTAGATGAACCATAGAGCGAAGAGCACAACGGCAAGCTTAATGCTTCTGGCAATTATTTTTTTGTAATACGAGCTCAAATTTTGGGTTATTTCTTTGCAAATATGCTTAATATTGTTGGCATGTTGGTCGAAAAAAAAGAACGGGTAATTTTAGGTATCGATCCCGGCACAGCTATTATGGGCTATGGGGTAATCTTAGAAAAAGGTAGCAAACTAGAATTGCTTAGTCTGGGCGTAGTTAGAATGGAACATTTGGATGACCATTACTTAAAATTGCAACGTATTTTCGAAAAAAGCCAAGCATTAATAGAACAATACCAACCCGATGCGCTAGCAATAGAAGCTCCTTTTTACGGAAAAAATATACAAGTAACCCTTAAATTGGGACGAGCACAAGGCATAGCCATGGCCGCTGCACTTAGTCACAACATCCCGGTTACGGAATATGCACCCCGAAAAATAAAACAATCCATCACCGGCAATGGTACTGCTAGCAAAGAGCAAGTGGCCGCTATGCTGCAAAGATTGCTTGGTTTTAAAGAAAGTCCCGAATTTTTAGACGCTACCGACGGATTAGCCGTAGCGGTTTGTCATTCTTTTCAGCGCATAAGCAGCTCAGGCAAATCAAAAACTTACAGCGGTTGGTCGGCCTTTGTGAGTGATAATAAAAAACGATTACGCTAAAGGTTTGCGTTATTGCCGTTGTCAAACTCTTTAAGAATGCCTGCTATCTGTACAGGACTAAATTTACTTTTTTTCATTGCTTACAGTTTTTAAAGTTAAACTTTTGTCTACTTTTAAACCGTACTGTTTTTGGGGAAGCTTACCACAATCTAAAGAAGTATCTAAAATTTATGCTGAACTCCAATCGTATCTTCCCCATCTCAATTGTATTAGGAGGGGATATATTGGTTTTTGTGAAATCGTTTTTTGTAAAGGCCTATATCTTCGAAATGCGGCCATGATTTTAGTATCTCATTTTTACCATAACTGATAAAGTATTCGCTTATATCGAAGATATGGAGCTCTGAAAATTGGTGAAAAATGAAGTTTTTTAGAAATTAGGTAGTTGTGCAACGGTTACCCTTGTTAGCGGCTGTTATTTCTTCGTTTGAGTTGATTAAACACTTCATCTTTGAAAGAGTTTGTTCGAATGATTCTTTTTACAGATACTTCTCCTTTATATTTCTTCATTTCTGTATCAATTGATTTTTTCAAAATTTCAATTGAGTTCAAGAATAATTCT